>JAJCXO010000262.1 GCA_029263395.1 Acidobacteriota bacterium | reverse complement strand
GACGCGGGCAATGCCTTGATCTCGAAGCTGCCGTCTCCATCGGTGAGGCCGGTGAACGGGTCCTCGTCTTCGATCGCTTCCTCCATCACTCGGGCGTGGTACTGCGCGCGCGCTTTGCTGGCCGGTCGCAACTGTACGCTGGCGTCGGTGATCGGCTGCTCGTCGAGATCGAGCACCCGTCCGAAGGCGTAGACCGAGCGCGAGGGGACGAGGACGATCTGCAGCGGTGCGGCCGGTATCTGGCCCGCGGCTTCATCAGCGGCTGATGGTGTCGTGTGCGGCCACTCGACGGTGACCGTCCGGGTTCCGAACCCTTCTTTTGCGACGGTCAGATCGTGACGGATGCCAGCCTGCAGTCGATCGAGCTGAAAGCCTCCGTTCGTTCGACTGCGGGTGCGATCCGCAGCGCGATCGGACCGAAAGGCCGGGACCCGCTGTGCCGAATCGGTGACAGCTGCGATCACCTCGGCGTCGGTGATCGGTTCTCCGCGATGATCGACGACCTGGCCGCTGAGAGCGGCGGCGGCGATCAGAGAGAGGGTGGGTCCTGGTCGCTTCAAGTTGGTGGCGGCAGCATCTGAGCTGCTCGCCAAGGGCTCGACCTTGTCTCGTCGCGGCAGAAAGGCGCTGGCCTCGGCTTGGATCCAAAAGCGTTCGCCACGGGAGGCGCCGAGTTGGTATCTCCCGTCGTCATCGGTCCACACCGCCCTGCCGGAGTCGTTGCCCTGCCACACCAGTGCGTTGGCAATAGCCTGCTGCCGGACGTCGACGACCTTTCCCGTGACCTCGACCCGGGCCGGAAGCACAGCCTTGACCGAATCGGTCCCCGGGCCGAGCCAGGCGACTCGACGTCGCCCGTCGGCGCTCAACAATTGGATCGGCAGCTTACGATTGAAACGCCCCGGGATGTCCAGCTGACCGTCCGTGTCGGTGAGTCCGACCGGCCACCCCGCCTGACCGAGACTGACCAGGACGTCCGGCACCGGTGCACCACCCGGACCACGGACGGTGAGGCGGCGGCGCGGCGGGCTGCCGGGTTCGATCAAGAGGCGCATGCCTTCGACCGCGAAAATCTGTTGAGGAACCGCCGACCAGGGAAAGACAACTGTGAAATCGAGCCATTCCTTGTCGGATCGTGGCAGCTTCAAGTGACCGTTGTCGCTGCTGCGCCCAATGCGCGGTGCGGGGCTCCAGCCGTGGCGTAGATCATTCAGCGACAGGGGCGGTACAGGGCTGTCGCCGGAGGTTGCCGCGATCACCCAGGCGCCGACGATCGGAGCTTCTTCTGGCCCTAGAATCTCGATGTTGGTGCCGACATCTACGAGCAAGCTGACCGGCGGCAGCTCACGGTCTTCGACCAACGGCAATGGTGCGTTCTGAACCGGCACGAAGCCGTCCGCATCGACGACCAGCCGCCACATGCCAGGTGCGGGCGCCCGCACCTCGAACCGTCCGTCAGCATCCGTTCGTGCCGCGGCCGCCGGCGTAGCATCGGGTCGGCCGGTGCTCAGCAGTCGGCTGCCTTCGGCGAAGGCGCTGAGCACAGCATGGAGCTCGACGCGGGCCTCGGCCAGGGGTTCGCCAGCAACGGTTCGCACAGTTCCGCGAGCGATCGGTGTGGCCGCGGTCGGGGCGCTGTCGGGCGAGACGCTGGCGGGCGAAGACCTATGCGGGGCCTCGGCCATCGCTGAGACGGCCGCAACGAGTATGAGGCTGACTGGGGAAAACCTCAGACAACGGCCGAGGAGGTTGGACATGAATCGACTCCTTTGGATCAAAACAATGTCGAGATGATGGACCGGTGGCTGTGTCAGCCTGTGAGATGGCGAGCGGCCGGACGGCGGACTCGTGTCCGCTGTCCGGCCCTGATCAGACGATGGGTGTCAGCAGGCGTAGCCGGAGGTCATGAGCTTGAAGCTGCAATTGACGTTGAGGGTCCAGTTGCCCACATTGTTGATGCACAGATCAGAACCGCCGTTGCCGTCCTGGTAGTTGGCGGCAAAAATATCGCCGGCGACAGCACCCTGTAAGGTGTCGTTGCCGCTGCCGCCGCCGAGGTCATCGTAATCCGCCTCACCGATCAAACAATCCCGATCGTTGTCGCCGCGCAAGGTGTCGCTGCCAGTCCAGCCGGTGACACGGTCGTTGTCGTCTCCGCCGTGGGTCAGCTCGTTGCCGGCGCCGCCCCATGTCTCGTCAGCACCAGCCGAGCCGTAGATGTCGTCATCGCCGTCGTGACCGTGGAGGTCGTCGTCGTCGGGCCCGCCGACAAGGAAGTCGGCGCCGTCATTGCCGGAAATGAGATCATCACCGTGATCGCCACAGATGGTGTCGTTGCCACCGAGGCCATAGATGGTGTCGTTGCCGTCAAGGCCTCTGATCACGTCGGCGCCACTGGTGCCGCTGATCACGTCGGCGCCAGCGGTCCCTTGGATGGTCACCGTTAGGCCCGCGCAGGTCAGAGCGAACGCGGAGGCGGTGCTGAACATTGCGAGCGTGGTCAGGGTCAGAGTCATCGTCAAAAGTCTTCTCATCAGATCTTTCTCCTATCGAGGTCGTAGACAAACAGCGGGACCGACTTGGGTTGCGTGATGCGGCCCGCGGGCGAATGGCCTCGTCACAGGGCTTCGACCCCCGCTGCTCGACCCGTCGATCCACAGATCGTGAGCCGTATCCAATCGGCGGGAAGGTCGAGGCCTGTGGCGTTTTCCGCACATGCGGAAAGCGGCCGACGAGCGGCCGGAACGCGGTTCAGCGTGGCGCTGTTCGCGATTCGGCCGAGATCAGGCCTGAGGAGCCGACCGCGCTCGGGTCATCTCCTCTCGAGAGAGAGTTGATTCCAAGTGCGGTCACAGCCAAGACGATCGTCAAAAGTCGATGCATCGCAGAATCTCCTACAGATGAAGTGACGAGCAAATCTCCTTGAAACCTGAAAGTCCATCTATGACACGTCTCACTCTGGCACCGACCTGACGCCGTTTACAGACGGAGAGGACGAGAGGTGAGACAAGCGGAGGAAGGTATATTGGGCTCCTCATGACACGTCATCGATCGGGCTTCATCTACTAAGGCGACAACAGTGGGTAAAATCGATCAAAAAAGTTTTGCGAACTAACTGGTCTCCCGCACGGGATCGACAAAAAGCTGCTGAAGCTCGAGCAGATCCACAGCTCGAAAATGTGGCGTTTGTGGTCGGGTTTTGTCGGTGCTCGTCGGTGGCTGGCCAAACCGTTCGGATCGTCGCGACGATCCTGAGCGCCGATTCCAGGGCCGGGTGAACGGGTGACCGACTGACCGGGCACTCGTTCACGGCGTTTATTTCAGATCTCTTTCTGGAACGCAGCAGCAATCCGCCGCTGTCTCGACTCCCCTTCTAGTGTTACCCCAACGGACGCATTCCGCGACCGGTTGCGGGCGGCACTAGGAGGACCGGACATTGAACTCTAGACGCTGGACTTTTGCAGCCCTTTGCCTTGCGCTCGTGACGGTGGCGTCAGCGAGTGGCCAGGGGACCCCGACCGAACCGGTGGCGGCGGACTTCGACGGCGACGGTTTCGAAGATCTTTGGATCGTCGACCCATCCGGGGTCGGCCGTTTCCTGGTGATGGAAGACGGTCTGCTTCGTGAACGCACCGACGAGATCGATCGAAATTTGCTCCCACTGATTGCCGAAGGGCCCACCGGGATACCGCTCAAGGCACCCCTCCCGGCACCGACGCCACTACCGATCTGCGCCCGGACGATCAAGGACCAGGGGGCTCTCGATAGCTGTCTGCGAGCCAACTCGGTACCCAAACTCGGTCAAATCTACCCACTGGGCCAGGACCTGTTCGTTGACCCTTCCGGCAACGTTGGTATCAACACCCTATCCCCATCGGACCGCTTGAGTGTCGCCGGACCGATCGAGAGCCTCCAGGGCGGCCTGCGGTTTCCCGACAGCTCGGTACAAACCACTGCAACCCTGCCGGGTCCCGCCGGTAACCCAGGGCCTCAAGGACCCACCGGACCCACCGGACCCACCGGACCCGCCGGGCAAAACGGCATCACCGCTCTCAACAGCCAATTCGGCCCCGGGCTCGGGATTGTCGGCGGTGGCACGGCGTCAGTCTCCACCAGCGGCTCGACCGTCACGGTCAGTGCGTCGACAGCCTTCTGCACCTACTCCAACAAGACCTATTCCCCCAGCGCGTTTTGCTACACCGCCGGCAATGAAGTGCCCTGCTCGTTTGGGTTCCAGGCACTCAAACTGTCGTGTAACACCGATGGTTCCTGGCAGGTCAGCTCGTCAACGCAATGCTTCAACCCCGAACCCGGGCCACGCTGCGGCGCATAAACGTTGACGCATAAAACTGAGGTCTAATGATGATTAAGAAAGCTTTTGCAACCCTTGCCCTGTTCACCCTTTGTGTACCCGCGGCATTCTCCCGACCGGCAGAGTCCACCCGTGCCCTATGGGCTGATTTTGATGGTGACGGCATCCTCGATGTCTACCTGTCGGACATCAAAAATGGCGATCGACTGCTGCTCGACTCAGGAGGCAATCTCCAAGACACGACGCCCGTGGCAAACCTCCCCAAGTCAACCGGGACTGCCCTGGCTCGGGCGATCGATCTCGACGGCCGCGACCCCGTCGACCTGGTTTTGGTCAAGAACGACGGCAGCCTAGTGCTGTTGCTCAACCACTTCGGTCGTTTCCAGGACGTCTCGGATGACGAGGTGACCCTCGACCATGCGCTCGCCACGCCGGTGGTAGTGGGCGGCAGCGCCACCTCGATCGGCGACTTCGCCTTGGCGAAAGCAACCCTCAACTGTTCAGCTGGCCTGCAGGACCGAAGCTCAGCGGCATGCCTCGAATCCTCCTCGGCACCAACGCTCGATGATCTCCATCCGCTGAGCCAGGATCTGAACGTCAGTTTTGCCGGCGCCGCCGTCGGCAGCCCATCGCTCACTTTCCTGGGCACCGCCTGGCCCAATCAACTCGGCTTCTCGGTCGACGGTGCCGGCGACATCAACCAGGATGGAACCGAAGACATCATCATCGGCATACCCAACGACTCCTCGGTCATCACTTCGAACGGACGAGCCGATGTGGTGTCTGGAATCGATGGCACGCTTCTGTTGTCGGTAGCGGGTAACACCTACCAGGCGTATCGTGGCAACGCTGTTTCAGGAGCGGGCGACGTTGATCGAGACGGGTTCGACGATGTCATCGTCGGCGAACCATTTTTGTCGACCGGGGCCCCGGAGCCAGGATTCGCCCACATCTACTCCGGCCAAACAGGAGCCCTGATCCGCACCCTGGCGGGTGACAATGCTGGCGACGAGTTTGGCGGCGCGGTCGACGGCATGGGTGATCTCAACAACGACGGCCACGCCGACGTGGTGGTTGGAGCTCCAGCCCGCGGCTTCACACCCGGGTCTGGTTACGCCAAAGTCCATTCCGGCTTCGACGGCTCCGTGCTGTTCACCTTCACCGACGGCGTCACTGGCAGCGAGTTCGGCACCGCCGTCGCCAATGCTGGCGACGTCGACAACGATGGCAAGTCCGACATCGTCGTCGGCGCCCCAGCCGGGGCTGCCGGCTTCGGGCGGGTGACGGTGTATTCCGGCGCCAACGGTTCACTGCTCCACACCTTCGACGGCGACGCCTTCCCCGACTACCTCGGGTTCTCGGTTGCCGGCGCCAACGACGTCAATGGGGATGGGTATGCGGACATCATTGCTGGCGCCCCATTCGGAGCCACCGGCTTCGCCCGAGTCTTCTCCGGTAAGGACGGCAGCACCCTGATGACCATCCCGGGCCAACTATCGATGGACTACATGGGGCGTGCGGTTGATGGCGTTGGCGATCTCACCGGCGACGGCGTGCCCGACCTGCTGGTGGGAGCGCCACAACCTTTTACCGGAAACGGTTACGCCGGACTCTATTCGGGTGCCGACGGCTCGATCCAACTCCAATTCCTGGGCTCGCAAACGGGTGACGCTCTCGGTCTGGCGTTGGGGCACGCCGCGACGGCATTGATCATCAGCGCACCAAACGAGGACACCAGCGCTTCGAACGCCGGTGCTACCCGGGTCTACTCCACCCAATACGTCGGTGTCGGCACCACGATGCCAAGCGAACGGCTGACCGTCGCCGGGGTGGTGGCCAGTGATGCCGGTGGTTTCGTTTTTCCCGACGGCACCGTGCAATCGGTGGCCAATACGCCGGGACCTCAGGGCCCCTCGGGGCCGCCGGGCCCGCAAGGCCCAACCGGGCCGATGGGTCCTCCGGGTGGTGGCGTCCAGTCGATCAACAGCATCGCCAACCAGCCGGTTGCGATCGTCGGCGGCAGCGCGTTATCCGCCACGTCCTCGGGTTCGACGATCAACCTCCGTTGGGGCCCACCAACTTGTACCGAGGGTACTAAGACCTACAGCCAAGGGGCCATCTGCTACCTCAATCTGACGAATTGCACAACCGGTATCGGCTGGCGCGCCACCAAGCGGACCTGCCAAGCCAATGGCACCTGGCAGAACAGCACTTCGTCCCAATGTTTCAACCCATCCCCGGCACCGATCTGCGGCCAGTAACTGCCGCGTTCTCGAGGAAATCTCTCATGAAAATCAAAACGATCCTTCTGGCGAGCCTCGCTCTGGCGTGGACCGCAACAGTCACTGGAGAAGAGAGTGCGGCAACTGTCGAGGCGCCGGACAAAGCGATCATCGTTTCCCAGGTCAAGGGATGTGTCAACAGCATCGACGACCAGTCGACGACCAGCTGCACCCGGGCTTCATCGACACCGCGCCTAGGGCGGCTCTACCCGATCACTCAAGACCTGTTTGTCGCCGGCAGCGGTGAGGTTGGGATCGGTACTACCCAGCCGACCAGCCAGCTGACCGTCAACGGCCTGGTGTACAGCACGTCCGGCGGCTTTCGCTTTCCAGATGGCAGCCTGCAAGCGACCGCCATCACGAGTGGCCCGCAGGGACCCAACGGCCCACAAGGACCGACTGGACCTGCGGGACCTGCCGGACCTCCCGGTCAGAACGGCGTGACCTCGGTCAACGGGCTGACCGGTCCATTCTTGAACCTGATCGGTAGTGGCGGCACCACTGTGTCGGCATCCGGCAACACGATCACGGTCAGTACACCCTCGGTACCCTGCACCTACGGCAGTACAACTTACTCGACCAACAGCAGCTGTTACACCACCGGGGACTTCATTCCGTGCACCTTCGGCGCCCGGCAGATCAGGCTCAGATGCCTGGCTAGCGGTGCCTGGCAAGTGATCACCTCAACTGCTTGCAATAACCCAACCCTGACTCCGATCTGCGGTTTCTAAACACCACTCGGTTCAGACTAGCTGGTAGCCGGCGGCCCTTGGCCGCCGGCTTCTTTTTGTCTGTGGTCCAGGCACCACCCCCGGCGTCAACGCTTTGGAGATAGGATCACCGGCATGCCTCACAACGTGCACGAGCGGCTGCTCGGCCTAGTGGCAGGCGAACGCTCTGGCGCCGCCTGGATCTACGACACCTTCTCCGGCCGTTTGTTCCGACGGTTGAGTCAGCGTTACGCCTTTCCTGGCGGCCTCGACGCAGAAGATCTGCTCCATGACGCTTTTGTCTTCTACTTTCAGCACGACTATCGGGTGTTGCGTCAGTTCCTGGAACGTGTGCCGCGCGACCGGCAGACGACAGACCGGCTAGAACGTTATCTGTGGGATTTAGCCTGCGGTGTCGCCACCAACCGACGGCGGTCGCGCAAGTCGAGCCCGGCCATGGAAGAAGAAACCCGCGACCGACCATCGCCGGTACCCGACGCCGAACAATCCCTGGTGGCCCGCGACCGTCTAGTTCGTCTAGATGCCTGTCTCGAGGGTAAGGGTGCTCGCCTCTACTTCTATTACAAACTCCGCTATCGCGACGGTTTGGCGCCGGAAGAGATCGCTCGAGTCACCGGCTGGTCTCGCAAGTCGACTTACAACCTCAAAACGACGCTGAGCCGCGCCGTCGACCAATGCGCCGACGAGTTGCAGCTTGCCGCCCAGTGAGATGGCTACTCAGCATCGCCGTTGTGACCGCGGCCGTGGTGGCGGGCTGGTGGCTGCTGCCGCAAGGCGGCGCTGATCTGCCACCGGGGGTCACTGTCCGCTGGCGTGATTTCCGCGAAGTGTCGATTCAAACCGACGGCACGTTGCAGCCCCTGGTGCTCGGGGATCAGCCGGTCAAACTCTGCTTGCAGACCCCAGTTCACCTCGACACTTCACAGTGGGAAGCACGGCTCGAACTAGCCGACCGCCCAACCGTATTCGAGCCCCCCCAAACACGGCTCGAAAACAGCCTGTGTTTTTCAGCCGCCATTCCAACAGATCTGCCCCCCGAGCTCGACACCAAGCTCTGTGGCCAACTGCGCGACAAATTTGATGGCAGCTTGTTCGATTTGCCCTGCCAACCCCTGCGTTATCAGGCCGACGATACCGCCTACCGTGAACTGAGCGCGGACTGGAAATCGGCGATTGCGGCACGTGAAGACGACGGTCTGACCAGCATGCTCACCGAGCTCGACGCTGCCGCACGCCGCGCTGAAGCCACCGGTCTGCCGTTCTCGAGCGTCCAAATCCAACTGATCAGCGTCTATTTCCTGCGCCTCGAGGGTACCCCCGAGGCCATCGCGACGGCACGCCAGCGACTGGCCGATCTGCCGGATTGGCTAACAGACGAGACAGCGGTCTGGTGGGCCGCACAGGCGGCCTACGAACGAGCGTTGCTCGACTTCGACACAGCCCCTAGATCGGCTTGGCAACACCTGAAGGAAGCGGATCGTCTGTGTCTGCAAGTCGCCCATCCGATCCGCTTCGTGGTGAGGATGAAACAGGCCGAAATCTTGAGCCGCATAGGAGCGATACAGGAAGCCGTCGACCGCCTGGGTGGGGCCCTGGCCGACTGTCGCGACGCCGACTGCAACCCGATCTTGCTGCCGGCAGCCCATGGCCACCTGGCCTGGCTGCTTTTACTCGATCCAAGGTCCGGTCCGGAAGACTTGGAGGATGCGGCAACAAGCCTAGACATCGCCATAGCCGGCCTGTCGGCAGAGGACGCACCACTCGAGGTTGCCGATCACCTGATCAGCCGAGCCTACCTTCGGTCGCTCCAGGGTCAGGACCCCGAGCCCTCACTGCAGAGTGCTCGGGAGCTACTCGGCAGCACCACCACCGGCGCCAACCGGAGTCGCCTGCTGAGCCGGTGGACCGAGTTGGTGGAGGGCTTGGCAGCATTTCGTAGTGGTGACCTCGAAACCTCATTGGCGGTGTGCAACGAAGTCTCTCGGCAAGCGGAGGTCCCTAATTTGGCGGCTTGGGCGCGTAGCTGTGCTGGCCGAGTCCATCGAGCCCAGGGTGCCCTCGAACGTGCGAGCGAAGCTTTCGAAGGTGCTCTCCTGCTGCACGAACACGCCGCCCAAGGCCGATTGGGACCTGCCGGTTGGTTACGCCCGGGACAACACTCTGAGGACACCTATCGTGCCGCGCTGGTGGCAGTGGACCGCGGCGACGCTCGGCAGGCCTGGGACATCCTCGCACGCCTCGACGACCAATGGCTCAACCGGGCCGAACTCACTGACGACAACCGTGGCGAAGCTGCTGTTGATCACCAACACACGGCTGACCGCCAACAGACGGTTGACCGCCAACAAACGGTGGCCGAACGCGATGCGCTGATTCGCCAGTTGATCGAACTCGACGTTCCAGCTTCGGGGGCCCGGCGCCGCCAGCGAGCATCGATACGGCGCTCGCTGCTGGAACGCCTGCAAGAACTCGGTCAAACTCTGAACGATGGCAACCGGGTCCAAATCCACAGTGACGACTCCGGGCTGACCTTTCGGGCGCTCGCGATCGACAACGAAATCCTGCTACTGCGTCGCGATACGGGTGGCACCGAGTCGGGTGGCACCGAGTCGGGTGGCACCGTCTCGTTGGCCAGGCGGACACCATTTTCCCATCGGCAACTTCGAGAGACTCTAGAAGCCATCGACCAAGCCCTGGAGCAGCAGTCTTCGGACAACAACCAGTGGCGACGCCTCACCTTGCCGCTGGCACGGGCGCTGATTCCCGACGGTGACCCGGCAACGCGGGACGTGACCGTTTTTGCACTGCACGGGATGTTACAAGGCGTGCCGCTGTCGGCGTTGCCGCTGCACGATAAGCCTTCAGCCAGCGGTGAGGCTCAGTGGCTCGGGGACGTGACCACCGTAGCACTGTACCCTGCTGGCGCCGGAACGATGGCTGCCCCGACAGTCGACCCAGCAGCGCAACCAGCAGCCCGCCCACTTTTTTTGGTCGACCCGGGCACTAACCTGCCAAGCGGCGAAGGACTGGCAGCACTTTATCGTGACCTTTTCCCCACCAGCCGAGTCCTGCAGGGCAACGCTGCCACCGGCAGTGCCTTCCATCACCATCTCCCGACGGCTCGCTGGCTCCACGTCGACGCTCATGGGCAGTTCGATCCCGCCTTCCCCGAGCTTTCGAGCTTGCGCATGGCTGACGAGCCCATCAGCCTGGTCCAGTTGAAGGACCTGCGCTCGGCGATCAATTTCGCCAATTTGAGTGGCTGCCGGACCGGCAGTTGGCCAACCACCGCCGATAGTGGGCGCTACGGCCTCGCTGGGCTCTTCGCCCGTCGCGGAGCCGCTTGGGTGATCGCCAGCCGCACCGACCTCAACGACCGCCTGGCGGCCGATTTTAATCGAGCCTTCTATACAGCGGTGGCCAAGGACATGTCAGAGGGTACGCAATGGGTACCCTCCGCTTATCGAAAAGCGATGCAAGCCGTGCGTCGAGATTACCCTGCGGCGGCCTGGGCATCAATTCTTTTCCTGCGTGGCACGCACGGGAAGCAAACGTCCGCGCTCGCGACTCCTATAGTTAGTGAGAGGCGATCGAACGCGGCTTTTCAACCAGCTGAAGCCCCTGAGACCAGGCTGGCGCTCGACAAAGGTGGACCATGACCGGTTTGGACCCAGAAGAAATCTTGTGGACGTTGTCCGCAACCGACAGAGACGCTCCGGATGCCGCGGTGCCGTCCGACGAGACGCTCCTCGCCTACCGAGCGGGTCAGTTGGAGGACTCCGAAGCCCAGCGTGTCGAGACCTTGCTAGGACATAACATCGAGGCCAGAGAACGCTTGATCGAACTGGCCATGGTTGACCTCGCCGTGCCATCCGCGGCGCTACGAGAACGCCTGGTGCCATCGCCGAAGCGTCCCTGGTGGGCGGCGAGCGCCGCCGTTGCCGCGGCCTGTCTAGTGGCGCTCGGGCTCTACCTGGCCCAACCTCGTGCCTTGCGCGAGGTGCCTGCCTTCGACGTTTCAGTCGAAATGCTGGCTACGGTCCGTTCTTCAGCTGGTACCGAGCCAGGGACCTTGCCCGCAACCACCCACCAAGCCTTTGCTGAAACCCCGGTGAGAATTGTCCTCGAGCCGACCGAGCACGGTGTCGCCGGCGTCGAATTTGGCCTCTACATTCGGCGGGACCAGGTGCTCGAACGTCTAGTGCCGGGTGCCGGGCTGCAGTTGGAGACCCATCGGGGTAGCGCAGTTTTCGAGGCTACCGCTGCCCGCCTGTTAGGCACAACCCCTGGCGCTTACGAGCTTTTTGTGGTGGCGGCAAATCGACTTCCCTCTTCCATCGACGTGGATCCCGGGGCCGAGGCTCTAGCGAGTCTGGCAAACGCTACTGGCGGCCGGATCTATCACCAAGCGATCACCTTGCTTCCCGGTCCACAGTGAGACGTCTCAACTTGTAAGGAGAGAGAATAGATGAAAGCTAGTGCAGCCTCTTGCACGGTGACGGGCCGGTTCCTTTCAGCCCGGTTCCTTTCAATCCGGTTCTTTTCAGCCCGGTTCCTTTTAGCCCGGTTCCTTTTAGCCTTGGTTGTGGGACTCGGCGCGACGCCGGTCGCAGCAAGACCGCCGGTAGGGAGCTCTGTCGGAACACTCGAGTG
>JAJCXO010000261.1 GCA_029263395.1 Acidobacteriota bacterium | reverse complement strand
GGCATCCATCAACCACATTGTCAGAAGAGCTTCAGAAGCGCATCTACCTCGGGTCCGCGCCCCTGTCTCCCTAGCCATTCATTTGCTCCTTATGAAGTTATCTATCGATAACGCTCGACTTGCGCGCCTCGTGGCGCAACGCTCGGGTGGGTATGGAATAGAACAATCCGAGACGAACTTCGCAACAGAGCTTCCTTCATGATCACTCGCGGCGAGACAGCAGTTCGCTCCTGGGTACCCCGAAAGATCTCGGTCTCCCCGATCAATCGGTTGCGGACATTCAGGAATAGACACCCCATCGTCTCTTGATCACGTTGACCGTAGCGTAGGCTCAAATAGTTGGCCACCAACCCCGGCTGGTCGAGTAGGTTTTGCCGAGGCACCCGGGCCTTCGCGACGCGGCAAGCGATCTCAAGAGCAGCTACAACTGTGGCAGCCTTAGCGTCGCTTATTTGGTGTCGTCGAAGATAGACGGGATTGACGTTCGCCAAACCGACGAGACCACCAAACTCAGCCAGCAACTCGCGGGCAAGGTGCTTGGCAGCCGACGCCGAACCGCCATTCCGTAACAGGATCTCGACCAGTTCAGCATCTGACAACGCCTGCGCACCGTTGGTGAGAAGGCGTTGTCGGGGGTGTTCGTCGTGTGTGTGTGGCCGGCCTCGCTTGCGGGCAGGCCGACTCATGGACTACACCCTTGGTGCTGCTGCCGCCATTGACGCCGAATCGAGACATCGGTAGCCCTAGCCGATCTCTGGAGACGGTCGGCAATCTCCACCAGCTCGTCCATAGTGGTACCAATTTCGCCAGCGACCACCAACTCGATAGTTGGTGTCACGTTGGCGATTCCGTTCTCGCCGTGGCATTGGTGCTCGATCTCGTATGGAACCCGAAGCCCCTCCCGGTTGCGGTGCAGCCGGTAGCACAGCCTATACAAGGCTAACGCAGTCTCGAGAAGCTGATCCTGAGCCTCCGAGACGGTAATGGGTCGCGACATGGCGATCCCTCCTCTCAAGTGGCTCAGATTCAGTTTGTGGTATCGTCTTCGCGAAAGAACTTGATGATGCGCGCTGGCCCCGTCTTGGCGGCGAAGCGATCGTAGATGCGGGCAAAGGCTCCCAGCTCTTCGAGCGCTGCTTGCCGCTCTTCGGGGGTGCCGTTCATGTTGGCGTAGGCGCGAACAACTGAGATCAGAGCGAGCACCATTCCAAGCTCGGGACTACCTTCGAGGAGGCAGAGATCGCAAACAGGTTCATCGTCGAGAAAGCCGACAGGGCCGCTACCGGTCTCTTGCTTGCCGCAGGTGGCGCACGTGGTGCCGGGGTTGTCGGCGATCCGGATCGTGTAGAGGGGGTCGTCGGTCTTTGTCGATCGAGGAAGGGCGGCGGGGAGCGGTGTCGGATCGGCTTCAGGTTGCTGCGGCGATGGTGCGAGGGCGCCCTCGGTGGGCGTGCGGTGGGGATTGGCGCTAGACTTCGCTTGGTTGAGCATTGGGCGTCTTCCTTTGCTTGGCCGGGCTCCCGTGGAGATATCAGCTTCATGGGAGCCGTTATGGGGTTGGGAAGCACGAAACTCCCCATGGCCCAGTACTGGTATGCTGAAGTGCGGCGAGATGTCAACGATTTGGCCGAATTGTGACGACAGTCTCCGCGCCGCCCTCGTGCCATCGGAGCGTCAAGCGCTAAGTCAACTGATGCGCGTCAACTCTATTACCCGACCAGAGCACCTCAAGGCGCTGGCGGTTCATTTAACGAGACGCGACATGTTAGTCGACTCTAGGGCTTCTGCCTGGCAGATGACTGTACCGGTAACTCTGGTGTTTACAAGGCAGTTTTGCTAAACGAGCCCTGCCGCTCCCCAAACCCAAAGACAACAAAAGAGATACGGCGATCACCAAACAGCCCATCCAATGAGCGACAAATAGCGACGCAATGGCAAGCGAAGGGAGACTCAGTAAGTCTACCGCTCGACACGGCTGGGACCAACACTACGAAGCCTCTCGGCCAACACAAGAACAGCCCGGATGCCTGTTAAAAACCAGGCATACTATCACAGGTGATGAAATGATCTCATGGCTTTCACTCTATTTCCTTTTCTCTTCAATTCTAGGCATAGCACTGATATTAGTCCTTAGGCTGGGCAAAGACCGCAGGGCTTCTTTCTTGCTTCTCAGTTTTATAATTATTTTTGTGCTGACACCTCTAATTACTCTCAAGCTTCCATTTCTCGACGATAAGCCTCGCGGGGGAGAAGCCGGCGAAGGCGAGATCTGGTTCCTTTTGACCCTTTACATATTCTTGCTCTTAGGGATGCTCGCAAACCATGCATATTCGAGACTTTCCCAGCCTCAAGCGAAACGACGCGCCTTCGATCTGGGCTTGTTCTTGGCACCAATCTTTACCTCTCCCATAGTGATCATCCCCCTATTTGCCTCTGTCCAAGCCGCCGGAGTGGATCTTTATCAGGCCGACAGTGCCCGGCTGATGCTTTTCCTTGTCGCATTTGAAAATGGATTTTTTTGGAAGGTTATCTTCGACCAACGCCGAGCAATCACGAACGGGAAAGACAAAAAATGAACACGCATTATTGCAAGAAATTTTTTGCCGTCAATTTCTGCCTTCTTGCGCTCGCGAAACCATGCGCTCTGCTCTCGCAAGCACTGCCAGTCGCAAAAGAAGTCCAATATCAGATTCTCCCCGACGGGATTGAGCATTGGTCAATCGGCTCAGATGAAGCAAAGAGCCCCCCGGAGTTTTTTAGATTTATTGAAGAGATTGCGGGCGTAATATTCGGAAAGAATGAGATGCCATTTCAGCGCACTGTAGTATTTCTGGTTGGAATCTCCCGATATGCTCACATAACTCCATCGCTACCATTTGTCGAAAACGACATTGAAGACCTGCGGCAGTACTTTCTCTCCGAGGGCGGGGCAGACGAAATCTACATCGCACGCAACGCCGTTGCTACCGCGGAGCTGGTTGAGAACTATATGGTTAACATATTCCGGGAAAAGCTACAGCCGCAAGATAGGCTGGTTTTTTATTTCGCTGGCCACGGCACTGACGGCGGAGGCACAACTGGTTACATTCAACTTTACGATGCCAAAAGGAATGATTTCGCAAGCGGCCTACTAAAGATATCAGACGCCAAGGAATGGAGCCGTCTCATTCCGGCAAAGCATGTGCTATTTCTGTTCGACAGTTGCTCTTCCGGCCTGGGTATAATACCGCGAAGCAAGCGGTCGAATATTCAAGAGCAGATAATTTCTACTCTTAGCAATGGAGGCAGCAGAACAGTTATCACCGCAGGCCTAGACGACCAGCAGACTTTCGAAGTTCCCTCTGCAAGTGATAGAGACAAGGGGAATGGCGTCTTTACGCGAGCACTACTGGAATCGTTGCGCAGTCGCTATGGAAGCGGGTTCCTTACTGTAAACGAAGTGCATGCGGACTTGGCAAGGCGCGTCGCAGCCTTCGCTGCGGCCAATGGAAAAGATATCACTCCGCGACTATGGCCATTAGACGAGGAAGATTTCCCGGGGACATTTCTATTCATCAACCAAGATCCGGAGTCGCTAAAAAGGAGTGTCGGCAAATATCAATCATACCTGAATGCGCGACCAAGAAGGGATTCGGCCAGATCCGAGCGATTGGCCTGGCAGGAAAACACGTCGGCCAACAGGGCCGAGAAGGAATTCTATTTAAGGTTGTATGGCGAGGGGAGAGTAGCTCTGGAATACAACTTTTTCTCAAGAGTTAATGGAGATTGGAATTACAATTCTTTGGTGAGTCACAAGTATTGGGGCTTGCTTGTGAAGCGAAAGGCTCGTTTTAGCCCGTATGACGACCATTCTTCGTACAACTGGACGATTGAATATTCTCACAATATTTCCCGCTCGTATTCCATAGACGCCGACTACGCCTGGGATCCAGAGCATAGCCTCCTGGAACTCGCTTTCCACAGGGAGCGGCTGCCAAGCAAGAAACTGAGGTTTCGGACTGTCCGCGACATGTCTGTATCGAATTGCGAGCCCGCGAAAGGTATCTACTATAGATATTTCATATACTACTTCGACGGAAGCAGCACAATGCATAGGATGTTTGACGGCGTAATTGATTATAGCAATTATGTCTTCCAGGAGACAGCGCGCGTACATGTCGCATCCGAGGTTTCTGGCCTGTGGCTCTATCTGGTGCCAGAAGATGGCCAGCCGCTGTCTGTACATGACGCTTCACTTCATTCGGGAAGGAATTTGTTGGATAATGGAGAGCCGAAGGCGCTTTCGTACACAGGACCTCCTAGAGTGGCAGGTGAGTATACGGTCAAAACTGGGCCATATTTCTTGATAGCTGTAAGCCGGCGAGACCACCCAAGAAACAATGACATTTGGTGGTGGAAGGTCGATATTTTGCGCGAAAGTAACTATATGCGAATATTACCCGACCTGTCGCTTAACGCTGACGGCCAAATGATAACGAAGAAGCCTTTCAGAACTTTCTTTGGTGAAGACGCCATTGATCCGGAGACTGTTATTGGTCCATGTGAAATTAAACACAACATGGAGCGCTGATCGTCGACCGCTACCTCCTCGACCGCTGGGAGGACTGCATGGCTGCCGACCACGATCCCGCCTCGCCGCTGACTTCACCGGCTGGGAGCACGACAACGCCAAGTTCGAAGAGCAGTTCGAGCGGGTGGTGAGAGCATTGAGCGCGGATGAGGGGGCGCGGGAGAAAGCCGATACCGTGAGATTGCGCACCAGATCCGTCCTCGGGGCATCTGGGTGAATACATCGATCCAGGCGCGACACGTCCAGTCCTCCTTTGAGGAGTGAGTTCGGTTGGCGCCAGACTCCTTCGCTGGATAGACTCGACGGACTTCACACCGAGAGGCTCATTGTGTCGAAAGTTCTGCCGAGCATCCGGCCCAAGCATTCACTGCCGTTGGAATCACTATCCCCCGAGGACTTCGAACGCCTGTGCTTCTGGCTGGTGAGGCGCGAAGGCTTCGAGCGGGTTGAGTACTTGGGCCAGGCCGGTAGCGACCAGGCCCGCGACATCATCGCCCAGCGCCACAGGCGCCGGTTTATGTTCCAGTGCAAGCGAGTTCGACAGTTCGGGCCGAAGGCGGTCGAGATGGAAATCGATAGGCTTATGGAACTGCTGGCCGATGAACGTCCCGATGAATTCGTTTTTGTTGTTACCCGTCAGATGTCAGCGAAGGCGCGGCAGCGGGCACGGGATCTCTGGGGACAGACCACGTGCCACTTCTGGACGGGTGCTGAACTCGAAGAGCGGATCAGGCGTCATCCGGACCTCCTAAAGGAATTCTTCCTCCCCGACGTCTCGAGTTCCACGCTTGAGGAGGTATTGGTCCCAGGAAATCTGGAGCTTCCAGCGCGGTTCAGCCCAGGCCGGCTGATGACTGCGGCCTACGAGATCGTGCCTTTCGAGGCTAGCGGACGCGAGGCCGACCTCGCAGCACTTTCGCGATGGTGCGAAAGCCCTCAACGCCGCAGCGTCTTTCTTCTGACCGGCGAAGGTGGTGTTGGCAAAACACGACTACTAATCGAGTGGTGCCGGCGGATACGCCAACGCGGGTGGCACTCGGGATTCCTGAAAACCGATGCCCCATTAGAGAGCTTCGAGGCAATTTTCGAGAATGGCGCCGCTCGTTTGGTCGTGGTCGACTACGCTGAGACCCGGCTCAATGTCATCAAGCCGATCCTCAGGCGAATGGCATCCGAGCCAGGGGACAAGGGGCCCTTCCTACGCCTAGCACTCTTGGCCCGAAGAGCTTCAGAGTGGTGGGAAGGGCTATTACGGGAAGAGTCAGGGGTTAGCGACCTGCTTCTGAGTTCGCCGGAACCCCGGCAACTTCGCGGATCGTTCCGCGATGAGGCTTCACGTGCAGAGGCCTTCGCAAAGGCTGGAGGGCGGTTTAGCGAGATGATCGCCGGTCGAGCAACCGAAGACGGCACCCCTACGGACTTCCTTGCAAGCTTTGAACGGCACCTCTTCGTGCATATGGCGGCGCTAGCAGCCATCGAAGGGGAGACTATCCAGAGTACGTCGCTGCACTCGACGCTCGAGCAGGAACGCCGCTTCTGGCGCAGGGAGGTTGATGACCTGGACTTGGACTCCGCCACCTCGGAGGTTCTCACAGAGGCACTCGATGCGGCAGTAGTTGCGGTGACGCTCGCCGGGGGCGTCGGCGGTGAGAAGGCGGCGGAGGAAACGATCGCCTTGGCCACCGAACCCTGGTCCCTAAGCCTTGAAAATCTCAATGTGTTGAAGAAACTCCTACGGCGATTATACGCTGGCCCGACCGGAAGATGGTACCTCGAAAGACTGGAGCCGGACCTACTTGGAGAAGAGCTTGTCGCAGAGCACCTGCAAAGGGATACCTCCCTCCCTCGGCGAATGCTGGATTCAAACGATGACCGTTACTCTCACGCGACTCTGACGGTACTGGCGCGGCTCGCGCAAAGTCGGCCGGAAGCTGAAGCTTGGCTCCTAGCAGCACTCGTTGGCAGGCTCGAACAGCTCGCCGAGGTTGCGCTTCAGGTGGCAGTCGAAACTGGTGATCCAGCGGGTCTGGTAATAGCTCGTGCGCTGGAGAAAGAGGATCGCCTGCCGGTTGCCGAACTGCTAATGAAGAACTGCGATGAGAGCGCATTCCGGTCTAGTGTTCCGCTCCGGGAACTGGCCGTCGTGGCAACTGAGCGAGTCCTGAAGCACAGGAAAGATAGTTGGGAAGAACCCAGCGAAGAGCAATTGAGCGAATTGGCTCGCTTGGCGCGCAACCTCGGAATGCGCCTCAGGGACCTCGGCCGCTACGAAGCCGCTCTCAGTGCCAGCCGAGAGGCAGTCAACAATTATCGGCTTTTGGCCAGGAAATCGCCCGAAGCTCCCCTCCACGATCTTGCAGAGAGCCTTAGCGATCTAAGTCTGAGTCTCAGTGAGTTGGGGCGCCGCGAGGAAGCCCTCGACGTCGCCTGGGAAGCTGTCGAGTTCTACCGTCAACTTGCCGAGAAGCGACCTGACACCTTCACTCCTGGCCTCGCGACGAGCCTCAACAACCTGGGCTTGATGCTGAGGTCTCTAAGCCGGTGGGAGGAAGCGCTTGAAGCCACGCAAGAGGCTCTTAACCTACGGCGTCAGCTGGCTTCGGATCGTCCAGACGCATTTAACTCCGAACTGGCAACGAGCCTCAACGATGTTGCTAGCGATCTCAGGACACTAGGCCAGCTTGAGAATGCACAGGTAGCCTCAAGAGCGGCCCTTGACCTGTACCGCGTGTTGGCTACAGATCGTCCCGACGTGTACCTCCCTGACCTCGCGAGGAGTCTAAACAATCATGGGAACGCCCTGAGCGATCTTGGCCGTCGCGAAGAGGCGCTCGTAACTACACAAGAAGCCGTCGAGCATTACCGCAATCTGGCGGAGAAACGACCAAGCGCGTTCAATCCAGAGCTAGCGAGAAGTATCAACAATCTCGGCAACATGCTCAGGTCCCTCGGCCGTCTCAACGAGGCACTTCTAGCCACACAAGAGGCTCTTCATTTGTACCGTCAGCTCGTCGTGGGTCGGCCCTACGTCTTCACCCCTGAGCTAGCTAGGAGCCTCAACGACCTTGGCAACACGGCTCGCGATTTGGGGCGTAACGAGGAGGCTCTACTGGCCACGCAAGAGGCCCTTGACCTATACCGCCAGATGGCCACGGACAATCCTGGCACCTTCCTGCCTGACCTAGCGGGAAGCCTCAACAACGTTGGAAATGCGCTCAGCACTCTAGGCCGTCACGAGGAGGCGCTCGAAGCCACACAACGGGCTCTCGAGAAGTACCGGCAACTGGTGGCAGAGCGCCCCCATGTTTTCTCACCCGACCTAGCGGGAAACCTCAACAATTTGAGTGGGATGCTTAGCGCTTTGGGCCAGCGAGAGGAAGCGCTCAAAGCTGCGCACGAGTCCGTAGAGCTATTTCGCCAATTGGCTACTGATCGTTCTGATGTTTTTACCCCCGAACTCGCGGTGAGCCTCAACAACATGGGAACTCGGCTCCGCGAACTGGACTGTCGCGAAGAGGCGTTTGCGGCTGTCGGGGAGGCAATACGACTGCTTCGACCGTTCTTCCTCCGCCTGCCGTCTGCCTTCGCGTCTTTGATGGGGGCGATGGCGAATAACTACCGCACTTGCGCCAAAGAAGCTGGCGTATCAGCCGACGAAGGGCTTCTTTCGCCCATCGGTGCCGTGCTTGAAGAGCTTCAGGCAGGTAGACCTGCATAGGTTTGAGCCGATGGCGTGGAATGACCACTAGGAAGCCTTCTCAGGGGCTGCTCGATCCACGCCGCGCGGTGCCGGCGTCGATCCGCGGACACCTATACCAGGCGGCAGTAGGGGTGCGTAGATGGCTCGCTCTGGAGGAGGGCGAGGTTCTGCTTTGCGAGGGCGACGAGGATCTCGACCGTCGCAGTAGCACTGGGGTCACGAGAGAACAAGTTAAGGACCTAAGACAAAGAGTCAGCATTCGTGATCTGTGCGAAACGGTTAGGAGCTTTGTGCTCGCTCACGTTATGCAGCACCGCCGTGGCGGCATGGGGCACTTCGTTTTTACAAGCACGGCCCGCAAGGCACAGCAAAGAACTAGCGATGTCGGCGTTGATGTTCTCGACGCATGGGCGGATCTCAAGCAGCGGGACCAAGTCGTGAGCGCACTGCGAACGCTTCTACCCGTCCTAAAGCCAAAGAAGCGGTCGGAGGAGATTGCCAACGCACTTAGCTGGCTTGATTGCGAGCCGGAGCGCTGGGCAGGCTTTCTAGGCAGCGTGCAGTGGCGCTTTGGCGAACCCGACCTCGCTGGCGTTCGTACGGAGATCGGTGAGTGGCTCCGATCGGACGCAGCGGCCAAAAAGCTGCCGCGGGATCTGCTGATCGACAGCCTGATGGCTGAAGTACTGTGGGCTTCGAGCCGTTCCGACGTTGACGAGCGGATACTCGACCGTCGTGCCCTTTTCAGTGTCTTTGCGACTACCAGTGCCGAGTTGGAGGCTTGGGCAGCGTCCTCCGAAGGGGAAGTGCTGCGCGCGGCGATCAAAGAGTCTTTGGTGCTCGAAGGTTTGCTCGACGACGGTGTCGGAACCCTTGAAGCGAACCCTTCGCCGGGCAAACTCCTAACAGCGGCCTTTGAGGTCATCCCTTTTGACGAAGACGGGCGTTCTAAGGAAATTGGCCTCTTGCAGCGTTTCTGTGACGCCAACGAGCGCCGTGGCGTCCTGCTCCTAACGGGCGACGGTGGCGTGGGCAAGACGCGTCTGATGATCGAATGGTGCCGCCGCCTCAGTGGCGAACGGTGGCATGCTGGCTTTCTCCGTCGTCATGCCAGATTACCCGAGCCCGATATCTTGCTCAAGGGCACAACCCCGCGGCTTGTGGTAGTGGACTACGCGGAGACGCGCCTCGACGATGTGATCAAACCGCTTCTTGAAGTCATGGCTACAGGGTCGGGAACCGCGCGTCTGCGCCTCGTGCTTCTAGCCAGACGCAGTGCTGATCCTGCTGCCCGCCTGCCGCATGAAGTCGATTGGTGGGAAGCGCTCAAGCAGACAAGTGATGAGGTCGAGAAGCTTCTCGACCGCTGGAAGCCGCGAGTTATCGGAGCACTGGTGGCGGGTTTCGAGGCCCGAGCGAACGCTGTAAACGCGGCGCAGGATCGATTCGCCCATGTACTGGGGCACAAGGTGGATTCTTTGACAGCATCCACGCTAGACGACGACCGCTTCGATCGGGCTCTCTACCTATACATGGCCGCCCTCGACGCCGTACTTGGCGGCGACGAGGACGCCCGCGGGGACCCGTTGGCTCGGACACTTCGTCACGAGCGGCGATTCTGGCAGCGTGAGATCGAGCGTCTAGGGCTCGATGCATATGCTAGGGAGGTTCTGAAGGAAGCGGTCGATCCGGTGATGGCGACAGTGACCCTTCTTGGCGGAGTTAGCGCCCACACCTCGGAAGCAACAATCGGGGCGGTCGTTGGTGGTGATCTCGACCCAGCGGATCGACGCCGCCTATTGCGACTTTTGCAGCGTCTTTTTGGCGAGCCTGGTGGCCATGCCATTGGACCCTTGACCCCGGATCTTCTTGGTGAGCAGCTTGTCACCGAACAACTCGACCACGATGCAAGCTTGCTGGTCGCAGCCCTGGACCTTGGCGACGAAAATGCCCAGGCAAACGTCCTTGTTACCGTCACTCGTATCGCTCAGAGACTACCGTCGGCACGTATATGGCTGAGCCGCCTCCTTAACGAACGCCAGGAAACTGTAGCGTCGCTTGCGCGCAAAGTTGCCGTCACCACGGACGATCCCACCGATCGTGAATTGGCTCAGCAGATCAGTCGTCACAAGAACTTACTGCCGTCCAGCAAGGCCGTGCCCATTCCCAAAGCTGCCGAGCTCACTATCTTGATTTCATGGTCCGCACTTCTTGACAACCACCGTAGCCCCGATCCACTTCAGCGAACATTCTGACCTTACATGAAGAGATTTAATTTTCTCCTAGGAGCCTTCTCGCATACTTCGCACCCCGATCGCCACCACCTCGGCCTTGGGTGACCCCGACATAATCGCTGCGATGTGATCACCGATTCGCTCGTTCGCCTTCCTGATCGGGTCATCCGCCAGGTGCGCATACCGTTCTGTCGTCGCGATCTGAGAATGCCCCAACAGCTTCCCGACTTGCTGAAGCGGCAGCCCGAGACCAACGCCGAAGCTGGCGTACGAATGACGAAGGTCATGCACTCGGACACCCTCAAGACCGGCCTGCTGGCGGATGCGCCCCCATGGATTCTTGAGCGACTCGATCGGTCGGCCAGCAACCTTGCCAGGGAGGACGTAGGGGTTGCCCTCTCGTCGTTCAATG
>JAJCXO010000260.1 GCA_029263395.1 Acidobacteriota bacterium | reverse complement strand
GTTCCACCCGCCGACGATGCTGACCGGCACTTCGATCGCGACCCAACCCGCATCACTCCGTCCGTGGTAAAGGCCACCAGCGATGTTGATGACGTCGCCGGGTGCGAGCCGATCGACCAGATTGCCGATGTTTTTGACCGGTCTTTCCTTGGTTCCTTCGCGGCCTCTTCCGCGCTCCGCCGACACGTAGTGGGTAGCGGCTTCGGCAATGGTTGTGCCGGCGAAAAATCCGATTGCGATATGCGCCGTGAGTGCTAACAGCCTGAGATGCATGTTGGTTTCTCCATTCGTTGTGGGTCGACACCTGGGGGATGTCCCGCTCGCTGTTGAAATCTGGAAGCAACGACCCTGTGGGTGAGTTCTATGCGATGGCCTCTTCGTTGTCCAGTTGTCATTTCCCAGTTGCCGCTGATGTTCAGCTAGCGCCATGATCAAGTGGCGAATGGCCTCTGTGACTCGCCGAAAGCTAAGCCAGCGTTTAGAATGAGCGACTTACGATTGGCTGAGTTTGGCTCGAAGTTTTGCTATTCGACGCCTCGGAGGGCATGGGCCTGCATGTGTTGATCCCTCTTAGCGAGTCTCGCCGGCTTTTTTCGCTGCCCGCCGACCAGGACCATTCCTCCCCGGAGGACTCGGATCGTCCCATCCAAATTGCCCGATCGCCAGTGGGCCGAGCTCGGTACGCCGAGATCGGCATCAAGGCCATTGCGCCAGAGAGCATCTGACTTTGTCTGCCAGGGTCCGAGTCACTCGGGTTGCTTTACCGAGATCAATACCCTGTAATACCTCTCGACTCCGGCGCGACGGGCACCCTCAGCAATACCACGATGGTGAGCGCCAGCGGAGCTTCCTGATACCCCCTCACCCTTGCTCGTCCCATGCCCGCCAAGAAACACAAAAAGAACGACGCCGATCTCACCGGCCGGGAGCTCATCAAGGAAACCAGTCGACGCATCCGCTTGGCTCGTGGCCATTGGGACGCGCACAAAAACCAAGCCTGCCGACGAGAACGGGACCGTGCCCTCGCCCTCTACGAGCGCCTCTCCGCGGACCAACGAGAGCAGATCCCTCAAGTCCTCCGCGTCTGGCTCCGCTACCGCAGCGAGAAATACTTCGGTGCGCACCGCACCAAGCCTGGCAAGAGATGAAGCCGAAGGAGTGGCTACAGTGCGGCGACCTGCTGGTCGGTCAGCCAGTAGAAGCGATAGGCTGGGATCACCAGCTGTTCTTTGAACAGGGCCGGCTGCTCGCCGCTGACCAGATCGGTGACCTGTGCGTACTGGAACATGCCCCGATTGCCGAGCTCCTTCAGATTTAGATGGCGAGGTGAGGCATCGAAGTTCGCGACTACCAGGATCGCGGCGTTGGCGTGCAACGGGTGGGTGCGCCAGAACGCGAACAGGTGCGGGTTGGCTGTCGCGATCAGCTCGCGGTTGTTGAAGTCCGCAAAGGCCGGGATGGTCTTGCGCAACTCGATCATCTTCTTGAGTCCATCAAAGATCCGCTGCTCGACGCTGTTGCGCTGATGGCGCTGCTCGGCGCGTTCCCAATCGATCTTCGGGCGGTGCATCCAGCGGTTGTCGCGCGGCCTGAGACGTAGACCAGGGTCACCTCGGGGCGCTCCACTAGCCGTGCGAAGACCCGGCGCGCGTCGGGCGATTCGGGTTGGACGCCGTTCGGCAGCAGGGTGCGATCGAGATCGGTGCAGAGCAACAGCCGTTCGGTCACTGCGCGGTCTCCGAGCGGTCGGGGACCTGGCAGCCGCCAAAAAAGTCGTAATGGTCGAATGCCTCGAGGATACCGGCCGCGTAGTGGGCCTCAGCGAAATAGATCTGATGGACCTCGCTCAGCTGCGACAGCTCCTCGTGGTGGCGGTTGCCGACCACCACCGCCAGTGGGTTGCCGCGCATCATGTCCTCGTCGGCACCGGAGCCGCCAGCGACCAGGATGCGATCGAGCGGGATCTCCCACTGCGCGGCGATGTAGCGCAGTGCCAGTCCTTTAGAGGCCCGGATCGGCATCAGGTCGAGGAACTGGCCGAACGAGAGGGTTACATTGACCGCCTGCTCCTCCTGATGCAGAAGCTGAACGATCTCATCGAGACTCGGGGCCTGCTCGGGATCGATGTAGTAACTAATCTTGTACTGGCTCTGTTCGATCTTCGGCTGCAGCAGTAGGCCGGGCAACGGGTCGAGCACCCGGCGCACCAGCTTCGGCGTCCACTGTTTCTCGATGTGGTGCGCGCTCCGCCGCCGATGGACTCGATCGGCTCGGCGTAGGCAGGATCGAGATTGGGGTCTTCCACCCGCCGGGTCACCAGGTCGACCGCGCTCACTCCTGGCTGCTTGGCCGCGTTGAGACGTGCCCGGCACAACACCCTGGGGCACAACACCCTGGGGGGCGGAGGTGGCGACCAAGCCAAACCCCAGGGCCTGACGGAGGGCCTTGCCGAGTAGAGTTTTGGCAGGCGTCATCTCCATCTCGATTCACCTGTGGCAGTCCGAATCAACAGTCTGGTTGGCTGTGTCACTGACCATAGTCGACGCCAGGAGCCTGTTGTTGACCGAAAATCTAGCAACCGCCGGTCGCAGACCCATGTTGCCGGCGCTCAACTCTGCTCGTTGAGCCTTGCAGAATGCGTCGTTCGACCTCGGAGAGGCTGGTGGCGACGCTCAGCAGGTGTCGTTGAGCGTCAATCTCGGCTGGCAAAGGACCGAGAAGGCGTCATTGGTCGATGCGTTGACGAGTTGGGCGTCCAAACTGCCCGGCGCATCCGATGTTTTGATGAGTTGGGCGTCCAAACTGCTCGACGCATCCGATGTTTTCACTAGTTGGGCGTCCAAACTGCCCGCTGCATCCGATGTTTTCACGAGTTGGGCGTCCAACATGCCCGCTGCATCGGATGTTTTCACGAGTTGGACGTCTAACTTGCAAGAAACATCAGCCGCGAGATTGTTGTACAGGCATCCAACGTTAGTGATCGACGCCTCGAGAGCTAGCGATAGTCTCCAACGTTCCCCTCGAGAGTCGATTCTACCATGGGGTCGAGATTGGCCTAGCTACGTCTCGCCATACCTCCGGCACGCGGCCGATCGAGGTCGACGTAAGGGTGATCGCTGCCACCAACCGGGACCTCTCGATGGCGATCCACGGCAATCGCCGAAGCGGGAAGGCGCCTCGGCCTGCATCCAAATTCTTTCCGCCGGCTGCGCCGCCAACTCGGGTTCTGCGACGGTGGAGAAGGGTGAACAGATCGGTTCACACCCGTCTAGATTCAGGTGAACCGTTCGGTTCACATCCGGTAGCGATAGGCCTCTTGCGCTGGGTCTCGATGGCGTGGATCCGTTCATCTGTCGGGGTTCAGCCGTTGCGCGAGTGCATGGCACGCCTCTTGCCATATAGATGAGTGTTGAGCGGACGGCAGCAAATCCGTTTTGCAACGAACCATTCTCCCGTTCATACCGGCGTCGTGGACCACGAGCCGGAACGTCCGGGGCCACACAACACCTTTCAGGAGGCCTTCATGTCGACCACCACCAAGCTCTCGTTCAACGTCTTCACAACAAACTCCAACAGCAGTGCCGGAAAGGGCACCATGACCTTGAGCGGTCCCGATAACAAAGGCTGGTACTCGGCCGATGTCGAGACGCTGAAGATCAACAACAAGCCGGCGTTCTCGCCTGAAGAAATCAAAGGAGAGAGCAGCCAGTGCGGTGGCACGACCGTGATTCCGCTCTACACCTCGCAACGCAACGATCTCAAGATTTTCCTGGCCAAGAATCCGCTCGAGAGCCGGGTGAGCTATTCCGGCTCCCTCGCCTACGCGAGCGGGATCTATAATCTCACCGCTGTGGTGGCGTAAGCTCAGGCTCCCCGAGTGGGGAGCTAGTGGTCTGTCAGGGTCGAAATGATGGATATTGCTCGGGGAAGACCGAGTAGATCCATCAATTTCGAGCCAGACGGACCACTAGATCATGCCACCGCGGCGGGAGAGGAACCCGGGCGGTTACAATGTGGCCATGGAGCCATCGACTCCTTCCGGAGAACTTGCAGCGCGGCCCAGGCTGATCGTCATCGACGGTCCT
>JAJCXO010000259.1 GCA_029263395.1 Acidobacteriota bacterium | reverse complement strand
CAAACTCGTGACCGAGATGGTCGTCGAGATCGAAGCTGACGCTGCGGTGCAGCGTGCCGAGCTCGGCATCGAACCCTTGGGTATGGACGCCATCCGCAACCAAGATCCCATCGCTCGTTCCGCCAACCACAAGCGCACACCCAAACCGCTGTGTCACGCAGCATCCAAAGAAATGCGTGATCGCATGAAACTCGCCTACCGGGCCTTCGTCGGAATGTTTCGCGAGGCATCACTCAAAGTGAAACTCGGCAGGGTCACCGAAGCGATCTTCCCCAAATTCAGCTTTCCACCAAGCCTACCCTTCGTCCGCTTCGGTGATGCCATCGATCCGCTTGCTGACGCAGGCGGAGCGGCGCATTGGGTGGCGCGGACTCCAGCGTCTAACTGAGCCTGCTGCCGGGTCGATTTTCGACCTCGATACGGTAGCCAACCGTCTATTGAATCTCGATATCTGAGATTGCTGGGGTAGGTGTGTTTGAGCTCAACCGGAAAACCAGAGAATTCAAACGGCCAGGGTAGTCGAAATCGACTCGAAGCCGCTTCGTGGCCTCGGCTCTTCGAGATGGCCATCAGAAGGCATCAGACTACATCGAGGGCATAGTTTAAGCACCGCCACCGGCCATCAACAACGCTTCGCTCTCGCTCTCTCCGAGGTCGCTGGCACCTATAAATGGACAAGCCCCGACCACCTCGGTCGAGAACTGTCCGAACGCTGAGTACCGCGCACTCACCCAGCCGCCGGCCGACGGTGCAAAGCTGAACACTACCGTCCCGAACGGGATGCCGATGTTGAGCTCACTGGTGTCGAGCTCGAGGTAGTGCTGCGATGTGATGAAGCCCAAGTTTATGACCTCGTTGCCGTTGAAGTCGAAGACCTGGTAGGAAAACGACGAAGCAAGCGGGCCTTGGGGCTGGTTGAGGAGAACACGGAAGATGGTGCCGCCGCCGAAATCCACCAAGCGGGCTTCGCGGTTGTCGCAGAGTTCGCTCGGGTTCACCCAACGGTTGCCAGTGGCGAAGGCGTTGCCCTCATCGATCCGGAAGTAGTCAGCCGCGATCCCTTGAGTGCCGCCGCCGGCGACCTTGGCAATCGCCACACCGGTGGCGAAACCTTCTCGGACCTCGAGATCGTTCAGGTTGAAGCGGATGTCCGTTGCCACCGTCGCCTGGGGTCCGATGTTGAAGATCGAGTCCCGCAGGGGCTCGCTGGTGACGGTTCGTCCGTAGTACCTGAGGTCGACGGATTGGATGTTGTCGGACTGGTTGCGGATTGCCCACTGTACGGTGGGGCCGGTCGGATCGTCGATCTCGACTTCGAAACCCGGCAGAATCCATCCGCCGATAGACGTCAGCGACCTGTCGGCCAGCTTCACGCGGACGCCGAGGGCGTTGTGGGCGGTAAAGTCACTGAGGAGCGCAAAGGCCGTTGCGTCGGAGTCCGGCGTGAAGTAGGCGGGTTCGGGTTCGCCGGGCATCTCGGTGATGTCGTGACACAGGAAGTACCCGCCGGCCTGCACTGTGTTCCAGGACCCGGCTCCAAGAAAGAATCCGTCGGTCGGTATGTTGAAGCCTGCTGGCGCCTCGAAGCTGAAGAACTCCACGGTGTTGTCCGCAGAGGGGGTCACCGAGGCCGGGAACGATCCCAGTAGAGTCCCCGGGCTCCCGCCGGGGCCATCGTCGTCGTAGGCAACAATGTCGAAATCCAGGGTCGACGCCCCCCCAGATTGGCGGAAGAAGCACAAGCAGACCTCCTCCACCTGGGAGCTCGAGCCGGGAAACGGCGTGAAATGCTGGACCATGGCTCCATTGGTACCGCCGCCGGGCCCGGTTGCGTTTTCGAATGTGCCGTCATCGAGGATGATGCCGTCGTCGCAGCCCATGCTGACGCCTTTGGGAGACATGGCCGAATCCTGTTCCAAGTGGCTGAATTGCGGTTCGGCAGCCTGCGCTATAGCACCGCTGAGAGCGAAGATCGAGAGTATTGTCAGAACAGAATGGGTACGCATCAAGGTCTCCTGGGTGTTTGGAAGTACTGGCAATTGGGGACGGTCGCGCATGCACGGGGTCATGGCCGACCCCTCAGACAAACTGCTGAACTGCGCCTCGGCAGCCTGGGTGAGAGCACCGCTGAGCACGAGGTTCGCGCGGGCAATCAGAACAGAATGGGTACGTATCGAGGCTTCCCGAGATGCCCGGAAGGAACTGGCAACTGGGGGCAGCTGCGAACGGGTCTTCACCCGTGAACCCACCGGATCCGTTGAGAGGAAGGCGTAGGTTATGTAACAGCATTGCGAAGAAGAAGTCGGGCAGAGAGGGTGCTGAAAGAACTTGCTGAGGACGATGCCCATGGCCATTCTCCTCACCCTCTGCTGTTGGCAGCTGAGGTCCGTAGTAGTGATGCCTCCTTGTGGTTAAGTTGTTCTTGCGTCACCCAGCACCACGCAAAGACGGCCGAGAAGGGGCAACAATGGCTTTAGGAAGATCAGGCTAAAACGGACCGGCGATCGTTGGGTCAGATCCTGCCGATGAACGGGTGCCTGGCATTGCGCCAACGGCGACGTCAGGGCCACACTGCGAGGACTCACCCCGGAAGATGAGCTGTCGGGACAAGCCTGCCTCCAGCCCCAACGGGGCTACATAACACAATCGTCGAGCTTTCTGAGTGCCGTCCATTTCGGTCGGAATCAACTGCGGCCGATCCTTAGGCCTCTCGAGCCAGTTGGGCACAGGTGCGATCTTGATCTCTGCGTTCGACGGGTGGAGTGCGCCCACTCGGTATCTCAATTTGAAAAAGAGTCAAAGATTCTAGAGCAGAAGTTAAAGGAGCCGGCTTCCGCCGCTCGTGAGGCCTAGCGTAAGAAGTCAAGAAGGTTCAGCTACTCCAGATTTGGTAGTGGCATCGATTGAAAAAGCTCTTCGACCGCTCTCCGGCCGAAGTCCCTGGCACCCAAATAGCCCGGATGGCCCCTGGAATGTAACCCCGGTGGGTTTCGAACCCAAATTCGATGACCCCGCAGCGAGAGCAGGTACCCGTGACGAGCCGATATCGGGCTCGCGACCGGTGGCCCAATCGACCCTCACTAGACACCTACAGAAAAAGCATTTTCGAGGCAACGCTCCGCTCCGAGGTCGCTGGCACCTATAAACAACAAGCTCTTTTGTTCGATCGGCGGTTCTACTCGAGAGTGATCTCGGCACCATAGAGGCTGCCCACATCGGTCGCCGCCGACCAGATTTGACCATCGGCAGCGACGACCTGTACGATCCAGAGCCCAGCCGGCACTCCTTCGACGACTGCCGCGCCACCAACGAGTCGCCACATCGTCTGGGCGCCATCGGCGGTCGATCCGATACCGGCGAAGGGTTGGCCGTTCGTTCCCAGCAGTGACACTGAGGCGGCTTGCTGAGAGCCGATCAATGCTGGCACCCGCACGGTCAGGCTCTTGCCCTCGGGGAGCACCAAAGATAGTGGCTCCCCGGGGATCGTGGCGACGGCTTGGACCGGCGCGCTGCCCGGAGCGGCGACCAACAGGCTCCACTGCCCAGGGGGAACCGTCGGGAAACGCACCAGGCCCGCCGCGTCCACCGGACGGCTCTCGGCGACCAGGATCCGTCCGGCCTCGTCGAAGACGTTGACCGTGGCATGAGGAGGGTACTGACCCGTTGCCATCTGCAGCACCAGCTCGAGCCCCTCAGTGGGAGTCAGACCGAGCTCGAGGGTCTCGGCATTATCACCGAGCTCGAGGGTTTGCTCGAGGGGCTCGTATCCATCCCGACGAACCGTCAGACGGTACGTACCTTGGGTGATCCTCGCCAGGCGAAAGCGCCCTTCGGCATCGGTTCCGACAGTGAACATTCCTCCGTCGCGGACCGCTTCGGGGCCGAGGATTTGCTGCACAGCGACGACGGCGTTGGCGATCGGCGCCGCGTCTGTGGTCGAGGTCACGCGGCCGCTGACTTGGGCGGTTTCGATCTCGATGGTGATGTCGAGATCACTTGCCAAGTCGAGGTCGTGGTTGTGGACCAGCAGCTCGCGCGGGTGGGAGGTGTCGATCCGGTACTTGCCGAGCGGAAGATCCTCGATGTTGAAGTGCCCTTGGTAGTCGGTGACCACCTGGCGGCGGGCGTTGACGCTGTGGCCGAAGGCGGCGACGCGGGCACCAGCGAGAGGCTCGCCGTTGTGGAGTACGGCGCCTGAGAGGGTGACGCCGGAGCCGAATTCGAGATCGAGGGTCACCTCGCGCGTCTGTGGCGGGACCTGTACCCAGCCGTCGACCTCGCGGCGGCCTCCCGGCAGCCTGGCGCGGACCTGCCACTCGCCAACACCGAGATCGCGGATCTCGTAGCGGCCCTCGTAGTCGACGTGGCCGCTGCCGCCAGATGCGGTGCGCGAGCGGGCGGTGATTTCGAGTTGTGCCAATTCGTCGATCTCGATGCCGGAAATCTGGCCGACGATCATCGTGCCCGGCAACAGGCGGACCTCGAAGTCTTCCACCGGGGCGTCGATGATCTCGATCGCAGCCGGTCGATCGGTCGCCGCGTAGCCTTCCTTGGTGGCGCGGAGACGGTAGGTGCCGACGGCCACCTGGGGGAAATCGAAGGTGCCGTCGGCACCGGTGCTAGTGCTGTCGTCGTGGTACTCGCGTCCGCCGGTGAGGGTGAGCTGGACCTGGCTGACCGGTTGATCGCGCTCGTCGATGACTCGGCCAGTCAGTGAGTAACCGCTCTCGAGCACCACGTCGAGGGTGTTGATCCCCTCTTCGATGTCGATGTCCTGGCGTTCGCGGTTGAAGATCGGATGGCGCACCTCGACCATCTGGGGCCCGGGAGAGATGCCCTCGATGCGGTAGTAGCCTTCGCTGTCGGTGACGCCGGCCGGGCGACCGACCATGACGCGGGCGCTGGAGACCGGCTCGTCATCACTGGTCATGACTCGGCCCTCGAGGGTCGCTCCGCGCAGCAGCACGAACTCGAGATCGTCGATGGCCACTCCGGCCTTGACCGTCAGTGAGATCGGCTCAGCCGGTTGGTAGGCGGGGGCGAAAGCTTCGGCTTCATAGGGACCGGGAGTGATCGTGTCGATGACGAAAAATCCATCCTCGTCGGAGAGGACGGTCTGCCCGTGCTCGCTGTGGGTCTGTTGCACATCGAGGCTGCCGGCGGTGAGGTCTGCGGGCTGGATCGTGATTCGGCTGGCGGCGATCGGTCGCTCCTGCTCATCGATCACCCGGCCGCGGATCGCTCCGCCGGGTCGTAGGACGACGAGGATCGGCTCGGGAAGGGGAGCCGTGACATCGCGTCGCCAGTCGGTGAGGTAGCCCTCACCGTGGAAGAGCAGGTGATGCTGGCTACCGCTCGCAAGATCGGGCAGCTCGAAGCTGCCATCGGCGGCGGTTTCCACCTCCGGTGGCGCACCACCGAGGCGAGCCAGCGCCGAGCTCGGTGAATTGCCGAGTTCAGTGGCTCGCCAGACGTCGATGCCGGCGAGACCGGTGCCGTCCAGATCGACGACGCGGCCGCTGAGCGGGACTCCGCGCTCCAGGACGATCGTGCCGAGATCGATCTCGGCGCGACCCGCTGGCAGCACGATGCCGGGTACCCGGATCGCCACGAAGCCCGGTGCGCTGGCGGCGAGGTCAACGCTCGACGCGGGCAGTGCCTTGATCTCGAAGCGGCCGGCTCCATCGGTGAGGCCGGTGAACGGGTCCTCGTCTTCGATCGCTTCCTCCATCACTCGGGCGTGGTACTGCGCGCGCGCTT
>JAJCXO010000258.1 GCA_029263395.1 Acidobacteriota bacterium | reverse complement strand
GCTGCTGACTATGGGCGTGGCAGCCGCCGCAGTTGGTGCGTACCTCTCCGGGACGAACCTGATGCCATGTTTGAGACATGTTGAGGGCCAAGCCACGACGATCGAGAGTCTGGAAGGTGAACGGCACGTCGGCGGGAATCTTGGCGAGAAAGCTAGTGTCCGGATTGCCTTCGGGATCGAGGATCGGGTCGCCGGATGTATCAGACTTGCGCAGCGGGATCTCGCCAAGGATGCGCAGACGCTCGCCAGCGTGGCTTTCGAAGTGTCGTCCATTGTTGGGGCCGTAGCTGCGGTGTGTGTTGGGTTCCATCGCCAACAGGCGGACCGCCCAGATCTCGCTGTTGTCGTAACGACCTGCATCGGAGCCTTGCCATGACCAATTGCTGCTCTGGCCGTTTTCCGAGGTATTGAAGGCGTCGAGGCCATCGAAGTTGTCAGCCCAGGGTGTCACCCAGCCGGGGAAACTCTCGCGCTTATAGAAGCTGCTCGAGCCGATCAGACCGTGGGGTGTGCCGGCTGGCAGCAGGGCATGGGCTCCGCCGTCGTTGGGTAGCCACGGCAGTTCGTCGGGTTCAGCAACGCCGTGGACCTCTTCATAGGGCACCAGTGCCCGGGGCCAGGCTTCATTGTAGGCTGGGTCATTCTTGATCAACACCAGGTCGTCAGGGCTCCAAACCTCGTCCGCATCGGGGACCAGATAAAGACCGCTATCGTAATAGGGGACCGGTACGGGGCGATTCAGATCGTTGGCTGGGCCTGGCGTCCAAGCCACTAGCAGATCGCCACCCGGAGCGCCGGATGGATGGGTGAACTTGCCCACCCGAGTGACGCCGTCTTCGCCGACCGGAGCTGCCTCGTCATTACCGTGGGTCATCGGCGTGATCGACGTCATACCCCACGGCGTGAACGGCATGCGGAACGGGTACAGGAAGCCACCGCCGACCGTTTGAAGGATCTCTGGATTGTCCTCTGGGAAGGGGCCGTAAAACGCCGGCACGCCGTCTGGCGGTGCGATTGGCAGGCGGTAGAGGGCGCCGAAACCGTTGTTGTTGAGATTGTAATAATCCTCGATAACCAGGTCACCGTCGCTGAGCTGGGTCATGAAGTGGAAGGCTTGGGGACTGCGAAACGCGCTGATCACCGGCTGCCAGGATCGTCCGTCGGGATAGATCGACCAGATGCCCCAAAGCCGCCGATCGCGTAGTCCTTGGTCCTCATGGCTGGAGAACAAGATTCGGCCATCGCGCAGGATCGTTGGATGCATGGCACTGGAGATGGTCATTGGTGCAATCGCGGTAACGTTGGAACCGTCCTCGTCCATCACAAAGAGCTGTAGAGTCGGGTTGGTGAAACCCTTCTGGGGGGTGAAACCATTGCGGTTGGAGGTGAAGGCGATACGACCGCCAGGCAGCGGACATGGCCCAAGGTTGAGGATGCCATAACCGAGACGGTTGAATTCCGGCGGCGGATCGAGCGGGTTGGATTCGTCCCAGTGACCGGCACCGGTGTTGGGTGTGAATTCGCCGTGGGTGAGTCGCTCGATCTGGCGGCTGTTGACGTGGATGCGGTAGATGTCGGCTCCGGCGTGGGGGAGGTCGCCGCGTTGGCCGTTGAGGCTCTCGGGCTGCAAATCGTGGAACAGGCTGTAGTAGATCCACAGGCCGTCGAACGACAGAAAGGGGTCAGTGACTCCGCCGAGTCCACCCGCCACCAACACCTCTTCGCTGCCATCAGGATGTAGCAACATGAGATCAGCCCCCGGGTCGAGGCGGGCGGGGTGAAAAACCTCTGGCCAGGTTGTGTTGACGTCGTCGCCAAATCGCGGCTGACGCACATAGACGATGTCGTAGTTGACCGCCTGAGCGAGAACATTGGCGCCTGGCAGCAAAAGCGCGAACAGGGCTGTGATCCACAGCCAAGAGTGGCGTCGTGATCGAGGCATGAGACCTCCGGAGAGCGGAAAGTGAAGGTATAGACTTACATCGATAAATAGATGCGTGTCAATAGGCGCCACGTACGCTCTTTGCCGAATCCGCGACCAGCGAGCAGAGCCGGGGCTGTCGATCCTCGACGAGGCCTAGGCCTTCATTTTGATATGCCAGGGCTCGTGGCGAACGCCGAAGGGGTTGGTCGGCGTGTATCGCAACTCGATGTAGCCGAGGTCGACAAGTTTCTTGTACTCGTCGGTTTCGGCGAAAACTTCGTTGAAGTTGTCGAGGCCGGCTCCAACCTTGCCGATGTCGAAGTCACCGACGGCATGGAACGAGTATCCCGGCGGAGCGAGCGAGCGTGATGCCTGGGAGAGATTGCCGTCGGTGGTGACCGCTTTGTCGAGGAACAGCTGCATCTGCTTGACGACGTTGCGGATTCCAGAAGTGAGGAAGATGCCGCCATCGAGGTCTTGGCGCATCTTCTCGTATTTTGTCTGGGCTTCTCCGCGGAATAGAAAGTGGCCGGTGTCCGCAATCTTGGCAGTGTCCTTCTCAGCGATCTCGGTGGTGAGCTCGGTTTGGACTTTCTCGCCGTAAAACCCGTAATCCGTGGCGTCGGCGGCGAATAGCTCTTCGAGCAGGTCGAGCTCCTGCTGGGAGAAACGACCGATCGAGCTGTAGCGTCGACAGTATTTGAGCAGATTGTCGAAGTTGAGCAGATTGAAGTGACCGTGACCGATCACCCGCTGGGCCTTGGTGAGGCGTCGGGCCGTCGATTTCAGAATAGCGAGTTGGTCTACACCGAGGATGACATCCTCGGGATACACCTCGTCGAAGTCGCGGATCTTCTGTAGATAGGCCGCCTGATCAGAAGCCTGGGTGCCAGGCTCGGTGCGTTGTCGGCCGAAGCCGCCTTCGTCAGCCAACGGATCGAGCATCTGGTGGGCGGGTTCGATTCTCGAGGCATCAGCTACCTTGATCGTGGGTTCGTCACCGAGTTTCGGCCCTTCAGGTTGCCACGTATGGGCCATTCGCCAGCCAACGTAACCTCCGGCTGCCGATAGGGCGCCGTAGGACATGGCTTTGAGTACGGCTCTACGATCTACTGGGATCTTCGGCAAGGTGGAGGTTCCGGGGCGCTGTCTGCGGTTCAGCGGTGGCCTGATAGAAGGCCGACTTCAGTGGTCCAACCTGGAGAATTCACTAGAAATGCTAGCCGATTCGGCGGCTTCCGACAAGCGTGTCCCTAGGTGGCTGCGTAGGCTTTCATCCTACATTCTAGGGGTCCTAACCCGTGGGTTGGTCGAAGGATCTGGTGACTATTCGCGAGTCTTGAGCACTACGCCTAGATCGAGGTGGTCAAGGCGGCGGCGCACCACCAGGCCCGAGATCGCAGCTGCCGCTGCCAGACCACGCCGAAGGCGATGACCGCGGCGGGCGCACGGTACCGTTCCTGGTGCCTCCCGTCGCAGAAAAACAAAAACGACGAGGGAGTGGAGCTCCCTCGTCATGAGTACGAATCGGAACGCAAGAGATTCAGAGGTTCAAGGTTTCCCCCACTTCCAACCGAACGCCACCGTCGCTTCGACGTCGGTATCGCTGCGCAGGAAGTCGTCTTGGCTGCTGAAGCCTTCGAACCACCGCGCCTTCACCATCGGCCGCAGGTATGTCCTGTTGCCGAACGAAATTTCGACACCAACGCCGGCATGTAGCGTCGCGGAATCAGTGCTACGGATTCTGTGCTCGTCGTCGTAGATGTCTCCGTGAAGATCGAGACGGAACCGATTACCACTTTGGAGGTTGGCGTGACCGGGGCCGCCAAACAGAACCCATTCAGCCTTCTTACCGGGGTTGAGGTACCACATCGCAGAAACGTCGAAGAACACGCCGTCACCATCGGCACCGAAGACCGAGATCACGGGGTCGATCAACTCGACTCGCCCGAGGGAACCCTGGAGGCCGAAGTGGTCGTTGAAGCGATAGCCGCCGCGCACACCCACCACCGGTTCATCGTCGATGGCAGAGTCGGAAAAGTACTGCCCAGCAAAAACTTCGAAGTGACCCTGGCCGGCCTCAACGGGTTGCACTTGGGCTATGAACAAGACAGAGGCGACTGTCAGAAGAATCCAGGTTGCCTTATGCATCAGTGAGCTCCTTGGTTGGCTTGGTTTAGGGCGCCGGCTAGCTGTCGTCCAGCGCCTGCTCAACTTATAACGGACGAACTTCAAAGACATGTGGGAACGATGAGGGAACTAGGATCAAATGATGAGGACGCGCAACTAGAATCAGACGGCAACTCAACGAACCACTCACACCAGGAGGCAAACCCATGACGACCCAGCCATCCAACAAAGAAGATCGCTCGGGCCTGAGCCGCCGTGAACTGCTAGAGCTTGCTGCTGTTGGTGGCCTGGTAGCGGCGGGAGCGTCTGCTTGTGCGCCGCAAGACGAGACCGGCTCGCCACCACCAGCCGCGATCGAGTCGACAACCTTCGAGCTCGAGGAGGTGACGTTGGCGGAACTGCAGGAAGGTATGACTAGCGACCGCTGGACATCACAGCGCATCACGGAGTTGTACCTCGAACGCATCGAGCAGATCGATCGCCAGGGGCCTGAGCTGCGGTCGGTGATCGAGACCAACCCCGAGGCCCTGGATATCGCTCGTCAGCTCGACCAGGAACGGGCAGCGGGAGAAGTGCGCGGCCCACTGCACGGCGTTCCGATCTTGCTCAAGGACAACATCGCGACGGCGGACCGTTTGACCACCAGTGCTGGCTCGTTGGCGTTGACCGGCTCGATCCCGGCGAAGGATGCTTTCGTTGCTCGTCAATTGCGTGCCGCTGGGGCGGTGATCCTCGGCAAGGCCAACCTTTCCGAGTGGGCCAACTTCCGTTCGACGCGGTCGTCGAGTGGCTGGAGTGGTCGTGGCGGCCAGTGCCGCAATCCCTATGTACTCGATCGTAATCCCTGCGGTTCGAGCTCAGGCTCGGGCTCGTCGGTTTCCGCCAACTTGACGGCGGCTGCCATCGGCACCGAAACCAATGGATCGGTGGTGTGTCCATCGTCGACCTGTGGCGTTGTTGGCATCAAGCCGACGGTGGGGCTGGTCAGTCGGTCGCGCATCATCCCGATCTCTCACACCCAGGACACCGCAGGGCCGATGGCACGCACCGTTGCCGACGCTGCAACCGTGCTCGGTGGTATGACCGGTGTCGACCCGGAGGACGACGCCACCGCGGCAAGTGCGGACAAATCCCACACCGACTACACC
>JAJCXO010000257.1 GCA_029263395.1 Acidobacteriota bacterium | reverse complement strand
GCTCGGTGCGCTGATTGCGGGTGGTCGAGATCCAGCTGGGGCGGCCAAGATCAGGGACTTGGCCACGTGCGTCTCGCCAGGCTTGGCCGGGATCTATCCTCCCAGTGTCGAATTGGGCCTGCGGCCATAACGATGCCAATGCCTCTCGATTCTCGGTGTCCATTTCGAGGCCCACGAGGTGCCGATAGGCGACGTATAAATAAGGCATGCGCAGGCCGTGGTCGAGGATGCCCAAGTTCCCCTCGAGAAACTGTTCCAGGCTCGGCCCAGGGTCACGCGGCAACCAGAAGAAGGAAATCATGCCGTAGGGGCCACAAGCCTGCGACGGCGAGCTCATGCTGAGCAGTACCATCAGTGCGAAGATCAACCTGCTTCGGTGGGAGTGCACCATTGGGAGGCTCCTTGGCCAGGCCTTCAGATGTCTGGCGTCAAGCGGTGGTGGAAGCCCGTCCAGGCAGGTTCCGACCAGGCCTGGGGGTGGAAAAGATACAGTCGCCGATTGGAACGCAAGACCGGCAGCGGCTCATCGGACGACAAGCCGTAACTGGACCGGCAGAGCGGATGACTGAAGTCTGTGCCCCGGGCTAACGTGGCCCGGATGAGCCGTGCATCTGGACCCATGCGGAAGAGCATCGGGACCGCTTCATCGATCGGTAGCCCGTCAAGCCAGGCGTCACCGAGACACCACGAAGCGAGGGCAGTGATCGAGATCGGCATGGCTTCGGGCAGTTGGGCCCGAAGGTCTCTCAACAAGCGACGATAGAAGTCACGTTCCGAGACGGTGGCATCAAAATCGATCTGCAACACATCGAAGCCGGGTGGCGACGTCGACCAGGCCAGAATCGCCGCGGTGACCTGCTGTTGTTGCACACTGCCGAGATCGGGACGCTGCCGCGGGTCACTCTCCAATCGCACCACCGCAATCCGTGGCGTGTCCTGGGGCAAAGCCAGAGGCTGGAGACGCGGAAACGGCGTCACGGTGCCAGCGGCGAGCCGCAGCCTACCGACCAGTACGGCGACGGCGATTTTGGGCGACGGCAGAAATTCCAGCGACTCGGCCCGCTCCCAAGCCCACACAATAGTCTGAGATATCGGAAGTCGATCCGGCGCCGACGGACTGGGCCCTCGAAGCGGAGGGAGGTTCGACAAGCTCGCGGTGACAAGCGTCGCGCTGACGAGACCGACGCTAACGAGACCAACGCTGGCGAACAGACCGCCAGCAAAGACGTTAGCGGGCCGCCATCTTCGCCATTGCTTCACGATCACAGTGTATCGAACGAACACCGTGTATCGAACCGAGGCTTGGCGAATCTCGGCTTGTCGAAGTTCTGGCCAACCGCAGCTGGGTTCCGTCGTCTAACGATTCGAGATCATACAATCTTCCCCAAGGAGCCATGCCATGTTCCGAGTTGTTCCGCTAGTTCTTTTGCTGTCCCTGGTCACCGTCGAGATGACGATGGCCGAAGCTCAGATCCACAACGCCGAAGTTCATCCCATGGGCACCGCGCCGTCCGACCTCGATGTCGCGTTTGCAGATTGGGCCGAGGCCACCGAAGGTCCCGCTTGGGCCACCTACCTGGTGCCGATTGCGCAGCGCAAGCGCAACCTGTGTTGCGGTGGGCGTAACCTGTGTTTTCTCGAAAAACCCAGTGCCTATTCGCAGGATTGGACGGAGGAAGGCGTGACTCTTCGGCTGCGCGTGCTGCTGCGCGTCGAGGGTCGGCAGGTCGACAAGATCCGGATCTTTGGTGAAAACTGCAAAGTTGATGCGGGGGGACTACCGGTGTATGTCTGGGATGGGGTCGAAACGTCCCAGAGTGTCGATCTCTTGGTCTCCCAAGGTCGGGCTGGCACCCGAAAGTCCGCGGAGGCCTCGCTGATGGCCATCGCCCACCATGAGGGAGGTGCGATCGACGTTTTGCTCGAAGACGTGGCGCATGGAAAAACGCTGCCGCGGTTCGAAGAAGAGGCGATTTTCTGGCTGGGTGAGGCCCGCGAAGAGGCCGGTTTCGAGGCACTTGTCCGTCTGCGCCACAACCTGACCGATCTGGATCTGCGCGAGCACCTGACCTTTGCTTTGCATCTCAGTGATGCACCGGGCGCCCTCACGATGTTGATCGATATGGCGCATCGAGATCCTCATCGAAAAGTTCGTAGCCAGGCCTTGTTCTGGCTTTCTCAGGAGGCGGGAGAGCGTGCCGCCGAGGCGATCGCCGACGCAACGGAGCACGATCCTGACCTGGACGTCAAAGAACACGCCGTTTTTGCGTTGTCGCAGCTGCCAGCAGACCGGGGCGTGCCCCTCTTGATTCACTATGCTGAGAATCACTCGCAGGGCGAAATTCGCAAGAAAGCGATCTTTTGGCTCGGCCAGTCGGAGGATCCACGGGCGTTGGCACTGTTCGAAGAGATCCTCGCTCGGTGAAAAGTCCAAGAATCCATCTACGCTATCCGCGGTGTTTGGATACTTGTCCAAGCCTCTCGAAACGTGTGTCAGTCATCATCTGGCGCCACGTCCAAGAGGCCATCTAGGACGCCCGAAGCGTTTGGATACTTGTCCAAGCCGCTAAATGTGGCGATGTCAGGGCTTGGCGAGCGATCCAGTCACGGCGAAGAGGCTCGCGGAAGAGAGGCGACAGTTCAGAATCCTCGCCAAGAGCCTCCGATAGATTATTTGGCAGCTCAGTAGCTTCGAGATTTGGCTCGGGCGAGAGCCGGAGAAACCTCCAGGCGCTCGGCGACGCCATCTGAACTGCTTTGGACAAGTATCCAAACGGTCGCTGGAGACTTCCCGGCACTGCACCCAACCATCCAAGGCGGTGATTTAGCCTCGGATGTTCGAGTTTGGTGCGGCCATACGTCGTGGAGCGACGATCTCTAGCGATTCTGCGGCCTCCAAGTTGCCGACGCCTAGCGTCAGTAACGACTCAGAGCACTTCAGCGTAGGCCCAATCGAGCCAGGGCAACAAGGCTTCGACGTCGGTGCCGTCGACGGTTGCTCCGCACCACACCCGCAAGCCGGGTGGAGCAGCGCGATAGGAGCCTATGTCGAAGGCGACCCCCTCTTGTTCGAGCAGGCCCGCGATTTGTTTGGGGACCGCTGCGCGTCGGTCGGCCCCGAGGGCTTTAAAGGCCGGATCTACGATTTGCAGGCAGACTGAGGTGTTGGAGCGGGTTGTTGGCTCCTTGGCCAGGAAGTCGACCCACGAGGTGCGCTCGACCCACTCGGCGACGGTTGCCAGGTTGGCGTCGGCGCGGGCCATCAGGGCGTCGAGTCCACCGATGTCTTCGACCCAGGTCAGGGCGTCGAGGTAGTCTTCCACACACAGCATGCTCGGTGTGTTGATCGTCGCGCCCTTGAAGATGCCCTCAATGAGCTGGCCGCCTTTGGTGAGGCGAAAGATCTTCGGCAGCGGCCACGGTGGGGTGTAGCTTTCGAGTCGTTCAACCGCCCGCGGGCTCAGAATCAACATGCCATGGGCTGCTTCACCACCCAGCACCTTCTGCCACGAGTAGGTGGCGACGTCGAGTTTGTCCCATGGCAGGGGCTGCGCGAAAACCGCAGAGGTTGCGTCGCAAAGGGTGAGTCCACCGCGGTTGTCGGCGATCCAATCGCCGTTCGGTACCCGCACACCCGAGGTGGTGCCGTTCCAGGCGAAGACGATGTCGCGCTCCGCATCGGTGGCAGCGAGATCCGGCAGCTCGCCATAGTCGGCCTCCATGACCCGCACATCTTCGAGTTGTAGCTGATCCATCACGTCTTTGACCCAGCCTTTGCTGAACGATTCCCAGGCTAGGGCGTCGACGCCGCGGGCGCCGAGCAGAGACCACATCGCCATCTCGAAGGCGCCGCTGTCGGAGCCCGCTACGATGCCGATGCGATGCGTCTCGGGAATCCCCAGAATGTCTCGGGTGCGGTCGATAGCGGCGGCTAGTTTCGCCTTGCCAGCTTTGGAACGATGGGATCTGCCGAGGGCGGCGTCGTCCAAAGCTGATAGATGCCAGCCAGGGCGTTTGGCGCAGGGGCCGGAGGAGAACGTCGGCCGCTGCGGCCGATGATCAGGTCGAGAGAGTGATGGCATGAAGGCCTCTATCTATGAAACAGGCTCGGGCCGAGACAGCTCGGCTCGAGGCATGTCGGTGTTACTCGTAGCCGATCCAGACCGCGACGGCCAGCAGCACCGACGCAACGATCCAGATCTTGATCATGAACGGGAAAATGAACCGCAGCCAGCGGTCATAAGGGATGCGAGCGAAGGCCAGAATGCCGACTAGCACGGCGTTGGTCGGTACCAGGATGTTAGTGAAGCCATCACCGAATTGGTAAGCCAGCACGGCGACTTGACGCTGCACTCCCACCAGGTCGGCCAACGGCGCCATGATCGGCATGGTGACGTAAGCCTGGCCGCTTCCCGATGGAATGAAGAGGTTGCACACCGACTGCACGAACAACATGCCAACCGCGGCCAGGGCCGGGCCCGCAGCCTGCAGCGGCGCCGCCACCCCCTGGACGATGGTGTCGATGACGTTGCCGTCTTCTAGCACGATCAGAATCGAGCGTGCGAAGCCGATCAACAGGGCCGTCGTCGTGAGCTCTGTGGCGCCAGTACAAAACTCTGAGGCTGCCCGGTCGGGACCCATCCGGGACAGCAGGGCTAGGACGATGGTAAGGCCAAGGAACATCGCCCCCATTTCCTTGACGTACCAATGCCAGCCGCTGGCTTCGCTGAGTCCGTAAATCAGGACCGCCACGGCACCCGCGGTGATCAGCAAGATGAGTTGGTGCGTCCTGGTGAGCGCCGGGTGTTCTTGGGACGTGAGATTGGGGTCGGGCTCGATGTCTGCAACCAGGCTGGCAGCGGGGTTCGCCTTGACCTTACGAGCGTAACTCCAAACGTGTTGGAAACCCACCGCCAGGAACACCACGCTGATCGCGAGACGGTAACCCCAGCCGGACGTCGGTGTCAGTCCAGCAACATCCTGGGCGATCAAGACCGTAAAGGGATTGATCGTCGCGACACCATAGCCGATGCCGTAGCCGACGCACAGGATGCCGATGGCGGTCATCGCGTCGAAGCCCAGCCCAAAGGCGAGGGCGAGCAGGATCGGCACGAAGGGGAGGTATTCCTCCGCCATACCGATGGTGGAGGAGCCGGCGGCAAAAATCACCAAGCCGCCACCGATGAACAGCCAAGGGCTTTTGCCCAGCTTCGGCAGAATGACGCCGATCAACGCGTCGATTGCGCCGGTCGCCCGCAAGACCCCGAAGGCACCACCAATCAGGAAAACGAAGAAAATAATCTCTTCAGCGGCGGTGAAACCCCGCGGGATAGCGGTGAAGACCGCGAGTGGCGTCAAGGTGACGATTTCGGTCGCCGGCTGATAGCTGCCGGGGACAACCTGCTGTCGGCCTTTGTCGTTCTCTTGGCGATCAAAATTGCCCTGCGGCAGCACATACGTCAGGAACAGCGCCAGGCAAACCATCCCGAAGAGCAGGACAAGCGTGTGAGGAACGCGAAAGCGGCTCATATGAGAAGGACCTCCGGGTCGGTGGGTGAGTCGACGGATTCGTGGGGTAGTTCTAACACAGACTCGCGGACTAAGAGAGGTGTCACTCGTTTCGTGAAGGTTGGGACTAGACGACCAGACTCGCGGACTAAGAGAGGTGTCACTCGTTTCGTGAAGGTTGGGACTAGACGACAAGAAAAGTGTCACTCGTTTCGTGGAGTGAAGCACGACAAAACATCCTGAAGCATCGTTGTCTTAGGAATTGATGGCTCAACCTTTGAGTTGCCTCTAGGCGGGCTAAGGCTTCTCCCGCCGAGGCCAAGAACCAGGCCCTACTCTAGGCCGAGGCGGCTAAAAGCCATACCCCTGCCATCGCCGCGCTGCGGCCGATGCAACAAACAAATGATTTCTTGCGATTCCAACTAGGTTGCGTCAAGGTGGCTGCGCTCTCGTTGGGTATGGGACAAACGGTAAGCCAGGTGGAAAGGTCCCTTCTGGGAATCGAACGTTTCGATCGCCCGCAAGCAGACGTTCTGCTGCCTTGCGGTGCTCCGCGACGACCCAGGCATAAGCTTCCCACATTGCTCGGCGGACACGTTTACGGCGAGCGTGGAATTTCGGTGCGGGAGATCGAGCAAGCCTTGCTGGACGATGGTGCGGATCCATCGCCATCACAAACTCGGCACCGAGTACCTTAGCTCCGCTCGCGTTACGTTCGGCCGCAGTTTCACGTTCGATCTCGCAAACGAGATCCTTGACTCGACGCCGGTGCTCTTTCGTCGACAAGTGAGCCCAGCAAGGCAAGGGGCTGAGTTTGATCGTGTACTCGGTAGCGTAAGCGAAACGGCCAAAGTTTTCTCCACGTCGTCGTGCCGCGTACTCTTGGCTGCGATCGAACCACCAGCCTCGTAGTGGCTGATCACGAGTCAAGGCTCGGGCGCTGTGGACTCCAGGCCAATCGATGGCTCGTTCGACCAGGCCCTCTTTGACACCCGCCGCTAGGATGTAACGCAGACGGTTGACTTGGTCTTCCTCTTCGGTACTTACCTCGATTGATTTGTAGCGGCGCACGAACAGGCTCCCAGGCCAATCGTGGAGGCGACCAATCTCATCCGAAATATTGCCGGCCGCATGCTTCATGAACTTGGCCATCTGCTGAGCATCTTCGGGCGCAGCAAGGATGTGAAAGTGGGTGCTCAGCACCGAGATGGCGACGATCGGCATCGAGGTGAGCTCTTGGGCCCGGCCGATGACACCGAGCACGAGTTCGTTGACCCGTCCGTTGGCGTCGGGTCGCAGAAGATATCGTCCTTGGATCACCCGCGAGGTGATTTCGACCAAGGCACCACCCTCTGGGACGGTGCGCAACGACCAGCTCACCTGGATCCTTTCCTGGGTGATGGCGTTTGGCGTTGGAGGATGCGTCTCATCTCATAAGAGATGAGACGGAAAAAGAGCTGCCAATCTTGGGATAAGGGTGAAAATGGCTAGTTGACTCGCCGCTCGCAGTCTAATGGCTCAATGTGAGTCGGTTTTAAACACTCGATTTTTTGAAGGCCGTCCTTCTGAGACTTTTCACAGGGCCCGATCTTTCGAACTTCTCGAAACGAGTGTCACCCCTTCTCGGAACTTCTCGAAACGTGTGTCATCTCTCGTCGGAACTTCTCGAAACGTGTGTCATCTCTCGTCGAGGGATTCGCCAGGCCGAACCGCTCGAAACGTGTGTCACCTCTTCCCGGAGCTGCCCATGAAGACAAGGATCTACTCCTCCGAGACGAGGATCTAGCTGTAGAGCTTGCTCAACTCTAGGTGGTGGCGACGCACCAGGACACCGATTAGATGCGGCGTCAGGATCAGGGTGTAAGCCGTGATCAGGTGGACGATCGCGAGGCCCAACCACGCGATGCTGGGGACTAGGTCTGATCGCATGACGGTTGATCGCAGGACCGTCGATTGCAAGACGGTGATCAGGAGTCCGACCGCAAATAGACCGTTGATAGTAAGTAGTGGCTCGATTTCGCGGCTCATCAAGACGCGGCCGTGTTGGGTCAGCCGCAGTAGCTGACGGTCACCAAAGGCGATTCCGGCTCCGCTGCCGGTGATGATGAAGGCGAGCCCGAGCCAGCCGACCAGTGCGGTGACAAGCCAACCGAAGAAGCCGCTTTCGGCGTGCAGGCCACCATGCCAACCGCGGGTGAGAAGGATCAGTCCCAAGGGGAGCATTGCCAGCATTACAAGGCCGCCGAAGCGCAACAGGTCCTCGAGCCATCGGCGGGTGTTACCAAAGGTGGTCCATGCTGGCAGCAGGTTGCGACCGTCGAGGGTGGTGCGGATCACCGTCGGTATGGCGGCCAAGACCGTCAACAGCACACCGAAGCTCAGCAACCCTAGGCCCCAGCCGATCATCGGTACGTTGACCAGTAGGGCCGCCATCAGATCTAGCACAAGGAATGTTGCGAACAGACCCCAAAGCACGATTCGACCGGAGCCGCGAAAGGGATACAGCAGCGCTTGTTTCCACGAGTAGGCGGCGGCCAGGGTCCGTTGATGGTGCAAAAGCGCGGTTTCGGTTGCCGGGTCGAGCTTGAATCCGGGTTGGGATACCGGAGCGCTGCGTTCGGCCTCTCGTAGGCGCTCCAGGCGGGTCCGTTCGGCAGTGAAGTGCTGGAGCTCGAATGTGCTGCTGGCTTGCTGGATGGCGGCGGCGGCGAGATCGAGACGCAGGCCGTCGAGGTGGGATCGAATCTCGGATTGACGATGCGCGATAGCCTGGGCGTGTTCGCGTTCGGCGAGTTGTTGCTGCAGTGCCGCATGGGCGGTTTCGAGGTGCTGCTCGAGATTTGGATGCGACGGGTCGAGATCACGGGCGGCTTCGAGACGTTGCACGGCGTCTTCGAAGGCATTTCGACGAGAGCATCGGGCAGCCTCCGCGATTAAGCTTTCGGCTTCATTGGCGCGCCGTTCGGCCCACTCCACACGTTGGCGAAAGCTGGCGTCGGATTTGGCTCGGTCGATACGCGTCCCCAACTCGTCAAAGGCAGGGAGGTTGCCAAGGGAATCGATCGCCTGGCGCAAGCGTTGGCCGGCACGGGCTAGTTCACGAGCCTCGATCAGGCGTTCGATATCGCGCTGTGCTTCCAATGAGGTTTGCTGGAAGTGCTGGTGCTCAGCCTGCCGATCGAGCTCAGCCTGCGCTTTGGCAGCGAGTTGCCGTGTGTCCTCATCGGGTTGCAGGCTCAGGCTGTCACGAGCTGCGATCAGAGCCCCCTGCCAGTCGCCGGATGCGAGCAGCTTCCGAGCGCTGGTTGTGAGCTCCACTGACCGCCGACGCCGGGTCTCAGCTTCGGCGGCAGTCAGGCGCTCGTCGAGGCTGACGAAGGGATCTTGTCGACCCTGTTGACGCATCGCCGCATGCAGTTGGGCGCGAGCAGCTTCGACCTCACCGCGGTCGATCAGGGTCTCGATGGCTCGGGCCGTTTCGACGACCCGCTGGTAACGCGTGACTGCCGCCTGATGGCGACGTGAGGCGTCTTCGGTTTGCGCCAGCAGTTGGCGAGCCTCGGTATCGTCGGGAGCCGCCGCCACTGCCTTGCGCAGCAGTTCGAGAGCTACCGAATAATCAGCCTTGCTGATCGCCTCCTTGGCTTGTCCGACCCAAGCGTCAACCGAGGCATCGCGTGAGGACGTTTTGCCAGGCGCCGTGTCGCGTGGAGGCGTGTGACCCGAGGGATCTGTCATCGGCTGAATCCGATCATCCGTCTAGAGTATCGCTTGATGCTCGGACAGGTCACGTCAGCAGCAGGGGAATGGGCCAAGTTTTTCTTGACGGGTTTTGTGGTGGCCTTCCGTAATCCTTTAGTGAAGGCCGACAGAGAGTCCAACGCGGCGCAACGAAAGCCTTCCATGAAACATTCAAAATGACCTAAAAACTCAAGTCCGGAGACCAAACCATGAGCACGCACATGATCAACCTCCACGCTTCTTCCGACGCCAGTTCTTTTCTCCACGGCCACAGCAACCAATACGACCTGCCGGTTCCCTTGAGCGAAGAGGGCGGCGGCGACTGCTACCCGACGGACGAAAACGAGACCGGTCCGTAACCCGCTTGAAGTCCTCCACCTCGTACCTCGAGGCGGAGGCTGGATTCGCCCCCTGTTGTCAGGTCCTGTTGGTTACTTTTTTCCTCGCCTGTTGCTTCTTCTACGCCCCCTGTTGCCGAGATCGGCACAGGGGGCGGATCCGTTTAGAGCTTTTCTTTTTCCGTTTGAAGAGCTTCCAGGTTTAGCCGATGACGTTGCGCTTCTGGTAGACGATTCCAGGCGGTATAAAGAGCGACCAAACCCTCCACGGTTCCAATTCGAGTGTTTAGATCCAGGGTTTCCTCCGCGAGATTCTGGTTCAGGAACTTCTCGGCTTCGGCGTAGCGCCCGACAGCAGTCAGGGATTTCCCCAGGTAGATTCGCGGCCACATGATCTCGGGGTGACGGTTGGGGCCTTCACCGCGCCCGAGAGCTAACGCCCGACGCAGAAACGTCTCGGCATCTGATGGATTCCCGATCTCGAGTTGCAGCTTCCCCAAGTTGAAGAGCGGTCTGGCGAGTAGTGAATGTTCGGGGCCCAACGCCCGCTCACGGATTTGGATGATGCGTTGGTAGAGGCTTTCCGCAGCGCTGTACTGTGTTGTCCTGTGAAGGATTTCAGCCAAGTTGTGGAGCGGCTTCGAGACGTCGACATGATAGGGCCCGTAGGCTGCCTCGAAAACCTCCGCACTACGTTCGAAGCTCGCTCGAGCTGCTGCGGAGTCGCGCTGGCGCCATTGCGCCAGCCCGAGGTTGTTGAGGCTGGAGGCAACGGTTGCGTGGCTAGGGCCGAAGGCGGCCTCGCGGATGGCGAGTGCACGCTGGTGATAAGCGATCGCGGCGTCTGTTTCTCCTGCCGCGTTGAGCATCTTACCGAGGCTGTTGAGGGCGACGGCGACGGCTGGGTGATCTGGCCCATAGGCGCGTTCGAGCAGCGGCAAGGCGATTTCGTACTGTTGGCGAGCCCCCTCGGCATCGTTGGTGCTCCGCAGGACACTGGCCAGCGCCACCCTGGTGTCGGCAATGTAGGGGTGGTCACTTTCGAAGGACTGTTCGAATATCTGCAGAGCCCGTTCGTAGCTGGCCTTCGCTTCGGTAAATTTGCGGGTCCTCTTTTGCACTTGTCCAAGGCTTTGCAGGCAGCGGCCAACATCCGGATGATCGGGGCCGACGGTCGACTCGAAGAGGTCGATCGCCCGTTCGTGGAACCTGCGTGCTTGCTCGAAGGCTGCTTGTGCCTCGAGAACTCGACCGAGGCCGCTGAGAGCCTGGCCAATCTCTACTGGATCTGTGCCCTTGGCTCGTTCTCGGATCGCCAGAGTTTCTTCAAACAAAGTTTGGGCGACCTCGAACTCGCCCTCGTCTTCGCGCAGTTGCGCCAGCGCCTGGAGTGACTGGGCCAGCTCGAGGCTGTTCCTGCCTGGAGTCTGACGGCGGAGCGTTGTGGCTTGCTCGAGCAGGGGACGAGCCTCGTCATAGAGGGCAAGCTCACGATAGACGTTGCCCATCAAGGTCATCATGGTGGCTTGCAACTCATCCTGACCGGCGAGCTCGCTTTCGATCCGTCCTGCGCCGCGGTCGAGGAGCTGGCGTGCGGTGATTTTTTCGCCTTTGGACCGGGTTGGTGCCGAGACCATGAACAATCCGCTCAGGAAGTCTGAAACCTGCCCGGATTGGGCTGCTGCCAACCGGGCTCGGTCGCGCTCGTAGGCGAGCTGGAACGTGTAGAAAACGGCAAGGGCAACCAACAGCATGACCGCTGCCGCGGCGGTGGTGAACGCGGCTTTGTGCCGCATGACCAGCTTCTCTGCCCGGTAGACGAAGCTGTCGGAGCGTGCCGAGACCGGCTGCCCAGCGAGGAAACTCTCGACGTCGTCGATCAGCTGTGCGACTGCCCCGTAACGGCGCCGAGGCTCTTTGCGCAACGCGGTCAAGGCAATGTTGTCGAGGTCGCCGGCAAGTTGACGTTTGAGGCGAGCGGCGGAGGTGCTGCGAGCGCTGCCGATGTCTTCCGCGCTCGGCTGAATACCTTCCTGGGGGCTGGTGTCTGTGGCCCACAGTGCGGTCGACGGTCGTGTCGGCTCGTCTTCACAAATCGCCTTGGCGACTGCAACCGGACGATGCTCAGTCAGATGGTAGGGCCAGCGACCGGTCAGTAGCTCATAGAGCAGGAGTCCGAGTTGATAGATATCGGAAGCGGTAGTCACTGGTGTACCCCGCACTTGTTCAGGGCTAGCGTAGACCGGAGTCATCAGTCGGGTGTAGGAACGGGTCAGCGGGGTCTCTCCGGGGGATGCTTCGGCGTCGAGCAGCTTGGCAATGCCAAAGTCGAGTAGCTTGGCATGGCCCTCGGCATTGACCAGGATGTTGGTTGGCTTGATATCGCGATGGACCACCAGATTGCGGTGGGCGTAGTCGACCGCCTGAGCGACCTGCAGGAACAGTTCGAGGCGTTGGTTGACCGCCAGCCGCTCTTCATCGCAATAGACATCGATTGATCGGCCTTCCACATACTCCATGACGAAGTAGGGGCGGCCGTCGGGCCCGACGCCGCCGTCGATCAACTGCGCGATGTTCGGATGGTGGGTCGAAGCCAGAATTTGCCGTTCTTGGTCGAAGCGTTGGATGACGTCCAGGGTGTCGATACCGCGGCGGATACGCTTGAGTGCTACATGTTGGCGGAATTGACCGTCCGCCCGCTCTGCCAGATAGACCACTGCCATCCCGCCGCGACCGAGCTCGCGGACGATTCGATACCGTCCGATGACGGTACCCGGCGGGGTATTCTCATCATCAGCTCCGATCTCATCGATCAGCCCGTCCCACAGCGGTCCATTCATGCCTCCGCCGGGCATGATCTCGGTATCGGCGGCCTCGACGTTGGCGATCAGCCGCTCCACTAACTGGCGCAGATCGTCGTCACCTTCACACGTCTCGTTTAAGTAAGCCGCCCGTTCGTCCGATTCCAGGTCGAGGGCGGCCTTGAAAATCCGATCGGCGCGAAATCGCGGGTCTTCCGTCGAAGTCAGGTCTTCCATCGAAAAAGGTCTTCCATCGAACCAGAAGCGGAACTCATCTTCGAGTCGGTGCTTGAGGCCCGCCGCTCTTGAGGTCCACCACTCTTGAGGTCCACCACTGTTGAAATCAACCGAAACGATCGCAGGGATTCTACACGGCCGCGAAGACCGTACAGCTCGTCGAGCCTATGGGGCTCGTGAGGTTGAGTCACCGCAGGAAGAACATGTGGTGAGGACTGTGCGCTAGGTCGTCGCCCGAAACGACAACAGGCTCGCCGAAGAGCGGCACATAGAGATCTCGGCGGTGTGGAGCACACCGGACACAGACGACCGCGCAGGGCACAAACGTCGGGTCCAAAAGCTTGCGTGAGGTGGCTTCGGGTTCCAGGCTTTCGAAGCGCAGGCTGTTCTCCTTGGAAGCAGTGGTGCCTACCGCTTCGCGGACGGCGGCCCACAGCGGGTACTCCCAGGCGTCGGGCGGCATGCTGAGTCCGATGTCGCGACAGCCAGACGATGCCAGCCGGGCAGCGACAGCGGTGTAGAACGTCCCGAGTTGAGGGCGGGCGAGAAAGAGCTGGGAGGTTCGGGAGGTGGCAAAGATGCTCCGATCGCCCCACAACGGATGTAGCGGATTGCTGGCGAGGAAGGGCAGCGCTTGCGCAACCAGCAACGTTGCGAGAATGGTGCCGAGCGGTCGTATTCGCCAGGTCCAGGCGACACCGAGCAGGGGTGCCCAGAGCCAGAACAGCGACAGATGCAGGCGAGCGTGCCACGGAGCCCATTTGAGGTAGCCCGCAAACAACAAGAAGCTGGTGATCACCAACAGTGCGTAGAGCGCGATCTTCGGATGCTCGCGTCGGAACTGTGGTCGGCAGCCAATCAGAGCGAGCGCTCCAAGAATCAACAAGCCATGTAAAAAATTGCCGCTGAAGTCTTCGTGGACGAGAACCGGCGGTGGCGCGAAACGCATTCCGGGCCAAGTGGTGCGTGGGTCTTCTGGATCAACTCCCAGCCATTGATGCAGGCGGCGAAGCTGGTCAAAGGATTGATTGACGAACGTCGGCGCCGGCAACGTCAGGTGGACCGCTGCGCTGCGCGAGGCGTTTGACAACAGCATCGCGGGGTGGTGGGATTGCAAACCGTATTCATGGTATTGGCCGAGGCCGACAGGGGTCAGCGGTGACTTGTACAGCAGGCTGTTGCGGCTGTAGTGGCCGAGATTGACCAGCAGCACGATCGCGCCGAAAGTCAGCAAGGGACGCCAAGCTGCCATCCGGTGTCGCCACAACATGCGCCCGGCGAAGACGGCCAAGAATGGTGCTAGGAAAAGATAGGCGGTGGCTTTAGTGAGTGCCGCCAGACCGGTGCCGGCAGCTGCGCCTAATGAGCTGACCTTTCCTTGACGACTCCCGAGATCAGCCGTTTCAGCGTCAGACAGTAGGATCAGCGTCGCTAGGATGTAGAACCCAACGGCGTGATCGGTTTGGGTGGATACAGCTTGCAGCAAGCCCATTGGAATCGTCACTGCAATCAGCACGCTCAGGACACGGCCCTGGAGACTGCCACCGAGTTTTCCGACGAGCACCCAGGTCGCCAGCAGGCCACCGATCATGCTGAACCATTGAATGAGGTTGGCAAAGCGGTCGCTGTTGCTGAGGATCTGAAAATGGGTGGCTGTAAACTCTGCCCATGGGCTCATGTAGAGCTGCCGCGGCTCGTGGGTCGCATAAGAGGCGAGGGATTGGTTTTGTGCCCAATGCATGACCCGCGGCAAGTGATAGGTCATCGAGTCCCAGGTATTGGGCGCCGCAACCCAAGCGATTGTGCCGAGGCACGCGACGATCACGGCAGCTACCGTCAACATCGCGACGTGATGTGAAAGCAGCGGTAGCGGTTCCAGGCGCTCCACCGGAGTTCGCTGGCTCCGCAGCTGCCATCCCAAAAGAGGGATCGGGAGCAGCCAACTGACGATCAAGGGACCCGGGCTCAAAGCCTTGAAGAGACTCAACGTCTCGCTGACCAGCACCAGGTAACAACCCCAGGCAATCGAACCCAGCAACACAGCGCGGATCCGATCGTCGAACTGCGAAGTGTTGAACCACCGTCGGCGAATGACAACGACCATCATCCACCAGGTGAGCAAAGGGAGAAAGGCGACCATGGTGTCCCAGAGTCTATCGTTCGATCCAATAGGTTGGTCTGGTGGCTCGGGCTCGCGAGATACGGACGAGGTATATCATCACCGTTGGTGCATTCCGTGTTTTCTGTTGCCCACTGGCAGCGGCCCACGCGATTTCTTGTGTGCCATGGACTTTAGCGAGGTGGTCGAAGGATTGGCCGGAGGTCGATTTCATCGACCTCGTTTGAAGATCTGGGCTGGTCGCAACGATATTGATCGGACGGTTCTCGCGACCAGGCTCAGACATGAGTTCATGAGGCAACTCCAAGACGACCGCGAACGACTGAGGCGGGCAGCGGAGCGACAAGCCGCGCCGGGCCTCCAGCGCCTCGAGGAGGCACAAGCCGAAACAGGCAGCATGATCGAAGTGGCTTCTTGGGGGCTCAGCGCGTCCTTGTCCTTGCTGTTCTTGGTCGCCAACCCGATATTCAATCTGGTCTTGTTGCTGTTGGCCGTGTTCTCGGGCGGCAGCGGGCTCATGAAGTCATTGCGCTATTTCAAGATTGCCGCAACGATCAAGGAAGCAAATAAAGATTTGCAGAATGAGCAACAAGAACTTGAACACCAGTTAGATCTTAAAAATAAAGAATTTCGCACCGCGATCGACCGGTTGGACATCAAAGTTCATCCGCTACTAGAAAGCCTGGTAGGTCATGTTAGCGAAGTCGACGGCAAGGGTTTTGCTGGCGGCGAGAGTCAGGACTCGCCTCGTGATCCTCCATGGGTAGAGGATTATTTGAAGATGCCGAGGTACCGACAAGCCTTGCCGTCGATGTATCACCCGTTGGTTGATGCCATGCTTGACTGAAGCTGTGCTCAACTTAAGCCGAACTCGATTGACGACTAGACGAAGGGGCTCGTGCCTCGGCATTCGATATTCCTCTAGTTTGCACCGTGCCTATTTATGTGCTGCGCTCCGGCTTTTGCCATCTCTGAATCTTGAATATTGAAGAGAGATTTGTTGTACCGAGAAGATATGCACGGACGTATTTAGCCAGATCTTGACGGGTGCTCGGCCTGCCATGCGGGGGCCTGGGTTTCAGTTACGTTTACCCTTGACACCTTCGTTGGAAGCTCCTATTCTGAAGATCGATTTCGGGGCAATGGATTGAGTCGCCGTTCAGACGGCGGCAGGTAACGTGGCGGTAGCCGTGTTATCTCGAGAGGAGACCTTGTCTTCGGTGGCTGGCCTGATGATGAACAGGCTGTAGACCCAAGAAATCGTCTGGAAGGGTTTTCAGACAGAGCGATCTGTCAGATTAAGACAACCCCGGATGGACGTAACCTAGTCGATGATCTGACTCAGGTCAGAGCTGTCGTGTAGATGAGGCTTGTGTGGATCGCAAGATCTAGCTGGAAGGAAGATGTGTAGACACTGAAGCTGCCTTGGTTCGAAACGTTCGGAGAGAACACCATGAAAAGAAGAGATTTCCTGAAATACGGATTGGCAGCAGGAGGAACTGGCCTCCTCGGCTCCAAAGAAGCCAACGCCAAGGAGGATCTCACCAAGTATCTCTGCTCGCCGGATGATCAGGCGCGAGATCTCGATGAGCTTCCTCAGAGTCCGCCAGCGGAGCCTTACAAGGCGGAGCTATTTGTACCGCCGATCATGCAACCGTTCGATGAGTCTGAGATGCAGCCGGGACCGGTGCCCGCGGCGCATCAACGCTACAACGACTTCAAACCGCAGAAGTTCTACCAGATCTTCGAACAGGAGTTTCGGTGGAACTATCACCCGGATCCACCCTACACCGTAATGAAAGGTGGCCAGGCTCTGGGCAGCTACTCGTGGGGATTTCATTCCCCACGGGTCAAGCCGACTGGCCTCAACTCGTTCGAGCCCCACGCCTCGACGCCGGGACCGACGTACTTTGCCAAGTATGACGAGCCTGTCCTGGCGCGGATTTACAATGACCTGCCAACCTTGGGGCACGCCAAGGCTTCCTTCGCGCTGCCCTCGACCTCGATCCATTTACACAATGGTCATACCGCCTCCGAGAGTGATGGCAATCCGCAGGATTGGATCGATCCTGGCGAGTTCTGGGATCATCATTATGGCAACTTTCCCCTCGGCTTCGATCCCCGCGAGAAGTTGACTACGCTGTGGTACCACGACCATCGGTTGGATTTCACCGCGTCCAACGTTTACGCCGGGTTGGCTGGTTTTTACCTGCTATTCGATAATGAAGATACTGGTGACGAAAATACGGGGTGGCAGCTGCCGAGCTTCCCACACTACGATATTCCGCTGATCATTCAAGACGTCAAGTTCGCTCACGATCCAGTGGCAGATCCAGCGGCGCAGGTCGTCTTCGAGAATTTCAATACCGACGGCATGATCGGCGACCGGGTAACGGTCAACCGCAGGATCACGCCCCACTTCAAGGTTGAGCCACGGAAGTATCGCTTCCGTATTCTCAACGGCGGCCCGTCGCGGTTCTATCAGCTTTTCCTGCGCGATCCACAGAAGCGTCGTGGGACCGAACATCCGCGTTTTGTCGTGATCACCGGCGACGGCAATTTCTTGCCCGAGCCGATCGAAGCCGAAAGCCTGTTCTTGAGTGTCGCCCAGCGGGTCGACGTGATTATGGACTTCTCCGGATACAAGCCGGGGGATCATCTTTACATGCACAATCTGCTCAAGCAGATCAACGGTGCTGGACCGTCGCGGGGTCCGAGTGGTCCGTTCCTAGACTTCGAGGATCCAGCAACCCACTTGATGCGGTTCGACGTCATTGCGCCGCGATCGAGTGCCAAGGACAACAGCAAGATTCCGGATTACTTCCGGCCGTTGCCGACGGTCAACTTGAACGAAGTCAAGCGCGAGCGGACGTGGCTCTTCGACTACGACGGTGGGTTGTGGACAATCAACGGCAAGATCATGGATCCCAACCGCATCGACGCTGGGATAGATCAGGGGTCGGCTGAGATCTGGAACCTGGTCAACGGCGGCAACGATTGGTCACATCCCATTCACAGCCATTTCTCGGAATTCTTGATCCTGGAGATCAACGGCAAGCCATTCCGCCCGTCCTACATTCAGACCGTTGCGGATGGCGAGACGGCCCTGGTTGAGACCCTTGGGACGGCCGATAAAGAACGGCCCAAAGTGCGAGCCTATCTCGGTGGGCCGCGGCGTGATGTTGCGACCTTGTTGCCTGGCGACGAAATGAAGGTTTTCATGCGTTGGTCGGGTTTCCTGGGCAAACACGTTATGCATTGCCACAACGTGGTCCACGAAGACCATGCGATGATGATCCGCTGGGACATCATGCCGCCTGGACGAGGCTTCGACGAGCCACGCAACGCGGAAGAGGTCTACAGTGAAGAGCATTTCCAGCCCGGATATCCCGATCCGCGGCCGCCATCGAAACCCCACCTGGAGGAGAGACCCCATGCCCAGACATTCCAGGAAGGCAAATGAAACACGGCGGATCAACGAGAGGACGATGAGCCATGAGTAACCGAAGAAAAGTCATCGCGGCCGGCGCCGCCGTGATTCCCGAGCTGGCTCTGAGCGCTTCCGGGTGGACCTTCCCCGAGATCGCTGAGGATCCAGCATGCAAGCGCCCTTCCCGAGGACCCAAGGGCGACTACTTCCCGAACGTCATTGTTACCTCACACCTCGGCGAAAGGTCACTCTTTTACGACGATTTGCTGGCCGAAAAGACGGTGTTGATCAATTGCATGTCGGTGCGTGGCAACGAGGTGTATCCGGTCACCGAGAACATTTCCAAGGTCCAGGCCTTTCTCACCGATCGACTCGGTCGCGACGTCTTCATGTACTCGCTGACGGTCGATCCCGAGCATGACACGCCAGAGGTTTTGGCAGACTTTGCCGAGCGTTACGGTGCCAAGGCCGGATGGTCGTTTTTTACCGGAACGCCGGAGGATATGGATGCCATCCGTGGTCGTCTGTTCACTCACAATCCTGGTCTACACACCGGTGGCTCCCACCCGCCGCGGGATTGTTCTGTCGGTCTGATGCGTTATGGCAACGAAGCGGTTGGTCTGTGGGGATCGGTTCCCGCCGTCGCAGATCCCGAGTGGATCGCTCGCCGGCTTTCATGGGTCGTACCTCGCGACCGTCAACCCAACACATTTCGTCGCGGCGGCCCTGGGCCACGCACTGCGTGATCGGGAGGTAAGTCGATGATTTTTCGCGCCTTCCAAAGGAGTGTCACTATGAACGGTTCGAACCGTGTCACGCAATTATTCCTGCTGGTTGCAGCGTTGGTCCTTATCGTACCGACCGCCGCCGCCCAAGAGGAACAGCTGAACTGCCCATTCCAGGGTCCCTACGAGGTCACACCGGCGCCGGGAGCTTGCCATCCATATCCACAACCGCGTCCGGCGGCCTCGAAACAAGAGACCACTGGCTGTCCGGATAATTGCGTCACCACCGTCGATACCGGCGAGGGAATTTATCCCGCGAGTTATCCTTTCTTATCGCGGCAATTCGAGGAGATCGATCCGGAGACCTACGCCGGCAAAACCTTTCCTGGTACGAACTTCTTGCCGACCATTTATACCAACATGTTCGACGGTCTCGGCAACGAAATGTTGAACACTTTGCCGTCGACCCCGCAGAATCCCTACAATTTGCACGATGGCGATCCCGAAGTCAGCTCGATCGATCCAACATCACCTACTGATGATCTCAGCGATATCTTCAGACGCGTTTTGAGCAAGTATTCCGAATGGCGGCAGCTGGTTTCCAGAGCCAACTCGGATTCTGCCTACTACCAGGGTCAGGCCGCGGTGCTGTTGGAAACGGTTGGCGCAGCATTGCAAATGGGTGTTGATATTCTCGAAGGCAACCCGGTCGAGAATCGTGCCTATAGTGGTTTGGCACTGCTTCACTTCGACGGACCGACCAAAATCAAAACCGTCGAGCCGATCTTCGATCCGGTGAGTGGCAACAAGATTGGCGGCAATGTCAACGTACACCAGGCTTGGTACGATCAGCACATCGAGTCCGATACTGCCTACCTCGACGTCAGCAAGGTGATGGATGTGCCGTGGACGGTGACTTACCACGTCGACGTGCTGAATCGTGGGCACGACGACTTCTCACCTTTTGCAATCTTCTTCGACCGCGATAAGCAGGGCAATCCAAAACCTCATGTCGGAATGGATCAAACGTTCTTCGACATGGAGGAGGGGACCCGCACCGTTTTCAAGATCAAGAATCCACAAGGTAAGTACCTGAACTTGATCTACACCTGGGGTTGGCGATTCCATCCACCGCGGATCCAGGCGATGGAAAATGCCGGCAAGAAGATCAACTACGGAGGTACCGTACCGCCGACGTGCCCTGCAAGCTATCAGGGCCAGACCTTGCCGGATCTGGAGCGGGGCGTCTTCGGTGACAATCCGCGCGGTAGTGAAGAGGCCAAGTTGGCCGCGATCGCCAAGATTGGCGAGCTGTCTCCCGCCAAACGTATGTGGCGAGCGCTCAAGGATACCCAGGCGGCAATTGCAGCCAAGGAATACACCGAGGTCAGGACCATCATCGAAGAACGGGCGATTCCGGCCTTTGCTGACTGGCGCGACCGGACCCACCTGCCAGACGGTGTGGAGGTGGATCCGGACTCGGACATCACGATCCTCTACGTCAACAACACCATTTATGGGGAGCTCACCGATGGCGGTTGGGTACGTTGGGACGATTGGCAAACTCGCTACGACGAATGGAAAGCGCAAAATCCCGATTGGGAGAGCCTGCCTGAGTGGCAGCAAGAGAAGAACGCTCCGCCGATTCTCGACGTCATGATTTACAATGCCGACAACTTTGTGCATGGATATGTCAATGTCGACTTCGGCGGCAACCGCGGCTGGGAAAACCAATTCAAGTCCTCGTTGCGAGTCGGCGGTTCAGGCTGCTGGTTCACCTTCGGTCGAGCCCATTGGTGGATGAATGCCGGCGGCAATGCAAACAATGGGTGGATCTGTGTGCCGGAAGCCAAGGACGACGACACCCCTGGCAAGCACAAGGTTTCGATCACTTACAATTTCGACCCATCGCGACGGATTCGTTTCTATCAATTTGATCCGTTCCATCACGATGTGGCGATCTATTCAATCCATTAGCCGGCACCTTGCGATGCGCTCAGGGCAAGTCCTGGGCGCTAGCCTGCTTGGTTGCTGCCTCTTGGTTTTTGGCAGCCCGTTGCAAGCAGGGGCTAAGGGGTCCGTGAACACGTCTGGCAGTCCGTCGGTAGAAGACCCCCAGGCCGCAGACCATGACGACCACGCCGGACATCACGTTGGCCAAAGCACGGCAACAGATTCGAGTGCTAAGTTCAGCCGTGTGGTGCGCACCTATCGAGTGCCCGACGTCAACTTGGTGGATGCCGCTGGCGAGTCGATGGCACTGAGCGTCGCATTGCGCCACGATGGGCCGCTGCTACTTCAGTTCATCTTTACCACTTGCCCGGCGGTGTGTCCGGTGTTGAGCGGGACGTTTGCGGCTGCCCAGCCAAGGCTACCGTCCAACACCCGAATGGTGTCGATCTCGATCGATCCCGAGCACGATACACCGAGTCGTCTGCGAGAATATGGAGATCGGTTTAAGGCGGGGCCGTCGTGGCTGTTCCTGACCGGTAGGTTAGAAGACGTGGTGATGGTGCAAAAAGCCTTCGACGCTTACCGTGGCAACAAAATGCGCCATGAGCCGTTGACCTTTGTTCGTCATGCCACTAGTGCGCCTTGGTTACGTCTCGATGGTTTCCTGAGCGCTGAGCAGTTGGTTGCTGAAGTCCAGCGGCTGGCGAACCATTAAGTGTTATGGGTGGGAGAGCAGGTGGCGTCGTGAAGCGTGGTGCTCGGTTTTGCGTTCTGCCCTGCATCTTGGCTTGGGTGCTGTGCCTTGGGACTTTGCCTCGAGCTGGTTTGGGTCAGGAGGCCGCGGTCGTCGAGAGGGTTGCATCAGCATCGGATGTCGCTGCTGGGCGGCAGATCTACGAGCAAGGGTTGCTGCCGTCTGGTGAGCCGCTGCGAGGCACTGTGGTCGGTGACGTAATGTTGGAAGGGGCGCAGGTCCAATGTGCCTCGTGTCACCGTCGAAGTGGGTTTGGCACGAGCGAAGGAGGTGCCTATGTGGCTCCGATCGCGGAGCCTTGGCTCTTTGGGACCACCCCCCCTGATCGGGCAGACCTGTTTCGAAAGCTGTACCGGGAAGTCCAGTCCGACCGAATGAAATCGAAAGTCCGGTCCCTCCAGGTTCGTCCACCCTATACGGATGAGACGTTGGCTACAGCCCTGCGAACCGGACAGAGCATCGGTGGCCACGAGCTCGATCCACTCATGCCCCGTTATCAGCTGGACGATACCGCGATGGCACAGCTGATCGCCTACCTTCGAACTCTGGGCCAGGGTGAAGACCCCGGAGTGGATGCCGAGGAGATCCACTTTGCAACCGTGATCGCGGGTGACGTCGATACGGCATCCCGCCAAGCGATGATGGAGGTCATGGATGCGTTCTTCCGGCGCAAGAACGCTGAGATCGAGGCCGAACTCGAGCGACCGGGCCATTCGCCCTATCATCGCGACGAATTCCATCGCGCCTTACGTCGTTGGGTATTGCACGTCTGGGAGCTCGATGGGCCGCGCTCGACCTGGCCCGAGCAACTCGAGGCCAGTTATCGTCACCGGCCCGTCTTCGCAATGCTCAGCGGCCTCGGGGAGGGCTCTTGGCGTCCGGTGCATGAGCTTTGTGAACGCCACCGAGTGCCGTGTCTGTTCCCCAACACTACTCAGCCAGTAGTTTCGGAAGCTGGCGACTATGCCCTTTACCTGTCTCGTGGCTTGACCGTTGAAGGGGCAGCTCTAGCGCGGCATCTGGATCACCGGCAGCTGGATTCGGCGACACCATCACGGCTTGTAGAAATGAGCCAGGACAACGAAGGCGCCCAGGAACTGTCGCGGGCACTGCGAGCCAGCCTGTCACCAGAGCTACAAGCGCGTCTCGAGGCTCGGATCGTCGAGACCCATGCGCAGCTCCCCGCGAGCACTTGGCCCCAGCTACTGCGCGCTGAAGCACCCACGACCTTGATCCTCTGGCTCGACGACGTCACTCGGGCTGAAGCTGAGCTAGAGGCCCTGGCGCGGACGGCTGAGGTCGAGTCGGTCGCTGGGGTGTATCTGTCGTACCGTCTCCTAGGCGACGCTGTGCCGAAGGTGCCGTCACCTCTGGCCGATAGAGTATTCCTGACCTACCCCTATGCGTTGCCAGGCCAGGAGGTGCCTCGCATCCACCGAGTTCGCGCCTGGCTACGCTCCCGGCGGATCCCTGAGACCCACGAGCGGCTGCGACTCAACACTTACTTTGCTCTGTCGATCGCCGACCACGCACTCGTCCACCTGGTGGAGAGTTTCTCGCGAGACTACTTCATCGAAGGCGTTGAGCACGAAGCTGAGAACTCGCTCAATCCTGGGGTTTTCCCCCATCTCAGCTTGGGTCCCGGCCAGCGTTTTGCCTCCAAGGGCAGTTATGTCGTCCAGGTCTCGGACGACGGGATCGAGCCGTTGAGCGAGTGGATTGTGCCGTAATTTGGCATGAATCGTCGGTTGAGGTGCGCCGTCAGGATGCTGCTTGTGCTCGCTTCTCGCGATCCAGCAAGACGAGGTTGCGGGTGTAAATCAGAAAGCCCATGCTTTGGCCAAGGATGAACACAGGGTCTTGGCGATGGATGGAGTAGGCCAGGAGAATTGCAGCGCCGCCGATGCTGAAGTACCAGAAGGCTGTGGGGATAACACTGCGCCCCTGCCGTTCGCTGGTGATCCATTGCACAAAGAAGCGCATAAAAAAGAATGCCTGGCCGACGAGGCCAACGCCGAGCCAAATTGTTTCAGTGTCCATTCGGATCTCCAATGACCTCGGTTTGCCGAGGTGTCTAAAGCTTAAGGTCGAGCGATTGGGTGAGTGTTGGTTGGCGGTCGCGATCAGCGGACTCTCATGATTCCGACCCTATCAGCGGTGGGACTCGCCCTCAATCCGGCCTGACGGGGTAAGATCACCCGCCACGGAGGATTCATGAGCTTTCAACAATTCACTGGCACTGAGAAATATCTGGCGTCGCCCGAGCTGCGGGATGCGGTCAATGTCGCGATTGCGCTCGAACGACCACTGTTGATCAAGGGCGAGCCTGGCACCGGTAAGACAGTGCTCGCCGAAGCGGTTGCCGAGGGCCTGGGCCTAGAGCTGCTGACCTGGAACGTCAAGTCGACAAGTAAGGGGCGCGATGGCCTCTATGTCTACGATACCGTCGAGCGGCTAAATGATGCTCGTTTCGGTGACCGTGACATCCGCGACATCCAGCGTTATATCAAGCTGGGGCCCCTCGGCAGCTCGTTCCGCACACCCAAGCGGGTTGTCTTGCTGATCGACGAGATCGACAAGGCTGATATGGAGTTTCCCAACGATCTGCTGCACGAGCTCGATCGGATGAGCTTCACCATCGACGAGACCAGCGAGACCGTCACCGCTGAACATCGACCGATTGTCATCGTGACGTCGAACAACGAGAAAGAGCTACCTGACGCGTTCTTGCGTCGTTGTGTGTTCCACTACATCTCGTTTCCGGATCGCGAGATGATGACCGATATCGTGCGGGTGCATCATCCCAAGCTCGAAGACGAGCTGCTGCGTCAGGTGCTGATCGCCTTCTATTGGCTGCGTGATCAGACCGAAGTCCGCAAACGTCCGTCGACCAGTGAGCTGATCGATTGGATTGCAGCTTTACGTCGGGCGGGTATCGACAAAAAGGCGATAGAAGAGAACTTGCCTTTCCTAGGTGTGTTGCTCAAGCATGAGCAGGATCACGAGTGGATCTCCGGAGCCCGCGGTCGACGCACAGTCCTGCATTGATCCTCGAGGACACGGATGTTTATCGATTTCCTGTTCTACCTGCGTGAGCGTGGCATCAAGGTCTCTCTGACCGAATGGCTGCCACTGCTTCGGTCCTTGGTAGAGGGGCATGCTCGGGCCAATCTCACTGTTTTTTACCATCTCGCACGTGCGCTGCTGGTGAAACGGGAGACCCTCTATGATCTGTATGATCAGGCGTTTGCCGAGTTCTTCGAAGGTGTCGATCGTCAATTTGATCTCGACGAAGAGTTGCTCGATTGGCTGAATAATCCAATTCTGCCTCGTGAGCTAAGCGAAGAAGAGCGCGCCGCGCTCCAAGCGTTAGATCTTGACGAGCTGCGCAAGCGGTTCGACGAGCGGTTGCGCGAGCAGAAAGAACGCCACGATGGTGGCAATCGTTGGATCGGTACCGGCGGTACGTCACCCTTTGGCCACGGCGGTACCCATCCGACCGGGATTCGTATCGGCGGCGCTGGTGGCGGTCGCTCGGCAGTGCAAGTGGCGAGTGATCGGCGTTTTCGCAACCTGCGCAGCGACCGCGTCCTCGACACGCGACAGATTGGGTTGGCGTTGCGGCGTTTGCGTCGTCTCGGTAAGGATGAAGGTCCCGAAGAGCTCGATCTCGACGCCACCATCGATGGCAGCGCACGTAACGGCGGTGAGATCGAGTTGATCTTCGGCCCGCCGCGCAAGAATCGCATCAAACTTTTGCTGTTGATTGACGTCGGTGGTTCAATGGATCCCCACGCCGACCTTTGTGAACGGTTGTTCTCAGCCGCCCATGCCGCCAATCATTTTCAGCATTTCGAATGGCGTTTCTTTCACAACTGTCCATACGAACGCCTCTACACCGACATCTACCGCCGACAGGGTGATCTGACAACCGATATCTTGAAACGTGTCGACCGTACCTGGTCGGTAGTTTTCACCGGTGATGCGTGGATGAGCCCGTTCGAGCTCACCCATGCTGGCGGCGCCATCGATCTCTATCATGACAATCGTGACACCGGTCTCACCTGGCTGCGGCGCTTTCGTGAGCGCTGCCCCAATTCCGTCTGGCTCAACCCGGAGCCACGGCGGATCTGGAATGCACCTAGCGCCAGGCTGATTCGCGAAGTGTTTCCGATGTTCGAGCTCACGCTCGATGGTCTGTCAGAGGCGGTAGATGTGATCGCCGGGCGGCGCTCCAATCAGTCGCTCGATCCGTCGGTGAATCCGTGGACCCACTGAATAAGGCGGGTCGCCGAGTTGCTCTAGCGGGACGGGCAGCTGCGGTGGCGATCCGCGATGCGCTGGCACCGCGAGCTGCGCGTGAGCGTGCCGCTCGGCTGGCGATTTACGTGTGCTGTGAACCGCTGGCTCAGAAGCGTCGTGTGCTCGATGTAGGTTGTGGCAGAGGGTGGGGAGCAGCTCACCTATTGGCCGCCGGGGCAGCTCGAGTGACCGCGCTGGAACAGTCAGGGTTGGCAGGTCGCGCAGCGCAACGTTTCGGTCGACCAGGACTTGACGTCCACACGTTCGATGACGCGGACTTGGCTGATCTCGGCCCGTTTGATCTGGTGACCTGCACCCGACACCCTGATCGACTGCAGTCCCGGTTGGAATCCCTCTTGGAGAGTATGGCCCCTGGCTCTCAGCTGGTACTCGCGACGATGCCAGCAACTCTCGGTGGAGAGACCCTGTCCACATGGCGCGAGCGCCTCAAAACATTGTTCTTGAGCGTCACGCAAGAGACGCAGGGCGTCTTCGAAGTCCTGACCGCCTCAGCACCCCGCCGTCATCTGCCGACGGGACCGTTGCGCCTCCACATCGGTTCGGGCAGCCAGCGGCTCGAAGATTGGGTCAACGTCGATATTCGTCCGTTCCCGGGGGTTGATCTCGTCGCTGACGTCAACCGTGGCCTCGACTTCGCTTCGGTCGACGCGGTGTACGCTGAACATTTTCTCGAGCACCTAGCGGCAGATGACGCGTTCGATTTTCTGGCGGCGATCTATCGTATGTTGACTCCTGAGGGGCGCTTGCGCTTGTCGACACCGAACCTCGACTGGGTGTGGCGTACACACTATCGCCTTGCTGGACCCGCCGAGCACAAGATCGCGAGCGCCCTCAAGATCAACCGTGCGTTCCACGGCTGGGAGCACAAGTTCCTATGGAATCAAGAGACACTTTCCGCGGCGCTCGTCGCGACCGGTTTCAACAACCTCCGTTGGTATCGTCATGGTGAGAGCGACGACGCCACCTTCCGTGGTCTCGAGCGTCACGAAACCTACGGTGACAGCGACGACCTTCCCCACGTCCTGATCGTTGAGGCCCGTCGGGGCACGTCGCAGCCTGAGGCTCTCGCGTCGCTGCGGGAACGTGTGCAGCGAGAGTTTTTGGATCACGTGGCGGGCTACTGAAGTCGACCGGTCAAAAGCGTGTTGATTCCAGGCCCTTGGCGAATTTGGAGTTGCGAGTCAGGCGTAGGCCTAGCCTTTGCGCCATGAGGTGGGCTTCCGGTTCATGATCAACGTCGTATTTGAGTTCGATCACGCAGTCGTAGTCACGGCGCCAGATGGATGTGAAGCCGCGTGGGCCGGGCGGTCGCAGATAGGCGACCTTGTCGTCGACGGTTAGCCGCAATCGTAGGCTTCGGCTGGTGTAGTAGCGACGTCGATAGCGGGTGGCGAGCACAACATCGAGCCGCCGGAGCTCGTCTGTGCCGGCTTCCACGGCAGACGGCAGGCGACGCAAAGCCTGACGTGGGGTCCTCTTGTCTAGATCGAAGGCTGGCACCGACCATCGACGCTTGCTACCGGCGTGGCCGGCCTTGAGTTTGACCTCGAGGACAGGCGTGTCGATTTGTCCCCAGAAGTCACCGTACCAGCGAATCCGGATCTTGTTGCGCCAACCAAGTCCCTCGACGTTCTCGAGGTATCGAGGTCGTTCGACACCATCGAAGTAAAGACTGTTGACGTAACGTGGTGGGTGAGCCCGCCGCCAACCCGCTGGCCGGAGGCGTGCCGCGAGGTCGCCGGCTAGATACCCAGGCAGAGTGTATTTGCGCTCGTGGCGGGACATCGATGCAACCGGTCTGCTGGCTCAAGCAAGGTGACGATGATCGACGAAGGTGGAGGTGATGCTGTCGTCGAGGTCCCGTAGCCGGGTACGAACACTCGTCAGGGCTTCGACACCATCGAGCTCGACGACAAAAACGGCCTCTACGGTGTCGTCCACGTCTTCGAGCCGCTTGAGATCGACGAGGGTACAACCGCCTTCGAGAATTTCGAGCACCTGCTTGATCGCCAGGTTGCGTGGCCCGGTGACAGTGAGCATTAGATTCTGACCCTCATCCTTGCGCTGAAACAAACCGCGAGCACAGAGAATGCCAGCAACCATCGCAAAGCCGATTAGGGTCAGTCCGCGTTGCCCCGCACCAGCACCAAGCCCAATCGCGATGCAGAAGAAGATGTAAGACAGCTCCTCTGGCTCTTTGATCGCCGTGCGGAAGCGTATGATCGACAATGCACCAACCAGTCCCAGCGAGAGGACAATGTTGGTCTGCAAGATGGCGATGATCATCGCTGTCGTCAGGGTGATCGGCAGGAAGGTCGCGGCGAACGTGCGCTTATTGGATAACGATTGGGCGAAGCGTTGATAGACCAAGGCCAACACATGACTCAGCAAAGCTGCCAGCAATAAGTTTGGCAAGAACTCGAAAACCGTAACGTCGCGGCTCCCGAGGCCAGAAAGACTGTCCATGCTCGGCGATCTCCTCTAACGTGGCCCCTGCAGGCGGTGAAGTGGTGGATAGTAGCAGCTCGCAGAATGTGACAACGTTGGCGTACCGATGCCGAGATTGCGATGGCTCAAGCGAGTGGTACAGGCTGCTTTCGAAGGACTCTGGTCGATTGGCTTCAAGATGGTGGGCCGTCTGGCCCGACTGCGTCCCGAGGTCTGGAGCTCTCCCGGCGGGGAACGTATCCTAGTCATTGCCACTCACCCCGACGACGAAGTCGCCGGCTGTGCAGGCGCCATGCTCGAACATCACCACTGCGGCGACGTGGTTAAAGTCTGCTGCGTTACCGATGGAGGCTTATCGCGAGCCTTGAATCTGAAACCTTCCGATATGGCGGCGGTGCGACGACGGGAGATCGAGGCCGCGATTCGTGCGCTAGGAGCTGAGCTCGAGTGGCTGGGAATGTCAGAGGGGCAGTGGCAGATCGCCGAGTTGACTCCTGTGCTGGCAGATAGCCTGAGAGCGTTTGGGCCGCACGTGATCTACGCACCATCGCGGGTCGACTTCCACCCTGAACATCGACGGGTTGCCAGGGCTTTGGCTGAAGGGTTGGCTTCGGTGCGCGAAGGGCACGAGATTGTGCTGCGGATCTATCCGTCCCAGGTTCCTTTGACCTCGGTGCTGACCAATCTCATCGTCCCAATGTCTCCCAACGACTCACGGCTGTTGACCGCCTTGCATGCCTACTCCTCTCAATTCGGTTCGATCGAGCGTTGCTGGCGACATCGTCGATATTCAGGGGCGTGCTACGGCTACCGAGGTGCCGAAGAGTTTTGGTGCATGAGCTCGACGCGTTACGAGCGATTACATCGCGAGCTGCCACAGCAATCGAGTCGAAGGTTTCGAGGATTACGTTATTACGCCTGGAGTGACCCGTTAGCGTATCTGTTGGGGCGCGGTGAGCGCCGTCGCCTGAAACTCGCCGCGGAGGACCGATGAGTCATCGCGTGCCATCAGAGCCCCCGAGCGATGTGGGCTGGCAGCTTCGAGGCTACCAGCCAGGGGATGAGGCGGCACTCCTGGCCGGCTTCGAGCAAGTTTATGGCTGGCAGATGCCGGAGACGACTTGGCGTTGGAAGTTGAAAACTCGCGAGGCTCTAACCGAAAACATTTGGGTGGTCGTTGACCGCCAAGGGCAACCGATCTTTCATTACGCCGGGATCCCATGTCGTTTGAGGCTACCCAGCGGGATCTTCGACGCCTTGGTTGCGGTCGATCTTTGGACTTTGCCGGAGTATCGGCGTCAGGGGTTGTTCACGCGTTGTGCCGGTTGGATTCACGAGCATTGGCGCCAAGCGGGTTATGTCGGTCTGTTGGGGGCGCCCAATGAGCAATTCGGATCACGAGACCGATACCTTGGCTGGCGTCCACTCTTCCCTCTCCGCTGGCAGATCCGACCGTTGCGTCCCGAGGCGATTATTGCGCGAAGACTTGGTGTCCCTGGGTTGAGTCGAGCGCGCGGGATCAGCCGGCTGTGGAACCAGTGGTGGGATCGGGGCGCAAAGTCCAGCCCTCTGGAGTGTGAGATCCTAAATCTCAGCCAAGGCGAGACCTTTGCGGCGGATGACAGGCTACCGAAGTCAGCCGCGCCCTGGGGGGTGGAGCGCGGGACCGATTGGGTGCGATGGCGCTACCAGACCTGCCCGCGCTTCGACTACTCGGTATTGGTGGCCCGGTGCCAACATCGAGCCTGCGGCTACCTGGCCTATCGGGTCGAAGACTTGCCGGATCGGCGTTTTGGTTTTATTGCCGAAATGGTGGCCGAGGGCGATGATCCGGGGATAATCGAGACGCTGATCATCGCTGGGGTCGAGCGACTCGCTGCGGAAGGAGTTGATGCCATCGCCACCCTGGCTATCCCGTCAACGGATCACTACCGCCGTTGGCGTCGCCATGGTTTCCTCTTCAGCTGGGGCAGTTTTGGCGTTCAGTGTTTACCGTTCAGCGAGTCGATGGATCCGAAGACGTTGAGAGACCCCGGGCAGTGGAGCCTGATGGGTGGCGACTTCGACGTCATCTGATGGCGATGCCTGGACGAGACCGCTGGCTCGCAATCGCCGTCTGTTTGTGGGCGGTGGTTGTGATCATCCCGTTGTTGACTAGCGAGCAGACGCTAGCTCCGTATGATGCCATTGCCTCCAGACTCAGTGAGGAGGGCGGAGCACTCGAGACAAGAAGCAGTCCGCGATCGAAACTAGCGCGCAATATCGCTGGGATGTACTACGACGACGGCTTTTACTACCTACAAGTGGCCCGATACACAGCTGCGGGCTCTGGGTCGACCTTCGACGGTGTCCATCCCACCAATGGCTACCATCCCCTCTGGCTACTCTGCATCGTGGGTTTGGCATCGATGGTCCCAGCTCCAGAAGATCTCCTGTTTGCCAGTTTTGGTCTGCAAATGCTGCTGGCGGCGTTGACCACTGGGCTCGTGTGGCGCCTAGCCCGTAACTTGATGGGGGGTGTTGCTGCGACAATGGCAGCGGTGGTTTGGATCCGCATCCAGTGTACCTATTGGATGTCTTGGGCCGGTATGGAATATGCCCTTCAGGCTTTCCTAGTCATCGGTCTGTTGGTTCTCTACTCGGGTCGGTCGGGTCAGCAGGCGAGGCGCCCACCGTCGGCACGTCCCCCGTCGGCATCGTGGCTAGTCCAACTCGGCGTCGTCGCGAGCCTGGCGTTTCTCGCCCGGCTCGACAACCTGTTGTTGGCGGGGCTCTTGGGACTGAGTTTGGTATGGCGTGAGCGTCTCGATCGACGTTCCTTGGCGTTGTTTGCGGGGCCGGTGATGATCACGGTGGCCGCCTATGTTGCTTTCAATCTCTGGCAATTCGATCATCCCTGGCCAGTCAGCGGCGCCGTGAAGCGTGCCTGGTCGTTCGAGGCGCTGGCACTGGATCCGTTGTATCAGGCTCACGGATGGTGGGTCGCCAAGGCACGGTATCTGTGGACGCCTCTTACGAGTCTCAATCGATCCCATGCGATCAGTCTGTTGTTTGGGGCCTTCGGTGGTTTGGTTTGGATAGTCGCGGCACGTCGCCAAATTCCAGCGATTGGCGCCCTTTGGCCGGTAGCGATCCTGGCGGTGACGCAGTACCTGGTCTACGTCGCCATTTTTCATGGTGGCTTCAGTTTTCAACCCTGGTATTTTGTTGCACAGCCATTGATCACGGCGCTGTTTGCTGCGTGGCTTGTCGACCGAGTAGGCGAGATGACGGTACATCGCCCGCAATGGCGTCGAGGGATCCTCGCGGTAGCAGTGAGCGTGGTGATGATCTCGACAGCGATCAACACGTCACGTTTTCGTCAGCAGCAGGCGCGCTTCAGTAGCGAACCGCTTTATGTTGCGGCGGGCTGGAGTCGAAGCCACTTACCTGCAGATACCAAGATCGGTTCCTGGAATGCTGGCATCTTGGCGTTTTTTTCGGATCGCCAAGTCGTCAACCTGGATGGGTTGGTCAACTCGTGGTCGTTCTTTCTTGATGACCGCCACGATCTGTGCACCTACCTGGATCGTGAGCGTATCGACTATGTCGTCGACGTGTTCAACGCTGACGATCCCTTTGACCAATACCAAGATCAGATCGGTGCCTGTGTTTCCCGGCTCGAAATGATCTGGACCGGCCCGGCCTACCCGGGCAGTTCACCGCTTCGTCGAGCCATCGCCTTCCGCTGGGACGCCTCCTCAGCCCGACCCTAGGTCTCCACTAGCTACGAGCTATTGCCAAGCGTCGGTTGTGCCGCTTTCGTAACTGTCGTTGGAGATTTTCGAGGTATCAACCGTCGCGGAGTCTATGGCCTGCGCAAAAAAAGGGTCTCTCGCTGTCCAGGTCGCAGAATTGACGGTGGTGGTGAGAATGTTGGCGGTGGTGGTTACCCGCAAAGTGTTGCCCGGCGCGAACTCCTGTGCCAAGTCGTCTTGTAGCACTCCGAGTTGATCATCGAACAGGTCATGTAGGTTGAAGGTTACATTGCCGGTGTTGCGGACTTCGTAACAGTAGGTGACATCGGTGCCAGGGGGCACCGAGAGGAAATCATCCGTGGCGCATGCCGGCTCGGGCTCGGTACCCACGGTTTTGGTGAGCTCGATCGAGGGTTCAGCAATGGTCACTGTTGCGGTATCAAAATCAACCGCCGAGCCAAAAGCAGACACCGCTGTCCAGGTGGCAGTGCTGACCGTCGTTTCTGCGATCTGAGCAGTCTCGGTAACGAAGAACGAGCTGCCCGGTGTCAGCGTTGGAAGAAATCAGCCAGGAGCGTACCCAACTGGTCATCTTCCAAGGTGTGGAGATCGAAGGTTGTGACGCCGGTATTATCGACGTTGTAACAATAGATCACCGTTCTACCTGCCGAGACCATGATGCTGTTGGTTTGAGCACATTCCGCGGGATTTGTGCCGACCGTCTTGGTGAGCTCGATGCTAGCAAGACCGTAGCTCGACCGTTTGGCCTCTTCAGGGCGCGAGCCCGCAGCACTGAACGTCAAAGCCGTGAGGCCGAGAGCGATCGGGGCGTTCGAGTCGAGCGAGCTCAGGAGAGTGGAAGCGATGGAACGCTAGCGCGAAGGTCTCTGGCCCGTGACCGAACCACGGTCGCAAGCGGTGCCAACGATCGACTGTCTCGCCGTCTGCAAGTAGAGGTTGGTTGGATGCCACGATGCCTGCGGCTCCCTGCCAGATCAACAAGCGAACCCGAGCGGTGGGCGACGTCGGATCGAGCAGTCCGCTGAGTCGAGAGGGTGAAGAGCCCGTAACTCCCAAGGTAACTAACACTAGGGTGCCAACTGAGATCGCAACCGCCCAGCGTCGTCCTGTTGATTCAGATTTGGCTTTTCGGCGCAAGGTCCTGGCTAGAACTGCGGCCACGATGAAACCCGCGAGCAGACCCACGATCGGGCCACGACTTTGAGCCGCTGCGAGTGCTGTGAGCTGCATTAGGAGCACATAGAGGAGTGCGCCGGTGCGGCCCACCTTGGAACGGCTGCGCCACAAGGCTTCTAACGTGAGGAAAATCGCCATCACCAGAAAAGCGGCGAAAAACACCGGGTTGCCGAGGGTAGACCCGGCCCGATCGTGGGGCAGCAGCCACTGCACCGGATCCCGTCCGAGATGCTGCAGAACTCCATAAAGCGCAGCTAGCAGACTCGTCGACACAACGACGAAAATCAGTCGGCGGGCCTGTGCACCCTGGCGAAGGTGGGCGAGCATGGCGGCAAAGATCGCTAGATAGCCGAGTTGGCTCCAAGTGCCCTGAGCGCGATGGTAGGAACCACTCCAGCTGAGACGAGGGTCGATTGAAATCAGCGAGCTGACGATCAAGCTGAGCCCATAGAGCAGGATTGGCACGAGCACTAGCCACCACAATCTTCTGCTCGCGCCGTCGGTTGGTGCCTCGCTCGAAACCGCCAGGCCCACTCGTCCCCCTGCTGCCAGACGGATCAGCCAGGCGGTGGCCATGACCAACGCCAGCAGATTCAAAACAGCGGTCTTGTCGGGATCAAAAGAACGCTGGCTGTAAACGTTGACCAAAAGCGGAGTTGCCGCCAGAGCGCCCAACCAAGATGCCTCGACCACGCCTCCGCAGACACGCTCGAGTCGACTCGCCGAAGGGTGGCGATTGTGGTTGGCGGCTGGATTCGTTAGATGCATGACGGCGAACTATCTATTCGGTCAGAATAACGAGCTTACAGCGGACATGATGTTGATGAAATTCGAGATTCCCATCCCAAAGCGTTGGCGAGCGCCCCTCTTCCTGGGTCTCCTCAGCGGCTGGTATTTCGGCGCGACGTTGCCGTACCTAGGGGACTACCCTCTGCTCGATTGGCCCCAGATGGGTATCGTGGCGCCAGCCCACAAGCTCGCAAATGAAGGGGTCTACGGCAACGATCTCTTCGCTGGTTATCACCGCAGCGAGTTGCGCAACTACGAGTACATGCCAGCCTATCCGTTGTTGGTGGCGTTGTCCTTCAAGCTCTTCGGGCTAGGAGTTTTGCAGGCACGCCTGGTTTCGGTACTGTGCGGATGGTTGGCGCTGATGTTGACGTTTCAACTCGGGCGTATGCTTTTTGGCGTGCGCGTCGGGTTGTTGGCAGCGACGTTATTGGCGACGTTGCGGCTCGGATTAGTCCCAGGCACGAGTGGCGTGGCCTTGATCGACTTTGCACGGGTGGTTCGCTACGACATCTTGGTGCCGGTGTTCGTGCTCGCGTCTTGTTGTTGCTTTGTGTGGGCGGTGCGAAACTCCGAGGGAGGGATGTCGCCAGGGCGGGCGTCTGCCGGCGATACACCTGCACGTCATACCGCTGCGAGTTATGCGTCAGCGGGCTTTGTGTTTGCCGGTGGTCTAGCCGGTCTAGCGACGCTAGCCCATATTTATGGTGCGTTCCTCGGCGTGCTGTTGATCGCAGCCTTGTGGTGGCATCGTGGTTGGCGGGTGGTCCGGACCTTGGCCCCTTATCTGATCACTTGTGGCTTCGGCCTCGCACTTCTGCCGTGGATTGCCTATTTGCTCCAGGACCCCGAGGCCTATGTTGGGCAGATGTCGCGGCATCAAGGGCGCTTCGGGCTGCTGGATCTGAGTTTCTATTGGCACAACTTGCAGCGTGAAGTGTGGCGTTATGCCGCGTGGTCTGGCGGTAGTCTCGAAGCTGCCTTTCTGCGTCCTAGGATCGGCATTTGGCTGGTGCTGCTGTTGATGCCCGCGAGCTCGTTTGTCTTGTGGCAGCGGATCCAAGGCAAGAGCCAGATCAGGACCCTCGATGTAACCTGGCAATTCGCCGATCGTTTTCTGTTGCTGGCATTCCCGGTTTTGGAGCTTTGTCTGGCCTTGGTGGTAGCTCTCAAGCGTTACTACTACACAATTTTGGTTTGGCCTTTCATCGCCCTCCAGCTGGCTTTTTTGGCCGATTGGTTGTGTCGCCGGGCCGGTTGGCGAGGTCGGGCGGCCCGCATTGCGTTACCCGCCGTGTTGGCGTTGGTAGTATTCGAGAGCAGTGTCGGCCTGGCCAGCATGCGCCAGATCGCGAGCGGTACCACGCGCTACATGGAGCTCAGCGAGGCGATTTCGACAGCATTGCCTCCCGGTCAACGAGGTCTGATCTCACAGCCCTTTTGGCTTGGCTTGACCCGTCACGGACACCGCGATCTGCGGTCTATCAACTTGCTGTTTCTCGACCCGCCGACAACGTCGGTCGCCGACAGTATGGCGCGTCTCGCTCCTGACTGGGTGGTGATCGAGGGCTACTATTTTGAGCGCGATGCAACCGATCCACGCGCCAGCCCTGGCAACGTTGGCGTCCGCCAACGATTCCTTGAATTTGGTTCGTACTTGGTGGCCCATTGTTCCCGCACCGAGGTCCAGCATCCCAGCCCCGACTATGGCACGATCGAGGTCTATGACTGTCGATCCGCCACAGGCGAGCTTGCACCCGTGTTGTGACGGGTTACGATAATGGATGCCGTACTATGTTCTTGAGGTAGTACCGACCGAGTTTGCCAACAGTGTCCAGGGAGGATCCTATGCGTTATACCGTGCCGCCAGTCGAACAGCGAAGCAACGACGCCGAGATCATGGCGCATGCTTTGGAGAATTACCGGTCACTGGGTCGTGACGACTCGACTACCCAGAAGTATTGGCGGGGTGTGGCGCGGACGTCCGCTCGTCGGCATGTCAGCGCGATCCCTCCTGCCGAAGTTGGTCGTGGCGGTTCGTGGAATCACCCGGTTGCGGGCGCGGTACTGCTGGCGTTGATGGAGAACGAGAAGTGGGATGTCATACGCCAGTACTGCAAGTTTCAGCTCGATGGCACTCACCGAGGGTTGTGGGGTGCGGAATCGCTGTCACACATCTACCCTCATCCGGTGCCCTACCTCGCAATGGCATTCGAGGTCAAGAAGGATCCGGAAATCCGCAGTGTGTTGCGTGCTCATGCCTACTTCATGGCGCTGTTGGCTCTGCCTAAAAGCTACCGACGGGAGGCGGGAGAAGGTAGTGGCAGTGAAGCCGCGTATTCGAACCGAGGCCTGCCGTTTCAGGTCTGCGCGGGTGGCATGCGTTCACAGTGGCCTTTTCGCGGCAACGTGTTTCTGACCTATTGTCTGGCGGCTCAGCTGCTGCCGGATCCACCAGCGCTACCCACCTGGCGTCAGACGCATCGGCGGATTCAGGGCTGGCCTTGTCGCGTCATGGCGACCACTCCACACACCTACCTCAACGACGCAGATCGTGAGCTCCTTCGGCAGCACATCACCAATCCCAATCCGGAGCCGATTGTCGCCGAATTGCGGCAACTCGGTGTGCAGTCGTGGGTGCGACTCGAGATTGCACGTTACGCCAGTGGCGATGGTTATAGCTTTTTCGCGACCAATAGCCATGCCTCGACGCCACCGTTGATGGGTCAGTCGTTGGTCGGCGGGAGCTATCGCACCCTCGGGCTTCACCCAGCACATTTGCGGGGAACCCCCGGTGGCAATGCGGTCGGCCGGGTTTCCGCACGCCGCGAGGGCAATAAAATTGTGTCGATTGCGGAAGGTGTGCGCTCCGGTGGCAATCAGGGAGACTGGCCTCCTGTAGATCGCCGCGGTGCGCCCGGGAGCGAAGGAAAATTCACCGTTGATGCGTCGATTCCGATCCCGACCGGGCAGCCGCTGTATCGCATTGTCGTCGATCGTGAGGGGATCCACGTCGAGGGTTCGGACTCGACCGGCACCACTCCGCCGGTTGGTACAACCCCGGCCCCGGGTACACAACTGCCGTCTCCTTCAAAGTCGTCCAATGCGGCCAGGATTACCCAAGCTCTGGTGCTGTTGGATCAAGCGATCCCTGGCATCGAACTCGAGTCGCAGGCACGGATTGCTGCCGAGGTCCTGCGGCGCACTCTGCGCGGTGATCGTTCGGGAGCGCTGAGTGGGGCCAACACGCTGGTCAGATTCTTGCGGCGGTGATCGTCTGAGGCGCTATCGTCGCCTATAAAAGTGCCACGCGATCGCCGCTGTCTCGAACCACGATCGGGCAGCGGCCCGCAATAACTTGGTGTGCCTTAGTGATGGTTGGCCGCCAGCTCGCAGCAGACTGGGCACCGGGTGTTGATGGATGCGCAATCCGGCCGCCATCGCCAGTCCAGAGATCGCCACGTTGGGAGCAAACGTGTCCGGTGGAATAAGACCCAGCAGAGGGACTAGACGCTCGCGGCGCATCAGCCGATAGGGGACGTTGGCGTCGCGAATCACCTCACCCGGCATCTGTGGCCGGCCTCCGGTGCGTGGCCCGAGTAGGAGGCGGGTCGTCCCGCGTGCGGTTGCCGTCATCAAGCGACGCACCCAGGGTGCCTGACGACCCTGCCGAACACCGAGCAGCAGATCGAAGTCTTGGCGATGGTGCCAGAGCTCTGCGAATGGTTCGCTGCCGATCTCGCCATCACTGTCGGTTTGGAAGATCCACTCGCTCTTGGCCTCGTGATAACCGCGAAGAATGGTTGGCCCGTGGCCGCGGTTGGAGTGGCCGATCACCAACAATCGATCGATCGTCGATGCCAGGTGTTGTGCGATGGTGAGGGTGCGGTCCCGCGAGCCATCGTCGTAGAGCCGGAGCTGGTAGTCGATGGCGAGTGCATCGAGCTTGTGCATCCAGTCGGTGACGACGCCCTCGATCGCCTCCTCTTCGTTGTACGCCGGCATAACGACCGTGAGCGCGGTTTGGCTCATGGGGCGGGAGTATACGCTCGAATCGGGCTTTGTTTTCGTAGTGGCGTTGATCTATCCTGATGCCAGTTCGTTTGATGTGGATTTCCTCGACGCAGAAAACTCGCTGCAGGCCTGCGATGACCCTGATCGATCTTGCCAAGCGCCAACTGACGCTCCGAACCCATCGCATCCACAGCATGCCGGTGGTGGTGTTGATGCCGCACAGCCGTTGCAATTGCCGGTGTGTGATGTGCGATATCTGGAAGGGTAATCGTAACCGTCAGGAGTTGAGTCGAGAGGACTTGGCGCCGCACGTCGAGACCTTGCGCAAGCTGCAGGTGCGTTGGGTGGTGTTATCCGGGGGCGAGGCATTGATGCACTCCAACCTGTGGACGCTATGTGAGTTGCTCGAGGAACTCGGAGTCAAGATTACCCTGTTGTCGACCGGGTTACTGCTAGAGCGCTGGGTGTCCGACGTGGTGCGGTGGTGCGACGAAGTGATCGTTTCTCTGGACGGCTCGCGGGAGGTTCACGACGCGATTCGCCGGATACCGCGTGCGTTTGATCAGCTGGCAGATGGTGTGGCTGCGCTCCAGACTGCCGAGTCGACGTTTCGCGTCACTGGCCGCTGTGTGTTGCACCGGCTCAATTTCCGCGACTTACCTAACATCATCGACGCCTCGCACACTATCGGCCTCGCCAGCATTTCCTTCCTCGCGGCCGACATCTCCAGTGAAGCGTTCAATCGCCCCGGCGGTTGGGATTCGGAGCGGGCGGGGGAAGTTGCCCTCAATGCGCAGGAAGCGGCCGAATTCGAACGCCTCGTCGAGACGGTAATCGCCGAGCGCGCCGCCGATTTTGCAAGCGGTTTTATCGTCGAGAGTCCAGACAAGCTGCGTCGTATCGTGCGTTATTACCAAGCACTTCACGGCACCGCGGAGCTACCGAAAACAGTGTGCAACGCGCCCTGGGTGTCGACGGTGATCGAGGCCGACGGCACGGTTCGCCCGTGCTTCTTTCATCAGGCACTCGGCAACATTCGCGATCAACCGTTGGCCGAGATTCTCGATTCGCCGGCCGCGGTGCGGTTTCGCAGCGAGCTCGATGTCGAGCAAGATCCGATCTGCCGTCGCTGCGTTTGCACGTTGAATCTTGGGCCGTTGGAGTCCCTGTAGCCTGGCCCAGGGCCCCACCGACGAAACTGTCCTATCGAAGACACTGTCCCACCGACGACACTGTCCCACCGACGACACTATCCCACTGACGAAACTGTTCCACCGTTGTAGTCAGCTTCGGCCCGAGCTTCGTGCGCTAGCACGGGTGAAGCTGCTGCTGGTGTGGAGAGAGGCTCGTACACCGCCGCAGCTGCGCCGCAGGGCGGATAGGGCCGACCTCCGGAGCTGTGTTCGATGGTACTCTATCTGTTGATCAGGCTTCCTGGTCGTCGCGTTGTCTGCCATGGCCATTCATTTGGCAACCTCCAATATCCTGAGGACCCATAATGCGCGAGAAGATCAAATGTCCACAGTGTGGCCTCGTCCAGTGGCGCGAAGACGCCTGCAAACGTTGCCGGCTCTCTTTTGCTGCCCCACCGTCTGCTGCCTCGCCGCCTGCAGCCCCGCCGCCTGCTGGCCCGGTTTATGCCGATCCGTCGCAGGCTGCGTCACCCCCCCAGGCCGTTCCGCCTCCGGTCGCACCGCCCCAGGCGGCACCGTCCCAGGTTGCTGCGTCATCGTATGCGGCTCCGACACCTGTCGCCTCGCCCCCTGCTGCACCGATGACAGACGGGTCGTTAAATCCCTATGCACCACCCGCCGCTTCGCTCCAGCCGAGTACCTCAGCGGTTGATTCGCCGTATGGTGCTATCACCGAGAATATGGTGCAGGAGTTTGAAAGAGGCAGGCCTTGGATGCGATTCCTCGCGATCCTAGGCTACATTTTTGGAGCACTTCAGGTTGTCGCCGCGATCGCGATGGCCTTTACCCTTTCCAGCAGCGAAGTTCCAGGAGGTCCTTTAATCGCCCTGATCTACCTGGCGGCTGCTTGGATGTATTACGTCTTCGCCTCACGGCTCAGCAAAAGCGCTACCGCGATCGAAGAAATCCGTCAAGGTGGCGGAGCGGAAGCCATAACCCAGGCCATTCATCACCAGAGTTCTTTTTGGAGACTGATGGGTATTATTTCGTTGGTTGGGCTCCTGGTCATGGTGGTGATTGTCTTGATAGCCATCGTCGTCGCAGCCAGCTCTTCTTAGTCTTTAACGATTCGTGGTCGCTTGCACCGTTTGAGGTGAAGCGCGGCTAGAATCAACCCCGATGTTTGTCCTCTACAACCCGTTCAGCACCTCCTCGAATAAACACCCGCTGCCGATGTCGCTGTTGGCGGCAGCTTCGACTTTGGAGGGCACATTCGATGTCGAATTTGTCGACGGTAACCTCGAAGAGGATCCGGTGGGCCGGATCGTCGAACTCGGTCGACGCCAGACGTTGACGGCGGTCGCCTTGACGGTGATGCCGGGGCCGCAGCTCGGGCGGGCGATTCCCGATAGCCGAGAGATCAAGCGCCAACTGCCGGATGTGCCGATTGTGTGGGGCGGGTATTTTGCGTCGCAACACCATGAGACGGCGCTGGCGGATGGTTCGGTGGACGTTTGTGTTCGCGGCCAGGGTGAGCAGACGTTCCTGGAACTCGCCAGAGTGCTGGCGAACGGTGGTGATTTGTCGGCGATTCAGGGCATCAGCTATCGGCTGGACGGCAGCGTGCATCACAACCCCAATCGGGATGTGTTACCGCTCGAAGATTTTCCTGAGTGGCCCTATCACCGGGTGCCGATGGAGCAGTACTTCCACAGCCACTACCTTGGTAAGCGGGTAGCTACCCACCAGTCGTCTTATGGCTGTCCTTTCGCCTGCAATTTCTGCGCGATCGTCTCGATCGTCAACCGACGCTGGGTTGCCCAGTCGCCCGAACGGATCGTCGGTTTGTTGCAGAATATGAAGGACAACTACGGCGCCGATGCGGTGCAGTTCCACGACATGGACTTCTTCATCCAGGAGAAACGCACCGCCGAGTTTGCCGAGCGCGTCAAGGCACTCGATTTCAACTGGTGGGCGCTCGGCCGGGTCGATGAGCTGATGCGGTATAGCGATGAGACTTGGCGCAAGATGAAGGCGAGCGGGCTGAAGATGATCTTCTGCGGTGCCGAGGCGGGCTCAGCAGAAGTGCTGGAGCGCATGAACAAGGGTGGCAAAGTGACTCCCGACGCGACGTTGGACCTGGTCCGGCGGATGAAGGAGTACAACATCGTGCCTGAGCTTTCGTTCGTGCTCGGTAACCCGCCGGATCCGATGGCCGACATCGAGGATACCATCCGCTTCATACGCCGGATCAAGGAGATCAACCCCGCCACCGAGGTCATCCTTTACATGTACACGCCGGTCCCCCAGGACGGCACGTTGTTGCAAGAAGCCAAAGCCCTGGGTTTCAGTTTCCCCGACACTCTCGACGGCTGGATCAGCGGTGATTGGCGCGATTTCTCGCTACGCCGCGATCCCCAGAATCCATGGCTCGATCCGCGCCTGCAACGTAAAGTGCGCAACTTCGAGCGGGTACTCAACGCTTATTACCCGACGACTACGGACCTGCGTCTGCGCGGGCTCAAGCGTCTTGCCCTGCGGTCGCTAGGTGGCTGGCGCTACAAGACTGGGATCTACACCCTACCGTTGGAGTTGCGGGCGTTTCATCGTCTGTTCCAATACCAGCGCCCCGAGACTTCCGGGTTCTAGTCGACGGCTTGGCATCATGCGCATCGGCCTGATCACGCCGGGCTTCAGCGCGTCGGAAGGGGATTGGTGCGTACCAGCCCTACTCGATCTCGTGCGCATGCTGGCCGAACATCACGAGGTCGAGGTGTTCGCGTTGCGGTACCCTCATCGTACGGCGAGCTACCCGGTTTATGGAGCGCAGGTGCATCCGACCGGCGGTGGCCAACGAGGAGGACTGGCGAGACTGTCGATCTTGTGGCAGACCTGGCGCCGGCTTCGGCGTCGGTCGCAGCATCGGCCGTTTGATGTACTGCATGCTTTGTGGGCCCATGAGCCGGGGACTCTAGCCGTTTTTGCAGGCCGCCGGCTCGGAGTCCCAGTGATGGTCTCAATTCTTGGTGGCGAGCTCGCCGATTTGCCGGAGATCGACTACGGCGGTGCGCGCAGTCGCGCCAACCGTTGGTTGGCTTCCTGGGCGTTGGCGGGAGCGGATCGAGTCACGGTTGGATCGAGATGGCTTCGCGAGCAAGTCGGCGAGCAGGTCTCCGACGCCAAGCTCAACCTGCAACCGCTGGGTTTCGAGATCGCCCGGTTTCAATGCCATCGGCCGAGGTCGCAGAACCGCGTCATACGGCTCCTGCAGGTCGCATCGCCTAACTCGGTGAAAGATCACAGGACCCTGCTCAAGGCTTTTGCGCTGGTCGTCCAGGTGATTCCCGGTGTCCAACTCAATTTGGTGGGGGAGGGTATCGATGGCCCTGAGATGGTAGCCCTGGTAAGTGAACAGGGGCTCGAGGGGCGAGTTGGGCTGCACGGTGGTGTCGATCATGCGGCGCTCGCGAGCCACTACCAGCAGGCGGATCTTCTGATTCAAAGTTCGCGCTTCGAAAGTCAAGGGATGGCGGTACTCGAAGCGGTCGCTGGGGGGTGCCCTGTTGTCGGCACTGCGGTTGGTGTGTTGCCCGAGTTGAGTGCATGCGAAGCCATGGTACCGCCGGGAGATCACGAAGCACTGGCGACACTTATTCAGGCGTTGCTGGCGGATCCGGAACGTCGCGATCGGCTGCGTGCGTCGCAAGCTGAGGCCCTGGGACGGTTCGATCTTGGACCCACGGCTGATGCCTGGATGGAACAGTATCGTCGTCTGATGAGCGAGTACGCGGCTCGTGCATAGAACCGTGAAAGTACACAGAAACGCAAGCGGCTGAGTCCTTCTGTTCGCTCAATCGCGAAACCTGCGGCCAGCAGGAGGGTCAGGTATGCTAACGACCCCTATGCTGATCCCTGAACCAGCGTCCAGAGTCGACTACTGTCTGCGTGGCGAGCTCGGAGGGGTAGAATATGTCTACCCTCTCAAGCCGGGTGTCAATCACCTCGGGTCGTTGGCGAAGAATGACATCGCTGTCGCGGCCAATGGTGTGTCACGGCTGCATGCTCGGCTCAAGGTTGTGGACGGACAGCTCGAGATCGAGGATCTGTCTAGCAAAAATGGTACCTTCGTCGCGGGTCGGCGGGTCGACCAGGTGTCGATCAAGCCTGGTCAGGCAGTGCGATTCGGGCCGGTTCGGCTCATGTTCGAGACCTTTCACCGCGACGACGGCGAGTTGGCGATTGTTTTCGAGTCAGCGATCTCAGAACAGACTGGAACCGTCCCGATCATGCCGTCCCCGACTGCTGGCTTGGGCGGTACGTTGGCGCGACAGTGGTTGCGGATCTCGGAGCTGTTTCATCTGCGGCTGTTCCTGAAGGCCGAAGGTGATCTGGGCTCGGCCATGGGTCTGTTGGTCGAGGAGCTACACCTTGACGGCGCTTGTGTGCTCGAGGTTCCTGAGGATGAGTTTCCGATCATTCTCGCAGCCTCAGGTCAGATCGTTCGTGAGGCCACCGATGAGCTGCGGAGAGTTTGTAAGGCCTACCTGGCTTCCGGGGCCCGCTCTGACGTCTACTTCCAAACCATCAGCGAGACCGCTCCGCCAATGACCCTCGCTGCCTTGAAGAGCCCGGGAAATGATGCCCTGGTGCTAGTCTTGTGGGGTGGTTTCCCGGGACGGGTCAACTGCGAACCTTGGCTAAGGTTGTTGGTGCGGATGTTGATGCCTTGCCGGTCGCGGCTCGATGCGTCGGACGATGAGAAACGGCCGAAAGAGTATCCCGGCCTGGTGTTCCCGCCCGACTATGTTTATGCCCAATCATCGGCCATGGCGAAGATCTATCGCTTGATGCAAACGTTGGCGATGGGGGATTTGCCGGTGCTGATTATCGGCGAGACCGGAGTCGGCAAAGAGTATCTGGCGCAAATCCTCCACCAGTCCTCTCCCCGCCGCGATGGTCCCTACATGGCGATCAACTGTGCCGCGATTCCCGCTGAGTTGCTGGAAGCTGAGCTGTTCGGGATCGGTGAGGGTGTCGCTACCGGTGTGTCGGCCAAAGAGGGCCGGTTGCAACTAGCTAGTGGCGGTACGATTTTGCTCGATGAGATCGGTGATATGTCGGCGGATTTGCAAGCCAAGCTACTGCGTGCCCTGCAGGAGAAAGAGGTTCACCCGGTCGGCCGTGAGCCGGTGTCCGTGAATGTGCGGGTGTTGGCGGCAACCAATCAGGATCTCACCAAGCACATCGCAAGCGGGGCGTTTCGATCCGATCTCTACTATCGACTCGCGGGCTACATGCTCGAGATTCCACCACTGCGCGAGCGACCGAAGGATATCCCAGCGCTAGTTGAGCATTTTCTGCGTCGCTGTGCAAAGGATCTCGGTCGGCCGATCCGCGGGTTGACGGTGCGGGCGTTGCGGTTGCTGTGCGACTACCCATGGCCGGGTAATGTGCGCGAGTTGTCCAATGAGGTCCATCGAGCCGTGTATTTATGTCCGGAGAATCGCACCATCGAATCGTCGATTCTGTCGCCGGCACTGCGCGAGTACGAAGCTTCTGGGCCTGAGATTGATGAGGCTGCAGACTCGATCGTCGGCGAGACCATAACCTCGGCAGAGGTGTCGGCGGGCCTCGGGTTAGTCTTGGATTCGCTCAATCTGGAAGAACTGGAGAACCAGGCGGTCGAGGAAGCGTTGCGGCGCTGCCAAGACAACCAGGTGCAAGCCGCCAGGCTGTTGGGAATCTCCCGACAAAGTCTGCGTCGACGCATGGAGCGTATCGGACGGCTCTCACCCGCGCCGGTGAAATGATCCGCAACGAACCCGCTTGAGATCCGCCACGGGTTTACACCCGAGGCGGCGGATTCCGCCCTCCGGCTCCCAGAGACGGAGGTGTTGGGGACGATCTCAACGTCACGGGTTTCACCCCCGAGGCGGCCAGGGTGTAAACCCTGGGTGGGTGGGGCTCCTGCTTGGTCCGGAGCCCGGAGGGCGGCAACCGGTAGCCCAGGGTGTAAACCCTGGGTGGGTGGGGGCTTCGATCGATCTTCGATCGATCCACGCTCGCCGGCACGATCCCCAGCGTCCAGAGACCACGATTGACGCTCGATCGTGGTCTCCTCGCCTTGAGGAACCCACACTCGACGCTCGAGTGGGGTTCATGGACTCGATCACCCACGCTAGACCTTGGCGAGTCCTCTGCTGGTGGGTGGAGATGGTGACCGAGTTCGGACACAAGGCTCTGTCCATTTCCGGACACTTGCTCGTCCACGGACATCAATAGAGTTCCTGGGCTATTTATCCTATTTGTCGTAACTCTCTGTTTTGAAAAGGCTTGAGAGACTCCAGGCGATTTCTTTATGTGTTGCCGAAGTTGGCACCGCCTTTGCTACATCTTTAGACAGAGAGCGGGCTCCGATAGCGACGGGGTTTCGCAAGGTCTAGTTAAACATCAAGTGAGCGACCGAGCTTCATTCCTCAAAAGCTCAGCCAGTACCTCGGTCGCCGCGGGTAATCCTCCAAAGACCTGCCCTGAACTCCCCGTCGCTACGGAGCCGATTTCGTTTGCGTTTGATTCGTGGTTAGAGTCTATTCGTGAGCGCGTCGATCCGGAGACGAGGTAAACTCCGGCCATGGTTTCGAATTCCGCAAGCGAACTGCCCTCACCTCCGCAGCTCACATCTGCTCCGCGGATTCTGGCAGCGGACGATCAACGGGATGTTCTCGAATCGTTGCGTTTTCTGCTCAGGTCCGAGGGCTGCCAAGTCGAGACCGCAACGTCGCCTCGATTGGTCCTCGAGTTACTGAAGCAACAGGACTTCGATGTTGTCCTGATCGATCTCAACTACGCCCGCGACACCACCTCTGGCCAGGAAGGTCTTGATCTGCTGCGAGACATCCGGGCATTGGACGAGTCGCTGCCGGTTGTCGTGATGACCGCTTGGTCGAGCGTCGAACTCGCAGTTGAAGCGATGCGCTGTGGAGCGCGCGATTTTGTCGAAAAGCCCTGGGACGACAATCGTCTACTGGCCATTTTGAAGACTCAGACGGCCCTCGGCCGGGCGTTGCATCGCGGAGAGCGGTTGGAGGCGGCGGTCGAGCTGCTGAAGGGGGATGCGCAGCCGCAGCTGCTCGCTAAGTCGCCTTCCATGGGGCCGGTACTCGAGCTGATCGGCCGGGTCGGCCCGTCGGACGCCAACCTCTTACTGACTGGCGAGAACGGAACCGGCAAGAGTTTGGCGGCGCAGGTGCTGCATGGCGTCTCGCATCGTTCGTCCAAACCTCTGATCACAGTCAACATCGGCGGGCTCTCCGAATCGATTTTCGAGAGCGAGTTGTTCGGCCACGTCAAAGGAGCTTTCACCGACGCCAAAAGTGATCGGGTAGGGCGGTTCGAGATCGCCGATGGTGGCACGCTGATGATGGACGAGATCGCCAATGTTCCGTTGTCCTTGCAGACCAAGTTGCTGCGGGTGCTCGAAACCGGCGAGTTCGAGCGCGTAGGATCGTCCAAGACTCGACGGGTTGATGTCCGAATCATTTCGGCTACCAATGCCGATCTCGACGAAGAGGTGCAGGCTGGGCGCTTTCGTCAAGATCTACTCTTTCGCCTCAATACGGTCGAGATTCGGATGCCGGCACTGCGGGACCGCAGCGAGGACATTCCCTTGCTCGCGACCCTCTTCCTGGCGCGCCATGCTCGTCGCTATCGCAAACCCGCGGTGCGTTTTGATACCGAGGCGATGCGCAGCTTGCTCGATCATCCCTGGCCTGGCAACGTTCGAGAGTTGAGTCACGTCGTCGAACGGGCAGTGTTGATGTCGGATGGTCCGGCGGTTTTACTCGGCGACCTCGGCCTGAGAACGGCGGTCAGCGACGCTGCGAGCATCGAAGAAATGACCCTCGAAGATGCCGAACGTCTGCTCATTCGCAAGGCACTCGAACGATTTGGTGGCAACGTCAGCGATGCGGCGAAAGGGCTTGGGCTGTCGCGCAGCGCGCTCTACCGGCGGCTCGAGAAGTACGGTCTTTAGATCCCTAGTCGAGAGTTAGTGCCCTGTTTGCCTAGTCCCTTCCGCTATTCTCGGTCTTGCTCGTGCCTGACGGCGTTACGCCTCCTCTAAAGAGCCCCACTATTCCTACGTCGGCAAGCCTTGTCAGTCACAAGAAATCCGCGAGAATATTCGGAAGGTTCTAATCAAACAGGACACAGCCCTCTGTCGGAGGTGGCCGGGTTGACCCACGAACAGCGTATTTTCTGGATGGTCGTGGCGGCGGGGTTGCCGGGGTCGATGACCGCCTTGATCATCTTTTGGACCGGAGACTATTCCGCCAAGGTGCAATGGACCTTCGGAATACTCATTGTCAGTCTGTGGTGGGGTTTTGCGCTGGCTGCCCGGGAACGCGTTGTGACCCGTCTCCAGATCTTGGCCAATTTGCTCGAAGCGTTGCGGGAAGGTGACTATTCGATTCGCGCCCGACGACCGAGCCCCGAGCATGCTCTCGGTGAGGTCATGCTCGAGGTCAACAAGTTGGGAGACTTGTTGCGCAGTAGTCGATTCGATGCCGTAGATGCCGCCGCGCTGCTCGAAAAAGTCATGGATGAAATTGATGTTGCGGTGTTCACCTTCGATGAAAAGTCTGTTTTGCGTTTGGTCAATCGTGCTGGTGAGCGCATGATGGCACAGCCTGCAGCCCGGCTGATGGGGCGCTCCGCTCAGGATCTCAACCTCCAGGACTGCTTGGAGGGGGAAGCGGAGCGTACGTTCGAGCGGGCATTCCCAGGCCAGACCGGTCGGTGGCAATGTCGGCATTCGATTTTCCGGGAGGCCGGCTTGCCCAATCATCTGCTGGTACTGAGTGATCTCTCGAAGGCTCTGCGTGAAGAAGAGCGCCAGGCTTGGCGGCGTCTAATCCGGGTGCTCGGCCACGAGCTCAACAACTCGTTGGCGCCAATCAAATCGACTGCCTCGACGTTATCGCGGGTGTTGCGACGCGATCAGCCGCACGAGGGGTGGCGGGACGATGCGGAACGGGGTCTGCAGATGATCGCCGAACGTTGCGAGTCGCTCAACCGCTTCGTCGCCGCCTACTCACGGTTGGCGCGTTTGCCGTCGCCGACGTTGCGGCCGACCGCGATCGCCGCTTTGGTCCGCCGGGTGGTGAGCTTCGAGACCCGTTTGCCTGTGACGCTGCGCGAAGGGTCCGAGATTTATGCCCAAGTGGATGTTGATCAGCTCGAGCAACTGTTGATCAACCTGATCAAGAATGGTGTTGAAGCAGCTCTGGAGACCGGTGGCGGAGTCGAAGTGGGGTGGCGGGTCCACGACTCGTTGCTTGAATTAGTGGTGGTCGACGAGGGGCCTGGCCTGTCGAATACTCAGAACCTCTTTGTGCCATTTTTTACCACCAAGCCGGGAGGTACCGGTATCGGGCTGGTGTTGTGTCGGCAGATTGCCGAGGCTCATGGCGGCTCGTTGGAACTCGCCAATCGCAGTGACCGAGTTGGTTGCCAAGCTAGACTGCGATTGCCGATGCCTTAGAGCCCTGAAACCATGTCCGATCTGCAACAACTACTGAGGGGCTCGTCCGCGTCTCCGACCGTCCTGCTTCAGGACACTGTACTTGGGGAGGAGCCGCGGTGGCTGTTTTTTCGACAGCCGATCACGACGTTGTCGGCGGAGCGCCTGGCAGACGTCCAGCCGATGCTCGAAGCCGTCGAACGAGAAGTGGCCGCCGGCCACTGGGCCGCTGGTTTTTTGACTTACGAGGTCGGGCCGGCGCTCGATCGAGCCTTGGTGGCCTTTGACAAAGGACCACTGCCGTTGGCCTGGTGGGGGATCTTCGAACAACCACAGGTTGTGATGGTCGAACCGTTGCCCGTCGCCTCGTCCGTTCTCGACTGGCGACCAGAAATCTCACGAGCCAGATACGGTCAGGCCTTGGAGAGCGTCTTGGCGCATATTGCAGCCGGCGACACCTACCAAGTCAACTACACGTTCCCGCTGACTGCCCGGGGTGATATCGATCCGAGCGGACTCTTCGCCGCCATGGTGGCAGCTCAACGATCGAAATACAGTGCCTTTGTCGATATCGGGCGATTTGCCGTCTGCTCGGCGTCGCCTGAACTCTTCTTCGCGTTGCAAAACGAGCACATCGTCACCCGGCCGATGAAAGGCACTGCCCGGCGGGGCCGTTACCCGGCCGAGGACCAGCGGTTGGCGGCCGAGCTCCAAGCGTCGGACAAGAACCGGGCCGAAAACCTGATGATTGTCGACATGATGCGTAACGATCTCGGCAGGATTGCCGAGCCGGGTTCCGTCACCGTCGACGAGTTGTTTGCGGTCGAGACCTTCCCGACCGTCCACCAATTGACCTCGACAGTGCGGGCTCGCACCCGAGCGCCGTTTTCGGAGCTGCTGCGAGCGTTGTTTCCGTCGGCGTCGATCACCGGCGCGCCGAAAGTTGCGACATCGCAGTTGATTCGTCAGTTGGAATGTGGGCCAAGGGGACTCTACACCGGCGCGATTGGTTTCCTTGGGCCATGTCGTCAAGCGCAGCTCAACGTCGCGATCCGCACCGCCACGATCGATCGCCAGCAACGTGTGGCGAGTTACGGCACTGGCGGTGGCATCGTCTGGGACTCCGAGATCGAATCGGAGTACGAAGAATGTCGAGCCAAAGCTTTGGTGTTGCGGCCGTCACCCCCGGAATTTGCCTTGCTGGAGACCTTGCTGTGGCGACCCCGGAGTGGGTTTGCCTTATTGGAGCGTCACCTCGAGAGACTGAAGGCTTCGGCAAGCCATTTTGATTATGCGGTGCGGTGCTCGACCGTCCGCGAGCAACTCGAGCGCGAAGCCTTGACCTTCACACCGGAACGCCATCGAGTGCGCCTGCTGGCGCATCGTGACGGCAGGCTGGAGATCGACGCCAAACCCTGGCCTTGTAGTGGCCGGGAGGTTTGGAGCATCGTCCTCGACGATCGGCCGATCGACGACTCGGATCCGTTCCTATTCCACAAGACAACCCAGCGCACGGTTTATGACACCGCACTGCAGCGTCATCCCGAGGTTGATGAGGTGGTGTTGTGGAATGCTCGGGGACAACTGACGGAGTCGACTCGGGCCAATCTGGTCCTCGAGATTGAGGGTCAATGTTGGACTCCTGTAATCGACTGTGGATTGCTGGCGGGGACTTATCGTGCCGAATTATTGGCGCGTGGCCGCATCCACGAAGCGGAGCTGCCTATCTCGGCCCTCGAATCAGCCGATCGAGTTTTTTTGATCAACTCGGTCCGTGGCTGGGTGCGTGCTCGTCGACGAAGTCAGCCGGCCAGTGTCGGTCGTCGCTGAGTGTTGGTGATCCGTGCGAACCTGGAGGTGCGAACCTTCATCCATCGGCGCTCGTATCTCGTATCTGAAGGAGGTATATCCGCTACAATGTTGTGCTGTCTCTGCCCTACGGGCTCCTGATAGTCCGCGGGTTGCAATCAAACAATCTGATCCCATGATTCCTCCCATGCTCCTTTTTACTAGCCATGAGACGTAGAGATGTCATTAACTCAAGATTCTTCTGCCGATAGTATTTCAGAGCCGAAAGCAGTGGCACTCGAGGTGTCCGCGATGGGCGGCCAGGTCGATACGCCGTCAGAGTACGAGCCAACAGCCTGGGATTTGTCCGAGCTGCTTCCCGATACTTCCGAGGCGGTCATTGCTGAGCGACTGGATCTGATCGAAAAAGCAACCGATGAATTTGTAGGCCGTCGCGATCAACTGCATGCAGACATGCCTCGCGAAGACTTCTTGGCGATCATGCGCGAGAACGAGAGGCTGCTCTCGAAGATCGACGTGTTGGGCGCCCATTCCAGCCTCTGGTTTTCGTCGGATACTCAGTCCGCCGCTGCCCTGGGGCACCGCAACCGGATCCAACAGATGTTGACTCAGTTGCAAAATCGGATTCTCTTTTTCGACCTGTGGTGGAAGGGCCTCGAGGACGAGCAGGCTGAGCGGCTGATGCCGCCGGACACCGAGGCTGATTTGCGGCACTACCTGTTGGAGTTGCGGCGGTTCAGGCCCTTCACGTTGGACGAGCGCTCCGAGCAAATCATCAACACCAAGAACGCCAACGGCATCGGTGCCGTTATGACGCTCTATTCGATGCTGACCAATCGGCAAGAGTATGAGATGGAGCTCGAGGGCGAGCGGCGTACCTTGACTGAAGGGGAGATGAGGAGCTTGTTCTTCTCGTCCGATCCCGGAGTACGGGAAGCGACCTATCGCGAACTCTTTCGAGTCTTCGAGCCTGACGCCCAGATCCTGGCGCAGATTTATGCCAACCGGGTTCGGGATTGGCATACCGAATACGTCGAGTTACGCGGCATGCCTTCGGCGATATCGGTGCGCAACATGCGCAACGATATCCCGGACGAAGCGGTGGAGACTTTGCTCGATGTAGTCCACCAGAATGCTTCGATGTTCCAGGACTACTTCAAGCTGAAGGCCAAGTGGCTAGGGATCGAACCGCTGCGGAGATACGACCTCTACGCACCGCTGGCGACCTCGAACCAGACAATTCCGTTCGACGCGGCGGTCCGTACGGTGCTCGATACCTTCAGAGGTTTCGACGAGCGCTTCGCTGAGTTGGCGGAGCGGGTTCTGAAGGAAAATCATCTCGACAGTGAGATTCGTAAGGGCAAACGAAGCGGTGCGTTCTGTGCCACGGTTTTGCCTGAGTACACCCCCTGGGTGCTGGTCAATTACACCGATAAGGTGAGGGACGTTGCGACGCTGGCGCATGAATTGGGGCACGCGGTGCACAGCATGTTGTCGGATCATCATTCCCACCTGACGCAACACCCGTCGTTGCCACTGGCGGAAACGGCCTCGGTGTTCTCGGAGATGTTGATTACCGACCGCCTATTGGCAGAAGAGACGGACCCCATGGTGCGGCGAGAGCTGCTGGCTGCGGCCGTCGACGATGTGTATGCCACCGTGATGCGGCAGACGTATTTTGTCCGCTTCGAGCTCGCGGCCCACGAGGCTATCCTGGCTAACAAATCCGCTGACGATCTGTTTGATCTCTACCTCGAGAACCTGAGTGAACAGTTTGGTGACTCGATGGTGATCACGCCCGAGTTTCGCTACGAGTGGGTCTCGATTCCGCACCTCTTCAACACGCCGTTCTATTGTTACGCGTACAGCTTCGGGCAGTTGCTGGTGTTGGCTCTCTACCGACGTTACCAACAAGAAGGTGACGCATTCAAACCGGGATACCTGCGGTTACTGTCCTACGGGGGCGCGGCTCGACCCGAAGAGATCCTCAATGAGATGGGGATCGATATCACCGATGCGGCATTCTGGCAGGGTGGTTTTGATGTCGTCCGCGGCATGATCGAAGAGCTCAGATCGATCGAAATGTCCTGAGGCCTCGATGTCCAAATCGCGGCGGCCCACGGGCGATCCGCTCCAGCAAGCGATTGAGGCCCTGGCTCGCGCTGCCCGTGAGCGGATCGCGAAACACCCACAAGGGCATTTGGCCCAAGGGCGCCGAGCTCACCTCAATCTGACGCTCAGAATCCCGATTCAGCCTCCAGACGGGGTGCCGGAGGAGGCGGTCGATCAAGCTCGCGAGACGCTGAAGACCGAAGTTGAGGCCTTGTTGGCCCATCGGTCAGCGTTTCGACCAGGGCGGATATTTTGTTTGCGATGCTCTTCCGCTGACTGTGAACATGCGGTGCCGATCAACTCCCGTGACATCTTCGCGGGTTATGGACCAACCGGGTTGCCGCGTTTTCAGGCTTACGGCCAGTGGTTGTTGGAACGTCAACACCCCGAAATCGAGAGGCTCTATCAGCGAACGCCGCATTTGGTGACAGAGGTGGTTTCGGGGGCCGAGTTACACGAAGACTTGTTACCAGCCTTCAGCGAGCGCGAGATCGACACCTGGATCCATGGCCAGGTGACGGCGGGCTGGTTCCCGGTTCCAGGTCGAGGTGGAGTGCCGGAGCTTCTCGCCCTGTCCTTCCAAGTCATCTCGTCGTCCCGTGGGGGGCGGCAAAAGGCGGCGCGTCGACGACGATACAGTCTCAATGTTGTGGGTGTCGGACCGGATGGTGAACCCCTCGCCGAACTTTACGAACGCCTGGAGTCGATCCGTTGGCGCGGCGCAGTGCAATGGAGCCAGGAGGCGTTGGCCAGTATCGAACGTTCCCAAGGTCGAAAACCGGGAACACCCGCCCCGGAGCGCATCAAGGGTGTGCTGATGGGGATCGTGCGTCGCCTCGAGCACCACCGAAGGTCGCGAGATCGTCGGACCGAACATGCTCAGAAGCGCCATCAAGAGGGTGATCGGCCAACCCGGATGGCCCTCCAGGATCTGGCGCTGGCCAGCGATGAGAACATCCTATTTGATGCGCGGCGGGAAACCTTGGTTGTGCTCGGTGACAAAGGCCGGGTGCATGTGTTCAATGCTCGAGGCAAGCTGGTGACGTCGATCCGTTACCCGGCAGACTCGATCGAGAAGAAAAAGAAGACCGTCTGGCGGCCTGCCGCCAGTGAAGAAGTTGCCAAGCTGCGTCGAAAACTAATTCGGTGACAACGTCAAGGTGTAGGTTGTCTCTCCGGGCAGAAAGCTAGTCGGTTGGCCTTCCATCCATGCCTGATGGCCATTGCGATAAAAGGGTGACAAGGGGTGCCCGCTCTGGCCGGTCGGCATGTGAAAGATGCCTTCGGACTCGCGACCGGGAGACACCACCAAACGTTCTGAAGCACCGTTGCGGTTCCCTTGGACCCGCGGCATGTGCGAATCACCGGGCAGCGGGGTGGTGGGCATGTCCAACCAGCGGCTGGCGAATGGCGCAAAACGACTGAGCGGATGTCGGATTCGTACCTGGTTGCGGTCTCCCCAGGTTTTGCTCTCTAGAGCACCTCCATTTGCCAACAGCTCGTCCAGCAAACGATCGATCGTCGCCAAGAACTGTTCCTGCCATGATCCGAATTCTGGGTTCAGCAGATGACGTGGTTGTTCCTGGACCAGGCTCCACAGCGGAGCTTCGTATTGGCCGAGACGGAAGTAGCGGAAACGGTCATCCGCCTCCCGGCATGGTGCGGTGAGGCTTTCCAGGACTTGTTGATGGAGCACGGCACGGAATCCGCGGACTAGGCGATAAGCGACCGAGTCGATACTGGCGTGTCCACCCCAAGCCTCGACCTGCTGGCGAAAGTCTCCACGGCGAGAGTCTTCGGCGATCGCTTCAGGTGTCAGGACCTCGAGGACCAGCCGTTGCCAGCGTTCGAGAAAAATCGCGCGATCGTCGAGCTGAATGGCGAGCAGGTCTTCTTCCGTCGCTTGCTCGAGCTTCAGTAGCCCGTTACGAATCTGCTGGGCTCTGGCCCCGAGATCGTAACCGCCATCCCCCAACAGAGCGTACATCTCACCACCGACCACCCGGGAATTTGCAGTCCAAATTCGACCAGACACCGGATCGACGACCCGCGGGTATTCATCGGGCTCGAGCCATCCGTTCCATCCACGCTGACCATCGGCCCACGAACTCGGCAGCCGGCCGTCATGGCCATACCGTCTCGGCATCGGTCCCATGATTGTCCAGCCGATGCGGCCGGTGTGATCGGCGACGACGAAGTTCTGTGCCGGGCTGCCAATGCGGTTGGCGATTTCGATCGCCTGATCGACATCACTGGCGGTCTCCAGCTCCTGTAATACGAGGTTGGCGGCACGTTGGTCATGGGCGACCCACCGCAGAGCGCGCTGTTGACCTTGGTGGTCGGTATCCCATACCGGGCCCCAGATCGTCTCGACGATCTCCAGGGTCTCGTCCGGCCCGTCGCCAGCCCGGATCACTTCCTGGAATCGTTCGAAACGGCGCGGGCCGTCCGGGGTGAAGTAGACCTCAGGATCCTGTGGATCGATCTCGAGCTCAACAAGGTCGGTCCAGTCACCATAGCTGTTGGTGAATCCCCAGGCGACTTCGCCATTGCTGCCCGCGACGATGACCATGACCCCAGGTAGAGTAACCCCGGTGACCTTGCGTTCTCGGCCTGACCCGTCAGGGTCTGGGAAGACAAAGGATGCTCGATACCAGATGTTGGGGACGTCATGGCCAAGGTGCATATCATCCGCCAGCAGAGCGCCGCCGTGCGCTGTATGGGTGCCCGCAACCGCCCAGTTGTTGCTACCGACAGCAAGGATGTCGGCGGGGTGTGTAGCGCGGTCGCCGACACCGAAAAATGATGCAAGTCCCAACACATCATCGGAGGCAACATCATGCGTCCTGATGTCCTCCGAGTCGCTTCCAAAGTTGAAACTCGCCGCCTTGGGCTCTTCAACCTGTTGGATGGTGGAATCGAGATCTTCCGGGGTCGGGATGGGCAATGTCTCGAACAGCTCGCCATCGATCGGTGCGTCCCATGAGGTGCCTGGTGGGGTCAAGAATGTATAGAGAGCTGGCGGCAACACGTCGTGCGCGATGCCATAGTCGCGTTCTCGTTGACCACCGTTGCCCTGCAGATCGAGATACATCGAGAACACCGCCAACATACAATCCTCCGCCCGCCAGGGAACCGGGTCGGTTCGAAGCGCCATGTACTCGAAAGGTGGTGCGTCGAGTGCCTCGAGGCCGCTGTTGACGCCTTCGACGTAAGCGTCGAACAGCTGGCGATCCTGCCGGTCGAGCGCGGCGATGATGTCCTGAGCACGGCTGCGAAAACGATGCTGGCGAATGCGGCGATCGATGTTCATCGCTGCCGCCCCAACAAGCTCTGAAAGCTCGCCAGCTGCCTGTCTGCGAATCAGATCCATCTGGAAAAATCGCTCCTGCCCGTGTAGGAAGCCTAGGCCACGTGCAACATCGATTCGGTTCTGGCCGCGGATGGTTGGCACACCCAGCGTATCGCGCTCGATCGTGACCGGCGCCGCCAGGCCGGGGATCGTGACGTCGCCGTCGAGGGTTGCCAGGCTGCGCCCGAGGTGCCAACGGAAACCGAGTGCGCCCAGAAGGACGAGCGCGGCGACGAGAGCGATGACGATCGCCAATGCGCGGAGTATCCGCTGGCCAAGACGTCTCGGTGAGGGTGGAGTAGCCGTGTCGGTGGTGTTCTTGGAGCTCATGATTTCGGCAGTTTAGCAGGACCGAAAGGCGCCTCAGTTGCTACAATACGCCCACCGCGACAGGCCTGGAGAGAATCCTCATGCGCTCAAAGAACATACCCTCGGTTGATGGAGCTGAGGACGCAGAAGGCGATCCGTTTGCGGCTGACGGATCGGGGATGAGTCCACTCGAAGCCAAGGCAGTTGAGCGTCGTCGTTCCCGGCGTCGAGATGCTTATGGCACCTTTGTGGCTATCGAGGCGCCGTCGGTGTCGGAAGATTTCTGCTGGTCGTCGAAGTTGATCGACATCAACGGTGACGGCATGGCGTTGACTCTGCCCCCGGAGCTTGGCCCCGAGGTCGAGATCTTTCTGACCTTCGGCCTCGACAAAGAAACCCATCTGAACCGGGTTCCCGCGGTGGTCAAACGTCAGCAAGAGGGCACCGGGGCGGTGCGGTTCGAGTCCTGGCCGGAAGGTGATCGGCTCAATCTGTTGCGTTACCTGCTCGGTGACTAACGAACCCTGTCCAACAGTACTTCGGCAGATGCCGAAACTAGTTGGCGAAGTCCTTGTTTGGGGTTTGCGGATGCCGAATCGGTTTGGCTGAGGCGCACTGTCGATTCGTCAAATGCCGAAACGGGCTGACGCGGCTCGTCGAGTCGATTCGTCAAGTGCCGAAACGGGTTGACACGGCTCGTCGAGTCGATTCGTCAAGTGCCGAAACGGGTTGACGCGGCTCTTCGAGTCGATTCGTCAAGTGCCGAAGCGGGCTGACACGGCTCGTCGAGTCGATTCGTCAAGTGCCGAAACGGGTTGACGCGGCTCTTCGAGTCGATTCGTCAAGTGCCGAAACGGGTTGACGCGGCTCTTCGAGTCGATTCGTCAAGTGCCGAAACGGGTTGTCCTACGGACTCTGCTCGCAGCCGAACGTTCCGGATACGACCTCGGTTGCGGGCAGGTAGAGGAGGGTCGTAGGCCTACCGGATCCTTCGAGGTTAGGGCCCGAGGTCTCTTCGATCGCAGTCCAAAAAGATGGGCCTGGGATCAGGTGGAGACGCTCAGCGGCGGACGGTAAGTGAAGGCGCCGGGTCGTTTGTCCGTTCCGGGGATCGATCTCGTGGAGCGTCCAACGTCGGCCACCGTGATGCAGCGAGGGGATCGCCTGCTGCAACTCCACTCGAGCTCGTGAGCCGGCTTGCTCCAGTTGTGCCGGAGTTGGCTGAAGGGTCTCCAGCTCTGGGTTGGGCAGCACTCGACTGGTCAAGACGTAGAGGCGATTGTTCCAGGTGTGGAGCGCGTGGGCCTGGTCACCCTCGATAGGACCCGTCATGACAGTGCGCAGCTGGCGACGTGTCACGCGGTGCACACTCCATGGTTCGGTGAAACGCAAGATGTAGACGTTGCGACCGAGTTGCGCAACATAAGGACGGCGGTCGTAGAAATAGTAGTTGGCGTACTCGCCGTCGGCCGACTCAATGGGCAGCTCGTGCAATAGGTCAAGCTCGCCCCGGCTGGGGTCGAGGCGAACAAAGCCACGGCGCCAGGTGCTGGCGCCTTTGGGTTCATCAGCCGTGACAGCTCCGATTTCAACAAAATCTGCGTAGCCATAAAGCCGCCCGCGATGGGACAAGACGTCGTTGAACGAGGCATCGGCGAGGTCATGAGCTTCGAGGGTTGCAAAGGGATGCTCTCGATGATCGAGGGCCAGGTGGTTGTCGAACCTCAAGACTCTGGTCTTGTCGATCACAGTGAAGCCTTCGGCAGTGCGTTCGAGACGCATCGGTTCGGAGTAGTCGAGGTCAACCGTCGCCTCGAGAGCTACTGCTCCAGTCCGCTTGCCGTCGCGGCCGTAAGTGGCGAGACCTCGGTGGCCAGGGTCAATCAGCACGAGCTCATCACCGTCAGAACTCCATGCAGCGGACGCTGTCCAGGGTGGTGCTGGATCGAGACCGACCCGCGAGCACTTTACTGATGAAGAAAGCTGGGCAGACCGACAGCCGCTGCTGAGTAACGTGACTGCCACCAGTAGGCTGGCGGATGTTGCTCGGGCAGACGATGTCGCCCTGGCAGATGCTATCCAAGCTCGAGATCTGGTAGTACGCGGTGCTGTCATGGTGGTCCTCCGGCACACCGCTGTCGCCGGGTTCCGGCGACAGCTCGGGCACCTTTCTCTTGGACTGATAATCACGGGAAAAGTTCCCGCTCGCGGTTTACGAGTCAGATGCGCCCGAGCTTTGGGGCTAGGACTTCGTCGACCAGGCGTTGCCGCGAGCGGCTGACACGCAGGCGGCTGCCGTCATTGAGAACAACGTTGCGTGCACCCTTGAACAAGTGCTCGATCTCTACGACTCGATCGAGATTGATGATTGCCCCTCGGTGGACGCGGATGAATCGACGAGGATCGAGTCGCTCTTCGAAAGAACTCAAGGAGGCGCGGACCAAGTGATTGCCACGCTGAGTATGCAAGCGTGCGTAGCAGTCGTCGCTCTCAATCCAGTCGACATCACTCGCTTTGACGATCAGTGTGCGGCCGCCGGTGGTCACTCGGATCCGGCTCAGGTATGGCGCTGCGCCGTCGTGCTGCGAAGAGTTTGCCGGACGTTTGGAAGCTGACGGATTTTTGGTGGGCACTGCCTCGGTGGGCACTGCCTCGGTGGGCACAGCCTCGGTGGCCACAGCCTTGGCGGGCTCTTGGGCGTCACCCAGCTCTGCCGTCAACGTGGCGATTTGTTCGGCGAGCTGTCCCATGCGTTGCTCGCGTAGCCTGCGTTTGGCACGCTCCAGCGCTGCGAACAAACGACGATCCGAAAACGGCTTGACAAGGTAGTCCAGCGCCTCGACATCGAAGGCGCTGACTGCGTGTTGACTAAAAGCGGTGACGAATATGAGGGTCGGCAGTTCGGTCGGTGCCAGTGCTGCTGCCACTTCGAGCCCACCGAGCTCCGGCATTTCGATATCGAGAAAAACCAGATCGGGGCGTTGGTCTCGAATCGCTTGCAGGGCGCTGACACCGTCACCGTACTCTCCAGTTAACTCGATTTCCGGGTCTTGGGTCAGGAGGTCGCGCAGGGTTTCGCGAGCCAGCGGCTCATCGTCGACGATCAGGGCCCGGAAGTGCGTCATCCAACCGCGACCCGCTGTGTCGTTGGCCGGTGCTCTGTTGGTATCGTGACGATGGCTGCAACCCCTCCGGCCGATCGGCTGCGCACGGCCAGCGACGCTCTTTCGCCGTAAAGTTGAAGGAGGCGAGACCGGGTGTTGTTCAGTCCAAGTCCTTGGTGTTCGGTCGACTCGAACGTTTCGGGCAAGCCGACGCCGTTGTCGGTGACTTCGATCCGCAAATAGTCCCCTTCGAGGCGAGCACGGATTGCCAAGTGTCCCGGCGCAGCGCGGCGGGCAATACCGTGGCGGATCGCATTCTCGACCAGTGGTTGCAGAAGGAAATTTGGTACCGGTAGATCGAGGCAGTTTTCGGCCACGTCGTAGCTGACCGACAGGCGATCGGCGAAACGCGCTCGTTGCAGTTCGATATAACGTCGAACAAAGTCGAGATCTTCAGATAGCGGTACCCGTGATCGCTCGGAGCGATCTAGCGTCGACCGCAGCAGCTCACTGAGGCCGATCACCATATCGAGCGCTCGATCATTGCTTTTACGTCGCACCAACGCGGCGATCGAATGGAGGGTGTTGAACAGAAAATGAGGCTGGATCTGAAGCCTCAGGGTCTCGAGTTGGGCTCTCGCAAGCTCGGTTTCGAGCTGAGACTCCCGCAACTCGGAGGCCCGTGCCCGACGATAGCCCCCCAAACCATACCCGACGGCCAGTCCCATGCAATACATCAGTAGATCGATGTGAAACCACGAGATGAAAGATCTGAAGAGGCTTTCGAAGAAGGTGTAGCGATCGACCGGTAGGTAAGGCTGCAGCAAAGTGAAGGCACCTGCGGCCAACGGGAGGTGAAGGAGCGTCAGTCCCAGAGCTGTGGTGACTTCACGTAGCCACCATAGTGATGACCGTAGGTGCGATCTAGACAGACGTGCTCCAACGTGCATCAGCCAGGGGGCTACCGGGACCCAGAAACCCCAGCCGACAAGTTGCCAAGCGAAAATCCGCCACCAATCATGGCCATGATCGATCATCGAGAGTTGGATCTGGCTCGATACCAGCAGCGCAGCCAAGAAAGCGACGCCGCAGGTAGCCAGTAAGATCCACTTCAAGGGTAGAGACTTGTCGGGGGCTCTAGGTAGTTGGGCGCTATTCATCGCTCGGACGCCATATCGCTCGGATGTCGTATCGCTCGGAGGTCATACGGTGACGCTATGTACCGTAGCGCGCTATCGCTCGGCGGACAACCCCAATGGCCTGCTAGCTTGTGACGTTCACTCGGACCTCATCGAGTTGAACTAATACTTTCGAATTGAGGAGCTCTCACTCATCTCCAAGCAATCGGGATCAAGGATCACGAACTTTACCAATCCCCAAGGAAGTACGGTGTGATCGCAGTGGCTCGAAATCGCGTGCCACAGTGTATGGTTTTGTTGTCGATGACCGCTGGTGCGTACTATAGTCGTACCAAAGAACGGTAATGGGGATCAGTCGGTGGGAAACCAACGTGAGGAGGGTTCGAGAATGAGGTGGCAGACATGAGTACCAAAACCTTGACCGAGACCGAACGCCAGCTCCTAGAAGCAACCCCGGGCGCCCTGCGAGATGCCGTGGATTTACTCCAGTGGTGGCAAAAGGCAGATGCAAGCAGGAGCTACAAATACCAATATCCTGAAACCGAGACTCCTCATCGACCGGGCGATCTGAGCTACGGTTTTTACGATGACGTCCCGCTGACGTCGCGCGCGCAGCCGATCACCGTCCCGATCAATGGCAATGTCCAGGAGATGTTTTACGACGATCCCAAGTCGCCACCAGGCGAAGAGCTCGAACAGGTAGCGGCAGATTTGATGCACGAGCAGATTCGGGAGTTTATTCTCAAGTACTTCATGCGAGTGAGTGATTTCCGACAACCAGAATTGGTTGAAGAAGATAAGAAGGACACCGGTGAGATCACCGGCTTCGGATTTTCGCAGTTGTTCTATAAGCGTGTTGGAAGCGATGAGATCGGACGGTTCGACGAGTCTGAAGAGGATGCCATTGTCGAGCTCACCGAGTTCGAAACAGGGCGAGATGGTGAAGCGCCTTACGAGTGGATCATCCTGAAGAATCCAATTTACGGTTTTGGTTTCGATTTCAAACCGTTCGGAAAAATTCTCGATAAGCTGATCGGTGTCAGCGGGCCTGAGGTCAAGATCCCAGCAGCTGTCTTCAACTACCTGGTCATCTCAAAAGACTTTGTTGTCAATGAAGAGTATGCAACGGATCCGAAGGATCCCGATGCTGTGCGTGCCAGATACGGTTTTGGCTACGCTTTTGTCAACGATCCGGAGCCGAGCGTCTACGGCTACGGGCCTGGCGAGTTAGAGCCTGCTTTCGAGCAATTGGTGTGGGAGGTGCGCAATTCTGGAGAGGTCCGAGTAAAGGCGGCCTTTGTTGCTCAAGAACCCACGGCTGTTCTCAACCTGTCGGTTGATCCGTTGGCGTGGGGTTTTCAGTTCACCAAAGCTCTCGGCGGGGAAGTTCCCGAGGTTCTGCAGCCCTTACAAAAAGCTTGGACGCAATTGCCCTTCTCTAACCTAACGTTCGATCCAATCTTGCCAACCGTTAGATTTCTCAATCTGGTTACGCTTGGACAAGCGGCGAAGGTAGGGATATCCAAGGATCATATTATTAAGGAAGCTTTGTTCATCCACTTCATGCAGCATTATCAGACGATTGTAGGGTCGCTCCAGACCTGGCGCCAGATCAGAGATTGGCTCGGGAAGGCCGAACCTTTGCCTGAGTGGGTCGTCAGCGGCAGAAGTATCTAACGCACTTTGGGCCCACTTGCGATGGATTTCCGAGCAAGTGGGCTATTTGAGCTCTTCTGGACGATGGAGCCAATAGCCTTGCACGTAATCGACGCCGAGATCGCGTAACATGTTGTAGGTTGCCTCGGTCTCGACCCATTCGGCAATCGTTTCGATACCCATCACCTGGGCAACTTGGTTGATGGCCTTCACCATCGCGTAGCGGATGGGGTCGTTCTCCATCGAGCGTACGAACTCACCGTCGATCTTCAGGATGTCGACCGGCAAGTTCCGTAGATAGGCGAACGAGCTGAAGCCACTACCGAAATCATCGAGAATAAATCGACAGCCCATCTCTCGGAGTTCTCCGATGAAGTGCAGTGCGCGACTCAAGTTGGCCACCGCAGTGGTTTCGGTTATCTCGAAGAAAATACGATCTGTAGTGACCTCACTGGCCTCGAGGTAGGCCAAGATGTCTTCTAGAAACCCCTCGTCTCCCAAAGACTGCCCTGACAGGTTGATGCTGACTCGGCTTCCATCAAGAAGTTGCTGGCCGTTCTGAGCCAACTGATTCAGGCTTCGTCGAACCACCCAGCGATCGATGGACGAGACCAGATCGTGGTGTTCAGCGATGGGGATGAAATTGCTGGGAGCGAGATGTTGGCCGGATGGGTCGACCATCCGTACCAGGATTTCTTGCAACCCCTTGCCGGTGCTTTTTAATGGACGGATCTCTTGGTGGTAAAGGCATAGACGGTCTTCAGCCAGCGAGTGGCGGATCCGTTGCACCCAATGCAGGCGACCATGACGCTCGGACACGGCGGCATCGTCGAGGACATAGCTGTGGACCCGGTTGCGCCCGCTTTGACGGGCTAGATAACATGCCGCGTCAGCAGCCTTGAAAATCTGAGTCACACTCTCGCTGGACGCGGTGATCGGGACTAAGCCGATGTTGAGCCCAACTTCGAAATATTGGCCTCCCCAGTGGAAACGAAAATCTCGGAATGAGCGATGGAGGGCGCGGGCTGCGGCCTGTGCTTCGATAGGGGTATGCCCTTCGAGTAACAGGCTGAAATCGTCTCCACCGACTCGGCCGAGCATGCCTCGTTGACCAAGTTTGGTCTGTAACTGCTCGGCGACTCGACGGAGTAGCTCATCACCGGCGACATGGCCGAAGCCATCGTTGATCAGCTTGAACTCCCACAGATCAAGATAGAGCAGCACATGTTCGAGGCCCTGGTCCCGGGCACTCTCGAGGGCAGCCTCGAGATAGATCTCGAATTCCTGTCGATGCAGCAGGCCGGTCAGTGCGTCATGGCTCTCCAGATAGACCATTTGGCGTTCGAGCCCACGCACTCGTGTGAGATCTCTGAACACCACCACTGTGCCAACAATTTCGCCTTCCGACTCCAAGATAGGTGCCACCGAGTCACGAATGATGTATTCCTCACCGCCTCGGCTGTGCAGTGTGAACAACCCCGGGGTTACGATGGTGCGCTTCTCCATCAAGCAGACATCCACCGGATTGCGCCGCGGTCGTCGGGTCGATTCGTGGATGACCTGGTAAGCCTCGCCTACATCACGGTGCATTGCCTCGTCGAGGCGCCAGCCAGTGAGCCGCTCGGCGACCGGATTCATATAGTCGATGCGGCCTTCCGAATCCGTCCGAATAACGCCATCGCCAATCGAAGCGAGTGTGACCTGAGCCAACTCCATGTCGCGCGAAAGTGAGGTCGCGTCATCTGATATTCGGTGTTCAGGCATCGAGTGAGGTTTGCAGTCAGAAAATACTTACGGTCGCGGAATCTGCCTTCTGTAGGCTCAGATTTCTTGGATAGAGCGGTTTTTCTCGACTCATTCTGATGAAGTGCGGCTTTTGTCGAGAAGCGATTCCAGGCGGGCAACCCGCTCTAATTGGAAGTCTGTATAGGTAGCGATTTGTCGCTATACAGACTTCCTTCCATCGAGGACCTAGCTGATTAGCCGTCTAGATTAGTTAGACTCTTCAAATCAGCCACTTATTCTGATCTACTGCCGTAAAGTTTGAGTCTATCTCACTTACAGGATGCCGCGTCAGCTTATCGATTCGTTTACTCGACCGCGACCAACCGTAGGGTGGCTACCCGCTGCTGGCGAGATCTTTCGAGCATCAACCGGGCCTCGCCGCCGACGCCAATATCTTCGAAAGCCAAGACTAGATCCTGCAGTGAGCTGACTGGCTGGTCGTTGACAGCAACGATGACGTCACCGAGGGTCACTCCGCGTCGCGATTGCTGCAAGCCGACGATGCCGGCACGATCAGCTGGCCCACCGCGCGAAACCTGCCGGACGATAACGCCCTGGACGCCGACTCGAGCCGCCAATCGGTCTTCGACCAGTTCGACGCCGATACCAGGCTGTACTGGACGACCGTGCTCGATAAGCTGAGGCACCAGCTTAGTGATGGTGTCGACGGGCACAGCGAAGCCGATACCAGCGGAGGTGCCGCTAGGACTGTAGATCGCGGTGTTGACGCCAATCAGCCGACCTGCCGAGTCGAGCAGTGGGCCACCTGAGTTGCCGGGGTTGATCGCCGCGTCGGTCTGGATGACATCACGGATCGGAAAACCTGCAGGAGAGTTGAGCTCTCGCCCCAAGGCGCTGACTACACCAACGGTGAGAGATTGGTCGAGGCCGAAAGGGTTGCCGATTGCCAACACCCGTTGGCCGACGACCAGGCTCGCGGAGAGCCCGAGAGGAATTGGGCGCAAGTCGCGGCCGGGGGCGTCGATCCGGAGCACCGCGAGGTCCTTACGAGGCGCAACGCCGACCCGCCGTGCATCGAATTCTTCATCGCCGAGGGTGACTTTGAATCGATCACCGTCCTGGATGACGTGGAAGTTGGTGACGATATGGCCTTGGTCGTCCCATACGAAACCGGTACCCGTGCCCTGGGGAATCTCGAACACATCGAGCGAGAAGTAAGCTCGGCGCAGTGCGATGTTGGAGATGTAGGCCACCGACGGGCTGCGCTCTCGAAAGACGTTGATATCGCGTTGTTCCTGCTGAGTCAGAGAACTCAGCGACGTCGGCGCGGCTGCCAACACGGACGCAACGTCGGCGGCGTTCGCAGGAATTGCTGCCGCCGGTCCAGGTTCAGCACTCAGGGATCGGCTGGACCGCGAAAACAGATAACCGGTGAGGTTGCCGAGACTAAAAACCAGGATCAAAGTCGGGAGTGCTGACCAAAGTCTCATAGTGAATTGCTACCGTAGATCGTCGAAAAACGCAAGAAATTAGAGCTGTGAGATCTAGTGAATATCGGTCTAGCTGAAACTCGTGACGCGGAGCACTTTCACCACAGCCTGCTAAACCGGCAGTGCCGACACGATTTCCAGAAGCTGGTCGGCGTTCTTGCAGCGATCGGCGGGCTTCTTGGCGAGTAGCTTGGTCAGTAGCTCAACCCATACCTCAGGAAGTTCAGGACGAGCTTCCCGAACATCGGGAGGGGCATCATGGAGATGCTTCAACACCACCGCCGTTGTTGTGTCAGCGATGAATGGCTCATGTCCTGCCAGCAGGGTGTAGGCGATCACCCCAAGAGCATAGAGGTCGCAGGATCCCGTCAGGGTCTGACCCTGGATCTGCTCTGGAGCCATGTACATGGGTGAGCCGATCACTTCTCCGGTTCGGGTTAGGTTGACGCTCTCCGGCCCATCGCCCATGCGGGCGATACCAAAGTCGAGTACCTTGACCCGGTCGTCGACCAGAATCACGTTGGATGGCTTCAAATCACGATGGATAATTTTCAGTCGGTGGGCCTCGGCAAGGGCTCCGGTGATCCCTTGGAGCAACCCCTTGACACGCTTGATCGACAGCGGGGCTTCGTTCGCGATCACCACATCGAGTCCCGGGCCGTCCAGAATCTCCATGATGATGAAGATGCCACCAGGGAACCGGCCGAAGTCGTGGACTCGAACTACGTTTGGGTGCGATATCTTGCGACAGATCTGCACTTCGCGCAGCAAACGTTCCTCGTTCTCTGATTGGCCGAGAGCGGGCGTCAAGACCGTCTTGATCGCTACTTCGTCATCGAGCTCCCGATCACGGGCTCGGTAGACTCGGCTCATGCCACCCTGGCCCAGCTCGCCGAGAATCTCGTAGCGATTTACGAGAAGTTGTCCTTGAACCAGGCCGATCGATGACAGCGCAGAGGACAGCTCCAGAGTCGACGGGCGAGTCAATGGCTGGCGAGCGAGGGCGCGAACCAAAACATCGCGTGCCATTTGAGGCACCGCATCGCGGACTTCGTCTGGCCAAACCACCGTCTTGGGATCGACCTCTGGCTGATCGCCCCAGCCCACTGGCATCTGTGCCTGCAGTAGTTCTACCGCTAGCAGACCCAAGCTGTAGACATCGCTCGCCGGGCCAACAACACCATCCTCCAGAATCTCGGGACTGAGATAGGCTTGGCTGGTCGCATCGCGATCCGCCAGCACCTCGCGAAGACCGATGCCAACTAACCTGAGGCGATTGCGTTCATCGATCAGGATCGTTTGCGGTGACAGCCATTGGTGGGTGACTCCCAGTTTGTGGGCTGTCGAGAGGGCCTCGGTCAACTGGACGATAAAGTTCAAGTTGGTCAAAGGTGGTAAGCGTCGGGTCGCCAGCAAGCCACCGAGCGGGGTCCCATCGAAGGGTTCATAGAGGAGCAGTACTTTATCGCTCGCCATGATCACTTCGTTGAGCTTGAGGATCGTGGGATGATCGAGCGCCACAACCTCGCGCATCACCCGGCGGAACTTCTCTACTCGACTCGCGACCTCCGCCAACGGGAACGACACCAGGAGTATCGACTTACCCGAGCGGTGGTCGACCGCACGGAAGAATTCTGCACCACTCCACCACGGGTCGACTCGATCTTCGAGATCGAAGGGCAGGGCCGAGTTCATGGCAGAGGTTGAGATTGTAGGTGTGGGTGAAGATTGTGGCTGATGGCCACCAGTGGCCTTCGATCTCTGGGTGACGTCCTCGAAGTCGATCGGTGCGGTATTCCTGAGAGCGGGCTTGGGTGTAGGCGCAGGGCTGGGCTCGAAGCGGCTCAGAGTCCCAGAAGTCTTCTCGGAGCCGGCGAAGACTCCAGAGGCACTGCCTACCTTGCCGCGGATATCCCGCAGCCGTTCACTGACATCGCGGAAATCATGGTGTTTGGCGAGGATCTTCTGATAACTGAGTTCCGCAGCTGGATACTGGCCTCGAGCTTCTTCCAGGCGCCCCTTGCAATAAACGAATGTCGGTTCTCCAGGTTCGATGTTGGACTCGTGAATGATCTCGAAGCGCTGTTCAGCGGCCTTCAAGAGACCTTCATCGATCAGTACTGGAACCAGAAAACAGGACGCCTCGCTGTAGTCTGAGCTGGAAGCACTGATCGACTGCAGCGCGTCGCGGGCAGCGGTCTGGAGGCCGGCTGCGACATAGTGTTCGCCTGCCTTGAGGAGATTTCCGGCAGCCATATAGGCATCCGCAGCAAATTGATCGTCGCCTGCCTTGCCGAAGGCTTGTGCTGCATTCTCGTGGCGGTCAGCTTTGGCGTAACATCTTCCGGCGTCTTCATAACGCTCGATGCGCGAAAAGAACTCCGCCGCCCGGGTGAATGATTCTGCTTTCTCCCAAAGCCTGGCCGCTTCTGCCCAAGACTCGGAGCCTTCATAGGCCGAGGCCGCAGCATCAAAACGGCCCATTCGTTCGAAGATTTCCCCAGCTTCCTGGTGCCGGGCACAGTTGAGGTAGATCTCCGCGCGAAGCGCTTCGTCAGCCTTGGGGTCGCGCTCGATCGCTGCCAGTGCCTCGGTGACACGGCCGGCGCCGAGAAATGCCTCCGCGGCTTTGGTGAAATGGCCAGCTCGCTCATAAAGTGACGCCGCACGACCAGGTTGGCGATGTTCCGCCATCAGCTCGGCTGCCTCCAAGTGGCGGCCAACATTCGACAGGACCTCGGCGCGATGGGAATCGAGCTCTCGGATCTTTTTCTCTAGCGCTAGATCCTTGGCCTCGAGCCTTTGATCGCGCAGCATGTTGCTGGCCGCTTCCCAGGCACTCAGTGCGCGTTCGATCTCGCCCGCCTTGGTGAACGCTTCAGCCGCCCGCCGATACATCTTTGCTTGCTCGAACAAGCGGCCCGCACGAACCAGCTGCTGGAGCTTCAAGCAGATTTCTGCAGCACGAGCATAAGCACCGGCCTCTTCGTATTTCGTGATCGCCTCTTTGTGGTGACCTTCTGCGGCCAGCAGTTCGGCGGCCATCCGTGGCTGGCCGGCGTCGAGGTAAACCTCGACCGCCTTTTGGACTTCGCCAAGCTCGGCGTAGACGCTTGCCGCTTGACGGTACCGCTTGGCTTTCAGATACAGCTCTGCGGCACGCTGAAGGTTGCCCTTCTGGTACTCCTGATCACCTCTACGAACGTGGTCGCGGCTGAAGATCATGCGTCGCTGAGGCGGACGGAATGCGTCTCACCCCTCTCCGAACCCCTTTCTGCACCGCGACCGGGCAACCGATCCACCGATGGCAACGGCAGCCTCGGGCCGGGATAGCTACGATTAAGCCCTGCATTGTATCCGCGGTCGAGGCTCCGGAGCTATACGTCAGCTCGATCGTCTGTAGGCCATTGCCTCTGAGACCCGTTGTTTAGCTAGCGTCAGCGCCGCCTCTGCCGGTATCTGACTGTGGCTCTTTGCCAGTTCCAGTACGGCACGGGTGTTCTCTTTGATTTTCTCTTCGATCGTTTCGAACGCTTGCTTCTGTGTACCGCCACGGTATTCGACCGACGCACAGATTACCCCACCGGCGTTGGCGACAAAATCAGGCACCGAGACGATCCCCGCATCATGCAGAATGCGGTCAGCTCGTGCGGTCACCGGAATGTTGGCACCTTGAAGCACCAGCTTACATTTCAGGCGGGCCGCATTACTCTCATCGATCACGTCAGGACGCGCTGCAGGTACGATGATGTCGCAAGGGAGGTCGATCCAGGCGTCCAAGAGCAGTTTCTCCCCGCCCTCGTAGGTGGTGACGCGTCCGGTCTCTTGTTTGATCGCAGCCAGCTTGTCGACGTCGATACCCTTGGGGTCATATACCGTGCCGTCGAGATCACTGGCGGCCACCAGGATAGCGCCACGATCCTGTAGATAACGGGCTGCGTGTGAGCCGACGTTGCCGAATCCCTGAACGACAACTCTGGCGCCGTCGAGTTTCAGGCCGGCGTAGTCTTGTGCTACCTCAGCACAGACCGCGAGACCGTAACCGGTGGCTCCGATCTGATCGAGTGGAATGCCGCCCAGGACCTTGGACAGGCCTACGGACCGACCGATCTCGTCGCGTACCCATGCCATCGAGACTTCGTCGGTACCCATGTCCGGACCCGGGATGTAGCCCTCCATGTTTTCAATGGCACGTGCGAACTGCCTGATCAGGGTCTCTTTGTTAGGGGCCGCGGGATCAGCCAGGATGGCAGACTTGGCGCCGCCATGAGGAATTCCAGCGAGGGAATTCTTCCAAGTCATAGCGCGGGCTAGGCGGAACACTTCGGCGGTCGAAACATCGGGCGCCATGCGGATGCCGCCAATGCCGGGGCCCGCTGAGATGTTGTCGATAACGACAATGCCTTTGAGGCCGCAGCGCGGTTCGTAAATGTAGACAATCTTCTCGGGACCGTACTCGTCCGCGAATTCGTCGAAGACCTTGGACACTTCAACCTCCTTTACGCGAGCTGAAGGATTCAGCTGCGGAACTCGAATCCGCAGAAAAAGTTTGTTTCCGGGCCCCTGACGTGGCAAGTAATGTTGAATCGCCAACGGAGCCTAGATGCGATAAGGGACCACTTCCGGGCAGCCCGGAGCGGGGGAGCGTAGCTCGAAAATGTAGGTTATCAGGATCTACCGTTACCGCACTAGAATGGATTGCCGAAGCTCAAAAAGAACACTGGATTGGTGGCATCCATAGGTTCGGGGTCGAGTTTCCACCCGATCTCCAGACGGACCGGTCCAATCGGAGAAGCATAACGGAGCCCGATGCCGGCGCCAGGTTTGAAATCCGCAAGATCGATGTCGGTCCAGTCGGCCCATACGTTGCCGTAGTCGAAGAATACAACGCCACCCACGGGTCCAGAGATCGGGAAACGGTAGTCCAGGTTGAGCACTGCCAGTCCATTGCCGCCGACTTCGATCAGCTCATCGCCAGCGATGAACAAGGTCTGGCCCTGAATGCCTAGCTGATCGCGATCATAGGCCCGGTGCGAGGTCCGGCCACCAGCGAAGAAACGTTCGGAAGCCGGTACCAAGGCGCTCGGTAGATCCGGCGGCAACAACCCCGCTAGAGCCAATGGGTCGAGCGTTGCGCCCAGGTCCAAGGGCTCAATGGCGCCGAGCCGCCAGCTAGCCGCCAGTCCACCGAAACGGCCGAAGGGAACGTAGTGGGTTTGTTGCCAGAAAAGCTTGAGAAAATGGGTGTCTGCGTTGCCCAGCGGCAGCGCATGTTCGAGTTGCAGAGCTGTTGACCATCCGGCTTCGGGATCGAGGGGGTCGTCTCGTCGGTCAGCATAGAAAATCGGGATTAGGCTGAAAATTTCGACTTCGCGGTCGTCACGCAGAATGTCGTTGGGGTCGAGGTCGAGAAACGCAGCCGTTTGTTCCGAGATGGTCACGGATCGATACTCCACCACACCGCGGAGTCGGACCGAGGGTAAATCTTTGGTGACAGCGACCTGAGCACCGAGATTTCTTACCAGGAACGCGTCGCGATCTTCGGTCTGTCCAAACACACTGTAGGTGATCGGTATATTCCAATGTCCAAGGCGAGGTTGGTCGTAGAGCACCCGGAAAACGCTGTCCAGCTCGGTGCCTCGCAGTTCGAATTGCAGGCGATCGCCGCGTCCACCGATGTTGGCCCGGGTGACGCTGAGTAGTCCGCCTGGGCCGTCGTCGGAGTGGTAGCTGAAGCCGTAGGCGAGACGATAACGCCGCCCTTCCTCGAGCCGCACAACGACGTCGTGCCGTTCACTACTTTCTGCTACCGAACGCTGTTCGACGTCGACCTTGGAGAAGATGCCAAGTCGGTAGAGATCGCGCTCGATTTCGAGCAGTCGTCGGCGACTGATCGGGTCCCCGGGCTCGAGTTTGACGAAGCGGCGGATGACGTCATCCTTACTATGTCGCTGGCCGCGCAAGATCACGCGGTCGACTACCGCTTGGGGGCCTTCGTCGATCGCCAAGTTGACATCGACCAGGGTTTGGTCTTCGTTCCAGTCGAGCTGTGGCGTTGCAGTGGTGTTGGGAAACCCTTCGTCCTCGTACAGGGCGCGTACGATGTTGATGCTGTCGTCGAGTAGTACCGGGTGAAAAGGCCCCCCGGGCTGCAGCGGGAGTGCGTCCCGGACCCGGTCGAGGTCGAGCATTTCGATGCCGGAAAATGTGAAGTCGACCAAGCGGTGACGGTTGCCCTCCCGGATCTCGATCTCGAGGGCCAACTGATCCCCATGCTCGCTGACAACAAGGGCTTCGACTTCGACCTCACCAAACCCCTGGAGTAAATAGTACGAGCGTAGATTGTCGAGATCTTCCTCGAGATCTTCGTTGACCAGGCGCCCGCTTCCGGGTCGCAAAACACGGTGAGGGCCTGTGGCCATCAACGCCAACAGCTGCTCTTCAGAGATCTGTTTGTTACCGACAAAGGTCATTTCGGCGAGGGTGTAGTTTTTACCTGGTCTGATCTCGAGGAAGATTGAACGTCCGTCGTCCAGCTCCTCCTCTTGCCATTCGACAGCTGCGTGGTAATGGCCCTTGCGTTGAAGGTAGTTCTTGATCCGTTCGCAGGTTTGATCCAGTGTTGGGTCATCGAAGCTACCTCCATCCAGGAGTGGCAGCAGTCCTTTACGCTTGAGGGCTTTGCGGGAGGCGCCGGCGACCTCGAACCGAAGAGTCGTTCCGAGGGTGAGTGGATAGGTGAGATCGATACGGTGTGCTTCAGAGTCGTACCTCTCCCGAGGCATGGCCACTGTCGCTTCCAGGTGGCCGCGCTCAGCGAGCCACGAACGCAACCGACGAACACTCACCGCGATCCGCTCTTGATCGTATTTTGTTGTCCCCGGTTGCAGGCGCATCGCAGCCATCAGGTCACTGTGCCGATAAGGGCTGATGTTGCCTTCGAACTGTACGGCGCCGATGGTCGCACGGGGCCCTGGAGACAGATGGAAGATCAGATTTACCTGACCGCCTTCGGGCCGCGCTGCAACCTCGGCTCGAACTTCGGCTTCACGAAATCCACGCTCGGCATATAAGTCTTGGAGTGCGTAAACACTGGTCAAGAGCTGGTCTTCGACGAGTGGGCTAGCTTCGCGCTGCACAATCGCGCGTTGCAATTGTCGTTTGTCGAGTCGAGCGTCGCCTTGCAACTCGACGGAGCGGACCCAGGTGCGGGTTCGCATCACAATCATGACAGTGACTGTGGGCGTTGCGGCGACGTCAATGGGAGAGCTGCCGGATAACCTGTTGTCTTGGCGCTCGGCGGCTGGCGAGTTTGCGATCGGTGGATCCTTACGAGTCAGGACTTCGATCTGGGAGAAGAGACCGGTCGCCTGCAGACTCGACAGCGTGCGTCGAATGTTCTGTTCGGTTAATCGCTGGCCTGGATGGATGGTGACCAACGACTCGAGCCGTAATCGCCGAGCCAAGGGAGCGTCGAGGCGTAGTTCAACAGCGCTCACCAGAGCCCCGACATCGGGCACCCCGGTCTGGTGAGGCTCGGCCAGCGCAATCGGAACCAAAGCGCCGGACACTGCGGCGCAGACCGCTGCAAGCCAAGCGATCATTCGCAGACCGGCTAGCTGTGGTAGGCCAGCATAAGATCCATAGTGATGCCTAGACATCAGGAACGTCCTCGTCTCGACCGTCTCAGAAACTCGATTCCCAGCGTGCGTCGGCAGAATAGCTGTCGTCACCGTTCTGGGTCAGAACCAGCGCCAGACCAGGACTGACCTGCCATTCGAGCCGCAACCGTTGGTCTTCGGTCGACGACGGATCGGTCGAGAACGTCACAAAGACGTCCTTTGAGAGCCGCTTGCCAACCGTGACCCGGGCCTTCGAAAGCTGGTCGCCGCTGCCGGTCAAGGGATCGATGCGGAACTTGTCGAAGCCGAACAGGCTGTTGACACGTTGTCCGATCACCGAGGCCGCCTGGCCATAGAGAAAGGTTGCGGCGCTGGTACTCGGATCCTCTTCGATTTTTGTACGTTGGGGAGCGAGCAAAGTGCTGTCGGTGGTGGCATCGCCCCCCGATGCCAGGAGTCGAAACACTTCGAGATCGGGTAGCGGGGGCTCGGAGGAAAAGCGAGTCTCCAGACGTTCGAAGGTGCCGCCAGCGGCGAGCGTGACGTCGAATTCTCGCACCCGGGTCACCGCGACCAGGTCAAGCTCGGGATCGAGTTGATACGGGTTGGCGAAGATGATGCGTCCACGTTCTATCTGGTAGTCCGTACTGTTGTAGAGCAAGGTCCCCTCGGGATCAATTTCCACTTCGCCGAAAAGCACCGGCTGCGCCATGTTGCCACGAACCAGCAGCTGGGCACTGCCGGTGAGATCCGCGAGATTGTTTTGCACCGTAACTGCACCGGGAGCTTCGACATCGATGTTGAGCTCGATGTTGGACAACACGCTGTCACGCGGATCTACCTCCAATCGTTGCCGCTGGAGAAAGCCACGCATCAGCTGTGCGAAGTCGGCTCTGATATCGTCATTGAAGGCTAACGTATCGAGTTGTGCTCGGCCGTCGAGTAGATGCCCTTGGCCGTCCGAGCTCAGCGACAGGCGCGCCGCACCGCGAACCGACCAACCATCGATGTAGGGCAGATCGATCTCGTCGCCGGTCAGTTGTAGCCGGTAGATCAGCGGCTGATCTGCTGTTGCTAGCGTCGCTTGACCGTCGACCGCGACCCGGCCGCGACCGAGTTGCCCTTCGAGTCTCTCGATCGCGACGTGGCCGGGATCGAACAATACCCGACCGTGGAGTTCCCTCAACTCGAGAGGGAATTCTTCGCTCAGCAACACGCGACCGTCGGCGAGTTGCCCCTGGCCATCGAAGGTCGGTTGTTCGAAGGAGCCACCCACCTTACCGATCAGGTCGAGGGTGCCCTCGAGATCAAAGCCGGGATCGAGCAACCGCAGCCAGATACCGGACATTGTACTCTTGAGATCGAGGTCGAGGGTCGTCGGCTGAGTTGTGCTGACGGTGCCAGCGAGATAAAAGTCACTTTCGGTTTCGGCTTCGCCGAGATGGAGTGATTCGATTGTCATTTGCTCCGCGTCGAGTCGAGCCCGTACTGGTTCGAGGTTGACCAGTGCGCGGTCTCGTAGCTCGATCTCGAGCTTGGTGAGCTGTAGGTCGACCGTGGCGGCGTTGTGCTGGTCTCCGCGAATATTCAAGGCGCCGTCGAAGCGACCTTCGAGGTCAGCGGGCGGATTCTCCAGCATCAGGTTCGCCAGGCCTCGCAAATCGTTGCCGACGATTGCCAGCGTGAGGTCGGCCCGCTGCGTACTCAATAGTCCCCCGCCGTCTACTTCCACAAGATCCAACAATCGTCCTTCGACGTCGACACGCCCGCCATTCCACTCCACCTCGAGTCGTGACGGGCGGCCTTGCAGCATACGGGGTCCGACGGCCAAGCCATCGGCCTCGATGATCAGGTCGAGTGCCGGTTCTCTGAGCCAGCCTCCCAAGCGACCTCTCACGGCCACTTCGCCAGCGATATCGGCGCGCGGCAAGTAGGCTACCAAGGGTGCTTTCGAGAGTTGGAGGGACGGCGAATCGAGAACGAGATCAAGCGCGCCCGAGGTCCAGTCCAGGGTGCCGGCACCCGTCAGGGTGCCACTTGGAGCCGAGGCTTCGAGGCGACCGAAGCGTATTTGATCGTGGTCCCACTCCAAAGTACCGGCCAACGAATCGACGTCAGCGAGCAGCGCGGGTAGGGGCGCCTCGTGAGTCGTCGTCGGCTGACTGTCCGCCGCTGGACCGTCTGCCGCTGAACTGCCACCCGCTGAACTGTCGTCAGTTGAACTGTTGGCCACTGGCAGACGGACCAGTTTCAGGGTAGCGGGGGCCACTTTGGCCTCGAGTTCACCGCTCGAGCTGCGGTTGTCAACATGGAGATCGAGGTGACCGGTGATTGGCCCAGCCACCGGTAGCTCAAAATTGAGCCACGGTCGCACTTTGGCAAGGGGCCAGGCGAAGGCTTCGAGAGCAAGCTCGATGCGGCGCTCGGCGGTCGGGACGTATGGAATCTCTCCATACATCAGCAATGCCTCGTCACCGTTACCGATGTCTAGGCGCACCGATTCTGCGCTGGCGGACGTCAGGTGCATGCCGCCGGTGACGGTCTGGGCGCTCAGTGCAGGGGTGACGACGTCTATGAGCCGCAGCCTGAGGTCCGCCGACGTGCCAAGTGCTTTCAAGGGTTCCACGGCAGAGGTTTGACCCACGCTCGTCGAGCCTGGGTTGGTCTGTCCGACAACGGAAGAGACCAAGTCGGGACGGACGTATAGCGTCCCGGCAAGCTCACCACGGCCGTGAGTCGGCAACCACAGCGGTGTCTCGAGCGCCGGGTCGAGAGGTAACAGGGGGGTGAGCTCCGAAAGATCGGCAGAATTGATGTTGTAGTCGAAGTCGCCTTCAAGGGTCAGCAGGTCGTACCAACCGCTGGCCAGAATACTCTGGCGGTCGGACTGCAGGCGAGCAGAGTCGGTTCGTATGACGCCAGCTTCGATGCGCAGGGGGAAGGCGCCGGTCAAAGGCACTCCATTGTGCTCACTGTCGGGAAGTAGCTCGAGTTCGCAGCGACCCTCGCCGCGTGCGGACTGCTCCGACAGGAAACGATAGCCGAGTTGGCCGTCGAGTCGCGATGCATAGCCGCTGCTGGGAATGTTCTGGTCGACAAGCACGGTGTCGGCCGCCAAGTTGCTGAAGCCGAGGTCAATGGTCCAAGGCTTGCCCTCCAGCTTGGCCTGCCAGTCCAAGGAGCCATGGATCGAGCCGCCAGCGTAGCGGGCATCGTCGACTCCGATCCGCATACCGAAGCGATCAGCCACCAGACTACCGCTGAAGTCCTCTACTCTACGATCCCAAACGATGATTTCATCGGCGTTGATGCGGCTGCGCCAGCCGGTGAGGTCGGGGCGCCAAGCGAGGCTGCCAGCGAACGTGAAGGCGCCTTGCAAATCATCAAAGTAGCCAATTTCTGCCAAGGCTTCGCCTCGCGTGCGGCCACGGGCCTGAAACAAACAGTTGCGGCGTTCACGGGCGTTTTGTGGATACTCACAAACGCCGGTGGCATCAATCGCGATGTCAGGGCCAGAAATCCGAGCACTATCGACTTGGATCAAGCCGCGCTGGAGCGTTCCGCGGGCCGACAGCGCCACCGTCATCGGGTTGGCATTCGGCAGCCGAACCAGCACGTTGTGGGCGTCGAGTTGGCCCTCGAGGTGCATATTGCCGACGCCGCGCATCCGTGCTCTCACCGAATCCGCGGCTAGCGACAGTTCGACCGTCTGTTGATCGAGCCCAAAATCGGCACGGTCGACCTCTAGGCGATCGACAAAAACTTCGAACCGTCGAGATTTCCTGGGTCCCTTTTGACGGCGCTCGAGCATGTTGTGAGACTTGTCCGGATAGAACTCCAAATAGACCACCGGCCGTTGTACCCGTACTTCACGCAGGTGCAGGCGGCGGTTGCGCAGAGCGCTGAGATCGGCGTCAACAGCGGCCCACGGGATCTCGAGGAAGCGTGGCCCTGCCGGATCCGGGCCGGCGATCGAAAAGCCCCAGATCTCGACCGATAGCGGCAGCAACTCGAACGAAAGATCTACCAATTCGATCTCGCGGTCGAGCGCCTTCGCCAGCTGCTCGACGATGAGCTCGCGGGCTCCATCTCTTGCCCACCGGGTGTCGAGCAGTTGCTGCAACACAAAGATCAGCAGTGCCAGCGCCGCTAACCCCCACAACATGGGTCGCAGCACCCAGCGTCGCCATCGACCATAACGGCGTTTGGGGCGGGCGCGCCGACGCTGGCGCCGCGTCAAACGTTGGCTGGGGTTCTTGTCGCTATCGGCGTTGGTTTCGGAGTGCTCGTCACTCAACTCAGCCGCCCCATTTGAGCTTTTCACGCAAGCTGTCGTAGAAAGTATGCTGGTTGGTGCGGACCAGTTTGGCGTTCAATGGGGACCGTCGTATCGATACCGTGTCGCGGTAACCCATGATTGCACCTTCCTGACCATCAACCGTCAGAAAGACCTCCTCGCGGTCGGTTCTGAGCGTAATCTCGATGGTCTCGGTATCGGGGACTACGATGGGCCGCAACGACAAAGTGTGTGGGCAAATCGGCGTGAGCACGGCCACCGGCAGCGACGGATAGAGAATCGGGCCGCCCGCCGACAGGTTGTAGGCGGTGGCGCCATTGGGTGTCGAGACGATGAGGCCGTCGCAGCGGTAGAGAGCAACCCGCTTGCCACCGACCTCGACCTCGATCTCGACGATGCTGGCGAGTGCGTTCTTACCGATGACAGCGTCGTTGAAGGCGCGATAGGTGGCGACTTCACCGTTGGTGCGCCGCAGAGTGACATCGAACAGCGAGCGTTCCTCGACTTCGAAGTCGCCCGCCAAAATGCCCACAAGCCGGGGATAAAGCTCGTTGCGTGCCAGTTCGGTGAGAAACCCCAGGCGGCCGAGATTGACCCCGAGGATCGGCACCTCCACCGAGCGTGCTACCGACAGCAGCGTGCCATCACCGCCCAGGACAACTACCAAATCGTAGGCTGTGCTGGCGTCGAATGTCGGTATGTCGGTGGCGGTGAGAGCCTGGAGGCAGGTCTTGTCGATCGCTACGGTGATGCCCCGTCGTTTGAGCCAATCGGCTAGCTCAGCCGCTGTGCGTACCGCTTTCCTGCTTGCTGTGCGGGCCACGATGCCGACGTGCTTCACCTCTTTGGGGTTCTTCACCTCGTCACGTTTTGCCTCTTCGTCGCGGTGTTTCGCCTCGTCGTGGAGTTTCGCCTCGGTGTGGACCGTTGCCGCCGCCTTGTTGGTGTCTGGAGTTTTCTTGCTCAAACCACATCTCCCGCGTGCTCGAACAATGCCAGCGCCTCGCGATTGCCGCCGACTCCGGGCACCGGCGAATCGAGAGCCCCGAGGGATCGCAGACCCAACGTCTGGAGCTCCGCGATCCGACGATCGATCACTTCGCGGCGTATTGCCGGATCCCGAACAATACCTCCTTTGCCCACTTGTTTGCGGCCGGCTTCGAATTGAGGTTTGATCAAAGGTAACAGTTGTCCATCGCATGCGAGATGTGCAAGCAAAGCTGGTACCACTTTGGTCAATGAGATGAACGAGACATCAACCGTGATCAGGTCGCAGGCTTCGGGCAGAGCATCGGACGCCAGATGGCGAGCATTCTGGCGCTCCATGACCACAACTCTTGGGTCGTTCCGCAGCGAGAAGTCGAGTTGTCCATAGCCAACGTCGAGGGCGTAGACGCGGCTTGCCCCACGCTGTAACAGGCAGTCGGTAAACCCACCGGTGGAGGCGCCGACGTCGAGACATGTTTTGCCTTGGGGGTCGATCTCGAAGTGGTCGAGGGCGGCAGCCAACTTGCGCCCGGCACGGGAGACGAACGGTTCGCGTGGCCCGTCCACGACCAAATCGGAGTCGTCCGCTGTCGGTGTGCCGGGTTTGTCCACCCGGCGGCCATCAACTCTCACGGTCCCGGCCATCACCGCCCGTCGCGCCTTCTCGCGGCTAGGAAACAAACCCTTTTGGAAGAGCAGTTGGTCGAGACGCATGAATAATGCCTCGTGAGCTGTCAGCGGTCGCGAGCCTGCAAATAGTGGATCAGAGAGGGGAATAGGCCGCCCTGGCGCGGTAGCCCGCGGGCGATCTCCAACGCTTCGTTGCGTGTCTGCTCGAGCATCCGCTTGCTGTCTGGAAGTCCGAACAAGCCAGGATACGTCAATTTGCGTGCTGCCGCGTCCTTACCTGCAGTTTTGCCGAGCGTGCTGTCGGTGCCCTCGACATCGAGGATATCGTCTGCGATCTGGAACATCAGGCCGATGTGTTCGCCAAGGGTGGTGAGTTGGCGATCGGTTGCGGCGTCGGCGTTGGCGTAGATACCCGCCAGCCGCAGGCTCGCTACCAGGAGAGCGCCGGTCTTACGACGATGGATAGCTTCGAGAGCTGCTTGGGCATCTTCTGGCCAGTCTCGCTCGGCAGCCAAGTCATCCACCTGGCCACCGATCATACCGAGCGAGCCGATCGCACGCCCAACCATGGCAACCGCCTGTCGCCGTTGTTCTCCGGTCGCTGTGTCAGGCTCAGCAGCGAGGGTCGTCAGCCCTAGGGTGAGCAGTGCGTCCCCGGTCAGAATTGCCGTGGCCTCGTCGAATTGGCGGTGCGCCGTTGCACGTCCCCGTCGCAGGTCGTCGTTGTCCAATGCCGGCAGGTCGTCGTGAATCAGGCTGTAGGTGTGAATCATTTCGAGCGCCGCGCCCCCTGGTAAAACCGTGGCGCGAGGCACTCCGAGCACGTCGCCGGTCAGGACCGCCAAGCCAGGACGAATCCGTTTGCCACCGGCTAGCGTGCTGTAGCGTACCGCCTGGTGAAGGCGAGTTGGGGCTTGTTCCGGGGTTGGCAACAAGCGATCCAGAGTGCTCTCGATCGCGGGTCTGACATCGGCCAGAAATGTTACGAACTCTTCCATCGCTGGATTATCTCTCACTCTGGGGTGTGCAACGTTGCAACGGGGGGCACATGCTAGCATTCGCGCTCCCTAGAGCCCTGTTTGACTATTCCCTGCCGCTATTCTCGTTCTAGTCAAACAGGACACTAGCCGGGCCGGAGAGTGCTCGGAAGAGAATCGTGATGATTATTCGACCCCTCGACATCCCTGGCGCCTACTTCCTCGAACCGGAGCGGACCGAAGAACGTCACGGCTTCTTCACCCGCACTTACTGCCGCGATGTGCTCGAAGAGCGTGGCCTCGACCCAACCTTGGTGCGATGTGAGGTCTCGGTCAATCGGCTCAGCGGTACGGTCCAGGGTATCCACTATCAGGGGGCACCCTATGAGGCGATTCGGTTGGTCCGCTGTACCGCTGGCTCGGTCTACATCGTGATCGTCGACTTACGTCGCAACTCTTCGACTTATCGGTTTCATGTCGGGATCGAGCTCTGTCCCGCCAAGCGGCACTCGCTCTATGTTCCGGCCGGTGTCGGCCACGGCTTTCAGACCCTGGAAGACGACACCGAAGTGTTCTTTCAGACGTCGGAGTTCCAGTACCCGGAATGTGAGCGCGGCGTGCGTTGGAACGATCCCGCACTCGCCATCGAATGGCCCCTAGAGATCACCGAGATCTCGGACCGTGACCAGAGTTTTCCCGACCTGGCGTTACACTCGCTCGCAGTCTGAGTTCGACGCGGTTCGGCCCTTAGCCTGTGATCGACGAAGGGTCGCTCACTGCCAGGTAGGTCAAACGATCGCAGCGCCGTCAGCGATAGTAGTGTTGAGGATGGTGGGTTGTCGTTCGAAGGCCTGCTCGAACGCAGCGGTTATAGCGCTTTTAACGTCGTCCACTGTCCGGTTATCCGCCAGCACCGTGACGCAGCCGCCGAAACCAGCGCCGGTGAGCCGGGCGCCATAACAGCCTTCAGCACTCCAGGCAGCAGCAGCCAGTGCATCGAGCTCGGGGATCGAAACTTCATAAAGGTCACGGGACCCGAGGTGGGAGCGTCGCATGAGTGCGCCGAACTCGACGAGGTTGCCGCAGGCGAGAGCTTCAGCGCCGGCTCGCGTGCGTTCACACTCTTCCACTACATGACGCGCTCGGCGCCGCAAAGCCATAGGAAGGTGGTGCGAGTGCAGCTCGAAGTCCAACGTTGAGAGATCGCGTAGGGTGTGAATGCCTGGCAGACGTTGTTGCAGGATGGTCACCGCCTCCCGGCATTGTGCCCGGCGGTCGTTGTAGTCAAAGTCTACTAGCCGACGCCGCACTCCTGAATCTGCGACCAGCACACAAGCATGCTCCGTCAGTGGAAGATGTTCGAAGGTCAAGTGGCGGCAGTCGAGAAATATCAAGCGCTGGGCAGCGCCATGTAAGCTCGAGAATTGGTCCATGATTCCCGATTGCACGCCGAGGTAACCATTCTCTGCCCGCATACCGAGTCCTGCCCGGCCAGACCCATCGCGGCGCCCGAAGCCATCGGGGCCGGACATGGACTCCCAAGCCAATAGGAATGCCATTTCGACGGCTGCAGACGAGCTGACACCGGCACCAATCGGAATATCGCCGCCGTAGGTTACGTCCATTGCCGGTGGCTGGTGGCCGGCTTCGATCAGAGCCCAAGCAACGCCGGCCGGATAGTCGATCCAACTCGCGTCGCCATCACGCTCGGGCACCGGCGGCGGCAGCAGCTCGAGGTCCAAGCTGACTCGCTCGTCGAAATCGAGAGCCTCGACGCGCATGACACGTTGCGCTGCGGGTGCCGCGGCCAGCCACACCGCTCGGTCGATTGCCCCAGTAATCACCCAGCCTTCGTTGTAGTCGACGTGTGCGCCGAGCAGATTGACCCGCCCCGGCGCCCGCACGACAACCGTCGGCGACCGTCGATAGCGGCGGGTAAAGGCTGCGACAACGTCCTCGCGACAGCTGGTGATGGGTCGGTGTGGTGACTGAGTCATGGTGCTATCGGGATTGTCGCGAGCGAGATTTGAGGCGTCAAGCAGAAGCTTGTTGCGAGTCGGCGAAGGATTCGTGCGGCTGATGCATCAATAAAGAATGTGTGAAGAGACGGTAAGGGTGCTGCTGTTCCCAGTGTGCGGAAGTGCCCGTACGTCCGAGCGATCAAACTCGACTACAGGAATCAAGTTATGACGATGCCACGCTTCGAAAACAAGTACAGGATTCACGAAGACGTAGCTATGGAGATTGAGCGGGTTGCTGGTTTTCATATCGAGACCGACAAGCATTCGCAGAGCGGAGCTTACCCGGTCAATAGTCTGTACTTCGATACCCCAGGCAATGATGACGCTCGCGAGACGGACGATGGCATCGTGATGCGATCGAAGGTTCGGCTACGATGTTACGCGCTCGAGCCAAAGCCGCCGTTCTTCTTGGAGCTCAAGCAGCGTTTCGGTTCGTCGATCTACAAAACGCGCGTGCGGCTCGATCCCGACGATGCCGAACGAATGGCGTGTGGGCTGCCGCCGGTGACCACCTATCAGCGGTCTTCGGCCAGGCAAGAGCTCGATTCCATCCGCGAAGTCATTGACCGTCGTCAGATGACTCCAAGGGCTTGGGTGAGATACCAGCGCAGGGCCTGGACCAGTTCATGGGGGGATGGTGCACGGATGACCATCGACCGTGCCGTCGAAACCCAGATGCTCGAACACTGCGCCACCACCGGACTCGGTGCCGGCGGTTGGATGTTTGCCGAGTCCGATCCGCGAGCCGTGCTCGAGCTCAAGTTCTTCGGTTCCGCTCCACGTTGGATGCAGAGCCTCGCGTATGATTTCGAGCTCGAACGCACCTCGTGCTCCAAGTACGGTATGAGCCTCTGTCTAGTCGAGAGCGGCCCCATGATTTCGGGTCAGGTTCAGGCGTCATGAACGAGTTGCTCAACACCTTCCTGGCAGGGTCTTCTGGACCCGCCGCCATTGGCTTACAGGACTTGCTGTTGCGGCTGCTAGTGGCGTTTCTCGCCGGCTCTATAGTGGCCTGGATCTACCGCGTCTCGCACAGCACCCTGAACTACAGTCAGAATTTCACCCAGGCGTTGGTGCTCCTCAGCCTGGTGGTGGCGGTGATAATGTGTGTCGTTGGCGACAGCCTGGCACGGGCTTTTGGTCTCGGCGCGGCGTTGGCGATTGTCCGCTTTCGGACGCCAATCAAAGATGCTCTCGACACTGCCTTCCTGTTCCTCGCCGTCGCCGCGGGTATGGCGGCCGGGGTTGGCGCCGGCATGCTCGCCCTGGTCTCGGCGGGTTCGATCGGCGCTGCGGCCCTTTTCCTGTCATGGACTTCGTTCGGCGCACCGACTCGGGCCGAAGGACTGCTTCGGTTCAGGTTTAGCGGTAGCAGCCAGGAGCGCCTGCAGATCGCCAAGATCCTACGCAGTCACTGCACGAACTTTCGGCTGAGTGGGGTGCGGAGTGTCAGCGAGGCCGAAGACGAGTTGGTTTACGATCTCGATCTGCGCAATGACGGCAGTGGCACCGAGTTGGTGAGTGAGCTCAAGCAGGTGCGAGTCACTGCGGTATCTCTAATGCCCGCTGCCCGCGTACAAGGGGGCTGATGATGGCTTTCAACGTCTCTCTGGCCACGCGGCGCCGGCTGACAACTCTGGTTTGGCTAGCTGGTTTGGCGATTGCGGTGATTGCCCTCGCCCGGCAACCGACGGACCAAATCCCCGCCTTGGCGTGGGCCGATCCGGTGGTGGTTTCCGCTCCCGAAGATGGTCGGTTGTTGGAGCTCACGGTTGCACTGCATCAGTCGGTGGCAGCCGGCGACACCCTGGCACGTCTCGACCCCGGACCGTTGAACGCTCGCGGTGCTGTGTTGGATGCCGAGCTCGAATCGTTGCACCAGCAAGAAAGCTCGACGCAACAAGGGCGTTCGCGCCGTTTTGAGCTCGACCGTGAGGCAGCAGGGCTCGAACTCGCCAAACTGGCGGCCGCGGTCGACGAAGGAGTGGCACGGGCGCAGGCTCTGCGTGAACGTCTAGCGGTCGACCAGAAGCTTGTTGCCGAAGGGGTGGCGCCGAGCGAACGTGCTGCGGACGTGCGACGTGACTTGGCGGTGGTCGAGGCGCGTCTTGCCGCAGACCGCGATCGTTATCGCCTCGGGCGTCTCAGCGCCGATCGTTCGGGAGTCCGAGCCCAAACGGCGGAAGGGCCAAATCAGTGGCCGATCGTGATGGCTAGACGCCGTCTCGCCGAGCTCGACAGTCGACTCGAGCGTCTTGTCTTGCGCAGCGTTTCACCAGGGCAGGTCACCCAGATTTATAGCTCGACTGGCGGCTGGCTCAGGGAGGGTTCGCCAGTCCTGCGTATTAGCCCGAAGGTCGCCCACGAAGTCCGCGCTTGGCTCGGTTCACGGGGCGTTCCAAGTGTCGCCGTGGGTACCGAAGCCGAGATCCGTCGCGCCACCGGTGAACGGTTGGTCGGAGTTGTTACGAGCGTTGGAGTCGAGCGGCTGCAATTGCCGGAAGAGCTATGGCAACGTGCCGGCGCTCCGGAATGGGGTTACCTGGCGCGCATCGAGTTGACCGAAGGCTCGTTGGCTCCCGGTGAAATGGTGCAGGTTGGATTGCGGGCGTCGAGTTAGATCTCGTCCGACAACGCCGGCTGTCCGGTCGCTCCTTGTGGACTGCGCGCCCTGGTGGGTGACTCGCCTGGGCGCCTTAGTGTCCGCCAAACCTATTGGTTACAATAGTTTGGAGAGCTCGAGTCTATCCTCTTGCTCATACATACTCGCTGCGTGCTCGCTCCACAGGGGCTTCCCTGGGAGGCGAGAAACGGGTTTCGGACGAAATCGAGTTAGTCACCAAGTTTGCTCGTCTGACTCAGCTCAGTTAGGAATTTCGACGTCGTATGAGCTCGTGCTGTCCAGTGTTGCAGGACCGGCCCCCAGGCTTCCTCTCGGCCCCCTAATCGTTCCGCCCATGCCGACGAATCATCCGCCAGCCATTTGAGGATCGCAGTCGAGTCCTGGCCGAGCAATGCCTTCAGTACGTAGCGCCGTTCGCCGATACGGGAACCGAGCTCTAACTCGCGGGCAGCACGACTCAGGTCATCGCGGACCCAGAGGACACCGCTGCGGGCGGGGCTGAGCAGGCTACCTAGAAACGTGTCGAGACCCTCGTCGCGCGGGTCGGCGATGGCGGGAGCTGAGCGCAAATGTAACGGCAAGCGATCTTGCGGGCCGACCTTTGTAGTTTCGCTCGCCAGCGCTTCTAGCAGGAGCGTGCTCCAGTTGCGATAGAACGCCGGGGCGATCGCATCCAGCTTGGCCAGGTAGGCTGGTAGCCAGCTCAACAAATGCTCCCACAGATAGGCCTTCCGGGCTTGGCGCCAGCGTTCGGAATGGGCAACATCGCGGGCCTCGTGATCGCAGAGCTCGGCGTAAAAGGCGAGCATGACGGTGAGGTGGTCGGGCTCGGCTGGCGGGGCCTGATCGAGGGCGCGCCAGAACCCAGCAATGCGGTCGCGGGCCTCGCCGCCGAGCATGCCTTCCGGTCCGAGGTAAACCGAGGCATAGGGGTAAAGCTGGAACAGGAAGAGGTCGGTGTATTCGGCTTCAGGCGGTAGTGGTCCGAGCTCGAGCAGGTCGGCCAACGCGGCGAGGTCGGGCCGGGGCGGCTCAATCAGGGCCCCTAAGCTGCGGAAGATTTCCATCAGGAGCCGTCTTTGCTCGCCAGATGGGCGCACGGCCGTGCGCCACTACAAAAAGCTTTGTGGTTCAACCCTTGACCGGCAGCTTGTAGGCCGCGGCCGTCGGCTTGACGGGACGGATCAGCCAGTGCGGTCGGCGCGTGCCATCGGGAGAATGGTCGACGGCGGAGCGAGTTTTGGCCAGCCAATTCTTGAACACCTGGTGCGACTTGTCGATGTCGACAAAGATCTCGCCGTACCGATCGTCCGGCTGGGCTTTTACTACCCGTACCGCCTGGTGCCAGCAGTGCATGCCGGAGACCGGGTCGGGATGGACCGGGAAGGTGAGGTTCTGATGCACACCGACATCGGTCCACCAGATGCGCTGCGTGTCCGGGTCGGATGACTCGTAGGGACCGACGGCCTTCTTTTGACGTAAAGCCCAATTGCCACCGTCCTGTTCCAGCGCCGCGGTGGCCATCATCTGACGCTGGCCATGGTCGTGTAGCTTCCAGCGTCCCATGTGATGGGAGCAGGCAACCGTCCCCGGCTTGATACCTTCGGTGACCCAGGCTTTGACCACAAAGTAGCCGATCTCGGTTTCTACCCGCAGCAGATCGCCGGTTTTGACGCCGAGGGGTCGGGCGTCTTTGGGATGCAGCCACAGCGGGTTGGTGTGGGAGATCTCGTCGAGCCATTTGGCATTGGCGCTGCGAGTGTGGATTTGGGTCGGGATGCGGAAGGTCGAGATCAAAACCTTTTGATCGGCGTCCATGTTCTGGGGATGGACGTGACTCTTCATGTAGGTCGGGATCGCCACCTCTTTCCAGCCCCAGGTAGCCAGGGTTGGAGAGTAGAACTCGAGCTTGCCGGAGGGGGTTGGGAAGCCGCGCAGGACTTTACCGTCCACCCGCACGCCAACCGGTCGTCGGCCTTCGGCGTCGGGATCAGGCGCGCCGGTGGGTGCCATGTTGAGCGGTGCCGGCGCTTTGGTCCGGGTGTAGACGCGACCGAAGGCGGTTTCGCCGAGGTCTTCCAGTTCGTCGTCCGCAACCTCGGTTGCATATACCGCGCCGATGCCGCGGGCGACCTCGAACGAGCCGTAACGTCGCATATAGTCGAGCGGTGAAAGATCTTCGGCTGCCGCTTTCTCAGGCAGCCCCGGCACCGAGCTTTCAAACAGCCAGCCGTAATACTCGTCCACCGTCAGCTGTTCGCCGGGTCGCTCCTTTGACTCGAAGAATTTGCGGATGCCGAGCTCACCGTCTGGATCGATCCGCCAGGTCAGCTCCATCCAGAACTCGTTCTCCTCCCACACCTCACCAGGATTGGTCTCGCGAGTATCGGTCATGGATTCGCCGAGGCGTTCGCGGGCGGCCCGCATCACGGGTTGGCGAAAACCGATCCACTGCGCGTCGTGGGTTTCGTAGGAGTGAATGTCGTGACGCTCGGAGCCAACCCCCATCGGCAGGATGAAGTCCGCGAAATAGGCGGTCTCGTTCCAGGTTGGAGTCAGTGACACATGCAGGCCAACTTTGTCCTCGTTGGTCAACATCTCGATCCAAGAGAAGCCGTCGGGATTGGTCCACACTGGGTTGTAGACGCGAGTGAAATAGGTGTCGAGACGACCGCGACCGTCTTTCACCAGGTGAGGCAACAGGAACGACAACTCGTACATCGAGAGCGGGAACTCACCCGGCCAGTTGACCTCGTTCCAGGTGTCGGGGTGGCTCGGCAGATGGATCGGACGAGCGACAAACTTGTTCCAGGCGTTGGGGTAGGTGCCCCCAGGCGTCGCCACCGAGCCGGTCAGGCAGTTGAGGAAAAACAACGTCCGCGCCACCTGCCAGCCGCCTTCGTTGCCAGCTGCCGCCGACCGCCAGTTGTGGGTCGAGAGTCGACTACCAGCGGTTGCCACCACCTCCGCCACCTGGCGGATCGTGTCGGCGTCGACGCCGGTTTCAGCGGCGGCAAACTCGAAGGTGTAATCCTCGTACTCCGCTTCGAGCATGGTCTGGAAGTTCTCGAACGTCGACTCCAGGCCGGGGTGCACTGCGGCGAGATACTCCTGCCAATTCCACCAGCGCCGCATGAATTCGGCATCGTAGAGCCGGTGGCGGATCAAGTGGCTGGCAATCGCCAGCATCATGGCGGCTTCTGAGCCCGGTTGAGTGGCGAGCCAGAAGTCGGCGTGGGTGGCGGTGTTGGAGAGCCGGGTGTCGAGCACAATCAGCTTGGCGCCGCGATGTTTGGCCTCGATGATGCGTTGAGCGTGGGGATTGAAGTAGTGCCCAGTTTCGAGGTGCGAGCTAATCAGCAGGATGACGTCGGCGTTGGCATGGTCTGGGCTCGGACGGTCGATACCGCACCACAACTGATAACCGGCGCGGGCACCGGCTGAGCAGATGTTGGTGTGCGAATTGTGGCCGTCGACGCCCCAGGCCGCCAGCATACGTTCGGTGAATCCGTCCTCGCCGGGGCGACCGACGTGGTACATGATCTCGTTGTGGCGCTTCTCCTGCATCGCCTTACGGATACGTCCGCCGATCGTGTCGAGCGCTTCGTCCCAGCTCACCTGCTGCCACTCGCCACCGCCGCGTTCGCCAACTCGTTTGAGGGGGTGCAGGATGCGGTCTGGATCGGTGATCTGGTTGAGGGTTGCCGGACCTTTGGCACAGTTGCGTCCGCGCGAGCCGGGGTGTTCTGGGTTGCCCTCGAACTTCTGCACCTGCATCGTGTCACGGTCGATGTAGGCCAAGAGACCGCAGGCCGACTCGCAGTTGAAGCACGTCGTCGGCACCAACATGTAGCGCCGCTCGACGCGTTCCGGCCAGGCCTTGGAATCGAGCTCCACCCAATCGTCCCAGCGCTCTTTAGGCGGAAAAGCGGCGAGATGGACGCGGCTGGCTCCGGGGTAGAAGGTCTCGCCGCGGGCTTCGGTAGCGGCTTTGGCGGCGCTGACGCGTTGATTGAGATCTTTGATGGCCATGGCTTTAGGTCTCGTCTTCGCGGATGCAAGTCGTTTGCGGATGCAGGTCGAAGCAGGGCCGATCCTCTAGGCCAGCGGCACGCTCTGGCCGGCCTGCACATAAGCGTGCTCAAAGGCGAGCAAGCCAAGCAGCGCCAACGGTGCGGTCAAGCCGTGGATCCAGGGCGCGGCCAGGCCGAAGGCAACCAGGACAATGCCGGCCCAGAAGTACCGACCGTAACGACCGCTCACCATCTCGTGGTTGGCGAGGCGGGCATGGGCGGTGACGTGGGGCAACGTCGCTTCGCCCCACACACACAGCAGATGCGCGAGACTGGAGAAGGCCAGCATCCACATCATCGGCGGTAGGGTGAAGGGGTCTTCGAGAGCGCTGATCGGCATCAGAGCGGCGGAGCCGGCGAGTAAGGTCTGCACGAAGAGGTGCGGCGGCAGCAGTGGACTTTGCCACAGGTCGCGGGCTTTGGATTGGGCGAATAGCCAGGCGGTGTAGATGGCGGTCATGGTCGCCAGCGGCAGACCGGCCCACATCAATAGACGATGGCCAGCGTTCCAGTCCATCAAGCTGGCGGCGAAGTGGCCGGCGAGCACCAGCGAGTAGCCGGCGATGATGAAGGCACCTTTCACCAGCCAACTGCGCCACTGCGGTCGTGTGAAGATGAGGTAGAAGCGTTTGGGATGTTCGAGATCCCAAATCAGCAGCGCGCCGGTGATGGCCAGAAAGATCCCGCCGAGGACCGGCGCTGCCCACACCCATAGTGGGCTGGTTTCGGAGATCTGGCCGGTGAGCACGAGCAAGAGAGGTACCAGGTAGGCACCGGCGGCGATCCCTTTAGTGAGGGTGTAGAGACTCACCCGCCAATCCCACGGCATCTTATGGGGGATGTCGTACGACAGGACGGCAGCGGCGGACGAGTTGTTGGACTGCTGCGGCGAGTCGGTATTGCCTCCCGTACTGGGGCAGCCGGAGACGACATAGTCGGTGCCGGTGGTTTGCTGGCTCCACATGAACAGGTCACCTTCGGGACGTTCGGCAGCGAGCGGATCAAGGGTCGCCTGGTGGGCGCCGCGGTAGAACAGCTTGGGCCGCGTTTCCTTCTCCGGCCGTCGCACCGTCACCGCTTCGCGGTTGACCATCTCGGCGACGCGGGAGGTTGGGTCGTTCATATCGCCGACCATGATCGCCTGGGTGGGGCAGACCGTGACGCAGGCGGGCTCCAGCCCAACGTCGATCCGGTGAGCGCAGAAGTTGCACTTCTCGGCCGAGTGATCGTCGGGGTTGATGAAGATCGCATCATACGGGCAGGCGGCGATACACGCTTTGCAGCCGATGCAGATCGACTTGTCGAAGTCGACGATGCCGTCGTCACGGCGATACATCGCGGTGGTTGGGCAGGCGGTGGTGCAAGGGGCATCGTCACATTGGTTGCAACGCGTCACCTGGAAGGCTCGCCGGGCCTGGGGGAAGATCCCCACGTCCACCGACTTCACATAGGTTCGCGTCACCCCCAGCGGCACCTCGTTTTCAGACTTACACGCCGTGGTGCAGGCGTGGCAGCCGATACAGCTTTCGTGGTCGATGACTTTTGCCCACTTGGGCATCGGCGCGTCCGCTGCAACCTGGCTCAAATCCGACATCCCGCCTCCCTGGTTGGCCGGTTGTGATCGGTCCCGTGTTGTCTTGATCAGCGGCAAGACTAGGTGGGGGCTGCTGGCGCTGTCAACCGGGTGTGGGGGAGGGCTCGTTGGTTGTGGGAGGGCTCGGAGGGTCGAGGGGATTCCAGCCGAGCACGGTCGATTCCCCTGGGGCGTAGGGGCAGACGGACGTAGGGGCGGGCCTTGTGTCCGCCCGGTTTGGTCTGCTGACCCTGGGCTGTATGGGCAGACGGCCGTAGGGGCGGGCCTTGTGTCCGCCCGGTTTGGTCTGCTGACTCAGGGGACCGGACGCTTTGACGCGACCTTCTCAGTCTTGTAAATTGAATATCCAATATTCAATTTGCAAGACCCCATGATCCAACGTCACCTCCAGCCGGCTCTCGAACAGGCCGCCAGCCAATATCCGGTCGTCACCCTCACCGGCCCGCGCCAGTCGGGCAAAACGACGTTGGTCCGAGCGGCTTTTCCTGACCACAACTATGTCTCGTTGGAAGATCCCGATCAGCGGGCCTTTGCCCTCGAGGATCCGCGAGGTTTCCTGGATCAATTTGCTGGCGCGGCGATTCTCGACGAAGCCCAACGGGTTCCGGATCTGTTCTCCTACATCCAGACCTCGGTCGACGAAGACGACACACCCGGGCGTTTCATCCTCATCGGCTCGCAGAACTTCCTCCTACTGCGCTCGATCAGCCAATCCTTGGCCGGTCGCTGTGCGATTTTGTATTTGTTGCCACTGTCCCTGAGCGAGCTGGCCGGACGCGAGTCGCTGTCGCAGGCTTCGATCGGTCGCGAGTTGCCCGGAGACCGCAAGGGTACCGAAGAGGATCTCATGACCGCGATGTTCCGTGGTTTCTATCCTCGGATCCATGACAAAGGCCTCGATCCCGGCCGTTGGCTGCGGGACTACTTCCATACTTACGTCGAACGGGACGTGCGCGAAGTGACCAACGTGGGTGACTTGGTGGCTTTCGGTCGTTTCGTCCGGCTGTGTGCCGGCCGCAACGGTCAATTGTTAAACCTGTCCTCCGTTGGCAATGATTGCGGCATTACCCACGCCACGGCTCGGCGTTGGGTGTCGATTCTCGAGACTAGTTTTCTAGTCAAGCTGCTGCAACCTCACCATCGCAACTTCAACAAGCGGCTGATCAAATCCCCCAAGCTGTACTTTTTCGACACCGGCCTGCTGTGTTACCTGTTGCGCATCCGGACGCCCGAAGATCTGAGGCATCACGGGTTGCGTGGAGGTATCTTCGAGAGTCTGGTGGTGTCCGAGTTGATCAAGAACGCAACCCATCGCGGGGAGGAACCGGACCTCTTTTTCTGGCGCGATTCAGCGGGCCATGAAGTGGATGTGGTGATCGAAGACGGCCAAGATCTTGTGGCGGTCGAGATCAAATCTGGGCAGACGATCGCGAAAGACTTCTTCAAAGGGCTCGACCACTGGCGAGGGCTCATGGGTGATCCAGCGGCTCCCGCCGCCTTGGTTTATGGCGGAGATCAAAACGTGCGCAGGCGAGGCGTGATGGTCTACAGCTGGTCGGTGTTGTAGCGGTTGTCATCAAACGATCCGGGCCGCCCCGGAATTCCGACGCAGCAGAATGGCCGTGAGTCAGCTGCAGTTTTGATAAAACAGTCCGAAGCCGCCGATGTGTAGATACCCGGAACCGATCAGAATCGCACCGATCGATTCGGATACCGATTGCCCAACACTCGCGACTGGTGCCGCTAAGGTAACGGGCTCGAGAGTGCCGGGTCGACCGCTGAGCCGACTGCGGTATTGAGACCCTCTATCGCCGGCAGCCGCGCGGGAGGATGGTCTTGTGACGCCCGATGGTGCGCTATCATATCTTTAGGTCATCGGCGCTCGGCTGGCGTCGAGACCAACGCCATGAAGTTCAAGGTCTACATCGAAACGACGATTCCGAGCTACCTTACCGCCCGGCCAAGCCGTGACCTCATCAAGGCAGCCCAGCAGCAGATCACCAGAGAATGGTGGGGAATGCGCGACCGTTTCGATCTCCTTGTCTCGCAGTTGGTGATCGAAGAGGCTAGCGGTGGCGATCAACAGGCTGCGAAGGAGCGTCTGGAAACCATGGAGGGCGTACCCATTCTGAGGATCTCTGAGGAGGCGATCGAACTGGCCGGCCACTTGGTTGCAGGGGTGCCGTTACCGGACAAGGCGGCAGCGGACGCTCTTCACATAGCCACTGCGGTTGTCGGCGGCGTGGACTACCTGCTGACGTGGAATTGTAAGCACATTGCCAACGCAGCAATACGGCACAGAATCGAGACGGTGTGTCGAACCGGTGGCTACGAGCCGCCAGTGATTTGTACACCGGTAGAGTTAATGGAGGCATAGTTATGTGGCGCGATCCAGTTGTTGAGGAAGTTCGAGCAATTCGGGATGCCTACTCGAAGCGTTTCGATTATGACTTGCATGCGATCGCTGGAGACCTCCGCAAGAAGGAGAAGTGCGGCAACCGGGAACTTGTTGATCCTGAGCCAAGAAAGGCCGAGAACCTGCCATCCAGGCGTTCCGCCTGAACCAGAGCGACGATCCAAGTAGTCGTCGAGCCGTGACCGCGATAGTGTTGGCGACAGTGGTCAGGTCTCGGGAGAAGTTGGCCGGTGTTGCCCCTGGAGAACCACCGAAATAAGTGCCTAGCACGGCTAGTCCCGGTGTGCCCCAAAATAGGTGCCTGGCAGGGCTAGTCCAGAGCTAGTCCAGCGGCCTGGCCGTGAGCCAGCTGATCACCGCCGTCTCAGCGACAAGAACAGTCCGAGGCCGCCGATGTGTAGGTACCCGAAACCGATCAGAATCACGCCGACTCGATTCGGCATATCGATCGCCCGACGACGGCCCAGCCATCAAGGGTGCTCCTTCAGCCATCTCGAGATGTTCGACGAAGGCAACGTCGTTGTCGGCACCACAGACGGTTGATACGACGTCGACGTCCCCTGCATGGCCATGCAATGCACCCGTTCGTTCATCTCCGAATTACTGCATGGTTTTGATCTTGAACGCCAAGGGCGTTCTATATTGAACGCTCAGGGTAAGCGAAGCGCGACCCTGGGTAGGCGGTATCCACATTCCCCAACCCTTCTCAGTAACGAATGTCAGGCCACCTCCGCTTCAGGGATGATCTGGTAACCGAGTTCCTTTGCGTTTGGGAACAGACCCTGCGGGTCTGTGCATGCAGATCATGGTCATCGTTGGGTCTCGGTCTCCCCTCTGTGCCAATGTAGGTGAGACACTCGAGGCCGTTGAAATTAGTGAGGGCGGAGAATAGGAAACGATCGATGAGATCCTTCTTGATCAGCCTTCTGGAGGCCGTCCTACATATGCTGAATCCGCTACATTCGCCGCGCTTGGCGGTTCTGGACGTCGCCTTGGAACTTCAGCGTCTAGACCACCGCCTGTTCGAAGTTTTGGACTCGTTGAGTCTGCCGTTCGATGTCGGAAAAATGCGTGAGGAGCGCGTTCCACGGACGGTGCTGGCGGAGATCCACGGCATCGTGGAGTTGGTGAAGCGCGAGTATCTCCAGGAGGCCATCAGCCACCTGCTGCGTGTGTCTGAGATCACGGAGGAAGAGTTGCGCGAAGAGTTCTTCGAGCTGCATGGAGGTGGAGCATGAGCCGTGTGCCTGAAGCGTCGAGCGCTGCACGCTCGGCGTTGGATCCGGATCCGGAGGTGCCAGCGAAAGCTCGCCGCCGCCAGTACTCGGCGGCGTACAAGAAGCGGATCCTGGAAGCTGCTGATCGTTGTTCGGCCCCCGGAGAGATAGGCGCCTTGTTGCGTCGCGAGGGTCTGTATTCCTCGTTGCTGTCGAAATGGCGCCAGCAGCGAGCCTCAGGAGCCGCGTCGGCGCTGGAGCCGAAGAAGCGTGGCCGCAAGGCCCGTCCGGTGGATCCTCAGGCTAAACGTATTGCAGAGTTGGAGCGAGAGACGGTTCGCCTGCGCAAGAAGCTGGAGCAAGCCGAGACGATCATCGCGGTCCAAAAAAAACTTTCCCAGCTGCTGAGCAGCGACGAGGAGACGAGGTCATGATGGCGGCCCGGTCTCTGGCCAAGCAAGTCGGCGTCCAGCCGGCTTGCGCGGCTCTTGGTGTGTCCCGAGCGACGTACTACCGGGGCCTTCAGCCATCCTTGGCTGTGCGATGTGAGCGCACGCCGCCGTTGAAACTGCGGCCTGAGGAGAGCAAGGCGGTCCTGGAGCTGTTGCACTCGCCACGCTTTGTCGACAGCTCGCCTCGTCAGATGTGGGCGACGTTGCTCGATGATGACCGACGCTACCTCTGCTCGGTGCGTACGATGTATCGGCTGCTGGCAGCGCACGGTGAAGTGAAGGAGCGCCGCAACCAACTTCGCCATCCGAAGTACGAGAAGCCCGAGTTGCTGGCGACGGGTCCCAATGAAATTTGGAGTTGGGACATCACGAAGCTCAAGGGGCCAGAGAACGGTTTCTGGTACTACTTGTATCTGATCCTGGATGTGTTCAGCCGGTGCGTCGTCGGCTGGCTGGTGGCGAATCGCGAAGAAGCTGTGCTGGCTAAGGAATTGATCGCTGCGTCGCTCAAGAAACAGGGTATCGATCAGGATCAACTGACGCTTCATGCCGACCGCGGGTCGAGCATGAAGTCGAAGTCGGTGGCTCGCCTGTTGTCGAATCTTGGGGTGAGCCAATCCCATAGCCGGCCGTACACGAGCAACGACAATCCGTATTCGGAGTCTCAATTCAAGACGCTGAAATACCACCCGAGCTATCCCGAGCGTTTCGGTTCGTTGCAGGATGCCGGTGCCTTTATTGGCGGTTTCATCCGATGGTACAACACCGAGCATCGCCACGGGCACTTGGCGCTGCTGACCCCAGCGGATGTCCACTATGGGCGAGGCTCTGCAATCCTAGAGAGGAGATCGGTGACGCTTCTCGAGGCCTATGGGAATCATCCCAGACGCTTCAAGGGCCGAGTCCCCAAAACCGGGACCTTGCCCCAGGAAGTATGGATCAATCCGCCGAAACCGGAGGAAGAGCCATTTCGTTCACTACCTGAAACTCCGGGCCCCGAGCAGTTGCTCGGCCGCGAAGAGGAACCACGGGCGTTGCCTGGTTCCAGCGGCCTCTGCCGGTAAGAAGGCCGCCCAGCTCTGAGCCATCCTGAACCGAGATTGCGCACTAAATGTCGAGACGACGTGTCTCAAAGTCATTGACACATTCCGCTCTTCGTTCTTCGAGCACATAACAATCAAGCTCACAGTGGTGGAATACCGCGCCGCGGTGTTGCATCCACTGGGGCGCACTGTTATGCGACTACAGTCCAACGACGCGCCCCTTCGTTTCAAGAGCCTGACATGTCAGATGCCGGCGAACAGTACAGTTCAACGCCAAATACTTATTCTACGGGTCCGTGTAACACAATCGTTCCCGTAGCCATCAAATTACCCTGCAGCCCCAAAGAGCAGCTTCCGAGCAGCCTTACCACTTCCTCGCCTCGACGTTATTTGCGACTTCACAGGTCCACATAATGCGATCAACTTTGTGGTGGAGCCCCTGCGAACTCCCAACACAACCAACGCGACGTCCGTGTAAACGCATCGCTCCCCTGATTGGATCTGATGGAACTAGCTCTGAACACAATCGTCATCCCAACATAGTCGATGCTGCGCTTTGGTTCGTTCGCACAACGATGGGTCCGTATAACTCGCACGGAGTTTACCACGACAGCTTGCTGGAGGGCCGATCCCCTGGTTGGAGCCACGGGCGAACCGAAGCCACGGGACAACGACGGCTCCAGCAGCTGCCAAGGTTGACCACCAAACCTCGATCCCTCTAAAATAGCGGTAACAGAGCGTAATCGCTCGCGGCCTGAACGCTTCGGGTCGCACGTCCTTAAAACGGGCACGACGGGGGCGCCAACCCCCACCGCGCCCTCGACCACGCAAGGAGTACAAGTCCATGCGCAACCGTACCCTCGACTCTAACACTCCCCTCGACCCCGCTCCGGTAGACACCAGCTCCCTCGACATCACCGCCCTCGACGCTGTCCCCTTCACCCCAGTGGGTCGCTGGTGCATCACCGAGATGGGGCTACGCGCTTCCGGTGCCGCCAGCATGAGGGCGACCATCGCCAGTCTTCGCCAAGCGGTGACGCAGTTGGAGGAAGCCGCCGCCCGCCTGGAACAGGACGCGCCCGCGCCATCTGACGGATCAGGGCTCTCGGCCTCGCTGGACCTGCGTCGCATGACCGTGTGCGGACGCTACCAACACCAAACTCGAGTGCCGGACCTGCGGCTATCCGGCAAATGGTTGCGAAACGCTGGCTTCGAGTTGGGGCAGAAGGTCCAAGTCCAGGTCGGCGAGGGGCAGCTCGTCATCTGTGCTGAGTAGCCGAGTCTGCCACGCATTGAGTCACAGACAGACCCGAGCGGCAGGCCTGTCGCTCGGGACCGTGGGCTCCTTTCGCAAGCCGTGATGCCACGCTCTTCACCTGGCTCTGACCACGCCTCATGGTATGCTCTCAAGGGCTATTTTTCTGGAGCCAATATGCAAGTACCTGTGATCATCCAGCCTCGAGGCCAGAATCTTTATTCAGCCGAGCCGCTTGGCAAGTCTGAGCTGAGAGTCGAAGCCGAATCCGAAGCAGAGGCCTTGCGTATGCTGACCAGGTCGCTACGAAAATGGCTTGCGTCAGCCAAGTTGATACAGCTCGATATCCCAATGGAATCGGAGGGCAACCCCTGGCTCGAGACCTCCGGTCGGTCGGCTGATGATCCCGACTTTCAGGATTACGTTGCTGAAATCGAAGGGGCTCAGCTCGTTATCTACGCTGAGTAGCCGAGTCTGCTACGCGGTGAGTCACGGACAGGCCCGAGCGGCAGGCTTGCCGCCCGGAGTTGGCTAGTGCGAAGCGGCTGGCGACGCTGTTGAGGACGGCGGGAGCCTCGGTATCAAATCATCCGGGCCACGCCCGGAATCCGACGCAACAAGCTTGAAGTCAGCCAGCTGAGGCCCGCCGCACCGACGAAGACGGCCGCCGCTTTGGGCCCGGCGGGCCAGTCGAGTTCAAGCGCAGCCAACAGCAGCCAGTTCACGAAAACGTAGTGCACCAGGTAGATGCCGTAAGCGTTGCGATCCAGACTGCGCCACCAGCCGCTGGTCCAATGACCGAAGCGGACGAAGAGCGACAGCATCATCAAGCTCGACGCCGCGGAAGACAAGACGAAGGCGAAGCCGGTGGCTACCGGTAGGGCGGGGTGGAGGGTGCCTTTTTCGAGCTGGATGAACAACGAGATGACACAGACTAGCAGCACCGTCAGGCAAACCGGCGCCATACCCTGCCAGATGAACCACTGGCGGGCCAGTCGACCGCGGGGTGCGAGGAGTCCTTTGTCGACACCATAGGCACCGATCGCGATGCCAATTGCGAAGTAGAGGGCATAAAACAAGATGCGGGCGGTCTGGACGGTGAATGGGCCGAGCTCGAACCAGATCATTGGGTTGACGAGTTGAGCGATCGGCACATAGAGCAATGCCGAAGCAGCCACCATTAAGCCGAAGAACGTCCAGGGCTTTTCTCCGATCGGGCCGAGGCGTTCGCCCAATCGTTCTCCCCAGGTCGGCGCGAGGCGATGGCTCGCGGCGGTCAGGGCGGAGAACGCGAGCAGCACCCACAGGAACCACGCCGGTCCGGCTGGCCACACGGCGAGGCCGAGCCAGGCGTCGGCGTAAGGTCCGAAGCCGGGCTCGCCGCCGTGTTGCAGGTAGGCTGGATAGTAGGCCAGCGGCGCCAGCACACCAGCGGAGATGATGAAGGGTAGGCCGAGGCGTCGAGCTCGATCGCGGAGGAATCCACCCGCACCCTTTTTGGTTAGGGCCGACCAGGTGAAAAGACCGGCGAGGAAAAACAACAGCGCCATCAACACCGCGTCATTGAAAGCCACCAACAGATCGAGGGCCGGCGCCCGTACGGTGTCGACGATTGGAAAGGCGCGCCAGATCATGGGCGCCGCCCCCCAATCGGCCGCCACCGCGGGAGCATATGACGCATAGGCCAGTACCGAATGGTGTGCGATGACCAGCAGAATCAAGGTGGCGCGGAGGTGATCGATGGGTAAGGCTCTCCCTTTCCCTGGGCTTGCGCCCATAGGCAGTGTCGTCATGATGGACTCCTTGGTAGGTCCTCGAAGGGATGGCTTCGAAGACTGAATGTCGTCGAAGACTTGCTTCGAGGCAGCGACCCGGGTGGACTCTCCCTAGGTGGAGGTCGTCAGTTGGATCGCAGGATGGGCATGGGTAGTGGGTTGGGAACGTCTACAAGACGTCTTTTCTGCGACTCGAAACGAGATACGTAGTGGCGAGCAGCAGGACGATGGCGACCAGCTCGACCCACAGCAGCCCGAGGGCGTCCCGCGGCCAGACGATGGTGTGGCTCTCGGCGGTCACGGCAAAGGACGGCAGACTGGCCACGATATAGAAGAAAGCGTTGATGAAGAGGTTGCCGACGATCATGGTTGCGATCGTCCAAGGCAGGGACTCCGTGATCATCGCGACCATCAGGATCAAGCAGGTGCTCATGGCGATTTCGGTCAAGATCAACACCGCGTAGGCGGTCATACCGTTCGGCAGATGGTCACTGACCTGAATCACGGCCAGAGTCCCCACGACGAGGACGACCCAGGTGGAGCCGAAGATCAACGCGTTGGCGAGGATTTTGGCCACCGCGAACTGTCGGGGAGACACCGGCAGGCTCATGATGAATGGCAGGGTCTTTTCCTTGCGTTCATCGATGACGGTGAGGCTGGCCGCCAGCGCACCGAGGACGATCAAGACGGTCACCAGCAGAACCTGCCCGGCGTAAAAACCAGCAGCGCTGCCATGGGCGAGCAGACCAAGGGCGGCAAGGCCGGCTACCAGCGAGCCGATGTTGGCCCAGCGCAGGAAGCCCAGGTCTTTGAGGACCAGTTGCTGGACAATGCGTCGGGAGCTGCTCATCGGTCAGCCCTCGCTCGTTGGCGCATGACAGACGCCACAAAAATTTCTTCGAGGGTCATCCGCTCGACCGTTTCGATGGTGGCGCCGGTCGCTTGTAAAGCTTCGATCATCGCGGGCTCAAAGGGGTGGGCCTTGAGGATCGGGACGCGATCGGTGCCGCCATCGCGGGTGATGCCGGGGAGGTCTGGGAGCAGGGTTGCTGGCGGTACCCGCAGGCGGATCGAGCGCCAGCCGTCGAGCAGGGTTTCTTTATCGGCGGAGTGGAGGACGCGTCCGCGATCGATGAACGTGATTTGGTCGGAGATCTGCTCGATGTCGAGGGTGTTCTGCGACGACAGCAAGACGGTGCGGTTTTCGTCGGTGAGGACTTCGGTGAGGGCCCCCAGCACTTCGAGGCGAGCGATCGGATCGAGTCCTGCGGTGGGCTCGTCGAGCACCAGCAGCCGGGGGCGTCGAGCGAGGGCCAGCAGCAACGCAGCTTTGACCCGCTGGCCATGAGAGAGGCCCCGGATCTTCTGGTTCAGGTTCAGGTCGAAGCGGCCCAACAGAGATTGGGCGTAGGCGTCGTCCCAATGGCCAAAAATGGAACGGATGAAGTGGATATGCCAAGCCAGGGTTGCCGACTTGTAGAGTTTGATGTCTTCGGAAACAAACCCGACGTCTTGTTTGGCAGCCACTTGGTGTTCCGGGAGGTCGTGGCCCAACACCCGCACCGATCCACGGTCCTGCTGCACGAGTCCAACCAACATGCGGATCGTCGTCGACTTCCCGGCGCCGTTGGCCCCGATCAGCCCTGCAATCGTGCCGGTCGGGACATCGAGATCAATGCCGTCCAGGGTGAAGAACGGATAGGTTTTGCCAACCCCCTGGAGTTGTACGGCAAGGTCGGTCATGCGCCATCCTCCGGTTCGTCCGCTGCCGCCAGCAGGCGAGTGGCGAGCTCCTGGGGTGAATAACCGAGCACTCTGCCCAGCTCTACGGCTTGGTCGAGGACGCGTTGCAGATCCTGCTCGAAGAGCTGGGCGCCCGCCTCCGCATCCAGAGCCACCATCGAGCCTTTGCCATGGCGTGTCACGATGACTCCTTCCTGTTCCAGGTCCCGGTAAGCCCGTTTGACGGTGATGACGCTGACGCTGAGCGTCACCGCAAGTTGGCGAATCGACGGCATCTCGGTGCCGGGAGGCCAATCCCCCGACGCGATCCGCCGCCGGATCTGCTCCATGATCTGGAGATACATCGGTCGGCCGTCCGCACGGGAGACCGACAGCTCACGGTCCAAGTCTGAGCTGTGTATATCCATATGCTGAGTATATATAATATGCACAGCTAGTCAAGTGTAGACACAGTCGAGCTCTATCCGACGACGGGGCAAGTCATCTCGAGCAGGTCCACTAGAAAGGCTCCCTTGGAAGCCTCGAGATCATCAGGCTCAGAGCGGAAGACGAGCTGTATCTAACGGATTTCTGGCCAGTAAATCCGTTAGATGGAGTTCTATCTAACGGATTTCCTCGTGCAAAACCCGCTAGACGCAGTTCTATCTAATGGATTTCCTCGTGCAAAACCCGTTAGACGCAGCTGTATCTAACGGATTTCCTCTTACAAAACCCGTTAGATGCGTTGGTAAGTAACGGGTTTCATCGTGCGAAACCCGTTAGATACAGTCGCAGGTAACGGATTTCATCGCGAAAAACCCGTTAGATAGGACCCGTCCTTCCGGCAGGGCTACGACTCGGAACGCAGCTCCAAGCGAGCCGCCGCCTCCAGCCGAGCGAGGCGAGCTTCGATCTTCTCCAGCTTGTGGAGGATCAAGACGTGGGTTTTTTTGGCGTCGATGCCAACCGGACTGTCGTCACTGGCGATGAGCTGGGTGAGGCGATCTTCGTCATCAGGGCTCATGGTTCAAGTCCATTTCTCGATCGTATCGTCAATGTAGGCCACATCGTAGCCGATGCGCCGCAAGTAGGCCGAGGCGAACGAGGCGCGTTCGCCGGTGCGACAGTGGACGAGGAGGCGTTTGCCGCCGGGGATTTCGTCGGCGCGAACCGCGAGGCGAGTGTGGGCGATGTTGAGGGCGCCGGGGAGGTGGCGCGCTTCGTATTCGGTGATGCCGCGGACGTCGAGCATCAGGTTGGCGTCGTCCTGGCTAGCTTGGTAGGTGGCTTCGAAGTCGAGGATCTCGATCTGTTGCAACGTGCCGCCTTGGGAGGCATAGGCATCGAGGATGTCGGGTGAGAAGGTCCCTACGACACCGTCGAGACCGATACGCACCAGATCACGCACCGCTTCGTCCACGCGGTGGTCGTCGATGATCAGATAGATCTCTTGCTCGGGTTCGATGTAGGAACCGGTGACGGTGGGGAAGGTTTTACCGAGCGGCGCGTAGAGCGAGCCCGGCAGGTGGCCGTTCATGAAGTCGGTGCGGTTCGGCCGGGTGTCGACTAGGACGGCATTGGGGTTGCTGAGTACGGTCCGTAGCCGGTCGACATCAACGGCCAACGAGCTGGGTTGCGGCAGCTTGCCGAGGATCGCCGGACCGCTGCGGTTGAGCTGCTTCATGCGGGCGAAGTACATCGGCGGCTCGGGTTGGCCGTGGAGGATGGCGTCGACAAAGGTCTGTTCACTGATCCGGGCATTGCCGATGGCGACGTTGAACCGTTTCTCATAACCCACCGTGCTGCTGGGGATGGCGCCTAGGGCTTTACCGCAGGCGCTGCCGGCACCGTGACCTGGCCACACCTGGAGAAAGTCGGGAAGCTCGAGGAAATCCTGCACCGAGCGATAGAGGGCCCGTGCCGAGGGGTCGCGGGCTCCGACAAGACCTGCGGCCGACTCCAGCAAGTCTGGTCGACCGAGGTCACCGACGAAGACGAAGTCGCCTGATGCCAGTCCCATCGGCTCGTCGATCCCGCTGCCGTGGTCGATGATCAGGAAACTCATGTGCTCCGGGGTGTGACCCGGGGTATGGAGTGCCTTGAACTCGATGTTACCGATCCGGAAGCTGTCGTTGTGCTTCAAGAGCTGCGCATTGTAGTCACCGTTGATGGCCCACTGGTACCGCCAATCCTCGCCACCTTCGTCCGACAGGTAGGCCTTGACGCCATCGCGCTCGGCAAACTCCCGCACGCCGGAGAGGAAGTCGGCATGGATGTGGGTTTCGGTGGCGGCGACGATCTTCAGATCTTCGGTGGCGGCGATGTCGAGGTAACGATCGATGTCGCGTTCCGGATCGATGATCAGCGCATCGCCGGTTCTCTGGCAGCCGACCAGATAGGCGTTCTGGGCCAGGTGCGGGTCGGTGAGTTGGCGAAACAACATGCGGCAAGCTCCTCTGCTGGGTGTCTGGGGTCGACGCCCAAGGACGATGCGGGTAGGTGCTCGGCCCAGGTGGTTTCCCGACCCACGAGGACCGAATTCAACGGGTGCAGCGTGACCTATAGACTATCGATCTTCATGCGAGCCGTGGCATCTTATCTCTCGCGAGCCGTTGGCGTCCTGCTGGCGGTGTTGCTGGCATCCCTGGTGGCTTTGGCGGCGGTCGAGACCGCGGCCTGGGCTTTGTTCGAAGTTTCGTGGCCTGAAACCTCTGAGATCTCGGGCCTGTTGTTGGTGTGGTTTGGCCTCCTCGGCGCCGCTCATGGTATCCATGGTCGCGTCCACCTCGGGGTCGAGATTGTCACCCGTCGGTTGCCGGCCGCGTGGCAGTCGGTGGTCGCACGGCTGGCGGCGCTGCTGGTGGCGGTGTTTGGTGGCTTGCTGGCGGTTTACGGAGCCAAGCTGGCGGCGCGGGTGACCAACACCCTACCGGCCACCGGGATGAGCGCGTCGGTCCAGTATTTCCCGGCGGTGATCGCGGGTGGGCTGATGGTCTTTTTTGCACTCCACGAAGCGATGCACGGAGCCCCGGCCGCCGCGTTGGGCGAGCCCCAGAGTGAGGGCGACGCGGGGTCTGACGATGACTGACGGCACCTTGCTCGGCCTGGTGTTTGGCGTCTTCACGGTGCTGTTGCTGTTGCGGGTGCCGGTGGCGTTTTGCCTCGGGCTGTCGTCCTTTGCGTACTGCTTCGCGGCTGGCCTGCCGGCCTTGGTGGTGGTGCAGAAGATTGCGGTGCAGATGTCCGACACGACGTTGGCGGCGATCCCCTTTTTTATTCTGTGCGGCGAGATCATGTCGGGTGGGGGCATGGCGAATCGCTTGATCGATGCCGCCGGGGTGTTCGTCGGCATGATCCGTGGCGGCTTGGCGATGGTGAATATCGTCGCGTCGATGTTTTTTGGCGGGATCTCAGGCTCGAGTGTTGCCGATACATCGTCGATCGGCTCGCTGCTGATCCCGACGATGGTGCGTAAGGGCTACCACCGCGATTTTTCGGTAGCGGTCACTGTCACCTCGTCGACCCAAGGCATCATCATTCCGCCGTCCCACAACGCCATTATCTATTCGTTGGCGGCCGGCGGCACGGTCTCGATCCAGGCGTTGTTTCTCGCCGGTTATATGCCGGGCCTGTTGATCGGGTTGGCCTTGATGAGCCTGGCTTATCTGACCGCACGTCGGCGCGGTTATCCATCTGAGGCACCGGTGCCGTTGCGGCGAGCGGCGTCGATTCTGGTGGGTGCCTTGCCGGCGCTGGTGACGCCGTTGATCATCATCGTGCCGATCTCATTGGGCTGGGTGCCGGCGCATCAGGCGGCGGTGGTGGCGGTGGTGTGGGCGGCGCTGGTGTCGACCTTTGGGTATCGGTCGTTGAGTTGGCGAGGGTATGGTCCGTTGTTGTTACGAGCCGCCAAGACCTCGGGCATGGTGCTGATCCTGATCGGTGCCGCGGCGGCGTTTGGCGAGGTCATGACCTATCTCCATGTGCCAGCGCAGTTGACCGCTTGGTTGCTGTCGCTGTCGGCCAGCAAGGTGCTGTTGATGTTGTTGATCAACCTCATGCTGTTGGCCCTCGGTGCGTTCATGGATATGGCGCCGTTGATCGTTATCACCACCCCGATTTTGCTGCCAGTGATGATCCAGCTCGGGGTCGACCCGGTGCACTTCGGCATCATCCTATTGCTCAACCTGGCGATTGGTCTGTGTACGCCACCGGTCGGCAGCACGCTGTTCGTCGGCTGTGCAATCGGCGGTATCTCGATCGAGGAGGCCACCCGCGCCTTGTGGCCGTTTTACTTGGCGATGGTGGCGATTTTGTTGCTGGTCACCTTTGTGCCCAGTGTCTCGCTGTGGTTGCCAGGCTGGGTCGCGAGTCGCTAGCTGCGCTAGGATCTTGGCCTATGACCAAGATCCTAATAACCAAGATCACGATGACCAACATCACGATGACCAGGATGGCGGCGACACAGCAATTCGGTCGGTTGCGTCATTCGATTCTGATCAGCCTCATACCGTTTATGTTGGCTGGCTGTGGCAGCAGTGACGAAACCGCTGAACCCGCAACCCAGCGGCTGATCCTCTCCAATGTCCATGTCGAGGGTTATCCCACCGCCCGTGGCCTGCGGCACTTTGAGAAGTTGGTGCAGGAGGATGTGTTGCTCGGTACGCGGTTGCAGCCGGATCTGCAACTCGGCGGGGTGTTGGGCAACGAGAAGGAAGCGCTCGAGAAGCTCGGCTTTGGCGGTATTCAGATGGCGTGTACGTCGGTGGCGCCGTTGGCGGAGTTTTCGTCGACGATCGGCGTCTTGACTTTGCCTTATCTGTTCCGCGATCCAGAACATCTGTGGAAGGTGTTGGACGGCGAGATCGGTGACGAGCTGTTGGGTTCGTTGGCAGCGAGTGGACTGATGGGGTTGGCGTGGTACGACGCTGGCTCCCGTTCGTTCTACAATCGTGAGCGTCCCGTGCGTCGGTTGGCGGATCTCGAAGGGCTCAAGATTCGGGTGCAGAAGTCAGAGGTCATGCGCGAGATGGTGGAAGCCCTCGGCGCCTCGCCGGTGTCCCTCGGCTTCAAAGAGGTTTACACCAATCTCCACACCGGCAGCATCGACGGCGCTGAAAACAACGTGCCGAGCTACCGCTCCGAACGTCACTTCGAAGTGGCCGGTTACTACTCTTATGATCGCCATTCGACCATTCCCGATCTGCTGCTGATCAACCTGGACGTGTGGAAGCGGCTGCTGCCCGAGGAGCAGACGGCACTCCGCAGCGCGGCAAAACAGTCGTCCATTGCCCAACGTGGCTTCTGGCGTGACTATGTCGACGAGGCGTTGGTTGCAGTGCGCGAGGCGGGAGTAGAGATCAATGAGGTGGAGGACATCTCGGCGTTTCAACAGGCGGTGCAACCGCTGTATACAAAATATGGTGAGCGCTACGGTGACTTGGTGACCCGCATTCGAGCTGTCGAGTAGATCGCATCGGTTGAGCGCTGGTAGACGTATAAACTGCCGACGTTGATCTCGTTGCTCTCAATTCCACGAAAGGATGGCGGATATGGATGTTTCAGGCTGCACGGCCCTCGTGACCGGATCGAACCGTGGCATCGGACGGGCGTTTGTCGAAGCGTTGCAGAAAGCTGGGGCGCGACGAATCTATTGCGCAGCGCGCAAGACCTCGTCGGTCGAGGAAATGGTGGCGAGTGACCCGGATCGGCTGGTGCCGATTGCGCTCGACATCACCGATGATGCGCAGATTGCTGCTGCCGTTGAGCAGGCGGGCGACGTCAACCTGTTGGTCAACAATGCTGGTATCGCCCGAGGCGGTAGCCTGACCAAAGCCGAATCGTTGGAGGGTGCACGGGCGGAGATGGACACCAACTACTTCGGTACGTTGGCGATGGCCCGGGCTTTTGCGCCAGTGCTCGGAGCTAATGACGGCGGTGCAATCGTCAACGTGTTGTCGATCTCGGGCCTGGTGAATTTTCCGATGATTGGTTCCTACAGCGCATCAAAGGCCGCGGCACACTCCATGACCCAAGGGTTGCGAGCTGACCTGGCGGGCCAGGGGACAGAGGTGGTGGGCGTGTATCCGGGACCGATCGACACCGACATGGCGGAGGACGTCGAAATGCCCAAGGCGCCACCGTCGGCGGTGGCCGAAGCGGCGTTGGCAGCGGTGGGTGACGGCACGCAGGATGTATTTCCAGATGCGATGGCGGCGCAAATCAGCGCCGGGCTGCAGCAGAACGCCAAGGCAACCGCCAAACGCATCGCTGGCATGGCGCCGTCTTAGGTAGATCCAGTCCAAGCACGCCGGTAGTCCGGTCGCCCCCTGTGGACTGCGCGCGCAGCTGCGTAACTCGCCTCGGCGCCCTAGTGTCCGCCCACCCTATTGGTTACAACAGTTTGGAGAGCTAGGGTCTGTTCTCTTGCTCATACATACTCGCCGCGTGCTCGCTCCACAGGGGCTCCCTGGGAGGCGAAAAACGGGTTTATTCCAAGGAACAAGATTAATACCAACCTCTCTTGTCTTCGTCCCGTCAGGGACGTTATGGCTGAGCGAGGGGTTTTCAACCCCTCGTGCGGGTTCAACGATCTAAGCAGCTCAACGATCTAGAAACGCCAGCGCCTTGGCCATCATCGGTTCGAACTCCGGGTTGGCCCGCGCTGGCGGCGGCTCGTCTGGCCACAGTGGTTGGTAGCTCTGGTCGTGGGCCAACACTAATTCAGCGTGGCGGACCGCTTTAGCTGCGGCCAGGATGTGGTGCTGGCCAGGATCGTCCGGCCGCACCAGCGGCTTGACCGCGTCGAAACGGATGGTGGTGTCGGCTTCGGAGTGGGCGATGAAAATTCGGTTGTGGTGGCGCTCGTCAGCCGCGATTTGGGTGAGAAGTTGGTGCGGCGGCAGACCTCGGTCTCCCAAGGTTTCGAGGATGCGATGCACTTGACGAGCGCCGGTCAAAAACGATCGTGAGTATTTGTGGGGACTGCCACCGATGCCACGATTGGCTGACCGCGCCTTCCAGCGGTCCCGCCAGCGGGGCAAGATGGGGGTCGACAATACCCAGCGTTGGATGGTCGTGAGTCCCAGGGCGGCTGAGAACAGGAAAACTTTGCCGGTAATGTTCGAAGTTGGGGTTTCTTCGAGCTGCCGAAGGTTGTTCCGGAGGTTGTTCCGGAGGTATACGTCGAGGGCTAGCAGGCCACCGGTCGATAACCCGCCGATCGAGACCTCGTTTCCCAGCATTCCCGCGACGTCTACCGCCTGGCGGACCGTCGCCCGCCACGCCCGATAGTCCGCCCGGCGCATCGCTGCAACCGGGTCTTGCCGGCCATGGGCTGGGAGCAGAGGTAAGACCACGCTGAATCCTCGCGCTGCAAAGCGGGTGGCAATGTCGTGCTGAAAGGCGGGGGAATCTTTGAAGCCATGGGTCAGGACGATGGCGCGATCCGTTGGCGTTCCATGGTGGATGATCTTGGGCCAGTTGCCGGGTTCGGATCGGAAGTTGTCACATCGAACGGCGATGACTTGGCCTTCAGGAGCTCCGTCGAAAGCCGGCAAAGGTACGAGCCGCCTGCCTTCGCTGGGGTTGCAGTAGCCCCGAGCGAAGGTTTCGATTGCCGACTCGACCGCAGAGTCTCGGGTTGCTGAAGAGTGCATGACGGGTCGAGTTTGCCACAAGACGAGCGCCGGGGCGCCACAAGATGCGCGCCGCGGCGCCACAAGACGAGTGTCGGAGCGCCACAAGATGAGGGATGACGGGCGTGTCCCCGTCGGTGGACGTCGTACAGCTGATTCCGGCATGAATCCGCCAGGAAACCCGGAGATATAGCTGGTTCGATATTTGCACCATCAGCCCACCGTGGTCGTGGTTGCAACTTCGGCTTCGGATATCGGTTGAAAGGTCTACATCATGAAATCTTCCAGCGCGTCACTTCACGGTAGCTACTTCGATCTGCTCAAGGCCAAGTATCCAGATCTTGCTCCCGAGGCCGGCCGGCCAGCCGAGCCAGAACCTCGGCGCCGATCGTTGACCCCATGGCTACTGATGTTCGTCGGGTTGGCCGGGGTCGGCTGCCTGGTGATCGCTTCGCGCCCGGACATCATTCGGGGGTGGACCTCGACGCCGGAGCCGGAGGTGGTGGGGCGTGCGGCGGTGGGCATCCCAGAGACGGTGCCCGTCCCAGAGCTGGTGGTCGCCCCAGAGCCGGTGGTCGTCCCAGAAGCGGCGGTCGTCCAAGAGCCGGTGGTCGTCCCAGTGGCGGAAGTTGTCCCAGAGGCGATAGTTGTCCCAGAGTCGGTAGCTGTTCCAAAGTTGGTAGTTGTTCCAGAAGTGGCGGATGCCCAGACCAGGGTTGCCGACAGTGTCTCGAGACCCCCGGTGGCTACCGGCGGTCGACCCACCGATGCCATTGCGAATCAGGAAGTGTTGGCTGAGGCTGCGGTGCCAGTGGGTGACGAGCTGGTTGGCGTTGAGCTGGTTGGTGTTGAGCTGGTTGGCGTTCAAGACTTGGCGGCGATGGCGACAACCGAGATGTCTGTTCCGCTGACCGCCACGTCGCTTGGGTCTGAGTCGATTCGGAGTTCGAGCGCTAGGTCCGGTCAAAGGCTGGCTGGGCCGCCGGCAGCTCGATCCGTGAAGCCTCCTTCTCCTGCCTCCGCCCTGTCGGAGGCAAGTGCCTCACCGGCCATCGAACAAGGACCGTACGAGGTTGGGGGGGCTGTCAAACCGCCCCGTCGATTGGTCGCTCCGCTGCCCAAGTATCCAGATGCTGCCTGGGCCCAAGGCATTACCGGCGACGTGCTGGTGCGGGCGATCATCGACGAGGAAGGGAAGGTTTCGGACATCAATGTCTTGCGTGGGTTGCCCTATGGCATGACCGATGCGGCTGTCGAGGCGATGCGGCGTTGGCGATTTGCACCGGCAACCCGTCATGGTGCGGCGGTGCCGGTCTACCGCAACCTCAGTGTACGTTTCGAGAGCTGAAGGTGGTCTGAGACAGAGTTCAGTCTGAGGCGAATTCCGTCTCAGAAGAATTCCGGCTAGAAGAATTCCGGCTCAGACGGTATCGCGCAGCCGAAAGCGAAACGTCGGAATCGAGATGCTGTCGTCGTCTCGCAGGCGTTGTTCGAGTTTTTCGCTGATGGCCAGGACCATGGGTGTGGGCTGCCATTTGAAGACTTCGCCGGTGGTGTCGTCAACGACACCGCCTTCGGCGACCAGGCGTGTCGCTTCGGGTAGGGGGGTGTGTTGGAACAGCTCGAGCAAGGCGGCGAAGCGGGCGCGTGCTGCGGCCCCGACAAACGTCAGATAACCATGCCCGTAGGCGGCAACGTGGAACTGCGAGGGGATAAAAACAATACCGTCGAGACGAATCTGCTCACAGATGACCTGCAGCATCGCCGCGATATCGTTGAGCATGCCAAGTCCGGGGTGGTCCTGTCCGGGCAACTGCGGTCGGCTGGGGTATTGACGGTCCTCCGTCTCGGGGTTGGCATCATCAGGCACTGCCGCGAAGTGCGCCCGGGGATTCTGCAGCAGTAGCCACTCGATCGAGAGCAGCTCGAGACCACTCAGAGTGCGACGATCGCGGCGCAGACGCAGCTCGACCAAAAGCTCGGTTCGATCAGGTCCGCCAAAGATCCGCAAGGTCTGATCATTGGGGTCTTCGATCTGGAGGACGATGGTTGGATGCGAGAAACCGAGACCCCGCAGCCGGTCCAAGAAGCCGCTACGCTCGAACAGCAGCTCGATGCCGTGTTTGGTGAAGAATCCCAAAAAGCGGGTTTCCGGCGTGGCGCCCCAGCCCGGAAGGTAGAGGTCGTCTTCGGTGAGGCCAAAGTTGTCGTCAGGCCCCGCGCCGCTGAGCTCCGCTGGATCGAGATGACGGAAGAGGTAGCGGTAACGTTTGAGGGTGATCTCTTCGGTCGAGGGAGGCTCGATCGGTCGCCCGGGTCGGCGGATGTCGCTCAAGAAGCGAGCGGTATAACGCCAGGTGGCTGCGCTATAGCCGCCCGCCAGCAGGATCACGGTCGGTGTTCGGCGTCGACCGTGGCGCACTTGGCGCATGACTAACCGGTCGCGCTCCAGCATCGCCGCTGACGAGATCTTCCAGTCGCCCAGCTGGTCGTCGTGAGCTGGATCGCAGCCGGCGACATAAAACACCAATTGGGGCTCGACCTCACGGACCACCGCCGGCAGATGTTGGCGGATTGTGTCGAGATAAAGAACGTCCTCCACTTTGCTACCGAGCTCAATCGAGGTCGAGCTCACTGCCTCGGTTGGGCCCCAGTGTCGAGCGTGGATCGAGAAGGTAAAGACGCTGGGGTCTCGGCGGAAGATGTCGCGGGTACCGTCACCGTCGTGCAGATCCAGATCGACGACCAACACCGGACCGTTGAAACCCTTACGACGCTCGTCGGCAATCGCCACCGCGATGTCGTTGAAGATGCAGTAACCACCGCCCTGGTCGGTGGTGGCGTGATGAAAACCGCCGCCCAGGTTGACGCCGATGCCGAATTTGCGAGCGCGCCGGGTGGCCATCAAGGTGCCGCCGGTCTGCAGACGCTGGAAGTCGATCATGCGATCGACTTGATCGCTGGTGACTTCGCTACCCATGATCGAGGTCAAGGTGGTGGTGTGATGGATAGCGTCGAGGTAATCCGTGGTGTGGACCTGTTCGAGCGTCTTGAGCCAGACCGGTTCGGGACGATTGACGCAGCGCCGTAAGACCAGGCCTTCAGAAGCTAGAAACACCAGGATACGTTCGCCCCGCAAGGGATCGTTGGGGATTTCTGGGAAGGAGGCGTTGTATTTCTCGTGGTAGACCAAACGAAACGCCGGGCGTCTCAAGAGTCGCCAGAATCGGCGATAGGAGCGCCGCAGGGTAGGTCGCCCGAGGGTGGGGCGCCGTACATGAGGTTGCCGTTGCTGACCTTGATGGGAAGCAGTGGTCGAGGCCGGATGTCGTGGGTGTCGGGTCATGTCAGCGTCTGAACCGTTGCAAACGCCAGGGGTCATCCCCTGCCTGGATGCGATAAGGCTTGCCGTGACGCGGGAAACGCCGCACAAGTTCTTCGGCGGTCAGAAACGGCGGATCGACCGCGACGGGATTAACCTGTGGTGTTTGACAAGTGGTGAGTAACACTTCGTTGACGATGACCGGATCGCGGTAGAGTGCTCGAGAGTCCTCTAACTCGAGGGCGATAGTCGCGGCGCCGAACGCCCGCCGCAGAAAGTCTACGGCGTTGTGGACGGTGGGCTCGTCGACCCCCACAACTTCGACTCCGAGATCGACCGCCCGGCTCTCGAGCTGCCACTGGGCCTGGCGGGTTGTGAAGACAACCGGCCGTGTCCAATGGTGTAACACCGGGTGGTCGAGGTCGAGGTTGTCCCCCGAGGCCAGCACCAAGGTTACCGGCGGTTCTGGCTTTCCCAACCGGGCACTCCGCCATTCGGTCAGAGCGACCCCGGATCGACCCGGGCCCTGCAGCCGGTGGTCGAGAGTCGGGTGCCGGCGCAGCACGGTCTGCGAGGTGAGGATGGCGTCGGCACGTGCACGGGCCAAGTTGGAGGCTAAACGACCATGGTGGCAACGGGGTGTCTCTCGGTCACTGCGGAGCTTCAGGTATTGGCCACGATCTCCTTGCCAGGTCTCGACCGCCTCGATCAATCCTGTAGCCCGCAATGGAGCATCGTAGACACGCGCGATCAGTGTCTCGACATCGTCGGCGGTGCGCAAATGCGGCGCCATATCGTCTTGAGCGCTCGGGATTCCCATCCTGTGATCCTAGCAGCGGGCTAGCCTCGCTACGAGCGAGCCATTGCGTGTGCAGTTAAACGGAGAAGAAACTTGATCTCTTCATGGGGATCGTAATCTTGGCTCCCTATCCTTGTCCTCAATGAGCGAGAACATGACCGGTGAAGCACCAAGGGCGCGGCAGGCGACCCACTCGAGCGGCGACAGTAGCGTTACCGTCCAGGTGGTCGAAAACCTTGATTTCCATCGTAATGTGTTCGGATTCCCTGGTTCGTAATGTACGTCGTAATGTTTAGTTCGTACTCTACCGACCGTTCGGTCGAAAACTGAGTGAAGGCGATTTAGACAAGCAGTGCGAGGCAAGACACTATGTTGAAGCTGGCTGAGAAGAGGAAAGTGACGTCGATGGCGACCATGGGCAACCTGGCCGAGCAGACAGCTCCGGCCCCTGAGCACAGCCCGGAAAGTCGACGTGAGGTGTCCCTGGTCGGGGCGTTCGCTCAACAGCTTTCAGCGCTTGGTGTCGAGAGGGCCTTTGGTGTCTCAGGTGGTGCGATTGCACTGCTGTTTGATGCACTGGTCGAAAGCGACATCGAACTGAACCACTTTCGGCACGAAACAGGCGCCGCCTTCGCCGCGGCTGAGGCGTATTTTGCTACCGGTCAACCGACGGCGGTGTTTGCTACCACCGGTCCGGGAGTACTCAATGCGATCACCGGTATGTCGGCGGCGCGTTGGGATGGTGCCAAGGTGGTCTTGATCTCCGGCGCCACGAGCTCTCCACAACGCGGCCGCTGGGCGACCCAAGAGACCAGCTCCTACACCATGCCGCAAGACGTGCTGTATACCAAGGGCCCGATTTTCGACTTTGCGGTCCGCATGGAGCAAGCCTCGGAGCTGCCCGAAGTGTTGCGTCGCCTGAGCCAAGGTTTGTCGCGACCGGGCGGCTTCGTCGCCCACATCTGCCTGCCGATGGGCCTGCAGTCGAAGCGCCTTGAGGTGTCGCAAGAGAGTCTCCGATTGGGTATGAGAGCACCGTCGGTGGCGGAAGAAGACATCGTCGAAGTCGCCGCGCTGCTCAAGCAAGACCGGTTTGCCATTTGGGCAGGCTTCGGGGCCACCGAAGCGGCGCCGTTGGTGCAAGAGTTGGCGGAACGTTCGGGTGCCAAGGTGTTGTGCTCACCCCGCGGCAAAGGCATCGTGCCGGAGAATCACCCCCTCTACGTTGGGGTTACCGGCCTCGGCGGCCACGACTCGGTTGCAGATTTCATGACCCACGAACGCCCCGAGCGCACGCTGGTACTCGGTACCAAGCTCGGCGAGGCGACGTCTTTCTGGGATACGGATTTGGTGCCGCAGAATGGCTTCATCCACGTCGACATCGATCCGGAGGTTCCAGGAACCGCCTACCCGGAGAGTCCGACGATTGGTATCCAAGCAGAGATCAGCCATTTTCTCAAAGCCCTCATCGAGCACTTTCCAGAAAAGCCAGCCCGTGCCTCGTTTCCCGTGATCCGTCGCGACGAGCCGGTGCCGCTACCGACGCAGGGTCACGCGCCGGTTCGACCGCGGGTGCTGATGAATGCGCTACAGCGGCGGGTCGTCAAGGCCACCGAAGCCTTGGTGTTGGCCGAGTGCGGCAATTCTTTTGCCTGGTGCAACCACTACCTGCGTTTCCCGGCGCCGGGCCGCTATCGGGTCAGCACGCTGTTCGGTTCGATGGGCCACACTGCCACCGGTGTAGTGGGTGCAGCCCTCGCCACCGGCGAAAAAGCGGTAGCGGTGGTCGGCGACGGCTCGATGTTGATGAATTCCGAGCTTTCGACCGCGGCGCAATACCAGGCGCCGGCGGTTTGGGTTGTGCTCAACGACGCCGGCTACGGCATGTGTCGCGATGGCCATGGTGCCCTCGGCCTGTCCGGTGACGGAGTCGATTTCCCGCAGGTCGATTTTGCCCAGATGGCTCGCGCCGGGGGCGCCGCCGGCGCCACACACGGAACCCCAGCCCCCCAAGAC
>JAJCXO010000256.1 GCA_029263395.1 Acidobacteriota bacterium | reverse complement strand
GAGCAGGATGTGCTCACGCGTTTGAGGCATCGGACCGTCCGCAGCGGACACCACCAAGATCGCGCCGTCCATCTGCGCCGCACCCGTGATCATGTTCTTCACATAATCAGCGTGACCCGGACAGTCCACATGCGCGTAGTGGCGGTTCAGCGACTCGTACTCTACGTGCGCCGTCGCAATGGTAATACCGCGCTCACGCTCTTCTGGCGCCTTGTCGATATCATCGAATGCAGTGAAGTCAGCCAAGCCATTCGACGCTTGGACTTTCGTAATCGCTGCCGTCAACGTCGTTTTTCCATGATCGACATGGCCGATCGTACCGATGTTCACGTGCGGCTTCGTGCGCTCAAACTTTTCTTTGGCCATGGCCTCTGTACGCCTCCTCGGAGAGCCGAACCCGCATGTTTCGCGGACTTCGTGGCGTGTTCGATTTTGAAGTGCTTGGATTGATGGTGGCTATCGCCCGACGTTGCTATCCGACTTTGATCTCGCGCCGCCCCTGATTGCCTGAATGATCGTTATCGGCTGCCGTACGTGGCGCTATCGAAGAGAAGGCCTTGCTTCGGGGCACTGACTTTTTTTGACCTTGCGCGCTGTAAAAGCGTTACTTAGACCACCGGACTCTGCCTGCTGAAGTTGCCCGAGCCTTGCTGACCCGTGGAGCCCACGACCGGATTTGAACCGGTGACCCCTTCCTTACCAAGGAAGTGCTCTACCCCTGAGCCACGTGGGCGACAGACATTCACGTCCAGCAGCCAAGGTAGCCAAAAAGCCACTCTGGCGCTCCAAACTCCTCGATTCAGTGTTTTTCTGGATCTGAAATGCCAACGAAAGCGATTCGCTGGACCCTGCTTGGGCGCCCGATGGCAAATCCCGAAGACGAGTTTTCGGAATTTATCAGGACTACCCGATGCGTGTCTACTCTAGATTCGAAGTTTCTCCGCCAGACTCAAATTCACCGAGTCGGCATCCGCAAATCACACTGCGTAAGCTGGAGCGGGAGACGGGATTCGAACCCGCGACCAACAGCTTGGAAGGCTGTGACTCTACCCCTGAGTTACTCCCGCCGTTTTGCCAGGCCACCAAAATGGACCAAGCCAAGTTTCTGAGCCACCAAAGCGGCGACTATCGGTATCAATTTCTAGACTGTGCCATCGATAGCATTTTCACGACAGCACTCTTAGCGAACGATTATGGTGGAGGCGGGTGGATTCGAACCACCGTAGGCTTACGCCGGCAGATTTACAGTCTGCTGCCTTTGTCCACTCGGCCACACCTCCAAGAGACTTGTCAATTCTTGAGACCTAATTTTCCTTTCGGGCCACCTCCGATGGAGCCGGCACCCGGACTTGAACCGAGGACCTACTGATTACAAGTCAGTTGCTCTACCAACTGAGCTATGCCGGCAAGCCACTCAGAACAGGCAGCCTGTTTGTCGGATCCAACTAGGCCTCGCCCTGCACGCCAGAATCGCCACGGGCCAATCAAGGACTGTCCCAAAACTCATCAGTGAGCGATGCGAGCGGGAGACTCTATCCTGTCTCCATAGGGGACCGCAAGGCCTTTTCGCCAACGATCTTTACAGAATCAGCGCAGGCCAACCGACAAGACCTCATCGCTTGCAGATAGTCGGCTGTTTTGCATCGTTCACAGTCCGTCAAGTCCGCTGTCGGATGGCCTCATAGAGCAACGCAGAGGCTGCGGTGGCCAGGTTGAGGGACTCGACCCGGCCACGCATTGGTAAGCCCACCAGACGATCACAGATCTTACGAGTTTGAGCACGCAGCCCACGCTCCTCACCACCAAGACACAATAGAACTTTTCCCGTCAGATCGACTTCCCAAGGTGGCTCGCCCGCGGCATCGCTGCCATACACCCAGAAGCCATCAGCCTTGAGTCCCTCTATCTCTCGGCTAGAGTTGACGACGCGTTCAACGTCGAGCCATTCCGTGGCACCGGCCGAGGTCTTGACCACCACGGGCGATATCGGGGCCGAGCCGCGATCGCGGAGCAAAACCTGTGACACACCCGCACCTTCGCAGACCCGCAGCAGGGCGCCCAGATTACGGGGATCCTGAACGTCTTCCACCAACACTCTCAAGTCTGGATCACCGGTGGCTTGTACAGCGATGGTCGCTACCTGACAGCGCGCAACGAACCCATTGTGCCGACTGGTCGACACCAACTGATGCAACTGCGCAGAAGCTTCGCTGGAGACACTGATCCGATGGCGCTTACACAGACCTTCGATCTCCGAGCGCCGCTTGCCCGGGCGGACGGAGATCATCACTTGCAGCAAGGTGTGAGGTCGATGGCGGAGCGCCTCACGAACCGGATGATAGCCGTAGATCAGCTCTTCGCTGTTCGCTTGAGCCTCCAGAGTCAAAGCCTAGAGCTCCAGAATATCCTTCTCTTTGGTCGCGAGCGTCGTGTTGACCAAAGCAATGTAATGGTCATGTAACTTCTGAGTCTCATCGTGCCCACGATGCTCGTCGTCCTGGCTGATCTCTTTATCCTTCTCCAGCTTCTTCAGCCGATCATTGCCTTCACGGCGCGCTTGTCGGATGGAGTTACGAGTACCCTCAGCCATATCGTGCGCTTTGCGCACCAGCTCTTTGCGCCGCTCCTCGGTGAGTTGCGGAATCGGAATACGGATCACCTTACCGTCATTCGATGGATTGAGACCCAGATTGGCGGTCAAGATAGCCCTCTCGATCGCTGTGATCAGCGTCGCGTCCCAGGGCTGAGCGGTGATCAACGTTGCGTCGGCAACCGCCAGATTACAAACCTGGTTAACTGGCGTCGGAGTACCGTAGTAGTCGACCATGACGTTCTCGAGAATGGCGAGAGAAGCACGGCCAGTGCGCAACTGTTTCAGATCCTGGTGGAGGTGATCCACGGCGTTCTTCATCTGCAACTCGACTTCACGAAAGAGCTCTTTCATGACACCTCCTTGGTCTATTTGAAGCCTCGCCTAGCCGGCATTCCGGTTCAGTGGCTGAGCGAATTGTAGCGGTCTTCGCCGCAAACAGCGAACTCGAGAACGAGACGACGCACGACACATCTATCGAGCGGTCGCCCCACACCTCAGGCAAGCTTAGTCTCGAACTACAGAACCGACGTTTTCTCCGCACATGACACGGAAAATATTGCCTGGACTTGTCATATCGAAGAGCACGATGGGTATGTGGTTTTCTCTGCACAAGCTGATGGCAGCTGCGTCCATAAACTTGAGATTGCGCTCGAGGACCTGTTGATAGGTCACCTCTCGCAGCCGTTTGGCGTTCGGCTCTTGGCGCGGGTCCGCATCGTAGATGCCAGCCACACTGGTCGCCTTGAGCAAAACTTCGGCCTTCACTTCGCTGGCTCGCAGCGCCGCGGCGCTGTCGGTGGTGAAGAACGGATTTCCAGTACCCGCCGCAAAAATAACAACCCGCTTTTTTTCGAGGTGTCGGATGGCTCGCCGCCGGATGAACTGCTCTGCGACCTCACGAATTTCAATCGCAGTCTGCACGCGCGTCGTGACATTTCGCTTCTCGAGGGCATCTTGCAACGCCAGCGCATTGATCACCGTGCCCAGCATACCCATGTGATCGCCGGTAACCCGATCGATCCCGCGGCGGCTGGCGGCAACACCCCGAATGATGTTGCCGCCGCCAATGACGATTGAGAGTTCGACTCCAAGGCTACAAACGTCCTTGAGTTCGTCAGCGATGGCCCCAAGCACGTCGCCATCGAGACCGAAGCTCTTATCCCCCATGAGAGCTTCGCCTGATAGCTTGAGCAAAACCCTGCGATATGCAGCCGAGTCAGCCATACGTCGACTCAATTGCCGGCAGACATCGCGGCAACTTCAGCCGCGAAGTCATCGGCCTTCTTTTCGATACCTTCGCCAAGCTTGAAGCGCACGAAGCGTCGCACTTTGATGTTCTCGCCGATCTTGGCGACTTTTTCGGCAACCAACTGGCTGACTGTTTGATCAGGGTTCTTGATGAACGGCTGCTCGAGGAGCACCGACTCCGCGAAGAACTTTTCCATCTTGCCGGTGACAATACGATCAACCAGGTGATCTGGCTTGCCGGCAGCTCGCACCTGCTCGCTAAAGATCTCCCGCTCCTGCGCCAGCACATCTTCAGTGACTTCCTCACGTGCCACAAACCGCGGATCGGCTGCAGCAACGTGCATCGCCAGATCGCGGACGAGTTGCTGGAACTCGTCGGTGCGACCCACAAAATCGGTCTCACAGTTGACCTCGATCAGGACACCGATCTTGCCGCCAGCGTGAATGTACGAGCCCACCGCACCGTCTGCTGCCGTTCGTCCAGCCTTTTTGGCCGCTGCGGCGAGGCCTTTCTTGCGCAACGCCTCGATCGCATCTTCGATCGAACCACCCACTTCTTGTAAGACAGTCTTGCATTGCATCATCGGGGCGCCGGTCCGTTCCCGAAGCTCTTTGACCATCTGAGCTGTAATCTGCATTATCAATCTCCCATCGAGCCACTTCGCGACGCTAGCTCGTTTATGTCCGTTGTCTCTTGCCCGTTGCCTTCTCAGCTCTTCTCGGGTCGTCGTTTGTATCCATCGTATCTTGTCTAGACGTAGAAAAAGGCCAGCACGATATGACGTCGGCTGACCTTTTCCGTATCTGGGCGCCTCGGCAGTCGATCTCAAGTCACCGAGATCGAGCACCAGCTTGCCACTTGGCCTCGCCTACGACTCAGTAGTCGACGCCTCTTCTTTAGCGGTTTCGGGCGCCGACCCCTCTGCTTCGGCTGGGGCTTCCGCCGCAGCTTTGACCGGTGTTACCGCTGCCACCTCTGCCTCCGCTTCAGCGGGAACCTCGGCTGCTACCGCTGTTGCCTTTTCAGCGACAGCCTTGGGGGCCGGGGTCGCCTTCGGGACCGCAGGTGCAGGCTTCGGAGGAGGCGCCGGGGCAGCCTTGGGCTTCGGAGGAGCTGCATCCTTACGACGCATCATTTGCTCCTCTTTGAGTTGCCCAGCACCCTGGAGATACGCATCCGCGATCTTCGAGGCGAAGAGACGAATCGTTCGAATCGCGTCGTCATTGCCTGGGATCACATAGTCGACTTGCTCAGGATCACAATTTGTGTCGACAATCGCAATGACAGGGATACCGAGCTTGTTGGCCTCAGCGATCGCAATCCCTTCTTTCTTGGGGTCGACGATGAATAACGCATCAGGTAGCTGAGTGAGGTCGCGAATCCCTTTCAGGTTACGATCCAGCTTGATCCGTTCACGCTCGAGACGCAGCCGCTCTTTCTTGATCAACGGCGAACTTTCGTCGTCCATCAAGCCCTCAATCTCTTTGAGGCGATCAACGGACTTCCGAATCGTCACGAAGTTCGTCAGCGTCCCACCGAGCCATCGATGCGTGACGAAAAACTGACCACAGCGCCCAGCTTCGTCGGCCATTGTCTCCTGAGCCTGACGCTTGGTGCCGACAAACAATATTCGACCGCCGGTAGCGCCAAGATGCGCCACAAACTCTGCCGCTTCATGAAAGCGCCGCAACGTCTTCTGAAGATCAATGATATAGATGCCGTTGCGCTTACCGAAAATGTAGCGCCGCATCTTGGGGTTCCAGCGTCGAGTCTGATGTCCAAAGTGAACACCAGCTTCGAGCAGATCCTTCATCCTTACGTGGATCAAGGCACGCCTCCTTACTTACCGCTTGCTGAACTGATAACGGGCACGAGCGCCCTTGAGACCATACTTCTTACGTTCTTTCTTACGCGGATCACGCGTCAAGAAACCTGCCGACTTGAGCTTGGGACGGAGCTCTTCGTTGAAATTCAAGAGAGCCCGCGTAATGCCGTGACGGATAGCCCCCGCCTGGCCCGACGGGCCACCACCTTTGACAGTGACCGCGATATTGAAGCTCTCCGCTGTCTCGGTGAAGAGCAGCGGCTGCTTGACAATCATCTTCAAAACTTCGTTGGCGAAGTAAGCGTCCATTGAACGCTTGTTGATCTCGACTTCGCCAGAGCCGGGACGCAGGAAGACTCGCGCTGTCGCGGTCTTGCGGCGCCCGGTCCCGTAGTATTGCAATTCGCTCACGACGTTCTCCTCGGTCTAGCGTTGGTTCCCGACATCGAGCACCGCGGGCTGCTGCGACTGATGGGGATGATCAGGACCAGCATAGACTTTCAACTTACGGTATAGCTGACGACCTAGACGATTGTGGGGAAGCATCCCTTTGACGGCGTACTCAACCAGCTTGATGGGTCGACGAGCTCGCAGTTGGCGAGCAGTTTCCTCTTTCAAACTACCGGGCTTCGTGCTGTGGCGATAGTAGATCTTCTGATCCTCTTTACGACCACTCAACGTCACCTTGTCAGCATTGACGACGATGACAAAATCACCGGTGTCCATATGGGGAGCGAAGATCGCTTTGTGCTTACCGCGCAAGGTCGAAGCGACTCGCGTCGCGAGCCGGCCGAGGGACTGCCCCGCAGCGTCAACGACGTACCACTGCCGATCGATCTCGGCACTCTTCGGGCTAAAGGTCTGATTCATCGTACAATCCGTTTGGGAAGACTTGTTCCGAAGGGAAAGATTCCGTGGGAATCTCCGACGCCGCGAGCCGATAGTCCGTCGAACGGACTCTTACCTACAGGCCTTATTATGAAGCTAAATACTGAGCAGCAGGTAGAGACCTACCGACAGTGGATTTCGACACAATGGGGCTGACCCGTCGCGGCGCGAAGGGTCGCCGATACTATGGAGGGTGATTCTTCTTGTCAAGGACTTGTTGGAATTGACTTACCGCTTGATCGGCGAAGTAAACTCGAACCGGCCGAATCCCTCGGCTACCCTTTCACATTCAGTCTTCGGAGGACACTTTCTTGAGCTCGAGCGATTCGCCCCGAATCCTGTTGGGAAAGCCGGTTGCCTTGTCACTCCAATCGGACGTGGCTGCAGGTGTCCAGGCCTTGGTAGCAAGCGGCGGACGGCAACCTCGATTGGTCGCCGTGCTGGTTGGTGAGGACGCAGCCTCGGCGACTTATGTCGCCAGCAAAACCCGCGCTTGCGAAGCGGTTGGGATCGATGGCGTCACTTTGCGGTTGCCCGCCGACATCGATCTCGACACCCTGATGACTCATCTCAAAGGACTCGACGACGACCCCATGGTCGACGGCATCTTGGTCCAGCTGCCCTTGCCGGCACACCTTCCAGAGCGTCAGATCCTCGAGTCGATCCGGCCGGAAAAGGACGTCGACGGCTTTCATCCAGAGAACGTCGGCCGTATGTGGCTCGACAAACCAGGCGGCGCCCCGTCGGTGTGCACACCGGCAACCCCGACCGGCATCATCGAGCTTTTACACCACGCCAAGATCGAGCTTTCAGGGCTTCATGCCGTCATCGTTGGCCGCAGTGCGATCGTCGGCAAGCCGATGGCGGCTTTGCTTCTGCGCGAGAATTGCACCGTCACACTTTGCCACTCACGGACCCGCGACCTACCCGCCGTATGCCGCCTGGCAGATGTGTTGGTAGCAGCTATTGGCCGCCCTGCCATGATCGGTCCCGAGCATGTTGCGGAGAACGCAATCGTGATCGACGTCGGCATCAATCGCATCAGCGACCGCGCCGAAGTCGAGCGGCTGTTCCCCGGCAACCGGAAACGGTTGGCCGGCTTCGACCGACGCGGCTATTCGGTCGTCGGGGACGTCGACTACCACCGCGTGGCTCCTAAAACGTCTGCTATTACGCCGGTCCCACGGGGCGTCGGGCCGTTGACCGTGGCTCAGTTATTGGTCAACACGCTAAACGCCTCACGGCGACAGCAAGGTCTGGTCCCGTGAACCGCAAACGTTCAGGCCAAGTGAAGGGAATCGTTCAATGAGTCGATTCCTGGTCGGTTTGACGGGCGGCTTGGCGAGCGGCAAGTCGACCGTCGCCCAGTGGTTTAGGGAAGCCGGGTTTCTGGTCGTCGACGCTGATCAGGTTGTGGCCGGTCTTTACGCGCCAGGAGAACCGGGCGCCCAACTCGTAGAGAGTCTTTTCGGATCGACAGCTCTCACCGCTGACGGCGCAGTCGATCGCGTGGCCGTCGCCAAACGAGTATTCGCCGACCCCGAAGCACGTCGCCGCCTAGAGCTGGCTATTCATCCTTTGGTTCGGAGTCATTTCCGCCAGATTGCCGAGAATGCAGACGGCGTCATCGTCTACGAGGCGACGCTGCTGGTCGAATCAGGGCACCATGAGACGTTCGACCTCGTGGTAACTATCGAAGCACCGGAAGATCGACGACTCGAATGGGCGGTAGCACGAGGGATGGATCAGGCATCGGCGCAGGCTAGGCTCACCGCCCAGGGTGAAGGGGCCACTCGTCGGGCAGGCTCCGATCGAGTGATCGCCAACGATGGCACTCTGGCCGATTTGCATCAGGCCATCGACCAGCTCATCGATGAGCTGAAACAGCACGCCGCCGATTGAAGCACAGTCTTGATTGAGGCACAGTCTTGATCGACATGCAGCGCAAGTTGCTCAGCGCCGCCAGAAGGCGACCGATACAACTGCTGCGATGGCGTAAACCTCGAGTCTCCCGATCCACATCAAAACGACCATGACCAATTTCTGCCAAGCACTGAAATCAGCAAAGTTACCGGTGGGGCCAACTGCTGAAAGACCCGGGCCGATATTGCCTAGAGTTGCTATCGACGCACTCATTGACGTCTCCAGATCGACTCCGCCGATCGTCAACAACACGAGCCCGACAACCCAACTGGCGAAGTAGAGGATCAAGAAGCCAGCGACGCTTCGAACCACACTATCCGGCACCGCTTTGCCACCGACAAACACCGACATCACATGGCTCGGACTGAAAATCAACCGGATTTCCCGGAAGGCGGCTTTGAGTCCGATCGCCAGCCGCATGATCTTCATGCCACCAGCGGTCGACCCGGCACAGCCACCGACGAACATCAGGCAAACCAGTAGAACTCTCGACAAGTTTGGCCAGGCATCGTAATCGGCGGAGGCGAAGCCCGTCGTCGTCAGGATAGAGACGACCTGGAAGACACTGTCCAGGAGTGCACGAGGTGCCTGCTCGTAGGTTCCTGTGCGCAACAAATTGCCACAGATCACAACACTGATCAGCAGGATCAACCCGGCGTACAGACGGAATTCGCGATCCCTCCACAAGCTGCTCCCACGGTGTTGGCGCAGACCGTAGTAGAGCGAGAAGTTGGCGCCGGCCGCCAACATGAAAACGATCACGATCGCTTCTACCCATGGGGATTCGAAAGCCGCCACAGAAGCACCGCGCGGCGAAAAGCCGCCCGTTGACAACGTCGAAAACGTATGCGTCATCGCGTCGTAAAGATCGAGGCCAGCCAACAATAGGAGCGCTATCTGTGCACCGCTCATCAACAGGTAGATCTGCCACAACGCCACTGCAGTATCGTGAACCCGCGGATGTAAAGTCTCAGCGGTAGGCCCTGGTACTTCGAGCTTATAGAGAAATCGTGCGCCAGGGCCTAACTCGGGCAACAAGGCTACGAACAGAACGATGATCCCCATGCCACCGAGCCACTGCGTGAAACAGCGCCAAAAGAGCACCCCACGGCCAACGGCCTCGATGTCGGTCAAGATCGAGGCGCCAGTCGTCGTGAAACCTGAAGCTGATTCGAACAAGGCGTCCGCTGGGTGGCTGATTTCTCCACTCAGCAAGTAGGGCAACGCACCAAAAAGCGACGCCAAGACCCAACCTCCAACCACGATCAAGATGCCTTCACGCCGATAGAGCTCACCGCTCGAATGGCGTCCCAGGTACATCAGCCCCAAGCCACAGAGACCCGTCAACAGAGCTGTTGCTACAAATGCCAAGGCTGCAGCACCTTCGCCGTACCAGAGGCAACACAGGGTTGGCACGAGTTCGGCCAAAGCGATGACGCTCAGCAAACGGCCCAACACTCGCAGCGGAGGGTACAGATTCATAACAACATCTCGAATCAGGCGAGAGCCTCTCGGGCTCGCCAAGGACCCAGGGTCACACCGGGGCTCTTTGTGTCGACTCGTGGCCAGGGAATAACAAGCGTACCGTCGGCAGATGCTCTTCTTGAACAAATAGGATCACAGTGTCTCCGACCTCCAAGCGATCTGAGCCCCGGGGCACAAACACTCTGTCGCCTCTGGCCACTGCCCCGACAATCAACCCACGTGGCGGCTTGATATCAGCCAGCGTCACTCCTGCAGCTGGACTTGCAGCCGCCAACTGCCGTTCGATGACCTGCGCCTTGCCACGCTGGAGGGATACGATGTTGGAATTGTAACCACGATCGATATAGTTCTTGATTCGCTCGGCCGCGATTCTCCGTGGCGAAACGATCCGCATCAGACCGAGTTTGCGCCACAGATGGGACGTTTCAGTGCGCTCGACGAGTGCAATGACCCGGGGAACACCCAATTCTTGAGCCAACAAGGTCGCCATCAGATTGCGTTCGTCATTACCCATCAGGGCAATGAAGGCACGAGCACTAGCTACCCGTTCGGCTCGCAGCAGCGAGATGTCCGTCGCATCACCGTTGAGTACCTCCAGGTCCGGGAACCTCGACGCCAACTGTTTGGCTCGTCGACGGTCTTTTTCGATGATTTTGACTTGATCGGCCTGTGCGGCCAGAGCCTGAGCTACCGTGAAACTCGTGGCACCACCGCCGGCAATCACGACTGTTCCGAATGAGCAAGGCTTGGAGCTTACCGAACGCTCGACCGAAGCAATGACCTCGCTCTTGGACAAAACAAGGGCATCATCACCTGCTTGAGCCATATCGTCCCCCGAAGGAATGATGAGCTCGGACCCACGGAAGAAGGCGACGACCAGACTCCCTTTCGGCATCTTCATCTCATGCAACGGCTTACGGGTCAACAAGGAGCCGGCTTCTAGATGAATCTTGCGCAACTGAACCTTACCCTGCGCCAGATACTCGATCTCTAACGTGTTGTGACCAAGGACATGATTGAGAATCCTCGTCGTTGCCTGCAGCTGGGTGGACAACAAGAGGTCGACCCCAAAAACAGCCTCGTAGAGTCGGCGATGGACTGTGATGTCGTCGGTAACGCCAACCCGCACCGCTGTGCGACGAGCCCCTAGACGCTTGGCGAGACTCGCGGCCACCAAGTTGGCTTCATCGTTGGACGACACTGCCATAAAAAGATCACTCTCGCTGACCCCCGCGGACTCCAACACCGCTATGTGGGCGCCATTGCCGAGCACGATCGTGGCGTCGATCTCGTCCTGCAGCCGATCACGTCGATCGGCGTCGGACTCGATCACGACAACATTGTGCCCTTCCAGCGAAAGGGTCCGAGCCAGGTGCGAACCAACTTCGCCCGCACCCATCACAACGTAACGCTCAGTCATCTTGTGGTGTGTCCCACATCGTTTCCGGGCTTTCCTGCGAATAGAAATTGTGAACGCCTGACCTGATCCGAGACTCAGCCTCGAATGCCTCCACCTTACCGAGATTTTGGCAGGTCTGCCAGACAGCAGGTCACCAGAAACACACCTACCCATCCGAGTGGGTTCGGCAGTACCAGATCGCCGCAGTGCGGCTTGCGAAATCCGTCATATTTTTAAGATAATCGGGACCCTTTTTATCAGAATGATCCAGATTGGCGGGCTGTATAATCCGCGATGACAAGGTCGCTCGACGAGACATTGCAAACCGCCGACACGTTCGGCAAGGCGCTGGGAAGACTTCGGGTCCATCCTGGCAGGAGGATCGCATGCGAGGTAACCGAACTCTTTCGATAATGGCACTCTTGCTGATCTGTGCCATCCCGGCCCTAGCTCAGGGTGACGGCAACATTGATGGCCGAGTTACGAGAGAAGACGCCAGCGGCATCGGCGGCGTGACCGTCGTAGTCAGCGAGCTCGGACTGGTCGAGCTCACGGACAGCAAAGGCAGCTTTGCATTCAAGAACGTCCCTGCCGGCACCTACAACCTGAGCTTCTCGCTGGGCGATAATGCCGACAGCGAAAGCGTCGAGGTCTCTGCCGGCGGCAGCGCTTCTGTCGACAAGTCGGTCGACTGGGACATCAGCTTTGCAGAAACCATCACTGTCTTCTCTGCCTCCCGGCGCCGCGAACGTATCGTCGACGCCCCGGCTGCCGTGACCATCGTCAGTCCGGAGGAGATCGCACGGGAATCGACCAGTGGCCAGCTCCCCAAGGTGATCGAGTTCACCCCCGGCGTGGAAGTGACCCAGAGTGGTGTTCACGACTTCAATCTCAACATGCGCGGATTCAACAGCTCGCTGAATCGCCGTGTCCAGGTGATCGTCGACGGTCGCGACCCGGCCGTTCCATTCCTCGGCTCAACTGAGTGGGGTTACCTCTCCAACATCCAGAACATGGCTAGCGTCGAGTTGGTGCGCGGTCCAAGTTCGGCGCTCTACGGCGCCAACGCCTTCAACGGCGTCCTCAACCTGATCACCAAAGCTCCTCGAGATATTCAAGGCGGCCAGCTGACCCTCACCGGCGGCGACCTCAGCTCTCTGCGTGGCGACATCGGCTGGGCCTCGAGCCTCGGCAGCGACTGGTTTCTCAAGCTCGAAGGCCAGTACTCCGAGGGCGACGCCTTCGCTCGCGATCGCACCACGAGCACCGAGTATGCTGGCTTGCCTTTCGAGCGTGTTGCGGCGGTTGACGCCTATGACTCATTACATGCCAACGTGCGGCTCGACAAACATTTTGGCGACTCGGTGCTCAGCCTCGAAGGCGGTACCTACGAGGCTACCGGCGGCGTCACGGTGACCGGTATCGGCCGGGTCAACCTACAAGATTCCGACCGCCAATTCTTCCGCTTCAACTACAGCGCCAAGAACTTCAACGTCCTGGGCTACCGCAATGATCGTGCGTCGCCAGACCAGATCGCCTTGGCTTCGGGCGGACGTATCTTCCTCGACACGAGTAATCAGCACCTCGAAGTGCAGGGCAACGGCAGCCTCAACGGTGGCAAGATCCGGCTTGTGGGCGGCGCGTCCTACCGCGAGACCGACATCGATACCGCCAATGACAGCGGTATCCAGACGCTCACCTTCTCGTCGGTCGACGCGGATGCCCAGGCAGCTTTTGGGCAAGCCGACTTCGAGCTCACCGACAAGATCAAACTGGTCATTGCCGGTCGCTACGACGAGAGCAGCCTGCACGAATCCCAGTTCTCCCCCAAGGCCGCCTTGGTTGTCGGTGTGGCGCCGAATCACACACTGCGCTTCTCGTACAACGAAGCGTTCCAGGTCGCCAATTACTCCGAGTTCTTCCTCGACGCCCCAACTGTCGTTCCGGGCACGACCCTCTCGGCACTCGACTTGGGCGCCATTGAGGCCGGGCTCTGTCAGGGTTTGCTCGGCATCAGTTGTGGTTTCGGCGTTCCGACCCGGGTTCGCGCCTTGGGCAACAAAGATCTGGAGCTCGAGGAGATCACCGCCTTCGAGGTCGGATACAGCGGTATCTTTGGCAGCAAAGCCTATGTCACCCTCGACTACTACAGCAACGAGCTCGAGAACTTCATCACTGATCTGACAGCCAACGCCTTCGGTAGCATCAACCCGAACTTCGGGCCCTACACGTTGCCGGACGGCAGCCCAGCACCGGCCATTTTGACGGGTACCCTGCAAGGCGCTCTCGGCCCTCTGTTCGCTTTCCTCTCGAACAATGTTGATGGCTCACCAATTCTGGCCCTCGCCTCCTACACCAACGCTGGTGCGGTGGACACCCAGGGCATCGACTTGGGCGTCAACGTCTACCTCACCAACGACTGGGTGCTCGATTTCACCTATTCGTGGTTCGACTTCGACGTCAAGGAACTCGGCGTGCTCGACTCGCCGATCATCCCCAACGCTCCCGAGAACAAGTTTGCCCTTGGTCTCGCCTACAACGGCACCAAGTGGGGCGGCTCCGTCAAGTATCGTTGGGTGGATGACTTCGAATGGGAAGCTGGCGCTTTCGCCGGTCCGGTACCTTCCTACAGCGTTGTCAACCTGAGTGGCACCTATAACGTCAACGACAACATCGGTGTCGGCCTCAACGTCTCGAACCTTCTCGAGGACAAACATTGGGAGTCCTTTGGAGGCGACATCCTAGAGCGCCGCGCGCTTGGCTACGTGACCTTCAACTGGTAGTAGCTCGCTTCTTCCGACGCAGGATGGAGGGCCTCTCTTTGGAGAGGCCCTTTTTGGTTTGGAGCCTAGTCGTTCCCGCTATGCTTCGTAATTGACACTCGGGCTTCCCTGGCTTACACTCCGAGTTCGCGTTTTGGCGGGGCGTGGCGCAGTCTGGTAGCGCACCTGCTTTGGGAGCAGGGGGTCCTCAGTTCG
>JAJCXO010000255.1 GCA_029263395.1 Acidobacteriota bacterium | reverse complement strand
CTTTGAAAAAGGGGGGATCGAGGGGGGATTTCACTTCCTCCAGACCAAGGCGATGAACGGTGGAGCCTTTAAGGGGGCAGAGAATCCCCCACCAGCTCCCCCATTTAAAAAGGGGGAGGGCCCGAGTCTTCTTCCCCCCTTTGAAAAAGGGGGGATCGAGGGGGGATTTTCTCTTCCTCCTGACCAAGGCGATGAACGGTGGAGCCTTGATGGGGGCAGAGAATCCCCCTCCAGCTCCCCCTTTTTCAAAGGGGGAGGGCCAGAGTCTTCTCCGGACGATGTCGGAAGCCGTCGATGGGCGAGACTAGTTGTATCGTCCAGAAGCTGTGGAGCTATGGAGCAAGACGATCGCTAAGGATCCATCTTTGCTCCGGAGCGTCACACTGGAGAGTTCCGAATCGGCAACATCTAGGCTAGGGTATCCGCCTCGAAGGTCAACGTCCGAGGATCCGGTGGGGTGGGAATCGGTCATAGGTCCGACCTGAGACAATCAACTTTGTTTCACAGCTCAGCGATGAGCTCGTCGATCTCCCACGGGCGACGGAAACGGACAGCCACGCCGTCAACTTCTGTGTCGAGCCTCAGCGAAGCGTTGAGGATGCCAAAAAGTGCCGGACGATAGGCATCCATGAAGCTGCGAGCCCCTCGCGAGACGGTGGGCCGATGTAATGGCCCCGCCTTGACTTCGATCGCCAGCAAACGTTGCTGACGACGCACCACGAAGTCGACCTCGGCTTGCCCCTTTGAACGCCAGTAGAAGATCTCGTCGAGAAGGTGCAACCGTTTCTTAAGCTCAGTGAAGACGGCGTTCTCCCACAAGGCGCCTTTGTCGGCACGACTGGTGCTGGCGCCGAAACCACCGAAGATCGCGTTGCGTAGACCGTTGTCGAGGAAGTAGACCTTGGGGCTCCCCGTGACCTCGGCACGCTTGCCACCCGCGAAGGGAGGCAAGAGGTGGAGGAGGTGCGCCTCCCCTGCAATGGCGAGGTAGCGCGACACAGCGGTGCGCGACGCCTGGGCCAAGGCTGCCCAACTCGACACATTGACCAGGTTGCCGATGTCGGCGGCCGCAAGCTCCAGGAGTCTACGAAAGACCCGTGGCCTTTCGATGGTGTGGAGATCGGAGGTGTCTTTGAGGGCGAAAGCTTCGACCAGGTGATGCAAGACCGCCCGGGGATCCTCGGCGAGCCAAGCGTCGGGATAACCTCCGCTTACCAACAGGCGCTCCCAGAGCTCACCGAGCCGCAACTCGCGGATAGCGGGAGCAAGTCCTGCGGGTAGAGTTGCGGCAACTTCCTCGAGCGAGAAAGGCAGTAGCAAGGTCCGGCGGGCGCGGCCCGCTAGCGATTCCCGTGTTTTTGCCTTCAGGGTGAACGAAGCACTACCGGTGACCACAATCCGGCGTCCAGGCTCCATGTCGACCAGACCCTTGATGAGCAGCGGGGCCTCGGGTAGATGCTGGACCTCCTCGATCAATAAGATCGTCGATGCGTCCATGACATCGTGTAGTGCGTCTAATATCAAGGCGGGCGAGGAGCCGAGCTCACGAATGCGAGGTTCCTCAGCGGCGAGCAAGAGCAGCGGCTCGGAGCGGCGCGACAGCACTTCACGGATCCAAGTCGACTTACCCGCCTGTCTGGGTCCCACCACCAGCTCTGCCCGTCCGGGGTGGAGCTCCATCTCTCGCTTTCTCGGCACGAAGGGTGAAGGCAGCTGGGACGAGATCAGGGGCTGCTGCATGTGTGGCTGATCCAGCCACGGGTTGTGCGCGCGGAGAGTTGCCAGAAGAGCAGAGTCCATCTCCAAAGGCTAACGGAAAGCAATTAACCCGGTCAATTGCTTCCATGCGATGCAATAAACCCTACTCATTGTCTTTATGCGAGACGATGAGTAGGGTTTGACAGGCTTCGTCCCTTCCTCTTCGAGCACCAAAAAGTCGATCTCGGTAGGATCGAGGGTTGCCCCCCGAACTCCTCGCAGGTCCCAAGCATGCGAACTACGGCACAGGGCTCCTGCCTCAGGTCAAGATTCACTGGCTCCGCCGAAACGGGTGGCATCCCGGTTGCCCCGCCACCCCGGTTGCCCCGCCACCGAAGCGGGTGGCACCCCGGTTGCCCCGCCCCGGTTGCCCCGCGGTTGCCCAGGGTTGACACCTCACTTGAGCACCTCGATTAGATGCCCCATATCGCGCCTAACATGACAAACTACTGTGATGCCCAAAACAGGACGCAACGAACCCTGCCCTTGTGGCAGCGGCAAGAAGTACAAGCGCTGCTGCTTGCGGAAGGAAGCTGAGCAGCGCAACCGGGAACGGCTGGAGGCCGAAGCCCCGACCCGCGCCTTGGCCTGGCTCCAAGACCGCTTTGGTGACGATATGCAAGGGGTCTTTCGCACCGGCTTCCTCGAGAGCCTCGAGGATAACGAGTTGGACCTGCTCGACGAGCTGCCTGACGACCTTTGGCAGATGATCGAAATCAACGGCTGGGAGTTTGTGTTGGCGGAAGGCAAACTCGTAATCGATGGCGATTTTGTGGGCTGCCTCGATCTGGTCCTCGGTCCGTCTGGCCCCCTGCTCGACGCCAGCCAACGCACCTATCTCGAGAAGCTGCGCGAGCAGCCGCTCGGTCTCTACGAGATCGTGGAGCTGCAACGCGGTACCGGCTTCGAGCTGCGCGACATGCTAGACGAGGAACAGCCGGTGCGTTGGGTCGCCGAGCGGGCCGGCTCCCGTGGCCTGGACGTCGGCTCCGTGATCGCCACACGGCCGATCCCCGGCTCACCCTGGACGCTTTCGGGCGCCATTTACCCTTATCCGGAAGTGGGCGTCCCGGAGTTACTCCGGAAACTGCGCGGGGCCCTGGCTCGCTCATCGGGTGAAGCGCCTGAGCCGTCACTGGATCGGGAGCTACGAAGCAGCATTCTGGTCGGAAAGTGGTTGGACCTGTTCCTCAGGCCGCCGTCCGCAATTGTCGACGTCTCCTCTGGCGAGGCCAGCCTGATGATCAATGACCACTATCGGGTCACCGACTGGGACGCACTGGTGGCCGCGCTCGACACCCAGCCTGACGTTGACGGCGACCTCGATCGCGGCTGGGCCCGTCTAGAGGATCCCGGCGCCGAGGTCTCGAGCATCCTGCTTGGGATCAATCGCCGGGGTGATGACCGGATCGAAGCCTTCGGCCGAACCCTTACCATGGCCGACGAAGGCCGAGCCTGGTTAGAAGAGGTTACTGGCGATGCGATCTCCTGGATCACCCGCGAGATCGTCGATCCGATGCGCATGCTGGACCATCCCGGCGACAACCCGCCGCCACCGCAACCCCAGCTCGATCCCTCCGACCTGCCGGAGGACTTCTACCAGCAGCTCTATCAGCGCATCTACAGCAACTGGGCCGACGAGCCGATCCCGACCCTCGGCGAACGCACCCCTCGGCAAGCGCTCGCAACGCCGGAAGGTAAGCGACAAGTTGTGGATCTGCTCGAGTCGTATGAACGGGGGGAGCAGCAGAAGGCCAGGCAGGAAGGCCGTGATGCGGCGGACTTTGATTTTCTGTGGCGGGAGATAGGGTTGTCGAGTCGATCGCGGGATTGAACGTTGGTTGAGCCGAGGTGACCGAAGCAATGGGCGGGAATAGGTCATAGGTCCCTCTGCCTGGGGACAGCATCTTCATCCTAGTCTGAGGAGGTCGCGGGCAGACAGGATGACCGTGCAATTCGCGTTGCCGCTATTCGCGTTGCCAGGCACTTATTCGGGGGCAGCACAGAACTTTATCCGGGCCTGGTCCGTTTGAGGCTCGCTCTTCGCATCTGGGAGTGTACCGGGACATCTGAGTGTAGCGTCCCAACCCGAACCGAACCGGGCATCGCAGGCCTGTGGTGTCGAACGGAAGGTTGCCCAAGATGCCTAGACAACGACGACACGTGACGTGGATTTCGAGAGCTACCGAGTTTCTGAGAGCCACTGACTTTCTGAGAGCCACTGACGGAAGGCAGCTCGCGCACTGGCTGCAGCGAGTCCTTGCGGTCCTCCTATTCCTGATGACTTGCGCCGCTTCGCCGCGAGTTTTGACGCAGGTCGAGAGTCTGGAAGACGCACCGATGCTCGGTGTGTCCTCTGTTCTCAGCAGTGCCGATGGTCGTGCTGTTTATGCCGCCAGCAGCAGATCCGGTGCGGTCATAGTGTATGCACGCGACCCGGCGACCGGAGGCCTGAGTTTCGTCGAGGCTCATCTCTTCGGACAAGACGGGATTCCAGAGCTCAGCTATCCCGAACAACTTTTGCTGGGGCCACAGGAACGGCACCTTTATGCCGTCGGTCATCACAACGCGGACAACAGTTCGGTGGCCCTCTTCGCCAGAGATCAGGAGTCCGGTCGACTGACTTTTGTCGACGCGGTTGTTGGCGATGACATGAACGGATTGAACCGGCTGCGCGCCGCGGCGTTCAGCTCCGACGGCCGGCATGTCTACTTCGACGGGCCCTTCGGCTCTGTTGTGGTTTTTGCACGTGACGTGGAGAGTGGGCGTTTAACCTTCGTCACCCGTGAGCACGAGGGTGAGGAGGGGAATGGCCTCGGTCAGGCGGTGGTGGTGAGTGTTGACGGACGACACGTCTATCGAGCCCTGAGCGGCTCGATCCTGTGGTTTCAACGCGACATCGCTAGCGGTCGCTTGACCTACATCGGCGAGTTGGAGGTTGACGATTCCGGCTCTACGTTGCCTTTCTATCCTCAAGCGATGGCGTTCGGACTGGACGGAGACCGTCTGTACGTGGCGGGAAGATTTGACGTCACGGTGTTCGATCGTGCGCCGGTAGATGGGCAGTTGACCCTACGGCAACGCTTGATCGACGGGGTCGACGGCGTGAGTGGAATCGTTAGAGGGGCGGCAGTGACGATGGACGCGGCCGGACGGCATCTGTATGTTGCGGGCAGTCCCAATGGCGGTCAAGGGACGCTTGCTGCGTTTGCACGAGATCCCTCGAGCGGCGAGTTGAGCTTTCTCGAATCCCATGCCAGCGAGGCTCTCGAGGGCGCCCGCAGCGTCACCCTCACGGCCGATGGCCAGCAAGTGCTGGTTGCAGCTTCCGCGGCCGAAGAGGTGGTGATTTTCTCCCGCGATGAGTCCAGCGGCGAGGTCGAGTTGATTGCCACGGAGTCGGCGGGAGAAGGTGGTGTCCACGGATTGGCTGGAGCGTTCTCGGTCACCATCGACCCAGATCACCGCCATCTCTATGTCGCGGCACCCCGCGATCACGAAGTGGTGCTGTTCAGCCGCGAGTCATCAACCGGCACGTTGCAGTTTGTCGATTCTTATGCTCCTGAAGGGCTCCTCGCCCCGGTCGCGACAATCCTCAGTCCCAACGGGCGGCATGCCTATGTCCTGGGGCAGAATCCGAGGCTCGCGCTGATGCTGCGGGATCGCGACAGTGGCGCCTTGCAGTACGTCAGGAGTTTCACGTCACAGGACGAAGGTTTCGGCGGGCTGTTGGGTGGCTGGTCACTGACGTTCAGTCCTGATGGCCACCATCTCTACATCGCCAACGGCGACAACAGCCTGCTTGGATCCTTCGGAGGAATTCGGGTGTTCCGCTATGATCCGGCGACCGGCGACCTGCGCTTCATCCAGCAGCTGAACCAAAGCATTGCGGTCGATACGGCCTTTAGCCCTGGTGGAGAGCATTTGTATGTCACGAGTTTTCCCGCTACCTTGACGGCCTATGCTCGTGACTTGGAATCCGGCCAGCTGACGGCCCTACAGTGGCTACTGTATGGCCCGAATGGCCTGTTCGGGCTCAACAACTTGTGGGCGGTGGTGGTGAGCCCGGATGGTCGCCATGTGTACGTCGGCGCCGACTTCGAAGATCAAGCCGCGGTTGGCCTCTTCGAGCGTGATGCGGTCGCTGGCACGCTGAGCCTTGTGGGCGCCTATCCGGTGTCCGAGATCGAAGGTTCGGATGTACCGCATGGCCTGGCGATCAGTCCCGACGGTCGCGAGCTCTATCTGACAGATCATGGGTTGGCGAATAGCGGTGGAGAAGCGCTTGTGGTCTTGTCGCGGGCACCCGCTACCGGCGCTCTGACGGTTACCGATGTCTACCGCGCTCAGGACGACGGGTTAGCGACCCTCGGTGGGGCCAATGGGGTCGAAGTCAGCTCGGATGGCAGTCGCGTCTACGTCGTCAGCTCTGGGCGGCGCAACGCGCTGTCCGCCTTTCGTCGCAACTGCCTCGCGGGTCCTGAAGAGCTCTGCCTGCAAGGTGAGCGCTTTCGTGTCCGCGTCGACTGGCGAGATGCTACCGGGGCCGTCGGCTCGGCCAAGGTGGTTCCCACCGGCTCGGAAACCTCGGGTTTGCTCTACTTCTTCGAAGCGTCCAATTGGGAGATGTTGATCAAAGTGTTGGAGGGTTGTGAGATCAACGGTCACTATTGGGTATTCGCCGCTGCCACAACCGATGTCGGCACCACGATTACCGTAACCGACACTCTGAGCGGTGCCTCCCGGATCTACGATCATCCGCCTGGCAGCCCGGCACCGGCGTTGACCGACACGCTGGCCTTCGCCACCTGTGGCACTGACTGACTGTGCCAAGTCTTCGTTCGCAATGCCGAGTCGATCACTTGAAGTCTATATTGCCAGAAATGTATGCCTTGCGCATGCTGTGGCCTCATGATAGATTGAGGGGGTAACGCTCGTTCTGGGGCAAACTTCCCGTGTTGTCGAAGCTGAACCCTATCCTGAGCCGGGAGGATTTAGTGAAGAGTTGTGTTTTGTTGTTTGTTGTGATGATTTCTGGGCTTCTGGTTCCATACGCCTCTGGAGCTTCTTCTCACGAATCGCTTCCATTGAGCATCGTCGAGAAGTCCACCCGACCTCAGGAGATTGACCCCGCCCGCAGCGAGATGGTTCTGGCGCTGCGCAACGAGTCCGAGTTAGCGATTACGGCTTGGAAATTCGCCTGTGTTGTTGCCGAGAGTGACGGCAATTTCACCGTCTCGAGTCGAATACAGGATGCTTTCTTTGAATTCGAACGACGACGTGAAGCCTCTCGCCATGGGGCACCATTGCTACCGTCGGATCCAGAGTCTGGTCTTCTATATCCTGGCGAGGGCCTCGAGGTGGTGATCCCTAAGGACTCGCAGCCCGGGCTTTATGGCGCGCTGTCTTGTGATGTTGCGGCGGTTATTCTCGCCGACGGCTCGTCGGCCGGAGAGATACAATCCATTGAGGGCTTATTCGAGAATAGGGCAAAGATTGCGGCCGATGCTCGAAGATCTATCGAGATCTTGAGCCGAATGAGCGAGGCACTCCGTCGGCCTGATGGTTCGACGGATAGTCCGTTTGAAGAGCTTGCGGCTGAGATTGGGCATGGCCAGAATTGGTATCGTGAAGTGCTCGTCGAAGCAGAACAAGCGGTAGAGCAGAAGGCTGGCTGGCCTTCGGATCGGCTCGATGTACTCCTCGGTCAGGTCCGACAAGAACTGGCCTTGGTCGAACGACATCTCACGAAACGCTGATTGATCGTTTTTTCTTTTTTTGGGAGTTGTCATGATTCATCGCCCATTCGACGCATCTGGCATTTACCGGGGTATCCTGTTAGGGAGTGCTGTTTTTCTGCTCAGTCTGAGCCCGACTAGCCTTGCGCTGGAGCCTATCGAAGAAGGTTGTGACATAACTGGTGGCAGCACGGGGGCTGCGATTCAAGCGTGTACGAACGGGATCAAGAAGAGGATTACGTTCAACGTCACTGCGCATTGTTCGAACCCCTGTAACGGATCGACTTGGCAGGCAAACTCGATCGGCTCAGCGGTGGCTACCGGTACTTGTGGTTGCGGTGCTATCTGGCTGAACAAGGACAAGACTGAAACGATACCGCCATGGAGCGAACGATACTATTCCGAGGCACATTCGAGAGTCTGGTCCGCTTCGCAAAATCGCTGCATCAACATGGAACTAGCGATTGCCGAAGCCACGTGCTCGTGCGTCGGTTGTGGCAACCCTAGCCCGATTGTGATCAGTCTGTCCGACGAAGTTTACGAGCTGACCGACGCGGCGAACGGCGTCCTCTTCGATCTCGATGGCGATGGCAAAGCTGAACAGACAGCGTGGACCGCACGGGGTGCCGAAGACGGTTTCCTCGTCTTGGACCGCAATCTGAATGGCGTCATCGACGACTTTATGGAGGTCTTCGGCGACCATACGCCTCAGCTACCGTCGAAAGAGCCCAACGGTTGGCTCGCGCTGGCGGTCTGGGACGATGCCTTCAACGGCGGCAACGAAGACGGGGTCATCGACACGGCGGACTTCATCTTCGCCGCACTCCAGATCTGGGTCGATCGTAACCACAACGGTTTCTCGGAGGCACAAGAGCTGTCGACTCTTGAGGAGGTAGGGCTGGAGTACCTCGACCTCAACTACGGTAGCGAGGTCCGGATCGACGGCTTCAATAACGTTTTCAAGTTTCCTTCTGAAGTGGGCCGTACCAACGGCGAAATCACGATGGCCTGGGATATCTTCTTCGCTCGGGCGATCAAGCTGCCATAGGTGACAGGGGAGCCTCCGGTGCCCTAGTAGAAGGCGACCCAGCTGTTAGACTTCCAGTGCTCGATTCTTGAAGCTCGACGCGCAGCCGGCGTGATCGAGCGACAGTCACTGCGAAGGAGGTCTAGCATGATGCGCGGTGTTCTCTTGGCAGCTGTGCTGCTCTCGTTCACCCTTGGCACCGCCGCCGAGCAGGACGCCGAGGCTGCGGTGGCTGCGGTGCTGGACGACCTACATGCTGCGGCGTCGGAGGCCGACGGTGATCGATACTTCTCCCACTTCACCTTCGATAGCGTTTTCCTCGGGACCGACGCGACCGAACGTTGGAGCAAAGGCGAGTTTCAGGCGTTCGCGGAACCCTATTTTTCCCAAGGTAAAGGCTGGACATACCACGTCCGAGAGCGCCACGTTTCACTGGCTGAACCCATCGCTTGGTTCGACGAAGTGCTGGACAATGATTCCTATGGAGAGTGCCGGGGAACCGGTGTCCTACGGAAGACTCCAGAGGGTTGGAAAATCGAGCAATACAACCTGACGATTCCGATACCGAACGAGTTGGCGAAGGATGTCGTCGCCAAGATCAAGGCTGGCTCCCAATCGTCGTCAGGCACCGAAGCTCAGTGATTCGAGTGTGGAGGCTCGCACCGGACAGCCCGCCGGGTTGCGCCGTGATGCAGAGCGCCGGCGCCGCCTCGCCGGAGGAATCCGAGGCAGCGGCGATCACCTTGGAGGTCAAGGCCGGGGTCGAGCGGCAGCTAGTGAGCTTGCTCGATCAGGCATCAGAAGCCCACGGCACACCCCTGTCGGCGTCGTCGAAAGTGCTGGCCAAATACCTTAACGGCACGCTACGAGGACTTTCGCAGCTGGTGATCGATGGCGCATCCAGAACCGATCTGATGCAGATCTGTGATGTCGCGGCAAGAGCTTGTGTGGCCAAGGCCTCATCCAACCCCTAGACTTGTTTCAGCCAGGCTCGATCAGCCGACTGAGCGCTGCAACCATCACCGCGAGGCGAACATCTGGACCCAGATCACTTCGAACTCGTCGGCCCGGTTGACACCAAAGGCGACGCCGAGGCCCACCTCGGTGGCGTTACGTCGCAAGATGTTGCGGCGATGACCCGAACTGTTCATCCAGCGGCGGACCACTTCGTCCGGGGTGAAGAGCCCCTTGGCAATGTTCTCCGCCAGCTGTCGACTGCCACGGAAGCCGGCGGCGCGTGCCCGGTTCCTGACCGTATCGCCGTCCGGGCTGACGTGATCGTAAAACTCACGGCGTAACATGTCCTCGGCATGGAGTTGGGCGGCATGGTCTAGCAAGCCGTTGGAAGCGAGCGGCTCATGGCCGGCGGTGTGCCGCAGCTGGTTGACTTCCGCGAGTGCCACCTTGCGCACCCACGTTCGATCCTTCAGCGGCTCGACCTGACGCCACTCAACGGTTCGAGTCTTGAGCGCCAGCACCATGGTGACAACCAGCCTGTTGCCGTAACGTGCCAGGCCGATACCAACGTGCTCGAAGTCGCCGGTTTCCGCTTCTTGGCTCCATTCGGGGCGAACGCCGCGCCACTGGCTGAAGATGGCCTCGCTCGAGGTGGTGATCAGTGACCCTTCTGTCCAGCTGTGAGGCGCATACCGGGAGCGGTACAGTCGGCGTGTGATGCTGTTGATGTGGTCGGCTTGGTTCGGTGTGCCACCACTCGCCGCCACCGCTGCCGCCTCGTCGCGGGCGATGTCACACAACACCGGATGTGGCGCCACCGCTTCCTGGCCAGCTGCCCGACGTGCCGCATTGAACTCGTCGAGCAGCACCTGCTCAGAGCCAGACGTCCCGCAAGTGTTCCCGGGGGTAGAGAGGAGCAGGAGAACCACAGCGAGACTGGAGATCATCCTCAGAGTCTACTGGTAGTTGCACAAGCCTTCTCCCGAGGCCCAGATACTAGAGTCGATCCAGCAGCTCACGCTTCTTGGCCTTGAAGTCTTCCTTGCTGATGATTCCCTTCTTCTTCAGCTTACCTAGCCTTTCGAGCTTCGAGAGCACATCTTCCTCTTCTTGCTCGTCTTCTGGTTCTAGGCCCGCAACAAATTCTTTGCCGAGCTCGAGCGCGGCGTCATAGGCTTCACGGGCGCGATCGAGGTCAACCTCGAGGAAATCGGGACCTTCCCGACGGAGTTGCTGAAGTGCCACGGTGCCGATGGCAAAAGTCGAGGCACCGGATAAAGCCGACATCGAGAGGCCACCCAATAGGGCGCCGATACCGGGCAGAGCCTTGACGGCGCTCGATCCGATTTTGGCGAGGGTACTGCCGGTCAACGCAGACACGAATGCTTTGCCCTGTGCCCCGGTGTAGTCGACCTCGTAGATCCTGGCCAGGTTCTTCAACAGCCCTATCTGAATGGCAGTGACGCCAACCAAGTCGACCAGCGGCAGCGGCATGAGCCCGGCACCAGCCGCCCAAACTACGTGTGAGCGGATGGCCTCTTCGGCTTCTTTCATTCTTGCCTTGGCTTTTTTCTTTTCTTTCGGCATGAGCATGCTCCTAGGAGACTAAGACGTGAGTATGGACATCGACCGAGCCGTAGGTTGGGCGGCCGCGAATGGTCTGTCCACATTACGGCGCTCGAGGGACTTCTATTCGTCGACTCGACGATGAGTCCCCTCGGCGCGTCAGCTCAGTTGTTGACGTTGACCCTCGGTGCCGACATAGAAAGCCACGATTCCAAGGTCCACTCATGCGGAGTTTTCCGTCTCGAGAAGATGTCGACGCTCAGCTCCATCGAGATCGCTGGCACCTCATTCCGGTCGTCTCACCCAGCTGATGATTTGTCGTAATACCCTATCGAACCAACTGTCGAGAAAAACCGAGCCGATGAGCAGACTCCTGAAGATGAACAAAACGTAGCTTTCTAGGTTCAGCGCATAGTGAGCAAAGTGACTGATTGCCTCGATCGCAAAATAGGGTGCCTTGCCGCGCCCCCCACCTTCTGCGACCAGCAGCGCCAGCGGCAAGCAGCAGTAGTAGTACCCTCCGAGATCGAAGATCAAAAAACACAAGGCAATTCCAGCTGCCATAGCCGGCACCTCTCTCATCCGCGACGCCGACAGTGCCAACAATCCGGCGGCGAGACCACTCGAGCCAAGAATCAACAGCTTCGGCATCGCCGTGCCAGTCTCCCCGATGACCCCCAACACATGCCCCGCCGCCTCGAGGGTCTGGCGGAAACCGACTGCGTTCGAAGGCTCAACGCCCAGATAGACCACCATGTTGCGACCAAACTCAGCCCATGCGCCAACTCCCAGAGCTAGCGTCGCGCCAATGGTGGACACACAGATCGAGGCGGCCAATCCAGTGAAGGCAACACGGTAGCGGCGGGCTATTGGCCGCCCACGACGATTCCCCCGTATGACTTTCAGCGCCAGAGGAACGACGAACAAGATCGGAAAGATCCGCAACATGGCAGCCAGGCCGAGCAGGCAGCCCGCCCAGAAGTGCCGATGCCTGGCCCACAGGCAAATCCCGCATAACAGCAGCACCCACCACGGAAACCGGCCGAAGGCGCCACCGATCCAATTACTCGTAGCCCCAAAGATCACAAAAAAATGCGAGCCGGTGAGCAGTGCGATGTCTCGACCCCAGACTGTGCCGATCGCTATCAAGGCAATCGTCAACAGGATCGGGTCGATCAGGCACAGTAGGAGGAGCCCTGTGGTACTGCCAGCCGGTACGGCAGCGGCAACCGCTTGCGCGATCCAGGTCCAGACCGGAGTGGCATTGTAGCCATGATCACCCAGAAAGAGACCGAGTTGTTTTGTATCGAGATCGTCCAGGATCATCTCGGCATCGGCTTCGAATTGTCGCCAGCGATCGGCGTCGAAGCGGTTAGTTGAGGCGGCAGCCGATGCGAGCGCCTCTGGCCAAGGTCTCAATGTGTTAGAGCGCAGATCACGTACCTGTTCGGGTGCCTTATCGACAGCGCTCGATCGGACGAGGACCCGCGTCAACTGTTCATAAAGCCCGAAGTAGCCCAACTCGTCGAAGTAGCGACTCCCCAGGTAGTAGTGGCCAGCATCGTGGGTGTGGACAAAGGCGCCGTAGTTGAACCTCGCATTGACGAAGTAGTTCCAGCCAGAACCGATGAAGAGCAACCCCAAGAGAAGGCTGACGGGCAAGCCGCTTGGCGGTGAACCTCCTGACCTCGCCCCGCCTGACCTCGCCCCGCGAAACCAGTTGAGCCTGAATACCATTGCCAAGCCCAACAGAGACAAGAGGGCATTCGCCAACCGGGGATCCAGGCTGGAATCGAAAAAGAGGTTCGGGACGACCAAGAGACCGAGCAGCAAGACAAGAGCCGCACAGATCCATCGATCGATCCGTAGTGTCCCGAACCTGAGGTTCTGACCGGTTGGACTCACTTGACGGGTCGATTCACTGCAACGTCATCTGGTCAATTTGGAGGCTCGAGGGCTGGCCAGCTCAGATGCCGGGGCCGCCACCTGGAGTCCCGGCGCCGTCATGGTCGTCCGAGCCGCCGGGCGGATCTTCGCCGGCCCGTATTTGTGTCTCACCTTCATGTCGATCTCCTTTGTGTTGCGGTTGACTAGCTGAATCCAAGCTGCAATTTCGGCCAGCCTGTTGCTAGAGCAATTTGAATACCACTTCGGTCCCGCGCGAGCCGGCAAACGCTGACCGTCCCACGTGTGTCACCTATCTCTACCTCGAGCCATGCAATCGACAACCCGGTTGGCGCCAGGTGCACACCAGGTGGTCACACGGTCCAAGCACTCCCGGCCCGAGTGGTTTCCCGCTTGACGGCGAAACCCACGACTCGTGTTACTCTGTTGATGAGTCATGGTGGAATCCGCAACGGAACCAGCAAGCAATCCCTCCGACGCCGCCTTTCGCACTGCCGACGTCGAGCCACTTTCCTCGGAGTCGAGGCCGACTTCCGCGTCGTGGCCGCTCTTGGCCTTTCTACCGGATGAGATTGTCGCGGATCGATTCCGCATCACCCGATGTCTGGGCCATGGTGGGATGGGGCAGGTGTTCGCCGCCGAAGACCTCGATCTTGGCGGTGCTATTGCGCTGAAAGTTATCCACCCAGCTATCGCCAGGGATGAACGAGCAAGCCGGCGCTTCAAGCGTGAGGTCCAACTGGCGAGGCAGGTTACCCATCCCAATGTGTGCAGGATCTTCGATCTCTTTACGCATCGCACAGGCACCCACGCCGAGTGGGGCCGGGCCGGCAAGGTCACCCTCGTGCTGACGATGGAGCTACTCGTCGGCGAGACGTTATCCCGACGGTTGACCCGAGGTAGCTTGACACCGGAGGAGGCCCTGCCTCTCATCGGTCAAGTCGCCCAGGCTCTCGATGCTGCGCATCGCGCCCAGATCGTACACCGCGACTTGAAGAGCGGTAACGTCATGTTGGTTGCAGGCGGCAACCAGACCCGCGCCGTGGTGACAGACTTTGGCCTGGCCGTCTCCGCCGGAGCCGAGTCTCGATCGCTCGCTACCGCGGCGTTGTCTTCGTCCTTCGTCGGCACGCCAGCCTACGCCGCACCGGAGCTTCTGCAAGGCGCCGAGCCCACCGTTGCTGCCGATATTTATGCCCTCGGCGTCGTGATACACGAGATGATCAACGGCGTAGTGCCGCCTGCTACAGGGCCGGACCAAGAGAGGTTTCGCCTGGCGCTAGACCGTGGATCCAATACACCGCTAGCCCCGCGCTCCGCGCTTACCGCGGTCTGGGAACGGGTCGTTTCGAGATGTCTCGACCACGATCCTCAGCGTCGCTTCGCCAGTGCCCCTGAGGTCTTTTCCGCTCTTACCCAGAGCGATGCTCCTGGGCGCGTTGGATCGACATCGCCGCACAATGACGAACCGACGACGGCACGTGAAGGTCAATCGTCAGATCCGTCCGAGGCAACGGCCGCGACAGCGCGATCTTTCGGCCACCGAGTCGTGCGCACGGTTGCGGTTCCTGGTGTTCTGCTGATGCTCGGCCTGGGTTGGTTCTTGGGCTCTCCCTCGACCGCTGAACGATCCGACACCGACCAGGATTCCATCGATGCCATCGCATCGTTCAATGCACCGGTCACCGCGGAACAACTCACCCGCCAAGGGCGCTTCTACTGGTGGCAGTGGACCTCTGCTGGACGGGCCAAGAGTCTCAGCTACTTCGAGGCGGCGGTGGCCGAGGATCCGACCTACGCACCCGCGTATGCCGGCCTCGCCGATGCCTATGTGCACGGGATTCCGCCGGAAACGTCGCTCCCCAAAGCTCGAGAAGCCCTACGGCGTACCTTCGAGCTGGATCCGAATCTTGCCGAAGCCTACGCCACCCAGGGCCTGCTCGCGCTCAACCTCGACTGGGACGGGCTGGCAGCAGAAGGCGCCTATAAAGAGGCGATCCGTCGGGCCCCCGGATACACTCCGGCGCACCTCTGGTACGCTGAGTTGCTGTCGTTCCAGGGCCGTCACGCAGAGGCCTTGGGCGAGGCTGAAATCGCCTCGAGACTACAACCCAAAAACTATCTGGTCCGCGGGATCCGAGGACAGCGACTGCACGCCGCAGGTCGCTATGCAGAAGCCCTCCAGGAGTTTCGGGAAGCCCTCGCCTTGAACTCGGATGCCGATTGGGTTCATTTGGCGCGGGCGGAATCACTCGTCGCCTTGGGCCGAAACGTGGAAGCTTTCGCCGCGAGGCTCAAAGCTGTCGCGGGTGATGATGCTGAGACCCTGGCGGCCTACGGGCAGGCGGTGGAGACCTCGGATACCCGAGCGTTCTGGTGTACCAACCGGGCGAATCTGGAGCACTACGCTAAGAAACACTGGCTGTCCGCGGTCTCGCTCGCACGGGCTTATGCCGGCTGCGGCCAAATATCAGAGGCATTGACCAATCTCGAAAAAGCCCGCCATGAACGCGCAGAGCTTCTCCTGCTGAACCGTGAAAGCTCGGTCTTCGCGTCTCTCACCGAACATCCCCGATTCATCGCCTTGATGGCCGAGATCGACGGCCGCCTGCACTCGAACAAAGCAGCAGCAGAACACATCGAGAACCGTCGAGCCCTGCCGCGAAGCGCAATCAACCAGTAGACGCTAATATGTCTCCGGAATGCACGAATCTGGTGACGCGACCGCCCGCACAACTGTTCGAACCCATCACCTGCGAATCCACGGTTCGATCGGCGAGTCCGATGTCGTCTTCGATCTCGACATCGGCGAGCATCGGGTAGGGTCCTCCTCGACCAGCGAGGTGCGGCTCCCGGTCCCTGGAGTCTCTCGGCAGCACGCGCTACTGATCGCGCGACCGGATGGCTTGGTCGTCGAGGATCGCGGCAGCCGCAATGGGACGTTTATCGACGGTGTGAGAGTGGATCGGGCGGTGGTCCCCGCGGGTGCGGAGATCCGCTTCGGCCCGGTCAGTCTGCGCGTCGAAGCGGTAGACAACGAAGATCGAGAATTGGCGATCACCATTGACGGCGCCACGACAGGCTTCACCCGTCAACCCTCGACGGCGACTCCGGATCGCGCCAGCCGAGTCATGCCGACCGAGGACTTCGCCGGCTCCGAGACCTGGCTGGCGCTGATCGGTACGTTCGTCGAACGACTGACCGCACCTGGGCGTCAAAGCTTGAACCATGCATTGGATGCGATCGCGCAGGGCCTCGACCTTGCCGGAGTCTGTGTCGTCGACTGGATACCGGATGCTGAGCCGACCCTGGTGGCGAGTGCGGCGGCGTTGCATGAGGTCCCGAGTTACGAGACCGTGGTTGAGCTCTGGGGCGAAGATCCC
>JAJCXO010000254.1 GCA_029263395.1 Acidobacteriota bacterium | reverse complement strand
TCAAAACAAGGGCTCTCCCGCCGGGAGGACACCTTTCGAACGTCAGGTATAGCGTCCAACGGCGGGAGAAGACCTGTCGTACGTAGCGTCAGGGGGTCCAACGGCGGGAGAAGACCTTTCCATCGTCACAACACGTCTCCTGGCGGGACCGGGGCGGGAGTTGGAAGGCTGGAGAGGTCTTATCCCGCCGTCAGGACGCGAGTTGGAGGGCGGTAATGGTTGGCTGGCGGCGCGCAAGCCAAAGCTGGGTCTAACCTCTCGGGCCAAGGAAGGCTGTTGCTTGGCGATGAAGCGCCAACAGGCGCTGAGGCTAGACGGAATCTAGCTAGCGCATCCGCAGCACCACAAAGGTGGTGTCGTCGTTGGCGGGTTTGCCATCGGCCCAGGTTTCGGCGTCGGCGACCAGGCGGTCGATGATGGCTTGCGGTGAGGTGGCGGCGGCGTGCTGGAAAGCTGTGCTGACGTTGTCGTAGCCAAACATCTCGTCGTCGTGGTTGAGGCGCTCGGGGAATCCGTCACTCATCAGTAGGACGGTGTCGCCGACGTGGAGGTCGAGATTGAGCTGTTGGTAGGGGAATTCCGTCAGGCCGCCTAAGGGCATGCCGCCTTCGCCAACCGATTCGAGGGTGTCGGTGGCGACACGGTGGACAAGAGCAGGGGGCATGCCGGCGGCGGCGAGGTTCAAGTGTCCAGCTTTGAATCGCACCAGGGTGAGCGCCATCCGCAGTTTCTGGAGGTTCATACGTTTCAGGGCGTGGCCAAAGCGACCGAGCGTCTGGGACAGCCCGGACCCGTTGCTGTGAGCCTTGAACAGGCTCTTGGTGGCGGTGACCATGGTGCCGGCCTTCATGCCGTGACCAGTGGCGTCGCCGATGGCGATGGTGAGGGTGCCGTCGTCGGCGAGGTCGAAGTCGTAATAGTCGCCGCCAACTTCGGTCGCGGTGAACATGCCGGCGGCGATTTCGAGATCCGGCAGTACAGGCAAGGCGGTGGGCAACATCGACAACTGGAGTTTGCGGGCTTCCTCGAGCTCTTCCGCTTGGCGCTGATTCTCAGCTTCGAGCAGCCGACGACCAACCTCAATTTCACGGGCACGCTGCGCATGCGCAAGCTGCTGCTCAGAGAGCTTACGCACCTGGTCGAGCTGTTTGCGTAGCTCGTAACTTGTGAGCGCAAATTTACGCGACAGGTAAATCGACATGGTCAGGATGAGGACCAGCACTGAGCTGACGGGGATCAGAAAGATGGTGATTGCCGAGGATGGCAAAATCCCGATGTTGGCAAGCAGCCCAATTGAGATGCCGCCGGCCAGGATCAGGATACCGACGCCGACGAGCCGGGCGCCGGCCTGGCGTCGCAGGTTGGCGACAATTACCGTCCGTACCATTTCAACGCTGGTCAAAAGTAGCGCCGGAAGAATCCACGGTCGGGCATCGAGGGGGCGAAACCAAGCGAAGATGGCCAGTGGCACCGCTGCCGCGAGCGCCATGAGCAGCAAGCGCGGTGGGCGTTGGTAAACCGCGTAGACAAAACGCAGCGCGACGACGCAGAGCAGCAGCCAAGCCGTATTGGTAGCGCGTTCGAAGGTCAAGAAAAAGCGCGGATCTTCGGTGAAGCGACTGTGGAAAAAGAAGTTCACCAGCAGCGCGACGATGCCAGCCAAGACGGCGAAGTAGAGATTTTCGTCAGCTTCGCGGTAGAAGGCGTAAAACAGGAAGTGGAGCAGAGCGAAGGCGGCGAAAAGGCCGGTGAACAGCGCTTGGAAGGTGCTTAGGCCGCGCAGGTTCTGACTGTAGGTCCGGAGCTCTTGATTGGCCGAGCCGAGGGTAATGCTGAAGCCCGCGATTCGGTCTGCGGCTTCATAAAGTGCACCGTCCGGATTGGCGAAGCGGACAGCAAACACATGTTCTTCGCGGTTGTCGAAGCTGAACAGGTAGGGTCGCCGTTGTAGCCTGGGTATGAAGCGGTCGGGGCCGTCGATGTTGCCGGCGGCGAACAGCAGTTGGCCATCGAGATAAACTTCGGCGGCACCAAATTGGTGCAGGGTCAATGCCAGGGGGTTTCCGCGCAGATCTGCGGACACCCGGAAACGTTGCCTGAACCAACCCTTACCATGCCAACTTGAGGGCTGGTCGTGGGCCGCCAGCAGGGTATCGACGACCGGCCACTTGCTGTCGTCGAAGCCACGGGTGGCGAAGTCTTCGTCGTCCTCAGGGGAGAACTTCCAGGCGGTCGGTAGCTTGATCTGACCGCGCTCGTCGTTCAGCTCTTTGGCTGAAATCTCGATCAGCGCTTCCCGCGGCGCGAAGGCTGCGGCGATCGAAGCCAGTCCCAAGAAGAGTACTAGGCCCAGGCAAAGGACCAGCCCGAACCGGCTGGTTCGGACCAGCCAGAACCGGCTGGCTGGTGTGCTCGAGTTCGAGGAGATCTCGCGTGCTTGGGGGTGAAGCGTCATCATGCCGTGGCCCGGGCGGATTCCCGTGGCCGATCCATTCTCTATCATTGCCCAGGCAATCGATAGCAGACAGGCCGAAGTCAGCCCAGGCGACAGACAGGAAACTTCAGTCTCTCAGGACCGCGGGGTGTACTCGAGTGTACGAAAATCTACCCAGTTGGGTTCGATCACGGAACCCATTGGGTCCAGGTTGCGTATAGTTGGATGTAAGCATGCAACAGGAGTCGCACTTTATGAGAATCAAAAGCCTCTGCCTTACCGCCATCTGCCTATGTGTCGGCTTGCCCGTTCTCGCCGACGATCGGGTACTGGTGGAAATTGACGGCCTCGAGCCCGGTGATGTGGAAGTCCGAGGCTTCGAACTCGATCGGGCGCAGCAAGTCCGCGTGGAAGCATGGGGCCTGAAGACCAGCCGACGAGATAATCACAAAGTACTCGACCTGGCATCGGCTTGGATTCTCGACGCCAAGAGCCGCGAGGTGGTGTGGAGCCTGGACAAGGCCGAGACAGCGAGCCGGCGTCGCGACCTGCGTCGGGTCGAAGACTCGTTGCGTCTTGGGCCAGGGCTCTATGAGGTCTATTATGCAACCTTCCCGACCGGTCATTACGACAAGTACGGGGGGTGGCTGGAGAGCACCGCGAAGGCGGTTGCCCGGATGTTCGGTTGGGACGACGATGAGGAGTTGTTGGCCGCGATAGACGACCTCGAAATTGTCGTCCGAGGCCAGGGCCGAGCGGTCAAATCTCTAGACTTGGACGAAGCTCGCGCCCAGCTGCGCAAAGATGCGTTAGTGGCCGCGATAGCAAACGGCGATAACAAAGCCGAGGCCTATGGGTTTACCCTGCAGGAGTCGGCAGACGTGTTGGTGTATGCCGTAGGTGAGCTGAGCCACGACGATGAAGGGTATGACTATGGTTGGATTGTCGACACCAAAACCCGCAAGCGCGTCTGGCGGCTGACCTGGGACGGCTCCGAGGCAGCTGGAGGCGCCAAGAAGAACCGGGTTGCACACGACGTCATCACCCTACCTGCCGGTACCTATGCGGCGCATTTTGTGACCGACGACTCTCATTCGCCGCGGCGTTGGAACGCTCTACCGCCGCGCGATCCAGCCTTCTGGGGGATGACCCTGTGGCTCAAGGATCCTCAGCAGATGGCTCAGGTCAAAACTTTCGACTATGAACACCTGCCATCGGGTGAAGAAGCCATTGTCGAACTGATCCGGCTGCGGGATGACGAACAGAAATCGCACGGCTTCACCCTCAGTGCAGCGACCGACGTTCGAATCTACGCTCTCGGCGAAGGCTACGCCCACGACATGGCAGATTACGGTTGGATCGTCGATGCACGCACGCGACAGAAGGTGTGGACGATGGACTACGAGCGCACCGAACATGGCGGTGGTGGGTCCAAAAATCGGCTGGTGGACGAGGTGATTCACCTCGCGGCCGGGAGCTACATCGTGTCCTTCGTCACCGATGGCTCCCATGCCTACCGCGACTGGAACACCAGCCCACCGGCGCATCCGGAGCGCTGGGGGATCACCGTGTATGGCGGTGAGGGTTTCGATTCTTCGATCGTCAGCGAATATCGTGAGGATGACGATCCCAACTTGTTGGCCCGTATTGCCAGAGTCAAGAGTGACAGTCACCGTCGGCGTGAATTTGTAGTCGACAACCCCGTCGAAGTTTCGGTCTACGCGCTCGGCGAAGGCACAGGCGGCCGGATGTACGATTACGCTTGGCTGGAAGATCGTAACGGTACCGTCGTTTGGGAGATGACCTACCCTCAGACCGACGGTGCTGGGGGCGCCTCGAAGAACAGACTCTACAATGGCACCCTGAAGTTGGATGCTGGCGAGTACACCCTGCACTATCGGACCGACGACTCCCACGCCTATCGTGACTGGAACGCATCGCCACCCCATGATCCAGACAGCTGGGGTGTCCAGATCGCCCTCATCGAGTAGTTGAGTAGGGGGCAGGGCACCTCGTCGTCCGGCCTGGCTGGCTATTGCCACAGCCTGCTAGGCTCCCACCGCGAGTTCGGTGACGCCATCGCCATCGAACTCGCCAGGTAGCGCCCAAGCCGCTGCCAACATCGTCGTCACCCCTCATCAACAGTGAGCTTGGTGACGCCGTCGCCGTCGAGGATCGCGAGCGACGAACCGAAGGTGTCGAAGTTATCCAGGGTACCGAGGAACCACCTTCGGTATCACTGATCTTGGTCGCCGATCCTCTCGACAGCGGCTTCACGGACTCAGACTCCATTGCCTTGTTATGGGTCAGGCCGGTGTTGGAAAACCTTTCTTCGCGAGCTACGTATTGTAGATTGTCATAGTATGATGGCCGTCTAGGTATGTGTTGCCTGGAAGCCCTTCAGGGAAGAGTCCGTTTCAATTGGAGAACCGATGGCTAGAGCACCCAAAGATCTTTTACAAGGCACCCTGGATCTGCTGATTCTCAAGACGTTGCGGCTCGATCCGATGCACGGCTGGGGTATTGCCAAACGTATTCAGCAGTTGTCTGGAGACGTGCTGACGATTCAACAAGGTTCGCTTTATCCAGCGCTCTATCGGCTACAAGACCGTGGCTGGATTCTCTCGAAACGTGGTGAGTCCGAGGAAGGAAGGGCGGTGAAGATCTACCGCCTGACCGCCAAGGGCCGGCGTCAGTTGGAGAGTGAGACGGCCAGCTGGGAGCTAATGTCGATGGCGGTCAACCAGGTTTTGCAGGCAACCTAGTCTGAGCATCCCGAGGAGAGTTGTGATGGATCATGTATGGCGTTGGATCGAGCGGTTGCGTCGGCTGGTATTCAAGTCCCGGGTAGATCAAGAGGTGCACGACGAGATGCGTCATCACCTCGAGATGGAGATCCAGCAGCGGGTTGGCCGCGGTATGGATCCCGCGGAAGCTCGTCGTACGGCGATGATCGACTTTGGCGGGGTGGAGCGCTACCGCGCCGAGGCACGGGATGTACGGTGGGGTAGCCGTTGGGACGACGTCCTGCAGGATGCACGCTACGCCTTACGGACGTTGCGTAAGCAGCCGGGGTTCACTGGTGTGGCGGTGTTGACGTTGGCGGTTGGTATCGGTGCCAGTACCGCGGTTTTCAGCCTGGTCAACGCAGTGCTCTTGCGGCCCTTGCCCTATGCCGCGCCAGAGGACGCGGTGTGGATTCAAACGAGTTGGGAAGGCAGCCCCAACGCTTCGATTTCGCCGGCAGAATTCCTCGATTACCGGGATCGATTGACCGAGGTGTTTTCGGCGGTGGGCGTTTATGCCTTTGGAGCGCTCAACCTCACCGGTGACGGCGAGCCGGCTCGGGTGCGATCGGCGGGGCTCAGTAGCCAGGCGTTCGACGCCTTGGGCGTCGCGCCGACAATTGGGCGCACCTTCACCGATGCCGAAGATCTGGCCAGTGCACAGGTTCTGCTGTTGAGCGATTCCCTGTGGCGTCAGCGTTTTGCTGCCGATCCTGCGGTTGTTGGGCGCAAGTTGACCGTTAATAGTCGAGAGTGGGAGGTCATCGGCGTCCTGCCAGCGGATTTTCGACTACCGGAACATCTATTGGCGGGCTCGCAGGCCCATCTTTTTGTGCCGTTGGGGATTGATCCAGCCAATGTCACCAACCGTGGCAGCCACTATCTCTCCGGTGTGGCCCGGGTTCGACCGGGAATCTCAATGCAGCAGGCGGTGGTGGCGCTCGAAACATTGGCGCTCGGTTTCGGACAGGAATTTCCGGACGCCTACCCAGTCGACGAACGATTTCTGGCGACTGGCGTGCCCCTCACGGAACAGGTGCGCGGGCCGATCCAGGGACCCTTGTGGGTACTCGCCTTGACGGTAGCGTTTGTGCTGCTGGTGACCTGTGCCAATGTCGCGAGCTTGATTTTGGCCCGCGCCGATCATCGCGAGCGTGAGTTCGCCTTGCGTTCTGCCTTAGGTGCTGGCAACGGGCGGATTGCCGGCCAGGTTGTTGTAGAGAGCACGCTATTGGGCTTGGCGGGTGGCGCCCTGGGAATCGCAATCGCTTATGGAGTCACCCATGGCCTGGTAGCGTGGATGCCCTTCGACTTGCCATGGTTGGCGGACGTCGGGATCAACCAGCGGGTGCTGATCTTCGCCTGTCTGCTGTCGATCGGGACGGGCTGGCTATTCGGCCTGTTCCCTGCTCTCGACGTCGGTCGGGCGCGATTGATGATGGCGCTGAAGGAAGGGGCCAAAACCTCGCGCGGTTCCCGTCGCAGCCAACGGACCCGGCGCTATCTGGCGATCGGCGAGATTGCGATCGCGTTGATGTTGTTGAGCGGTGCCGGCCTACTTGGTCGCAGCTTTATCCGGTTGTTGGATGTTGATCCGGGCTTTCAGACTGCCGACGTTGCAACGACGCGGGTCAGCTTACCCAGCTCCGGTTATCCCGAAAATGGAGATGTGACCGGTTTTTATCGGGAGCTAGTGCCGCGGCTGGCTGTGTTGCCGGGGGTGACGGGTGCCGGAGCCGTCACCAATCTGCCGTTGGCGACTCGGCTCGGGGATATGAATTTTGAGATCGAGGGCCGCCCGATCCCCGAGGGTGCCAATTCGCCGGCGGCCGATTGGCAGGCAGTGACCCCCGGATACTTCGAAGCGATGGGTTTGAGTTTGGTCCGTGGGCGCCCGGTCACGGCATCCGATGTCGAAGGCTCGGTTGGTGTGGTGGTGATCAACGAAACCTTTGCCCGCGAGCACTGGCCGGAAGAAGATCCCCTGGGCAAGCGTTTTCGCCTCGGGGGTGAGGGCACTCAGCCTGGGATGGCACAAGTGATCGGTGTGGTGCGTGACGTTCGGCACGAGAGCCTGTCGCAAGATCGCAAACCGCAGATGTACTTTGCTCACCAGCAGTTCCGTTTCTGGGGCAGCGTGCGGGCGGCGACCAGCATGTCGTTGGTGGTGCAGTCACCCCTGGTCCTCAGCGAAGTGCGGGCCGTCATCCGCGATACGGTGCGGGAACTCGACGCCGACTTACCACTGGCCGATTTCCGCACCATGACCGATATCCGGCGGCTGTCGATTGCGGTACCGCGGTTTCTGATGAGTGTCGTGATGGGTTTTTCGATGGTCGCGTTTTTGTTGGCGGCGGTGGGTATCTACGGGGTCATGGCGTATGCGGTCAGCAAACAAATCCCCGAATTTGGCATCCGCTTTGCCCTCGGCGCCAGACCGAGAGATGTGGCGCAGATGGTCTTCGTCCAAGGTGCCCGTCTCACATTGGCCGGTTTGGTGATCGGTCTGATCGGCGCGGTCGCCATGGCCCGGGCAATGTCGGGCTTGTTGTATGACATAAGCCCGAACGACCCCGTCACCTTGATCGGGGTCTGCTTGTTACTCGCGATCACCGCTGGTGTGGCCTGCTGGGGACCGGTGCGTCGCGCGACTCGGGTTGACCCGGTGGAGTTGCTGCGCGCAGAGTAGACGAATTCTCAGGGCTGAATGTTCGCGGTTTCGTTGACGAAGGTTGGTGTTTCCGGTTCGCTGCCAAAGAACTGGCCCGGTTTGCCTTCGGTGATCGCCCAGCGATGGAGCCAGGTGATGCCGGAGCGGCCAGCGTAGCGATCCGGATGAGCATAAGCCTTGTCTTTCAACGCTTCGCTGAGGCTGACGAAGGTGTAACCCCGTTTACGGATCATCTCGACGAGAGAGTCGAGATGATCGGCATTGAGCCGATTGGCATGGATCAGCAAGATTTGCTGGAGCTCATAGCCGAGCAGGGCCTCGGACTGCTGTTCGTAATAGGCGAACATTGTGTCCATGTAGGCCAGGTAGGCGTCGACCACGCGCTTTGATAAGGCCTGATCCTTGCGATCGAGAGCGTTGTCGTAAGCGCGGGCGAAGATCCACTCGGTGTTGTCGATCGTCACCGGTGCGATGGTGTAATTGTGCTTGGCGAGGAAGGCCTCGAAGGCTGCTTTGGTTTCGAGATCGGGACCGGTGTTCAGGAAGGGATGACGGAAGTAAACGAGGTCTCGATTTCGGTCCTTTAGTAAACGTCGGGTGGTCTGCTCACCGCGCACAACGTCGGCCTGGAATTCGTCGAGAGGAGTCCGGAACAGACTGGGGTGAGAATAGGAGTGGTTGCCGAGCTCGAGGCCGGCATCAAGCCAGCGTTCGAGCAGGGCAACGCGCTGAGCCTGGATCGTTGCGTTTTCACTCGTGTTGCCGTCCTCGTCATAAGTGAGTTTGACCTCGTTGACGAAACCGATTGCAGGGATGCTGTGACGTTGAAACCCAGTGACCAGATTGTTGGTGATCTCGGTGTGGGTTGCGAGATCACGCTGGGTCGAGATGGCGGGCAAGTCGTCAACGGTGACAGCAACCGTTCGTCGAACGGAAGCCTCATTGTTGGGAGCTGGTGTCGCCAGCGCGGAAGCTGCCGGCAGCAGGCCGGCGAGCAGGGCGGTGATCAGCGCAACCAAGGCTGGGAGGGGTCGGATGCTGTGGTGACGGCTGCGTTCCATCCTCAAGCCTTGGGCCGGAAGGCACCACTCAGGGTTGCACCGTCGAAGCCGGCAGCTTGGCCAGAGGTGGCAAAACGGTAGAGTGCCGCGGTGTAGATACCGCTGAGCGTGGCGTTGATCAGCGCCATCAGCATAAACGCGATAGCGATGGCGGCCACCGTCGACCCAATGAGGACACCTTGGCCGGTGCCGATCACCAGCATCATCGCCGGGACTGCCAACACTCCGAGGAGCAGGTACCCAAAAAGGAATACGAAGCCGATGCCAGCGTTGCCGACAACCTGCTCGCCCCAGGTTTTCTTGAGAATGGTGGCGGACTCTTTGACGGCTTGGATCGGCGAGACGTTGCGAGTGACCAGGACTGGCACCACCAGGAAGGTTGCCAGGTTCCAGGCCATGCCAACCAGCCCGATCACGAATCGACCCAAACCACCGGATCGTTCCGAGATGCTGCGCAGGATCATCCCCACGGTGGCGGCAATCACCGCGTAACCGAGGATCGCTCCCAGGCGACTGAAGGCGATGCGGAATCCGTCGCTTACGGTTGGATCGCCACCTTCGAGGCGGATCATGGCGGCTCCCACCAGGGCTGAATTGAAGAAGAAAATCACCGTGTACTGCACAACGTAGAAGGCAAACATCACAATGTAGCCGAGGACGCCAGAATCATCCGAGAACACGCCATCTCCGACCATGAACAGTGGGACAAAAAAGCTGGCGGTGACGAGGAGTAGGGCCAGACTGGAGACGATCGGGAACACAATCAGTTCCTTGTCGGCACGTAACACGGCGGCGCTCGCTTTGATCAGTTCCCAGCTGTTGGAAAACTTCTGAAACATGGTGTCCTCCTTGTGGCTCGTCTTAATTCGAGTCCGGGCGTAATGACACCCCGACGGTGAAGCAAAATCTCAGGGGCATGTAGAATATACGGCCAAGAGTGGGGGTCTATTTGATGTCGAGCAAGTTTCGGGTGCCATGGACCCGCCAGACGCTCTACCTTGTTGAGGAGACCATTGTAGTGTCTGAATGTGCTATGTCTGACTGTGTCCTCTCGGACTGTGTCATATCGGGGATAGACAGCTAATGCCATCTGGGTTGCGCTCGATCCGATCGCTGCGTCGCGTTGGCCTATGGTGGCGTCTGTTGATCGTGTTGCTGGTGATATCGGCACGAAGTTTTGAGATCGTCTCCACGGCTGAGCTGCTGCTGGCCAGTATGCAACCGGAAGGTTTCGTTCGGTAGCAACTTGGTGTCAACCGATTTCTCGAGCGTCTTCGATCAGGATCAGCGCCAGTCGCCAGTGAGTTGAAACGCCGCCCAATAGTACGGGGCAGAGGCGTCGATAGTCCTTGTTTTACCCTGGTCGTCCATCACATGCAGCGGCTCACGGATCAATTCGAGTTGAGCCGCGTGCAGAGCAACGTCCTTGGTCTCGCCGGCCTTCAGATGGCGGTAAAATCGCACCATCAACTCTGCCGTCACTTGATCTTCGACATTCCACAAGGTGGCGGCGACCGAGCGCGCTCCAGCGAATTGGAAAGCACGGGTGAGGGAGAGTAAACCCTCGCCACCCTGCTCTTTGCCTAGACTAGAGCCGCAGGCCGAGAGCACAACAAGATCGGCTTCCAGTCGTAGGCTTTCGAAAATTTCCCAAGCTTGCAGCAGGCCGTTGTCGCGCTTTTCATCCAGGGCGGCAGGCATGGAGAGCGCCAGCCCAGAGTCGAGCGGACGGTGGGCATCAACGAAGCCGTGGGTGGCGAAGTGGACGAAGCGGGCATCTGGGCCGACTGTTTTGGCATGCTCTTCAGTGGCACGGTCTCCGAGGAAGACCGCGGAAGCCTCAGCGCCATAAAGTGTCGCGATCGACTCCACCTCTCGCCGGCTGGCGGGCAGGGGAGAAAGGTCCAACCCACGATCGATCGCGTTGCGCCACCGCGGTCGATCTCCTTCGACGCGCTCTTCGGCGAGTGATGGGTCGCGCGGAGTCCGCACCTGGCTCAGATTGGCGTATACCGGGTCGCCGAATGCTGCGATCTCAAAAGGATACGGGGCCGAAGATCGTGGGCGGTCTTGCTTCAGTTGGGTGTATACGGTGGCCGAAAGCGCATTGTGGATCGGCTTCCACATCCCTAAGTAGGGTTTGTGGGAGGCCGAGACTGTGTCCTGATCCGCTGGACGTAGCAACGCTGCGAACGGCAAATAATGCAGTGGACCGTCAGCGATGAGCAGCAGCCGGTCAGCGGCTTCGATCCGCTCTCCGACCGGTGCGATCAGGAGATCGTAGAGTCGTTCGGCGGTCTGATCGACAAACAATCGAGCAGCCGCCGCGGTTTCTGGCTCAATGGCCGCTGCAATCTGCTCGCGGAAGAGGTCTACCTGACGGCGCAAGGCGGCTTCTCCGACTGCGATCGGCAACACCTCGAGCCCGCTGTCCCGGCTGAGTACAAAAAGATCGCTGCGTTCTTCCCCGACACTGTAGGACAGTAGGAGGGTGCCTGGATCGAGCGCACGCTGAGTCTCCAAAGGCCCGATCGGTTCGGGATATTGCAACGCGGCAAGCCGCGGCGATGCCTTGCGAACCCGTTCTGCAATGTCATCGCGCTCGTTTTGCAAGTCGCTCAGCCGAGCGAGCAACGTATCGATTGCTTCACGGTCCTGCTCGGGATCCAGACGCCAGATCTGACCTTGGATGTGATCGTAGCGTTGGGCCAGAGAACTGCGGGCGTCGGTGAGCTCGGCAGGCAGGTCGGCGGTGAAGGCCAATTCCTTCTCGGCAATCATCGCCAGAAAGCTGCGTGCTCGGGAACGCTCCAAAACGCTGAAGGCATCGGCGTTGCGGCCGGTTTCGAGATGGAGGTCGATCGCATCGCGATAGTAGTGGGCATAGAGGCTGCGAAAACTACCCCGCGTCTGATGATTGGCAGCTAGCCTGCCGATTCTGACGTCCAGTGTCTCGAGGCTGCGGTTGAAGTAGTCCGCCGCTTGCTGGAGCTCGCCGCGTCGCCGAGCGACCCGGCCAAGGTTGTTGAGAATCGCTGCACTCGACAGACCGTCTGGAGCTTGCCGCAAGCCGATTTCATAAGCTTGCTGGTAATACGTCTGGGCAGCGTCCAACCTTCCTTGCTCCAGGGCGGTGGCGGCGAGATCGTTGAGGGTGTCAGCAAGAGCCAAGCTCCCGGGAGCCAGTTCCTGCTGCATCGCCAACGCCCTGCTGGAGTAGTCGGCAGCTTTGTCCAACTTACCTTGGTGGCGAGCGATACGTCCCAAGACGTTGAGGGCATAGGCGACTTGGAAGCTTCCGGGTCGAAGGGTCTGGTGGATCTTCAGGGCTCGGGTTTCGTACTGCCAGGCCACTTCCGGTTCGTCGTCTGCCAACGCTAGAGACGCGAGGCCACCCAGCGTCGACGCTAAGGAGAGGCTGTCAGGTGCCAGCTCTTGCTTGATGGCCAGTGCTCGATGCAGGTTGTCACGAGCGGCCTCGAGATTGCCGCTGAAGAGGGCCGCTAGACCGAGGTTGTTGAGGCTGGAGGCGACATCGAGGCTGTTGGGGGCGAGCTTTTCGCGCAACGCCAAACCGTGTCGATAATAAGTTCTTGCGGTTGCCAAGTCACCGCCATTCAGACGTGCGGTACCGAGGCTATTCCAGGTCTTCGCGAGTTCGAGACTGTCCGGAGCCAGACGCTGATAGATAGCCAGGGCTTGACGGTAATAGTCCTCCGCCGCTCCGAGCTCACCCTGAAAGTTGGCCACTTGGCCTAAGGCAGAGAAGCTTTTGGCAACTTCGAGACTGTCGGCGACCAGGGTTTGTTGGGTATCGAGAGCGGTTTGCAGAGCCTGCCTGGCGTCCTTCAAGCGTCCCTCTTTGTAGGCGGTGATCCCGAGTTGGTAGTTGGCACGAGCCTTCAAGAGGGCAGGCGAGGCTGCGTCCGGCTGCTCCTTGGCCGAGGGGGTCGCAGGCGGATTGGGTGCGGCGGCCGGTCGGCCAAGGCAAACTACTGGAGTGGCTGTATTCCAGGCGACCGAGATCCAGACGACTGACATCCAGACGGTAGTACGGTATGAGGTCCACCGGCGGAGAGTCATTGGGATCCACTCCGCATGGCGATGCGTGTCGAGGTATCGCAGCCGAATCGGGTGATCCCGGGTTTGTTGAAAAGAGGCTCGGGTCGGGCATCCGTCAGTCGGGCAAGCCGTTGACAAGCTTGTTGTTGCCAACCGAGATGGTGGTCAACATCAACTAATAACAATTCGAGGCCGAGGTCTGGAGCCAGGCTTACTTGGTCGATGAGCTCATGGCGAGCCTCGATCAAGGCCAGGTCAGGAGTGCTGAAGAAAGCGCTACCGAGAGTGCCCTTGCGATCTGAGGTAACTCGCCAGAAGTAGACCGCCGAGGGTTCCAGATGACCGTCGGGAACACGGACTATGGGGCTTTGGGTGCGGGTTGCGAAGACTTCTTGTCCCAGTTCGTCGACAATCTCGACGTGGTAGCTGCGGACCCCCTCAACCAGTGTAAACCGCAGCGTTGCAGCTTCGAAGGGAAGGATGCTGTTGCGTGGGAACATTTCGATGCTGGTGGTAGCTTCTTGCCGGATACGATCTGCGCCCGGATGTTGTCCCGGCTTGGCGAGGGGAGTGATCCTGGCAACAGCTGGCACGGCGGGCAAAGGGCGTTGGGAGCCGATGGCAAGATGGGCTCCATGAGCGCCGATCACCGCTTCGCTCTTGGCTTTGATGACTAGGCGGCGGCCATCGAAGAACACCAACTGCACTTCAGAGGCTTCGGCGGTACGGACGATCGATCCTTCAGCCAGCCGGTCGAGAAGTTCGAGTGGCTGCCAATCTTTCGTATTTGAAACAGGTGGTGCTTCAAAGGCCTGGGTCACAACAGGGGCTTGCTCAGAAGTTGATGGGGCTTGCCCTGCAGAGGCCTGGTCAGCATTAGAGGCCTGGTCAGCAGTAGAGGTCTGGTCAGCGGTAGAGGTCGGGTCAGCGAAACTGGATTGCTCCGCGGAAGTGTTGGCAGATGTCTGAACCTCGACCGAGCCGACAATCCAGCTGACCAAGGCGACTGCTCTAGGTGTGGGCTTGTCCTGAGTTGATGGCGGCTGGGCGCTGAGCGGTTGGGCAAGCGTGCCGGATAACACGGCAACAAGCATCAGGTGTAGGTTGCTAAATCGCATACATCACTCCTTGCAGGGGCGTTACTCCTGGCGGGGACGTTGGTGCAGGAGGTGGGCTGCAGCGGTGGCGAGCAGGATGGCGGAGCTGACTGAGGCGACTGGCAGCAAGACCCTGCTCGAGATGAAAACGACCAGGGATACCAGCCCCCACGAGGCGACTAGGAATAGGGCCAGCCAGTTGGGCGGTGCCAGCAGTCGAACGACTGCAGCAAGTGTAGCCAACGTTGCAGTAGCGATCAGTAGCCAGCTGCGGCCCAGTTCTTTCAGCGGCGCCCCATCCAACAAGGTGTGGATGGTCAGCGCTTGGATGATCGTACCAGGGACTTCGTTGGGCAGTAATCGTGGGTGGGGTACGCGATGACGCCCGTCTCCGGTACCGATGTAGGTCGATCCGACCAGCACGAGTCGATCCTGTACTCGCCCTGGCTCAGCCGCCAGGGCGGTCGCGAAGTCGCTCCACGAGATCTGCTCTAGTTGTGTCCAGTCGACCGTGAAATCGATCCAGAAGGGGGTGGCATCCGTCATCTCAGGTTGGCTGGTCTGCAAGATCTGAACCATGCGCCCAGCAAACGAATGACGGAACTGGCCTTGTGTGTCGATATGAAGGGCCTGAGCTCGACGGACAAAGCCATCGCCGTCTTGATCCAGGTTGACGAATCCGAAGAGATCTTCGCTACGCTCCGGGCCGAGTGCGGCGGCGGTGAGTCCATCCAATACTCGAGTGCCGATGACCTCTTGGCCCGGCGGTGAGAAGGTTGCCAGTGCCAGGTCTCCCGGGTGACGAAGGACCAGATCCGAGAACGGTTCGGAACGGCTCCAGGCGGCGGGCAGCAATACGTCGATACCGACCCCTGCCGCGCCCCTCGCCAGGGCCGCACGCAGCTGAGTGCCCATGTCGTCAGCAAGATCCATCAGCGAGTTTGGCATCGTCTCGAGGGTTACGTCGTCGATCAACACCAGCAGGATGGGATGACGGGGCGTTTGCATGGGTGTGAGATAAATCCGGGCATCCAACCAACGGGTCTCGATCATGCGAAACAGCGGATTCGGCAGCATCGTCAAGAGCGCGGATCCAAGCCCCAGCGCCAGCGCCGTAGCGGTAGCCAAACGACGGGGCCAAGCCCTGAATCGAGACGCGGTCTGGACCTCACCTGTCAACGCCTCGACCAACGATGCCCCATTGGCAAACCGTCGTTCGGGGCTTCGCTCGAGACATCGCATCACAGCCCGATCCCACGTCGGGTCTAGCTCTGGCTGCCAGGTTTGTGGCGTCGGAGGGTCTTCTTCCAGCCGCAGTAGCGCGGCGGCGCGAGCCGAGTCGGTGCGAAAAGGCAGCATACCGGTCAGCATCTCGTAGATGACGAGACCGAGAGAGTAGAGGTCTGCGGCGGAGGTTGGATTTTCGCCAGCTACGATCTCGGGCGACGCATAGGCTGGGGTACCGCCGAAGCCCGCCCGGGGACGGTAGGGAGCACCGTCCGAATGTTGGCTCAACTGAGCCAAACCAAAGTCAGTAACCACCGCCCGGGTCCCGCTCGGCGTGTCGGCCAGCATTACATTGGAACTCTTGAAGTCGAGGTGGAGGACGCCGGCGGCATGGGCCGCGTCCAAGGCTGCTGCCATCTCGCGAATCAAAGGCAGAGCTTGGCTTGGAGTTAACGTCTTCACCTGCCGCAACCGCTCAGTCAAGGTTTCGCCGACAATCATCTCCATAGTGATGAACATCAATGGCGGACCGTCTTGACCCCAGGTTCGGGACCCGCTTTGGACCTGGAACAAGTCGAAGATTCGGCAGACGTTGCGATGGGTGACCTGCCGAGCGAGGTGAACTTCACGCTTGAAACGCTCCACCGCACGGGGTTGGCGAGCAATCTCGGGACGGATGACCTTGAGGGCTACGGTTGCTCCGAGCTCGAGATCTTCCGCTGCAAACACTTGACCCATACCGCCCTGGCCCAGGAAGCGGAGGATTCGGAAGCGGTGGTCGATTTTCTCTCCGGGAGCGAAAACACTTTGGAGTCCCGAACTGCTGACTCTTGATGCCGAGGTGCCGCCCGGCATGGCGCGGGTGGTGGTATCACGCGTCGAGTCGACGAGCATGCTGGCGTTAGCCCATTTCGAGCGAGGACATCGGATCGATGCCGAAGCGTTTGATTTTGTCGGCGAGGCCGTTACGAGAGACGCCGAGCAGTTTGCAGGCGTGAACCTGACGCCCGCCCGCCCTTCGTAGCGCTTCCTTGATCAACTGTCTTTCGAGTTGTTGCAGCCTGGGCGCCAGGTGCAGAATATCGGATGAGCTGTCGGGACCCATCGTGGACGAAGGCGACAGCTGGGAGAATAGGTGCGGAGATAACATGCTGGCGTCGACGACCCCCTTGTTCGGACACTGAGAGACCAGGCGCAACACTTCGTGCTGCAGCTCGCGGATGTTTCCGGGCCAGCTGTAGCCGGTCAGGGTTCGCAATGCCTTCACTGATAAACCTCGAATGGAGGTGCCGGTCTGCTGTGCGAATTGCCGCACAAAATGCTCGACCAGGGCTGGGATGTCTCTTGCGCACTCACGGAGCGGGGGAGCCAGCAGGGTGTAACCCGCCAGCCGATAGTAGAGGTCACGACGAAACGATCCGGCGTCCATCCGTTGCTCGAGGTCGGCATTGGTCGCGGCCACGATGCGCAGGTCTATTTGTCTCGGTCGTCCTCCGACCGGTTGGATTTGCTTTTCCTGCAACGCCCGCAGCAGCTTGGCTTGCAGGGCAGGCGCCATCTCGCCGACCTCATCGAGGAATAGGGTTCCGCCCTCGGCCTGTTGGAACTTGCCTATCCGCCGATCGACGCCGGTTGCGACGCCTTTGTCGATGCCAAAGAGCTCAGCCTCGAGCAGATCGGCGGGAATCGCGGCACAGTTGATCGCGATCAGAGGGCCGTCGATAGCGTCGGAAGATGCATGAAGAATGGTTGCCAACCGCTCTTTGCCGACTCCGGTTTCACCGATGATAAGGACTGGCAAGTTGCTGGTGAGCGCCGCTTGCATCTGGCGATAGAGGGCGGTCATCGGTGGCGAGCCGCCAGCCAGATAGTCCTCCGGAAATCGCAGCTCGGGATGACGAGAGTTGGCCCCGATCTCGGGTGTGATCGAGCGAGGTTGCTGTATCCAACCTTGTGCTGTCTGGGAGCGCCAGCGCTCGAGCATCGGCAGTAGGGCAAGAAACAGGCCCTCGCTGAGCAGACGATCGGGGAAATCGCCCCAGGTCAAGAGGGCCAACGGGTAATTCTCACGTTCGGTAAGACAGCCGACAGTGTGCTCAGCGGTGCTGTGGAACCTCCATCCAAAATGTGGCGACGGATGGGACTTCAGCGGACCGGCCAGGTCGTCGAGGTGTTGGAGTCCCGGGATCGTGCGGAGAGGATCTCGGACCTCGGCACCACGCGCTGTCAGGATCACGGGTTGACCGTTGTTACGCCACTCGACGACACACGCTGCTGTCCCACCCAACATCTCGAGGAGAAGATCGACCGCCTTGCCCAGGTCGCTTTCGGACAGCAGACGCTCGGCGAATCCAGCCACCAGCCTCAGCCAAGCCGCTTGGGGCCACGGCTCGTTGCCGGCGAGAACCGAGGCCGTTTCGTGCGATCCGTAGAAGGCTGAGGTGCGGTGCGTCTCATGCCGTATCGGATCGATCACGAAGGCGAGCTCGGCATCTTCCGGATCAACGGCTTCGAGCTCGAGCTCAATCGGACCAAAACTGACTTTTGCTCCGGCTGGTAATCCGCAGCGGTCAACTCGTCTGCCATCGACAAACGTGCCGTTTTTGCTACCACGATCTTCGACGGCCAGGCCGGCGGTGGTCACCCGCAGTACGGCATGTTCGCGAGACACGCCATCGATCGGCAAGCGGATATCGCTCGCCGATGAGCTGCCGATCCGATGCTCCCCGACATCGAGGTCAAAAACGGTGTCGACGGTGTCGATGTGACCGCGCAAGCGATAGCGCGGTGGACTCGATTCACCGGCTATCAAATTCATGGTGCCCCTTCCGTAACCGAAACCACCGGTAGCGTGACCACAATTTATAGTAGCAGTTCGATATCACGATGATTTGGGGATCTGACCCATGAAACGGGTTGTTGGTCCCAGAAAGGAAGACGGGCGGTTCATGATCTCGCGCAGACCCACAATGCAATGCGAGAAATCGACCCGCTGTGGGTCATCACTGTGAAATTAGACAAAGAAGTGTTGTCGGGCTGCCCAAAGAAGAATGACGCTAAATGCCAAGGACTTGGGCATTCTTGCCAATAGATTGGGCACGACCACCGCAAAGCAGACTGGACAGTGGATGTAGCGCAACGCGTTTGTTCGCCGCCCGCAGCCTGGTTCTGTGGCTGGCTAATAGGGGCGGAAGCCGGATGGTTGTCGGGTGGCAAGTGTTTTGCTGTAGAAGGCTGGTGGAGCTCCGAACCGGAAAAGGGCTCGATGTCGAGCCGTCCTATCCATTTGAGATAAAGGAGTCAGTCGTGAAAAAGGTTTTTTCTTTGGCTTTGACGATCGTTGCTCTCCTCGGAATCATCCAGGTGACCGCGACGCCGTCCTATGCAGGACATTGTGAGGAGTGTTGTTACGTGTACTACGAAGAGTGCCTGGAGCTTGCGAGCAATCCCCAGACTTGCACCAACATGCTCAACAACTGCATCGCTAGCTGCCAGTAGCTAGGGTTTTCAGCCCGTTCTCTTGTTGCTCGCGCTGCCCGCCAGGGCAGCGCGGCTTCTCCGGCAGCTACGAAAGGAGCCTTGATATGCAACGTGGTGGTTTTGCTTGGTATGGTGTTCTTCTACACGGCTTACTAGTTGTTTTTTCGGCCTTGGTGCTCCTTCTGGCGACGGAGAATCGGCGACTCGAGGCCGCTCAGGTGGAGCAGGTTGCCAGCCGTTTGTCCCTTGGTGATGTCATTCCGCCAGTTCAGGTCCGAGAGCTTGGCGGCGGCGACAGCGAATTGCGCTTCGACGATGGCGGTCGCGATACGGTTGCCATGGTGTTCACGACCACTTGCTCGGTCTGTGAGGACAACCTGAGTCATTGGGTGGACCTCTATCAGCGGCTGGGCAGCGACCACGACTTTGTCGCGATTGGCCTCGACGATCCGCAGGCGGTCCAGGCTTTTGTGACCGAAAATGCGTTGCCGTTCCGAGTCGTCACACCGGAAAACCGAGCCGAGCTGGCCCAGGGTTATGGCATCAAGGGTGTACCCAAGACCATTCTGGTCGGACCGGATGGTCGGGTGAAGAAGTTCCAAGTTGGTCGGCTGAAGGGTTGGTAGGTGCGGGCTCGGCTTAGGGCACCTACTACTTCGAATGTGTTGAATTGGTCTCGGTCCCATTTTTGTCACGAGTGGCGGCATCCCTCAATGAGATCCTATGTGTTGGGAGGGGACCGAGACCTGATCTATTGCGTTGTCCGATGTCACGGCTGGGTGCGCGTGCCGGGCTGCCGTTGTGGGGATCAGTATCGCCAGCTCGTCAAATCCGCGCCTGCCGGAGCGGCCGCGTTGATTCGTTGCAGGATATTTGGAACATACATCGTGTTGTAGCGCAGCCGTGAGATGTGGTTACCGTTTTCCTGGTCGCCATTCCAACAATGCTCCGCACGGTCGCCATAGTCGATTTCGCCGCCGTAATAAGGGACGGTCGTCTTTTCGAGGAAGGCTTCGGTCGAATACACTGCATTGTTCTCCCGCCAATACTCGGCGACCTGGCTGAGCTGAAGGAACCGTAACCGTCAGCTGGGACGTGCATCTGAGTATTGACGGCGCGTCTAACGTCGAGATCGAGCTCAACGTTGGACGGGTCGCGAGGGAGGTTTCATGACCGCAACATTCCATCGCATCGCATTCACTGACAGTGTCAAGCGGGCCCAAGAACGTAATGGAGTCCGCGATCAATATGCTCGTTTTGAAGCCCGTGATAGCCGCTCGGGCGGTCTCGGCGAGCGGGAGAGAGCGTTCATCGAAGAACGTGACACGCTATTTATGGCCAGCGTAGGCGAGAACGGCTGGCCCTATGTACAACACCGCGGCGGCCCGGCCGGTTTTCTCAAGGTGCTAGATGAGCACACCCTCGGTTTTGCGGATTTCCGGGGTAATCGACAGTACATCAGTCTTGGCAACCTGCAGTCCGATGATCGCGTTGCCTTGATCCTGATCGACTTCGCCCACCAGGTTCGTCTCAAGATTTACGCTCGTGCGCGGGCGATCGAAATTGACGACGATCCCGAGCTGGCGGCGCGCCTTGGTGATCCCGACTACAACGCTCGCATCGAACGAGGCATCGTCTTGGATGTCGAGGCGGTTGACTGGAACTGTCCGCAGCACATCATGCCGAGATTCACCGAGGCGGAAGTCATGGATATGGTGCAGCCACTGCAAGAGCACATCGCCCGCTTGGAGGCGGAGGTGGCAGCAGCCAAGACCGGGGCAGCGTCGAGCTAGGGTGAAGTCACAACAGCCTGCACCAGGGCACGGGCCAGATCAGCCACCGACGCCGAACTGGAGGGAACTTCGCCAGCCAAGAAGGCGTCGAGGGAATTCTTACAGGCGACAACGGTCGTGGTTCGGGCGTCGAAGTGCAGGGCTTGGCAGCTCGAACCGGTGACCCGCCCGCTCTTCGCATAACCCGGGCCAAAGTCAGGATCGTCGAAACGGAACAACCCGAAGCCGTGGAATACCCCCGGCATCCCGGTGATCGGCGCAAAACTGTTGTCGAATAGCGTTTGCTCGTCGTCGCGTAACAGTCTGCCGGTGGTGAGTCTCCGCAGGTACCGACGATAAGCGTCGGGCGTCGACACGATAGCCCCCGCGGCACCGCCGGTATTGGTCACGATGAAGGCGTCGAGTTCGTAGACGTTGATCGCTGGATTACCCTGGATGTTGACTTGTGGAAAGAGACCAAAAAGATCTTCCGTCAAGCCGACGAGATCGGCGCCAGATGTCACCAGATATTGACGGGCGATGCCCCGCTCCGGAATCGGCGGACTAGTCAATGAGATCATCGGCGGTGTGCCACGGCGCAAGGGGATCGTGATCGCCAGCAGGTCGTCGAGAGACAGACCGGTAAGACGCTCGGCGATAATCCCGAACAGGGTGTGGCCAGTTGTCCCGAACGTGCGTTCATAGTCTTCGAGTCCGTGACCGCCTATCACCGCGTTGGGATGGGTCAGCAGCCCATAGGCGGTCAACAGATCAAAGGGCGTATCGGTACCAAGTGGCAAGGAACGCCGCGGCACGCCGAGAAAGTCGAGCAAGGGGCCGAGGACATACTCGTCCGTCTCGAGGAAGCCATTGCCGTCGCGATCGACTTCGTTGATGAAGTCGAACATGCCATGGTTGCCGTTGAGCAACTGACGGAGCGTGATGGCAGAGAAGTCAGGACAAACGGCTGCAACCGGTTCAGGAAGACCCGTCAGTCGATTCAAGGCGACGATGTTTGCCGGGCAGGCAGGCTCGTCGGGGTCACTGCCAACGGTGAGAGCCGCGATGTCTGCGGCAGAAAGGAAGCGGTCGACGGTGGATTCCAGACCATCAACTCCGAAGAGACCGGCGGCGGCAAGACGCAGGGCGATGGTGCCGCTCAGTGACTTGGACAGGCTGCCGATGTGCTGCCGGGTGCGACGGGTCATCGGTTTGCCTTGTTCGACGTCTCGCTGACCGACGGCGTAGGTGAAGACTCCACAGCCACGTTGCGACAGGGATACCGAATAACCCGGAGCGCCCGAGCCACGACCGTTGCCCAAGAAGTCTCCCGCGGGTGACGCCGCGAAGGCATCATCGACCAGTTGCTTCAGGACCGGACGGGCGGTGCAGTCCGGGCCACCCCAGCCTTGACGAGGGGACGCGGCCGGCGCTGGGCCGGCCACGAGGGTGAAGGTGACGAGGAGGACCAGCGTCAGCCAGCGTCGGCTTTGGGTAGTCAGTGTGTGTGCGATTTCAGAACGTTCCGGTGCCATTGACATCTCCAGGGTTCGAGGGGTTTCCCCTTCGATAGATTGAGAGCAGGATCTAGTCTGTCTGACGGGAACGTTCCTCGTTGGCACCTACGGCGGTTCGTAACCGGGCGTCTACTGACGGGTACCAATGGTCGGAAACTGACGACTGAGGGGCAAGCTGCTGTTACAGCTTTGCGGCTTGTTCCGCGAAGGGGGCTGCTGGCCTCACAATGATGCGAGGTGCTCGCTAGCTCGAGTATCCTGTTTCCGCTCGAAGCAGAAGACGATAAGAACGATCAGGAGGCCGGCGCTGGCAAGGAGGTAAAACACCTTGCCTTCTGGCGCGATCTCGGGCAAGAAGTTTGTGAAAGCAACAAAGCCGAGTAGCGTCAATAATCGGGTTCTAGATTGCACTGCCAGGGGAGCGAGGATGACCAACCACACATAGTCGTAACTCGACAGAGGGATGCTGGCAAACAGCAGAGGTGCCGACATCGCCACCGTTTCCCAAGGCTGGCGCGGTCGATGGGACTCGCGTGGTCGACTCAGCGCCCAGGCCAGCCAGACGAAAGACCCACCGAGAGCCAGCAGCCAGGCGACTAGGCGCCAAGGCGTCGTAGCGGTGAAGGCGCTGCCCTCCAGTCCGGCCGATGCCAACACCCCGAACCCCATGTGGTTGGAGGGTGGCACCGTGGCGTGGATGCGACTGTTGTCGAAAAACTCGCTGTAGACGTCGAACCCGTAGACGATGGCAGGCAACAACAAACCAACGATCAGCGTCACGGCGACGCCGACAACAAGCTTGGTCGCAACCTTGCGTTCGGCAGCGTCTTTCTGGCCTTGCAGCCAGGCGCGGATCGCCCACACGACGGGGCCAGCCAGGAGTACCAATGGAAACAGACGTAGCAAGCCGCCGACCGTGACCAACATCGAGCCGGAGACCCAACGGCGCTTGGCAATTAATGCGAGACCGGCGCATAGGGCGAACAGCCAGAAGAACCTACCGACGCTGCCACCGGTCCAGGAAAAGCCCCAAGGATCGCCAAAACCGATCAGGAGTGCACCGGTTGCACCAACCAAGGGGCCAAAGGCCCACCACAGGCAACCGACGGCTGCGGCAAGCGCTGCCACGTCGAGGAGAGAGAATGCCAGCAACGTACCCGGCTTGGCCTCCAGCGATCCAACGAGGGTGTTCAGCACCAGGGTCTGCGGCGGGGTAGCGTTGTAGCCATGGTCGCGCAGCGCCTGATGCAGACGTCGAAACTTGAAGAGTCGCCGAACACCGTCGAGGTCGGCACCGAAGGCTTGCCACCGGTCGTCACTGAACTCGGCCCGACAGGCACCTTCTGGAGTGCTGGCCCAACTTCCGGGGTAAAGCTGGTTGTCATCCAGATCGCGAATTTTCGTGCGGTCAACCATCACGGCTCGCCCACGTTGCTGCTCCCACTCGGCAGCGCAACGGTAGAGATCGCGGTAACCGAGTTCCTCAAAATATTTGGCACCCAATTGGTAGTGCATCAGATCCCAGGCATGGATCCAGGTGCCATCGACGCGCAGGGTGCCGAGACGCAGCCAGCCGGCCGCTGAAATCGCCACCAGAGCCAAGCATAGGATCACCCGTCGGCGGCCGTGGCTAGCCTGAGCCCAGAGCAGCAGGATCAACGCTACCAGCGCCAGCCCGAGCATCAGGCGGCTAACTAGGCGCTCGGTGTCGAGGATCTGCTGCGTGGCCTCTTTGTAGGTGGGCGGCGTTTGGTTCTCTAGGTTGACCGGCAGGTGGTCGGGAGTACTCTCGAAGGCGAGGATCTCGCCCACCGCTCCGCGACTGCGCCACGGCGAGACCTCAACCTGAAGGTACCGCACGCGCAAGTCGAGATCGACGGCGAGAAAAACTTCCATCGGCTCGACACGACCGCTGCCGGTCAACACCACTGGTTCGAAGACTTGACCGTCCTCCGACACCTCGACCACAATCGAGTCGTCCAGGGCCAACAATTGGATCGCTTCGATCCGGTGGATGTCACCCAAGTCGAACCGTACCCGCGAGTTGGCGCCGAGGAACAGGGCCGCTACAAAATCGTCGATCGGCGAGTCCGGCGCCGGTGCCAAGCCGTCAACCAGGCGTTGCTCCCGGAGCACTCCATAACTCTCGGTCATGTTCGAGAGACTCAAGACGTTCGGAGCCGCCAGAGCGACGGTAGGACTCAACCACAGCGCGCAAAGCGTGGCGATCAACCAAGGACAAAGCTGGTCGGCAGTTTGCCGAACAGACGCAGAAAGACCGGGCATGGCTTGCACGCTGGGCGGCGCTCCTTGGTGATGGAAGGAGGTACGAGTTGTTCGAACAAGCGGCGAAAGCCAACTCTAACCGGCGTCAGGTCAGGATTCCAGCGTTTGGGCCTAGGCCGGTTTAGACAAAAGCACTTGGCCTTGTGCTGTTGGCGTCATCGTGCTGCAGCCGTTTGCGCGGAAACTGTGACTTGTGCCACTAACGCAAGATCCTTGTCTGGTGTCCTTCCGGCATCTCTTGATAAAGCTCGAAGTTGGTGCTGAACGTCCCTGCCACGCGCTCCTCCTGCTCGAACTCAAAAATTGGCGAGGTGTAATTGGGGGCGTTGAGATAAAAGCGTAGGTTGAGGCTGCTCGGGGCGGTCGGCTCATAGCCGATCTCGAGGGTGTTGCTGCCTTCCTGTAGACAGAAGAGATTGAGGTATTTGCGGTCACCTCCGGATCCCTCGATCTCCAAGTCTGCTTCCATTTTGGCTCGGTTGGGGTGATCGACATGGAACAACTGGACTGCCTGGGATTGGCCACCGCTGATGTCGGGTAGCGTTCGGCCATTACATGTCGCCCGCACAGAATAGCCGTTGGCGACGGTTCCGAACGTAGCACGCAGATTCTCGGCACCTGGGTTCTGCTCGGTGGGTGAGGAGGAGCCGGCGTTCGTCGACTCCGAGGCGGTGCCGATGTCGTCATTGGTGAAAGAGCGTGTCGCCTTTCTCGGGGCAGTGCCCGAGGTTGACTCGGCGGGTTGACTTGTAGCGGGCTCAGCAGCCTGCCGCGTCGCTTGTTCGCTGGCATCGAGATCAACGTCAGCGAGCCGCATCGCCGACAACACACCGCGGGTGTTGGTATAAACCAGCTGCCGGCCCTTGACCTTCCAAGCCCCCTGAGTCTCGATGCGCTCGCCATCATTGGTGACGAGGACGTCAGCGATAGCGAGACTTGCTAGCCAAGCCAAGCCGGCGATGATCAGGAGGTGTCTGCCGATTCTTTGACTCTGTTCGTAACGCATCTTCATGTCCTTTCGAGCAGATTCGCTGGCCAGCGGCGACAGTGATGGGATGGATCATATCTTACCGACACCGTGCTTCAGGATCTGACGTGCTTCATGATCTGACGTGCTTCAGGATCTGACGTGCTTCAGGATCTGAAGTATCCTTTGGCTTCCGGCCAGCAAAGAGGAAGCTCGAGAGGAGACGCCATGAGCACATTTGAGTATCAGCCGATGTTCGAGCACGGCTCGGACGACACCGAATACCGTCACCTGACCAGCGATCACGTCGAGACGATGGACGTTGGCGGGCGCGAGATCCTCCAGGTGGCGCCAGAGGGGCTGGCGTTGATGGCCCGCGAGGCGATGGACGACATCGCCCATCTTCTTCGGTCCTCCCATCTGGCGCAGCTCCGCAAGATCCTCGACGATCCTGAAGCATCCGGAAATGATCGTTTTGTCGCTCTCGAGCTGCTGAAGAACGCGTCGATTGCTTCTGCCCGGGTGCTGCCGGGTTGTCAAGATACCGGCACCGCCATTGTCATGGGTTACAAGGGGCAAGGTGTCCTCACCACCGGTGATGATTCGGAGGCGTTGTCCCACGGGATTTACCAAGCCTACGCAGAGCGCAACCTGCGTTATTCACAACTGGCGCCGCTCGATATGTATACCGAGAAGAATACCGGCACTAATCTGCCGGCACAGATCGAGATATACGCTGACCAGGGAAACGCCTATAAGTTTTTGTTCGTGGCCAAGGGGGGCGGCTCAGCCAACAAAACCTTTCTCTACCAAGAGACCAAAGCCCTGCTCAACCCGGACTCGTTGATGCAATTCATCGATGCCAAGCTGCGGTCGATCGGTACCTCGGCTTGCCCGCCGTACCATCTGGCGTTGGTCATCGGCGGTACATCGGCGGAATACACCCTCAAGACCGTCAAGTTGGCGAGTGCTCACTATCTCGACGACCTGCCGACCTCCGGCAACGAGCTCGGCCGTGCGTTTCGCGATCTCGAGATGGAGCAGAAGGTGTTCGAGATCGCCGCTGCCACCGGCATTGGTGCCCAATTTGGCGGTAAGTACTTTGCCCACGACGTGCGGGTAATCCGCCTGCCGCGCCACGGCGCCTCGTGTCCGGTCGGGCTTGGAGTCTCGTGTTCTGCCGACCGGCAGATCCTTGGCAAGATCAACCGCGATGGTCTGTTCCTGGAGCAGCTCGAGACCAACCCGGCACGTTTCCTACCCGATGTCACGGACGACGAGCTTGGCAACCAGGTGGTCGCCATCGACCTGACGCGTCCGATGCCGGAGATCCTCGAGCAGTTGAAGCAGCATCCCGTCGCCACCCGTCTGTCGTTGACCGGTACGCTGATCGTCGCCCGGGATATCGCCCACGCCAAGCTCAAAGCGCGGTTGGATGCCGGCGAGGGTTTACCACAGTACTTCAAGGACCATCCGGTTTATTACGCCGGTCCAGCGAAGAAGCCCGAAGGTTACGCCTCCGGCTCCTTTGGTCCCACTACCGCCGGGCGTATGGATCCCTACGTCGAACTGTTCCAGAGCCATGGTGCGAGCATGGTGATGTTGGCCAAAGGCAACCGGTCGCGGCAGGTGGCCGAGTCCTGTGGCCGCCACGGCGGTTTCTACTTGGGCTCGATCGGCGGTCCGGCGGCACGCCTCGCCGAGCACAGCATCAAAAATGTCGAGGTGCTCGAATACCCCGAGCTCGGTATGGAGGCGGTGTGGAAGATCGAAGTGGAAGACTTCCCGGCCTTTACCGTCATCGATCACGAAGGCAACGACTTCTACGCCAAATTTGTTGGTGATCGGCCGGTCCGGATCGGTCGCAAGGGTTGATGGGATCAAGCGGCGGCGGCCGGTGTCTCGTGGTTGGTTACCCCGGCAATCCGGCTGTAGCGACGCGTCAAGGCAGCAGCCGGATGAACCTCCTATCGTCTCGTAGGTCGCGCAAGGCGGGCATCAGCCCTACGTAGGGCAAGAGCCAGTCGCGACGCTGTTCGAATCCACGTTCGAGGCTGGTGATGGCTTCTGCCGCGAGCACCTGGCGAGCCTGCGCCAAAGGCAATTACTCGGCCCGGAAACGCCTGTCAGAAGTCTGGGCGATCGACGCCAGTCCCGAGTTATACAGTTGCCCCAAACGTAAGGCCAAGCCTTCGCTGAGACCGAGTGCGAGGTGACCCGTCGCTGCATCCTCAGAGACTCGCTCGAAAGGAAAAATCGCGAGCAGCGACTGGTTGGACTCCAGCGTGTTGTCAGTCGTTGCCTTGTCTTGAGACGTCACTGTACTCTTGGAGGTAACCGTGCTTTCAGACAGCCCCGTAGTTTCGGACTCCCTGTCTAGGTCGCAGCGGAATCCTTCGCTGTTGTCGCCGCAACTCTGCCAGGCTGAGATCGAGCCGGTAGGGACCGAAGCGAACCACCGGTGATCGGACTTGTTCCGGGTCGATCATATGGCTTTTTAAGAGTCGACCCGCTGAGCGTCAGCGGTCGCGACGCGGCTGAGGCTCGTGATGAGTAGGGGTGGCTCTTGACAATTCCTTGAGGGCGCATGTCGCCTCTTCGAACTCGACGAGGGAGTCGAACTCGGCGGGGTAACGGGCGGTGTAGCGCGAGACCGGCCAGCCGACTTCGATGTGATCGATCGCGACGGAATGGCTCGACCACGCAATGGTAGAATGAGGTTGAACGCAGCATCAGGTGATGACTCGTTTGAAGCCTGTCGGTTGGAGCACCTGATCGATTCGAAACGGGTAGTGATTCCGGACTGATCGCTGCGTTGTGACTAAGAGGTTGATTGGCGCCGCCCAATTTTGTTTTTGTGATGACTCTAGAGGAGAATTGTCATGTTGACCCCTACAACCACCAGTCGCCCGCTCTCTGATCTGTTCGCGGAGCTCGAAGCCGCTGTTCAGAATGGAGATCGCGCTCGCGCTTTCGAACTGGAGCGGAAGATCCTGCAACAGATCGTAGCCGAGGCGTCGGGCCATGACGATCTCGAACGTCGCGTCCGTTCGTTGATGTCCCGCTTGGACCGGCAGCCTACCGTGGCTCTCGAGAAGGGTTTGGGATTGTCCCCTGTTACACGCGGTGCCGCGTCTATCCAGGATGACGGAACGGTTTATCCGGTGTGGTTCGGCACCAATCGTAAACCGACGCCACAGTTCGACGGCTTCACTGGCGAACGCCATGACCGAACGACCCTAGGCCGGGTGGATGTCCACGTGCCGGAAGCGCATCGTTTCAGCGAAACGGGCAACAGCTTCTGGAGACGCCTGCGGCGATTCGACTTGCGGGATGATCGCCTGCGGGTCCAGCGGATCGACACACTCCAGCGCACGAACTTCTTCGATGAGATTCATCGCGCCATGCAGGATGCTCGGGAGACAGGTGAGGCGCCGCACGCGCTGCTGTTTTTGCATGGTTACAACGTGAGCTTCGAAGAAGCGGCGATCCGTGCGGCACAGATTGGCGTCGACCTCAAGGTGCCTGGGGCAACGGCGTTTTTCAGCTGGCCCTCCCGCGGCTTGGTCAGAGCGTACCCCGCCGACGAAGCGAGCATCGAGGCCAGCGAGCCGGCAATCACCCAATTCCTGATCGACTTCGCGGCCAATTGCGGTGCCGACAAGGTGCATGTGATCGCCCACAGTATGGGTAATCGCGGCCTGCTGCGGGCGCTTCAGCGAATCGCCGCCAACGCTCAGACGCGGGGACAAGTGAAGCTGGCGCAGATCTTCCTCGCGGCCCCAGATGTTGACCGCGATCTCTTTTTGGACTTGGCACGACTTTACCCCGAGCACGCTGAGCGGACGACGCTGTATGCTTCCGATAGCGATCTGCCGGTGCATGTTTCCGCCAAGCTGCATGGCGCCCCGCGGGCCGGCTACTACAAACCCTACACAGTGGCGCCCGGCGTCGAAACGGTGGCGGTACCGGACTTCGATGTCGATGTTTTGGGCCATTCCTATTTTGCCAACGCGGAGGCGCTGTTGCATGACATTTATGATCTCATGCGTCACGATCAGGACCCCGGTCAGCGGCAGCGTATTGGCCCCCCCAAGCTCCATGACGGAGCCACATTCTGGAAGCTAAAGAAATGAAGACCAGCCAGCTGCTCGGTAACCTGAGCCGGTCAAAAGATCAACGTTCCTTCACCCCGCCCCGTGTTGTGCTTCGAAGTAGCGGATCATGCCGGCATACTGGCTATCCGGCTGCTTCATCAGCTCGATCATTTCGAGATTCATGGCGCGGATGTCATCCGGAGTGCCCGGGGCGTCGGCGGTTGCACGGTAGACGCGATAGAAGCGGTACTGCTTGTAACGTAGGCGTTTGAGCTCCGGGCGATTGAGACCGTAGATGCGCTTGACCGCGTCGATGACCTTGTCGGCGTTG
>JAJCXO010000253.1 GCA_029263395.1 Acidobacteriota bacterium | reverse complement strand
GCCCGAAGCCGATGGAGAAGCGCGGGACACCAATGCCCACCGCCTTAGCCGCCATGAAGTGGCCAAGCTCGTGAACGAAGATCAAGACACCAAGTACGAGTATAAAAGCCGCCAGAGTCAGGAGCATTGGGCCTCCAGGCCGCGTAATGAGCGGTGTTGCCGTGCAGGATAGAGTGGGGAGTCGAGGCATCCTCCCTGCGGAGCAGGGAGAGGTTGGGACTGGAATCGTATCAGGTCGGGCCTAGCAGTGGAGCCAGCCTTGCTTCAGAGTGGCACTCCGGGCCCCGAGGTGAGATCGAACGGGTCTAATGGTAGGCTTGGTCTAAATCGACTCTTCTCAAGTCTTACTACACGACCGCAGACCTCGCGGCTAGATCAGAGACTGACCCGTGAGCCTTGGGTCGCGGATAGTTCACGACTTCGAATCGTATGGATGGGACTCTCTAGATGCATCACGATATTCTCGAAACCATTGTCGGGGCGATATTCCTCGGCATTCTGGCGCAGGTATTAGCGGGTCGTTACAAGCTGCCTGCCATTTTGCCTCTCCTGCTGTTCGGTATGGCAGCCGGGCCCTTTGGCCTGAAGCTGGTTGACCCAAGCGCCCTTGGTCACGGTCTCGAGGTGATCATCCACCTCGGAGTGGCGGTGATCTTGTTCGAAGGCGGCCTGTCGCTGGATCCCCATCAGTTGAGGCAGGTTTCGGTCCCGGTCCGTAACCTCTTGACCCTCGGTACGGCGATTACCGGTGTTGGCGCGGCGTCGCTGGCTCATTTCTTGACCGATGTCTCATGGGGGACGGCGGCTCTGTTCGGGGCGATTGTCACCGTCACCGGGCCAACGGTCATCGCTCCCTTGTTGCGCCACATGGTGGCGCCCAAGAAGGTCCGTACGATCCTGGTCACGGAAGGCCTGATGATCGATGCGATCGGTGCGGTGCTGGCCTACCTCGTTTTGTTGTGGACGGAGCGCTCGGGTCTCGACCTGCGATCTCTGGTGACGGACCTTCTGACCCTGGGTGCTACCGGCGCCATTCTCGGTTTTGCCGCCGGCTCGCTTGCGGTCTTGGTCATTCGCTACCGTCACATGAGCGATGAGCTCCGAAACTTGGTGATTTTGGCGCTGCTGCTCGGCGGTTACCTGGTTGCGGAAGGACAGGCGCCACAGTCCGGCATCCTGGCTTCGGTGGTGATGGGGTTGACAGTTTCGGCGGCGAAGTCGACCAACCTGAGTGAGCTCAAGGCGTTCAAGGGTCAGTTGACGATACTGCTGATCTCGGTGCTGTTTATCTTGTTATCCGGCCAGCTCGATCTCGGCACCGTGTACAGTCTTGGCTTCGAGGGGTTGCTTGTCGTCGTTGGTTTGATCTTGTTGGTCCGGCCGCTGTCCGTATTCCTCTCGATTCCGCCACGCCATCTCGACCTCAAGCAGCGCACGCTGTTGGCCCTCACCGCACCGCGCGGGATTGTGGCGGCCGCGGTGGCTTCATTGTCAGCGATCCAGCTACGAGCGGCGGGCAAGGCCGAGGATGCGGCGGTGCTGGAAGGGCTGGTTTACCTGGTGATTGTAGTCACCTGTGCCTGGGCGACGGCAATGGCCGGACTGTTACCACGCTGGCTGGGTTACGTCGGCGACCCGACCCGGCGTCGGGTGATCCTGGTAGGGGCGAGTCCCTTTGCTGGTGCGTTGGCGAGATCTCTTGGCGCCGAAGGTTGGACGCCGGTGGTTATCGACTCCGTTCCCAGCAAGCTGGAACGGTTCCGTGACGACAAGATTCAGACCATCAGTGGTGATGCCCGAGAAGCGTCGACCTACGAGCTTGCCAGCGTCGAACGGGATTCCCATGTGCTCGCCTTGACTCCCAACGACGAGCTGAATCTGTTGATTGCCGAGCTCGTGCGGGAAGAGTTTGGTGTTGAACATCCGGTGGTCACATTGCAGAGTCCCTCCGCGGAGTTCGGCCAATTGCGCCGGGCTTGGGTTGATCTGCTGGGCCGAGAGCAATTTAATGTCAGGCGCTGGAATCGTCTGCTGGAGGATGGCCAGGCCAGAATCGAGACCATAACGCTGGCTGACGAAGACCAGCGACAAGCCTTCCTGTTGATGCTGCGCGAACTACAACAGGATCTGGTGTTGCTGTGCACTTGGACCGACGGTCGTCCCAACTTCGAACAATCCGCAGCCGGCCCGGTCGAGATCAGCCGAGCCACCGTGTTGTGTACGGCCGAAGTCCAGCCGAGACTCGATGTCCTGGCGCAAGGCGAGGCCGAGGAGGCCGAGGAGGTCCCCGCAACTCTGGCCGAGGCCTAAGGACATCGTCCGGACGGGGATCTAGGCCATGCTGCTGATCCGTTGTTCACGGAACAGCTGGCGTAGCCGGTCGGCGAGCTGGCCGTTGTCGAGTAGCTCGTCGGCAGCTTGCACGGCTTGCTGGAACATCGACGTGATCTGCCAGGGCTCGGGATCTTTGAGGAGCGCCTCGCGATAACCTGCTACCGCCGAATCGTCATTGCCGAGGTAGATATTGGCCTCGCCCTGGGTTGCCAGGTTCCACAGTGTCGTCTCCGCCTGAGCACAAGCTGTCAACGCTAGGCGGGCGTGCTGTTGTGCGCTTGGGGGATCGTCATCGAGGGCCAGGGCCATGAAGGCAACGTTGATGGCGTGGTAAAAGATCTGGCGATGATCTTCGGCCTGCTCGGCCGAGGCGAGCGCTTGCAAATAGAGTTCTTTGGCACGTTCGGCGTCCTCGAATAGGCGGAAATCGAACAACCAGCGACGTTTGAGCCGCCCAGCCAAGGTGCCCAGCAGGTCGGTGGTTTTGTTGGGGCTCTCTTCGATCACCCGGATCGCTGCATCGCGCTGGCCATCGGAGTCGAGGGCGAGGGCGAGAGTCACCAGGGCTCGTTTGTCCAACTTGTGGCGGTTGGGCATCAGCTGTTCGATCGCCGCCTTGAAGCGTCGCCCCTCAACGGCCACTCGGGCGCTATTGAGCGGACTGTCGGGATCCTCTCCAGTCAGGTGTCTGAGCAGCACCTGGGCGCTGAGGTGGGTTCTCTCCTCAGGGCAGACGATCATGAGGTGGTTTCCTGGTACCACGTGCTGAAAGCTTTCGGGGAAGGGGCCGAGACTGGACGAGGCAGGCACGAGCTCGTCTTGATCACCCGCCACGATCCGCAGCTCGAAGCTCGGTTTGTCACCAATCTCTCGATCCCAACGTTGTCTCAGGTCCGTGATGAAGTTACTACCCTTGGCCATATCGCGGATCTGGCGCTTCACTTTGACCAGTGGCACCGCTTTTTTGAGGCCGGCGCTAGGGGTCCCGTAGGAGAGATAGTGGCCGACCCGGGCGCGCAACTCAGGGAAGTCGAGCAACGCCCGTTGGGTGACCAAACCGCCCATGCTGTGGGCGACAATCGCCAGGTTTTTGTAGCGCAACAGTGGTTCGCTGGAGGTTGCGGTGTAAAAGAACTGCGCCAACTTGTCGATCGGCGGCGAGGCACTCCACAGGCCGACGATGTCCATTGTCATGCTGGTGGCGTAGCCGATCGAGAAGATGTCCCAATCCGCCAGCCTCGGCTCTTGCGAGACGATGAAGGGGAATTTGCCCCAGGTGTTTGCTGAGTTCTGGCCAAAACCGTGCACAAAAAGTACCGCGGTATCCCGGCGTTCATTGCGGAAGGGATAAACGCCGGGTCGGTCGAGGCGTTGCTCGGCGTTGATATCGCCGCCGCCACCGAGCACTTCGATATCCGACGCGAAGCGGTTGAAGGCCTTGCCGACGGCTCGTGGGAAGTGCGCCGATTGTCGCACGACATCTTTTGGCCAACTGAGTGGACTTGCGTTGGGGAGGAGCTTGATCGCCTGGGCGGGCAGCGATGAGATCTTCAAGCCTGCACCGACTGCACCCCCCATCAGGTCTGCCATCGATGCAACGATACCTGCGCCGCCGATTTCCGACGCCTTCTTGTCTTCGGCCATGCGCCGTCCTCCCTCGTCTCGCGTTTCGGTCGTGTCCCATCGCCGATCGCGTGCGCCCAGGAATCTAACATCAAAAGCGCGGATTCGTCTGTCAGCCAGTTCGAAACTTCGAGGGCTTCTACTAATCAGGATTCTTCGCTGTTTTGGATAATGATGGGCTGTAATGCCTTCGGTTCTTCCGTGGCGTTTTCGGATGTCTCATCTTCCTCTTCGCCCTCAGCGGGTGGGAAGATCAGGCTCTGGCGGACCTCATCGTTCTTCAAACTAAATTCGGTAATCGGGCGACGAATCGGCTCAACCGTCATGTCGGGGTAGACAAAGGCGCCACCTCCGCTCGGGATGCCAAGCCCCTGAACCAGCTCGCCGAGCTCTGGCAGGGCATGCGAAAGACGCTCCCAGTCTGGCTCCTGGTGCACGTCGATGAGTAGCGGGACTAACTTGAAGGTATCGAACAGTGTGCTCGAGCTCTCGCTGCCTTCCTCGGACCCGTTGGTTCGAGCAGGAGTTTCACGAATACCACTGAGGCCAATCTGCACGGCACCGGCTGAGATGCCGATCAAGAGGGCACCGGTGTAATAACGCTCGGCGATCTTTTGTTTGAGTCCATTCTTCTCGAACGTTTGCCAGCCGAGCTCGGTGTCGCCGCCTGCCAACAAGATCAGGTCGGCTTGATCGAAGAATTCGAGATCGTCTGCCGACGGCTCGGACGGGATCATCCGGCAGTCGTCGATGGCAATTCCCTGCATCGCTGCCAAAAAGAGTTCATAAAATTCCGGTTTGTCACCATTTGATGCGCCAACATAGGCAGCCTTCGGCGCAGCCTGGTTGGAGCCGGTACTGTCTGAAACGGCATTTGAGACAGTAGCTTCAGGGGATGCACCGTCGAGAAGAGCCTTGACGCGGTCGAAAAACAAGCCATTGTCATCGCGCCAGAACAAGAGCTGACTATCGGCGAGTAACAGGATGGGTTGGAGTGGGACGTCCATAGTTTGCGAAGCCTCGTGGGGATGGGAGGAGTGGAATCGAGTCGGGATGAGAGCCGGCGGAGATCGACGCGGCGCTGTGAGCGGGGTAGCCTATCGATTCCGACATCAAGGTCCAAGACCAGGTTGGTCACCGGTGCTGCCAAACTGCAATTGTTAGCCAAGGAGATGCCCATGCCGTTCGACGTCGACTTCGTTCGCCGACAATTTCCCGCCCTCGCCAGTAACTGGGCCTTGATGGACAATGCTGGTGGCAGCGTCATGCCGCGGCAGGTCAGCGATCTGGCCTGTGACTATATGCGTCGCTACCAAGTCCAGCTGGGGGCAAGTTATGGTCTTTCGGTCGAAGCCTCCGAGCTGGTCGCTGACGGCCGGCGAGCGATGGCGGATTTTATTGGCGCCAATCTCGATGAGGTGATTCTCGGGCCGTCGACCACGATCAACCTCGAGCTCCTCGCCGGTGGGATACACGGTTTATTCAAACCGGGTGACGAGTTGGTGGTAACCAATCTGGACCACGAAACCAACATCGGCGTGTGGCGTCGGATGGCTGAATCTCTGGGCGTGACGGTGCGGGAGTGGACCCTACGGCCCGAGACCGCGGCCCTGGAACTCGCAGACCTCGAGTTGTTGTTGAACGAGAAGACTCGTCTGGTCTGTTTTACACACTGCTCCAATATCGCAGGCGAGATCATTGATGTTGCCGCGATCACTGAACGTGTGCATCAAACAGGCGCCTTGGTGTGTGTCGACGGAGTCGCGTTTGCGCCGCATCGTCGGGTCGATGTGCGGGCGCTCGGTGTTGATATCTACGTGCTGAGTCTCTACAAAACCTATGGTCCCCATCTCGGTTTGCTCTACGTGAGAAGTGACCTGTTGCAGCAGGTTGCAAGTCGTAACCACTTCTTCGTCGAGACGTCAAAACCCCACCTGAAGCTCGAGCCAGGTAACGTTAGTTATGAGCTTGCTGCTTCGCTACCTGGAATACTGGGTTATCTTGAGGCTCTGGACGTGCATCATGTTGATGCTGGGGACAGAGTCGAGACGGCGGAACGCGGTGTTCGTCTAGATCGGGTCTTCGGCCTGGTCGCGGCGCACGAGGAGCGACTCGCGAAGCGTGTGCTCGACTACCTACGCGCTAAATCAGGGGTGCGGATCATCGGCCCAGAAACGCATGAGCGTGCGATCCGAGTGCCGACGATCTCTTTTGTCGTCGATGGAGTGCGTTCGAGTGAGATTCCGCCGAAACTCGATCCACACCAGATTGCGGTTCGTTTCGGCCACTTTTATGCCTATCGGCCAATCCGTGATCTTGGGTTGTTGGACAACGATGGGGTGGTCCGAGTCAGTCTGGTGCACTACAACACCGAAGCCGAAGTCGAGCGTTTGCTCGAACGTCTCGATGACATCCTCCTAGACAAGTGCGCTTGAAAAACCCTCGAGAGGGTAGAGTATTGCCCGGGTTCAGATCCAGTTTCGACCCTTCAGCCCATGACCTGTCAAACCACGTGAGGTCTGATTCGCAATGACGATTGCAGTTTCGTCCACCGCCCTCCAGCGGCTTCAACAGCACCATACCGAGTTCGCCGATACCCACATGCGGACCCTGTTCGATACCGACCCTAAGCGCTTCGAACGGTTTTCGATCGATGTCGATGAGCTGCTGCTCGATTATTCGAAGAATCTCATTACGGCCGAGACGATGCTGCTGCTGCGCGAGGTTGCGGAGGAGGCAAAGGTGCCGGCCGCGATTGCAAGCATGTTTGCAGGCGAGCAGATCAATCGAACTGAAGGTCGTGCAGTGCTGCACGTCGCGCTGCGCAACCGTTCTAACCGCCCAATTTTCGTCGATGGTGAGGACGTGATGCCGCCGGTGAATGCGGTGTTGGCGCAGATGCGAGGCTTCACCGATGCCATTGGTGATGGCAGCTGGCGCGGCTACACCGGCGAGCGCATCACTGACGTGGTGAATATCGGAATCGGTGGTTCGGATCTCGGTCCGTTGATGATTGCCGAGGCATTGCGGCCGTATTGGCGGCCAGGGCTGAAGGCGCACTTTGTGTCCAATGTCGACGGGGTGCACTTGGCAGAAACCCTGGGCGGCTTGCGACCGGAGACCACGCTGTTTGTTGTTGCGTCGAAGACCTTCACCACCCAGGAGACCCTGACCAACGCTCACTCTGCCCGCGTCTGGCTGGTGTCGGCGTTGGGAGACGAAGCTGCTGTCGCCCGCCACTTTGTCGCGGTGTCGACCAATACTTCGGCAGTGACGGAGTTCGGAATCGATTCCGAGAATATGTTCGAATTCTGGAATTGGGTCGGCGGTCGCTACTCGTGTTGGTCGGCGATCGGCTTACCGGTAGCCTGCGTTATCGGTATGGACCGCTTCGAGGAGTTGCTGGCTGGCGCGCATGCCATGGATGAACATTTTCGGACTGCGCCGCTGGAGTCCAACATCCCGGTGACTTTGGCGTTGCTCGGTTTCTGGTACATCCGCTTCTTCGAAGCTCGAGCCCATGCGGTGTTGCCTTACGATCAATATCTCCACCGTCTGGCGGCTTACCTGCAGCAACTCGACATGGAGTCGAACGGCAAGGGGGTCGACCTCGACGGCCAGCGGGTTGACGGGATGACCGGGCCGGTGGTCTTCGGCGAGCCCGGGACCAATGGCCAGCATGCGTTTTATCAGCTGTTGCATCAGGGCACGCAGTTGATTCCCGCTGATTTTATCGCCCCGGCATCGTCCCAGCATCCGCTCGGAGAGCACCATCGTATCTTGCTCGCAAATTTTTTTGCCCAAACCGAAGCGTTGATGCGAGGCAAAACCAAACACGAGGCGCGAGCAGAATTGGCGGCGGCAGGGCACGAGCCCGAGGTCGTCGAGCGGTTGGCGCCTCACAAGGTATTCCTCGGCAATCGCCCCACCAATTCGATCCTGGTGCCTCGTTTGACGCCTAAGGCTTTAGGGCGGCTGCTGGCGATCTACGAGCACAAGATATTCGTACAAGGTATCCTGTGGAACATCAACAGCTTTGATCAATGGGGGGTGGAGCTGGGCAAACAACTTGCCAAAGCGATTCTCCCGGAGCTCGCGGCGGACGAACCGGTGGCCTCGCACGACGCGTCCACCAACGGTTTGATCAATCGATACAAGAACTGGCGCTCCCACTGAGCACCGCACGGAGAGAGAACATCCGATGGCAAAACAAAATAGCTTCGATATTGTGTCCAAGGTCGATTTGGCAGAGGTCAAGAACGCGGTCAATCAGGCAACCAAGGAGATCAATCAGCGTTACGATCTCAAGGGCACCGACTCTGACATCCAATTGGTTGAGGCCGACAACAAGATCATTCTGACCTCGCGGGAAGAGTTCACCCGAAAGGCGGTCGATCAGGTGCTGCAACAGAAGTTGGTGCGCCGCAATGTCTCCCTCAAGGCGCTGACTTACGGTACGGTCGAGCCTGCTGCTAAAGACACCGTGCGCCAGACCATCGACCTTCAGCAGGGGATCCCCAAGGACGACGCCAAGGAGATCGTCAAGTTGATCAAGCGGGCAAAGCTCAAAGTGCAAGCCGCGATCCAGGAAGACATGGTGCGGGTCACTGGCAAGAACCGGGATGATCTACAAGAGGTGATTGCGTTGTTGAAAGAGCAGGACATGGCCATCGACATGCAATTCGTCAACTATCGATGATGAGCGATCAACGAACCTATGACGTTGTGGTGTTCGGCGCCACCGGTTTCACCGGCAGACTGGTTGCAGAGTACCTGGCGGCCTCAACGGAGGAGTTTTCGTGGGCGATCGCCGGTCGCAATGCCGAGCGTCTGGCCGCCGTCAAGTCCGACCTGGATTTAGGCGACAACGTTGGGGTGATCGCCGCTGACAGTGGCGATCGGGCCTCGTTAATGGCGATGACCGAGCAAACCCGAGTCCTCTTGACGACGGTGGGCCCGTACCAGAAGTATGGCGAGCCGCTGGTTGCTGCCTGCGTCGAAACCGGTACGCACTACGCCGACATCACTGGCGAGCCGGAGTTCGTCAATGGCCTGCTCGAACGGTATGACGAGGTCGCCCGAGATCGTCGGCTGCGCATCGTCAACTGTTGTGGCTTCGACAGCATTCCGCATGACCTCGGTGCCTACATGATGGCGCAGGCTTTTCCTGAGGACGCTGCCGTGAAGCTCGAAGGGTTCGTTTCAGCGAGTGGCAAGCTTTCGGGCGGCACCTGGCAGTCGGCAGTCAACGCCATGGCGCGAGCTCGGAAACAGCTGCGTCCGCCACGTCAGCCGATCGCTGAGGGTCGTAAGGTTGGCGGACTTCGGACTCGAAGTCGCTACGAGAAAGCGGTCAACGGTTGGGTCGCGCCGATGCCGACCATTGATCCGCAGGTGGTCATTCGCTCAGCACGCGCTATGCCTTTGTATGGCAAAGAGTTTCGCTATGGGCACTACCTGCGGGTTGGCAGCCTTCCGAAATTGGTTGCACTCGGTGTTGGTATCGGTTCGGTATTCGGCCTCGCACAGCTACCCCCCACCCGCAAGTTATTGTTGAAGATGCGTCAATCAGGCGACGGTCCAACCCCCGAGGAACGCGCCCGCAGCCGCTTCCGCGTCACTTTTGTTGGCAGCTCGGGGAGTCACCGCATTGTTGGTGAAGCCAGCGGTGGTGATCCGGGTTACGGCGAAACGTCCAAGATGGTCTCGGAGTCGGCTCTCTGCCTGGCCCTCGACGCCGATCAACTACCGGAGCAGTTTGGGGTGATCACTCCTGCAACGGCAATGGGGGATCGTTTACTCGAGCGGCTACGAGCGGCGGGGATGCGGTTCGAGATCTTGAGTAGTTAGAGCCCGTCCAAAACCATCGAGAGCTCGGTCGATCTTGTGGGCTGCGCAGCAGCTCCAGAACTCGCCGGATCTGTTGCGAGACGTCTCACGTCAACCCCAAAGCTTCCTAGAAACAAGCCTTCTGCCAGGTTTTTCTGCGTCCCGCAAGGGACGTTATGACTGAGCGAGGGACTTCAGTCCCTCGTGCGGGTTCGGTTACGGCACTGGCGATGAAGCGCCAACCGGCGCCGGTGCTGGACGAGATCTGTTAGCGATCGTCGAGGAGTTCGAAGCTGGCGAAAGACTTGCCTTCGAGCATTTCGAGGCTGGCGCCGCCGCCGGTGGAGACATGGCTGACCTGATCGGCGAGGCCGAGTTCTTGGATAGCAGCAGCACTATCGCCGCCACCGATGATGCTGGTGGCGTCAGCTGCGGCGACCGCTTCGGCCACGGCACGGGTGCCGGCGTCGAAGGGGGGGAGCTCGAACACACCCATGGGGCCGTTCCAAACCACGGTTTTGGCGTCGCGGATACGGGCGGCAAAAATCTCCTGGGTCTTAGGCCCGATATCGAGACCCTGGAAGCCGTTGGGAATGTTGTTCTCGACGACTTGCTTGGTGGCGTCGCTGGCAAATCGGTCACCGCAATGGTGGTCGATCGGTAACATGATTTTGTCGCTGCCGCGCTCGAGCATACCGCGGGCTTGGTCGACGAAATCTGGCTCCACCAGGCTGTTGCCAACCGCGTGACCGCGGGCTAGAGCAAAGGTGTAAGCCATGGCGCCGCCGATCAAAATGGCGTCACAGATCTCGAGCAGGTTGTCGATGACAACAATCTTGTCGGAGACTTTGGCGCCGCCGAGGATGGCGAGGAAGGGGCGCTCGGGACTCGAGATGACCTCTGATAGGTAGCGGATTTCCTTCTGCACCAGGAAACCACACACCGCTGGCTTGCCGTCGGCCTTCATCTGCCGAGGGACGGCAACCATCGAAGCATGTTCGCGGTGGCAGGTTCCGAAGGCGTTGTTGCAATAGATGTCGCCGAGGTTGGCGAGGGCTGCAGCAAAGTCTGCGTCACCCTTCTTTTCGGCTTTCTGGAACCGCAGATTTTCGAGCAAAACCACGCCACCCGAAGGGAGAGCCGCAACCTTGGCACGGGCATCGTCGCCCGCGGCGTCGGTCGCAAAGGCTACCGGGCAGTTGAGTAACTCGCTGAGGCGTTGGGCGATTGGTGCCAAGCTGAGCGACGGTTCGGGTCCGGTTCCTTTGGGGCGCCCGAGATGGCTCATCAGGATGACGGAACCGCCGCCGGAGAGGACGCTCTCGATCGACTCCAAGGCCATACGAATCCGTCGGTCATCGGTAATCATGCCGTCGCGCAGTGGGACATTAAAGTCGACCCGCATCAAGACTTTACGATTCGTGACGTCGATGTCGGCGATGGTTTTCTTGGCCATAAGCAAACTCCTCTCAGACAATCAACGAGCGTCCGGTCATCGCATCGGGCTTGACGAGACCCATGAGATCTAAAATTGTGGGCATGACGTCGGCCAGTCGGCCAGCGGACCGCAGCGCGGGGGACGGTTGATCCGGGCTGCCGGTGGCACTCTGGTCCGGGCTGCCGGCGGCACTGTCGCGGCGGTCTGGATCGACCAGGATCAGTTCGACGTCGAAGGTGGTGTGAGCGGTGTGTGGCGCCTTGGTTACCGGATCCCACATCTGCTCGGAGTTGCCGTGATCGGCAGTGATCACCAACTTGCCGCCACGAGCCAGGGTGGCGTCGACCAGTTCGCCAACCAGCGCGTCGACCACTTCGGCGGCCTGGACAGCTGCCGCCAGCTTGCCGGTGTGGCCAACCATGTCGGTGTTGGCGAAGTTGACCAGGATGAAGTCGTCCGGATCGTCGGCCTGGATCCGTCCGAGGGCTGCGTCACAGACTTGGCGAGCGCTCATCTCGGGCTGCAGATCGTAAGTTGCTACCCGGGGTGATTGTGCCATCTGTCGACTTTCGCCAGGGAAGGGCGCATCACGGTAGTCGTTGAAGAAGAAGGTGACATGGGGGAATTTCTCGGTTTCGGCGCAGCGGAACTGGGTCAGCCCCTGGTCGGCCAAATAGGCGCCGGCGGTGTCCGGCATCCTGGGCAGCTTGGGAAACGCCACCGCGACAAACGGGGCCAGCTGCTCTTCGTAGCCGGTCATGGTGACGTAGGTGAGCTCCAATTTGGCACCGCGATCGAAACCGCGCTCGCCATCTTCCGGCGATGGTGCAACGTGACCGTGGAACTGATCAAAGACGAAGGCGCGCGAGATCTCGCGCGGACGATCGCCTCGATAGTTGGTGAAGATGACCGCGTCACCATCTTTGATCCTCGAAGCGTCGGGATCGTCACCTACCGACCGCGGGGTGACAAATTCGTCGCCTTGCTGGCTGTCGGAAATCGGATGATCGTAGTAGTCCTGGATCGCCTCGACGGGGTCGGCAAAGTGTGGGGTAGTCGAATCGCGACCGGTCAGGCAGTTGTAAGCTCGTTGTACCCGACGCCACCGGTTGTCACGGTCCATTGCCCAATAGCGGCCGCTGAGCGTCGCAATGCGACCCACACCGAGCTCGTCACACTTGGCCATGGCCTCGCGGACGTAGTCGAGACCGGTGAAGGGACCGGTGTCACGACCGTCGGTGAAGAGGTGGAGATAAACCTCTTGAGCGCCACGCCTGCGGCAGAGTTCGATACAGGCGTAGAGGTGGGACAACAAGCCATGGACCCCGGCGTCGGAGGCGATGCTGAAGAAGTGCACCGCACCGCCGCGGGACTGGGCACCGTCGATCGCCTCCACCAACACAGGGTTGTCGAATAACTCGCCACTGCGGATGGCTTGGGTGATGCGCACGGATTCTTGGTTGACGATGCGGCCCGCGCCGAGATTCTGGTGGCCAACTTCACTGTTACCCATGGTTCCTTCAGGCAATCCGACGTCCTCGCCGCTGGTCTTGATCAGCGTCCATGGATAGTTGCGCAGCAGCGCATCACAGCGCGGCGTCGACGCTTGCGCGATCGCATTGAACGCGGCATGCTCGGGATGTGGATTGCGGCCCCAGCCATCGCGAACAATCAGCACGACGGGCTTGGGACGGGGAGGTCTTGGTGCGTCGGTGGTCATGATGCGTTGGTTCACGGTGCGTCGGTGGTCATGGTCGAACGTCTCCTGAATCTAAGCAGCCGAATCGTCAGGTGCCGAGCATCGACGCTGGCTGCCCGGTGGCCTCGAGCACCCGTTGCCAAGTTTCACCCTGTGGCCGAAGGGCTTTGGGACGATCCGCGACCAAGGCCAACGGTACGTGAGTGAATCTGTGATTCCAGAAGCCGACCATCATGTGACTGCGTCCGGCCATACCGGCGTGGACTGCATGTTGGCCGAGCATCAGGCAGAAGCTCGAATCCGCGGAATTGGCGGGCTGGCCGCGGATGATGTAGCTCGGGTCGATGTACTTGACGTTGATCGGGATCTCGCGCTCGGCCCAGCGGGTTCGCAGTTCCTGCCGCAGGAACCGACCGATGTCTTTGAGCTTCTGGTTGCCCGAGGCGTCACGGCCAGCATCGTCGCCGTCGATCAAGTTTTGCCCGGCTCCTTCAGCAACCACAATCACCGCGTGGCGACGGGCTTGCAGCCGAGCCACCAGCAAGTCGAACAGGCCTCCGCGGCCATCGAGAGTGAACGGTACCTCCGGCACCAGGCAGAAGTTGACGTCGCCGCTGGCGAGGGTGGCATGGGCAGCAATAAATCCAGCGTGACGTCCCATCAGCTTGACCAACCCGACACCGTGCCACACCGCCCGAGCCTCGGTATGCGCGGCGTGGATGACCGACCGGGCGGCTTCGACGGCGGTGGCGAAGCCGAAGGTGCGCTGTGTCCACATCAGGTCGTTGTCGATCGTCTTGGGGATGCCGATGACGCTGATTGCGAGGCCGCGTCGGGCAACTTCCGCTGCGATCGCGTGGGCACCGCGCAGGGTGCCGTCACCGCCGACGGCGAACAAAATGCCGACGTCGAGAAGCCGCAGCTGTTCGACCATTTGGCCGACGTCTTGATGGCCGCGGGAGGAGCCAAGTAGGGTGCCACCTTTGTGGTGGATGTTCTCGACCGTCGGTGCGTCGAGTTCCAGCGGTTTGGCCCGTGGGTTCGGTGCCAGGCCGCTGTAGCCATAACGGAAGCCGAGGACTTTCTGGACGCCATAACCGTGGCGCAACGTGAGGAAGAGTGAGCGGATGACGTCGTTGAGGCCTGGGCACAAACCGCCGCAGGTGACGATACCGCAGGTCAGCTTGGTCGGATCGAAGAAGATGTCAGCGCGGGGGCCGGCGGCTTCGAACGCCGGCAACGGGCCGTGGCCGACAAACGGCGCAATTTCGTCGGTCTCGCCGCACACTAGAACCCGGCTGTCGGTAGTGAATTGCTCGCGCCGTTGTTGCAGAGGAGACGGGATGCGGCAAGGCCCGAGGGTTGCGACGTCGAGCTGGCTGACTGAAGGGATGTCCATCACGCTCCCGAGCTTATCGAGGTTTGAACGTCACTCCCACCGTTCAGCCACAGAATAGTTGGTGGCAACGGGTCAATTGGCCATGACGAAGACGGTGGCGAGATAGACTCGCCGGTCCGATGGTTGCCCCAGGCTCGACACCCGATCCGTCACCGACTCGTCCGCTGTTGCTGCTGATGGCACTGGCAATGGCCATGGTGGCATGTTTACTGGCCAGTCTGGCCGGTGGCTCGGTGTCGATACCATGGCTGGATGTCGTCCAGATCCTGGCGGGTGGAGAAAGTGACAATCCGGCTTGGTCCGGTATCGTGTTACGTATCCGGTTGCCGAAGGCTCTTACCGCCAGCCTGGCCGGAGCGGCATTAGCGGTCAGTGGGCTGCTGATGCAGACGTTGTTTCGCAACCCATTGGCGGGTCCGTTTGTGCTCGGCGTCAGCGCTGGGGCCAGTCTAGGGGTGGCGATTGTGCTCTTGGCGGTGGGCGCCGGCACGTCACAGCTGCTGACCGGGCTCGGGCTGGTCGGAGACTTTGGGCTGGTAGCCGCTGCCAGTTTGGGATCGGCAGCGGCGTTGGCGTTGGTGATGGTCGCCGCTCGCCGCGTCTCGACCTTGACCTTGTTGATCCTTGGCGTTCTGTTCGGTTATGCCACCAGCGCGTTGGTAACGGTGTTGATCCATTTCAGTCTCGCCGAGCGCATCCAGTCCTACATCACCTGGACTTTCGGTAGTTTTGGCGGGGTGACCTGGAGTCAGCTTCAAGTTTTGGCGCCGACTCTCTTAGTCGGGCTGACTCTCGCTTTCTTGGCAGCTAAGCCATTAAATGCACTGCTTTTGGGCGAGCAGTATGCCGCCTCGATGGGGGTTGCAGTCACCCAAGCCCGATGGCTAATTCTGGTCAGTACAGCGCTGTTGGCAGGAGGGGTCACCGCGTTTTGCGGCCCAATCGGGTTCTTGGGCATTGCAGTGCCGCATTTGGTGCGCGGTGTCTTCAGGGTGGCCGATCATCGAATCTTGATCCCGGCTTCGATCCTTGCTGGGGCCACCATCGCTTTGATCTCGGATCTGGTAGCGCAGTTGCCTGGGCGTCAGGCTGTTCTGCCACTCAACGCGGTTACCGCTTTGATCGGCGCCCCAATCATCGGTGCGATCATTCTTCGCCGCCGGTCGCTCGAGGATAGTTTTTCGCGATGAGCGAGCAAGCCTCGGTTGAACACCCGCTGCTTGCTGCTGACGGGTTGACCACTGGTTACCGTGGGAAGGGTTCGCATGCCTTACTGAAGCGTGTCGCGGTTCAACTCGACCCTGGTGAACTGGTGGCATTGTTAGGGCCCAACGGTGCCGGCAAGTCGACGTTATTACGCACGTTGGCCGGTATGCAGCCAGCGCTCGAGGGCCGCGTCGAGCTCATGGGGACAAGTCTCGAGGCATTGACTCCACATCAGCTGGCGCGACGAGTTGGGGTGGTACTGCCTGAACGCGCCGCACCCGGCATGCTCTCTGCATACGATTTAGTGGCGTTGGGTCGTTATCCACACACCGGCTGGGCGGGGAGACTGCGATCGCACGATGAAGACGTCATTCGTCGAGCGATGCACGTCGTCGGGGTCACCGACCTCGCACGTCGAAATGTTGCCACCCTGTCCGACGGTGAACGGCAGAAAGTCATGATTGCACGAGCCCTAGCTCAGGAACCCAAGGTTTTGATCCTCGATGAGCCGACTGCTTTTCTCGATCTGCCCGGTAGAGTCGAGGTGATGAGCCTACTGAGCCGGCTGGTGCGTCGCCCTGATACCAACTGTGCAGTGTTGCTTTCGACCCACGATCTGGACCTGGCCTTGCGCACTGCCGATCGGGTTTGGTTGCTGGACCGGCAGGGTGGTCTACAGACTGGGCCACCCAACGAATTGTTACAGACCAACGTTTTCGAAACCGCTTTTGAGAGCGAGGAGCTCTCGCATTATTTGCCACGGGCTTCGCCGACCGTACAAGTTGCCCACAGCCAAAGAAAGACGATAGGTTTGCACGATCATGAGTAAAGCGAGTCGAGTGTTTTCCGTCATCGGATCCTGTGTTGTAGAGCTAGCTAGATCCCGTCCAAGCACGCATCGAGGGCTCGGTCGGTCTCGTGGGCTGCGCCGCAGCTCCGAACTCGCCGGATCTCTGGCAACCTGCCTGAGCTCTATTGATGCCACCGGAGATGAGATGCAGACAGCCGAGCAGCTCAAACACGCTCGCTGCTTGCTCGCCCCGCGGGACCTCCCTCCCCGAGCTGGAAACGGCAAAGCGGGATGGAATCTAGCCAGTCGAGCGCAGTCGACGGTGACGGCGTCGATGGCTGCTGTGCTGACTGTGGCAGCTCTGTCTTTTGGCTTGGGTCTTGCGGCGCCGAGTGCGTTTGCCCAAGGTAAGCCGACCGTGCCGGAGGATGTGGCTGCGGCTCCTGCGGACGCGGAACGTTCGGCGTCGGGGTTGGCCTGGACAGTCCTCACCGAGGGCACCGGGACCAAGAGGCCTGACAAGAACGATCGAGTGGCGGTGCACTTCACCGGGTGGACGGCCGCTGGCACTGAGTTTCAGACCAGTTATGGTCAAGAGAAGCCAGCTGTATTCGAGATTCAGAGTGTCTTTCCGGGCTGGGCCGAAGCCATGCAGTTGATGGTCGAAGGGGAAAAACGTCGCTTCTGGATCCCTGAACGCCTCGGTCCCAAGAACCCCAAAAGTGGTCCGACGGGTGACGTGGTGTTCGACGTCGAGCTGATTGCTATCCAACGCATCGCAAATCCTCCTGAGAGCCTTGCCAAACCTCCGGAGGACGCGGAGCGAACCGCTTCCGGCGCCTACTCACGGCGGCTCGAGACCGGCTGGGGAGACGAGTTTCCTGGGTTCGAAAGCGCGGTCCTGTTGCACTACACCGGCTGGACAACAGACGGTAAAACGTTCGACTCAACCACTGTGCGGGGGCGTCCGACCGCCTTTCCCCTCGGCAAGGTGATGGAGCCTTTTGCCGACGCCGTCCGGTTGATGGTGGTGGGCGAGAAGCGCCAAGTGTGGATCCCAGGAAACTTGGCGGCCGGCAACTGGCCTGGCACACCGGAAGGTATGCTGATTTTTGAGCTCCAATTGGTGGATATCTTGCCTGACGGGGCGTTTCAGAGCGGCGCGATTCCAAAAGACGAGTTGGTCAAAGAGGGCAACGCTGGCAGCTGACGGAATTCGCTGATCAGAATAGGACTCACCACTTATGAACGGTAATCCACCTCGTTTTCGCCAGCCAAGCGGTTTTGGCAGTGGCTCTGCCGCACCGCCGCCGCCGGACATCCTGGCGCTGATCGCCGTTCTGTTCGTCACCTACTCGCTGCAGTTTTTCGACGGCACGAGTGGCCTGCTGTCGTGGTTTCAGCTGTCCCGAGATGTGTGGCAAAAAGGATTTTTATGGCAGGTCATCACCTATCCATTCGTTGCTGAGGGTGCTGGCTCGCTGTGGTTCCTGCTGTCTCTGCTGATCATTTTCTGGTTCGGCCGCGATGTTTATCGTTACCTGGGGCAACGTCAGTTTTGGTTGTTGTTAGCTTGGGGGTTTGGGGCTGGTGCCTTGGTGTCGATTGGCGTCCAGCTGCTGATGGACCTTGGCGGCTTCTACAGCCCCAACGCCTTTGTGCTGATGCGCGGCCAGAGCATGGTTTTGACCGTGTTGATCGCCGCCTTCGCGACGGTTTATGGCAACGCCACGATCCTCCTGATGTTTGTGCTGCCGGTTAAAGCGCGGTGGTTTCTAGGTCTCGAAATTCTTTTTGCCTTCATGGGCTATCTCAACACCAAGGATCTGGCCGGATTCCTTGGGGTTTGTGCTGCCGTTGCCGTGGTGTATCAGGTTCTGACGGGCGGCGGATTACGCCGTGCGTTGCGCGAGTTGCGGCTGAAGATCGAACGCAAGGTCCTCGAGGCACGCCTCAAACGGATGCGCGATCGCAGTGGGCTGCGGATCGTCAAGCCGCCAGCGGACGACGACGACAAACCGAACGGTCCCTGGGTCAACTGATCGGTGGGCCTCTGGGCATCGCCAGTGTAGGCTCTGCTCAACTGAACGTCGCGCCCACACTGCCTGTGTGGGCTTTGCTCAACTGAGCGTCGCGCCCACACTGCTTGTGTGGGCTTTGTTCAAACTGAGCGCCGCGTCTGCAGCGCCTGTGTGAGCTTTGCTCAAACTGAGCGTCGCGTCCACACTGGGTGTGGAGGCTTTGCTCGGAACGCCCGTCGCCTCAACAGTGCCTGTGGAGCCTTTGCTCGGGAGGGCCGTCGCCTCAACATGCATGCGGAGCCTTTGCTCAACTGAGCGTTGCGTCAACAGTGCCTGTGGAGGCTTGGTTGAACCTGAGCGTTGGGTCGACAGTGCCTGTGGAGGCTTGTTGAATCTGAGCGTTACGTCGACAGTGCCTGTGGAGGCTTGGCTGAACCTGATCGTTGCGTCGACAGTGCCTGTGGAGGCTTTGGTTGAATCTGAGCGCGGAGCTGCTGTTCACCGCCGTGATGCAGCATCGGGTCTTGCTGGCATAAACTACCGCCGCATGACCGCCTCGGATCAACACGCTCTCAGCCATTTCCATCCACTCGTCCGCCAATGGTTTGCCGACGAGGTGGGGCAGCCAACCGATGTCCAGACTCAGTCCTGGCCCCGGATCGCGGCTGGCGATCACATGTTGATCTCGGCGCCAACCGGCAGCGGTAAAACGCTGACGGCATTTTTGTGGGCGCTGGACAGGCTGCTCACGGGTGCCTGGGACAGTGGGCAAGTCAGGGTGCTGTATGTGTCGCCGCTGCGGGCGCTCAATACGGACATTCGGCGGAACTTGCAGGCGCCGTTGGCGGCGTTGAACGAGTGTTTTCGAGCGGCCGGGGAGCAGACTCCGGGTATTCAAGTGCTGACCCGGAGCGGGGATACACCACAATCCGTGCGCCAGCGTATGTTGCGCCGACCGCCCGAGATTCTGATCACCACTCCGGAAAGTCTCAACATTCTGCTGACGTCCAAGGGCGGCCGTAGTCTCTTGACTGGGCTGAGGACGGTGATTCTCGACGAAATCCATGCCGTCGCAGCCTCCAAGCGCGGCACCCACTTGATCACCGCCGTGGATCGATTGGTACCTCTTTCGGGAGAGTTTCAGCGGATTGGCTTGTCCGCCACGATTCGACCGATGGCGACGATCGCTGACTTTATCGGTGGCTTTGAGCTTCGGCAGACCGAGGGCGGCGTCGGCTACGTCAAACGGCAGGTCTCGCTGGTGCGGTCATCAACCGCCAAAACCTACGATGTGCGGGTGCGCCACCCGACCGCGGGCGGCGATCTAGATATCGAGGACGAGACGCTGTGGCAGGCTCTGAGCGAAGACTTCCGCGAAGTGATCCGCCGCAACCGGTCGACTCTGTTGTTTGCCAACAGCCGCCGGATGACCGAGAAGGTGACGCGCTTCATCAACGAAGGCGCCAGTGAGGAGTTGTGTTACTCCCACCACGGCTCATTGTCCCGCGAAGTGCGGGCAGTGGTGGAGAAGCGGCTCAAAGACGGCGAATTGAAGGCGATTGTTGCAACCAACTCGTTGGAGCTCGGTATCGACGTCGGCGCTCTCGACGAGGTGATTCTGATTCAGACACCCCGTTCCGTGTCTTCAGCGGTGCAGCGCATCGGACGCGCTGGCCACGGCGTCGGTGAGGTCAGCCGTGGCGTGTTTTATCCTACGCATGGTCGTGACTTCCTAGATGCCGCAGTAGTCGCCAAGAGCATCTTGGACCAAGATATCGAAGCGGTGCAGCCGATCATCGCCCCGCTCGATGTGTTGGCGCAGGTGATCTTGTCGATGGTTGTCGTCGAGGCCTGGAACATCGATGACTTGCATGCCGCGCTGCGTACGAGTTATCCCTACCATCATCTCAAACGCCGTCAGTTGGACCTTGTCGTCGACATGCTGGCGGGTCGCTACGCCGACAGTCGGATCCGGGATCTACGCCCGCGAGCGTCGTTCGATCGCATCGACAATACCTTGCGGGCTCGACGGGGTGTCGAGCGTATTCTCTACATGTCTGGCGGTACGATCGCCGATCGCGGCTACTTCGCGTTGCGCCTCGAGGATTCGATGGCCAAGCTCGGTGAGCTCGATGAGGAATTCGTCTGGGAGCGTTCCACCGGTGACACCTTTACCCTCGGTGCGCAGAGCTGGCAGATTCGCAAGGTGACGCACAATGATGTGTTGGTGGCTCCAGCGCGGCGCGGTGCTGCCCTGGCCCCATTCTGGCGGTCGGATGCCCAGGATCGAGATCATTTCTTCTCGCAGAAGATCGCCCGGTTTCTGGCAGCCGTCGAAGAGCGATTGGAGGATCCTGCGCTCGAGACTGAACTGCGACGGGACTACTGCCTGGAGCCGGCAGCAGCTCAGGAGCTGTTGGACTTCCTGCGATCACAAAAAGCGGCGACCGAGCGTTTACCCAATCCTCGCCGCTTGCTCATCGAACATACGTCGGGTTCGATGGGGGATGAAAGCCTGGAGCAGGTCATTCTCCACACGTTTTGGGGTGGGACCGTCAACCGCCCGTGGGTTATTGCCCTGCGAGCGGCTTGGCAGGAGCGACACGGCGAGCCGCTAGAGATCTACCAAGATGACGACTGCGTGTTGATGCGGTTGCCACGTGGCTTCGATCCGCGGGAAGTTTTGACCTTGGTTGTCCCCGAGCAACTCGAGACATTGCTGCGTCAGCAGCTCGAGCAAACGGGATTTTTCGGCTCCCGCTTCCGGGTCAACGCCTCGACCGCGCTGCTGTTGCCACGGGCCGGTTTTCGCAACCGGACACCGCTGTGGTTGCATCGTCAGCGTTCGAAGAAACTGCTCGAGGCGGTGGCACCCTACGGCGACTTCCCGATGTTGGTCGAGACCTGGCGCACCTGCCTGCAAGACGAGTTCGACTTGGAAAACCTCAAGCTGTCTCTACAACAGGTGGAGGAGGGGAAGGTCGAGATTCACGAGGTGCGAACGCAGTCACCATCGCCATTTGCGGCGAATCTGATGTGGCGTCACACCAATCATCACATGTACGCCGATGATTCCCCGGAGGCGTCCGGTGTTTCCAATCTACGGCAGGATTTGCTCAAGGAGCTTGTGTTCGAATCCCATCTGCGGCCGCGCTTGCCCCGGCAGCTTGTTGAGCAATTCTGCAGCAAGATCCAGCGCATCGCGGTGGGTTATGCCCCGCGCCCTGGGAGTGACTTGGTGGACTGGCTGCGCGAACGGGTTGTTGTGCCCTGGGAAGAGTGGGGGCAGCTCTTCCACGCGGTTGCCCGAGACCATGACGTTTCCGAGGACGAGATTCGCCAGAGTATCGAGCATCGTGCAGCCTGCTTACGTTTGCCGAGCGCCGAGCAACCTTGCCTGGTGTCTTTGGACAGCGTGCCCCGCATCCTTTTAGGGTTGGGGCTAGAGTTGGCGGACGTGACCCTGGCTGCAATAGCGGATCCGGATCAGAAGGCTTCTAGGCTCTCGCACGAAAGTCTCGAACAGGTGCAGCGGCTACTGGAGGAGCTGAACACTTCAGCTTCGGCAACGATCGTGGAAGAGGATCGTTGGAGCCAACTGATCCAGGTACTTGCGGAATGGGTGTGCTTTTACGGCCCGTTGTCCCCGGACTACCTGCGAGCGGTGTTTGGGTTCGGGCAGCAAGATCTGCGGCAGCTGCTCGAAAATTTGCAAGACTCTCAGCGGGTGGTGATTGACCAGCTGATTGTTGATTCCGAGAAGGTTGAAGTCTGTGACGCTGCCAACCTGGAGACCTTGCTCCGTTGGTTACGGACCTCCCAACGTCCGGTTTTCGAATCACTCGAGGCGGATCAATTGCCGCTTTTCCTGGCGTCACATCAAGGGCTCGTCGATCGCGGCGCCAGCGTTGAAGATCTTCAGGACCGGCTCGAAAAGCTCTTCGGTTATAACGCTCCGGCAGCGGTATGGGAGTCCGAGATTCTGCCGGCAAGGCTCGACCCCTATTATCGCTCGTGGCTCGATACGTTGATGCAAGAGACCGATCTTTCGTGGATCGGCTGTGGCAAGGCACGTCTGACGTTCGCGTTTCCGACCGACCTCGAGTTGTTCGTAGAAGCGGCGGAGGTTCCACCGGATGAGGAATCACCGGACGAGGATTCACCGACCGACGTTTCACCTGCCGACGTTTCACCGATGGAGCCTGCCAATGGCGGGTCGATCGAGCAGCCGGCTGCTGAGGACGGGGCCCCCGTCCAGTGCCAGGACTCGGTGTTGGCAGGCTTGTTCCCGGAGGGTGGCAAAGCAGATCTTGCCGAGCTCAGCGCACGAAGCGGCGGCACCACCGCTAGCGTCAGCGAAGATTTGTGGCGCCTGGCCTGGACTGGGCGGGTGACCAATGACTCCTACGTCGCGGTGCGCAAGGGGATAGAAAGCGGCTTTCAGGCGGTGGAGGTCGCCACGCAGCGTTCGGCAGTAAGGTCGGCAGCAAGGGGGGGGCGGCGCCGGGCGACATTTGACCGTTGGAAATCGAGTCGATCGTATTTTGGTCAGTGGTTCCCTGTCGAGCAACCGACAGGCTCGGGGGATGCTCTCGAGCAAGACGAGCTAGCCAAAGATCGTATTCGGGTCCTGCTCCAACGTTATGGCGTCGTCTTCAGGCAGTTGTTGGAGCGCGAACCCTCTCCTCTCAAATGGTCGCGGGTGTTTCGTGCTCTACGCTTGATGGAGTTGTCCGGAGAAGTACTGGCCGGCCACTTTTTTCACGGCGTGTACGGTTTGCAGTTCATGTCTCACGCGGCGTTTCGCGATCTTCAGCAGGGGTTGCCACAGGATGCGATCTTTTGGCTCTGTGCCGCGGATCCGGCGTCGTGCGCTGGGCTCGATGTCGAGGGGCTGAAAGGCACGCTGCCGTCGCGTTTGGCGTCGAATCATCTTGTGTACCACGGCGCTCGGTTGGTGCTGGTCTCGAAGCGTCGCGGCAAAACGCTCGAGGTGCATTGCCATGCCGATCATCCTCATCTCGGCGACTATCTGACGGTCCTCAAGGTTCTGCTGACCCGCGAGGCCCAACCGCTGACGTCGATCGATGTCGAAACGATCAACGGCGAGCTCGCCGTTGGCAGCCCATATCATCGAGCTCTCGCTAAGATCTTTCGGGTGACCCGCGAACCGCGGTCGCTCAAACTCTGGAAACGCTATTGAAAGTTCGATGGAGTGGGCCTGAGTAGTTGGCGTGAACCTTTTTGTCGATCTCCCGACTGTAGGAGTGGAGGTCGAGAGTGAAACACCGTACCGATCCAAGACCTAACGATCCAAGACCTAAAGATCCAAAACCTGACGATCCAAGACCTAGCGATACCAGACGTGACGAACTGCTGGTGGTTCGTTGCCAGTTGGGTGAGATCCAAGCCTTCGACGAACTCGTTGCATGTTGGCATCCCAGGTTATGGGGCTACGTTCGGCGACTGGCTCCAGAGCACGGAATCGCCGAAGAGTTGATCCAGGAGGTGTGGGTGCGCATCCTGCGTGGCCTGCCGCGCCTGCGGGATGGTGGGCGACTGGCGCCATGGATGCATCGCATTGCCCGCAACGTGGTGATGGACCGGCTGCGGGATCGTTATGCGGCGCCGCCAGACGCCGCCGTCGATCCGGACCAAGTCGAAGTCGAATCGACGCTTTCGGCGGTTGATCTAGACGGCAGAGACCTCCGTCGCGGCTTGTCGTCGTTGCCGCTGATCGAGCGCGAAGTCTTGACCTTGTTTTATCTCCAAGAGCTCCGGTTGTCAGAGGTTTCGGAGATCCTTGGAATCCCGGTTGGGACCGTCAAATCAAGGCTCTTTCGTGCTCGTGGGTTATTACGCAAGACTTTGGAAACTCTGCCAGAAGGAGTGAGCTGATGAGCAACAACAACCTCGCTTTACCGTCCGACGATCGCAAGTCTGACTCGAGACCGTTCAATGTCCAAGCTGTTCAGCAGTTGCTGCGCGACGAGTTGTCGATGGCATCACGCCTGCCTTATGTGCTGCTGTTGTTGCTGTCGACCGCGATGGTCGTCGTTGTCGGTTCGTTGTGGCTGACTGAACCCGGCTTACCCCCGCGGACCCAGATAGCGTTTGGAGCGTTGTGCGCAATCGGTGCTGGTTGGATCACCTTCTGTGTTTGGGTGCTGACCCAGCGTCGAGTGCTGTATGCCCGACAGCAGGTAATCTCGGCGCGGTTGGGGATGATCTTCTGCGCCCTATTTGCTGTCGGTTCAGCGGTGGTCGGGTTGGCTCAGAGTGCGATGCTGGGAGGGCTACTGGCGGGCGGTTGTGGCCTGGTGCTGTTCGGTTTCGCCTATGGCATGCATCTTCGTGCTGTGCGTCACCACAACACCTTGTTGCAACTTCGCAACAGCCTGCAGGCCCTCGACTCCAAGACCCGTTTGGCTGCTTGATGAACTCAGGAGGAGACATGATCTACAACGTTGCCAACAAGTCCATGAAGTGCTCGTTCTGTCACAAGACGCAGCAGGAGATCAGCCGACTGATCGCTGGTCCGAAGGTCTACATCTGCGGCGACTGTGTCGCGATCTGCAATGACATCCTGGCGGAGCATCGTCTATGGCAGCCCGAGACCCCTGCCGATCCCTGAGCCGCAGCCGATCGAGGCCGATGGCTGGCTAGATCCTGTTCCGTTTGCCATTTGGCCCCGGGGAGGGAGGTCTTGTGGAGCGAGCAAGCAGCGAGCGTGTTTGAGCTTCGCACCTGATTGCATCTCGTATCCGTTGGCACCCAAACAGCTTGGGCATACTGAGAGCGATCCGGCGAGTTTCCGGAGCTGCGGCGCAGCCCACAAGACCGACCGAGCTCTTGATGCGTTCTTAGATGCGGGCTTGGGTGCCGGCCGTGTCGGTCACAGTGTCGGTCACAGGGCTTCGGAATGGAACCCACCGTCAGCCGAAGACCTGTCGTCGGCCTCAACACCTCCGAAAGCGGCGGTAGCTAGCCATCCCTTAGCCCCAACTCGCGCCCTGCCGGCGGGACAAGACCTCTCCAGCCTTTCAACTCGCGCCCCGACCCCACCAGGAGACGTGTTGTGACGACGGAAAGGTCTTCTCCCACCATTGGACCACCTGAACCAATGCACGACAGGCGTTCTCCCGCCGTTTGACGTGATTTATGACGTTCGAATGGCGTCCTCCCGGCGGGAGAGCCCTAGTTTTGACGACGGAAAGGTCTTCTCCCGGGTGTAGTTTTCTGGGTTTCTCCGGCGAATCACCCAGAACGGGCCACAATTCGCCCGATTTGGGCGAATTACGCCTCGAACACAAGGTGACGCTCACCGTCACCGTCACCGTCACCGTCACCGACGTCACCGTCACCGTCACCGTCACCAGCGTCACCGTGCGCACGATGCCCAGGTGCAATGCCACGGTGCTGCAATGCCTGCCGTGTCGGTCACGGTGTCGGTGCCGGTGCCTGCCGTGTCGGTTACGGTGTCGATAACAGAGGCCGATCACAGAGTGCGATCGCAGTGTGCCAGCCGTTTCGGTCCGTTTCGGTCGGCGATAACCGGTCGGCGATAACAATCTTCGCCTCACCCAAAAGATCGGAGAGCCCTTTTCCGTCTTTGTAGGGGTGTAGGCACCGAGTGCGCTTGCGGCCAACCGTCGCCTCCCCTCGATGTCTCGAGAAACCAGCTCCAAAAGGCGAGAGGCCGTACGCGGCGCGTGGCCGCGGAGGCTCCCTCGCACTCCAAGGCGCTGACTTTCGGGAGAACACCCTATGTCACGAGGACCAAGATACATCCCACCTGGATGGAGCGTCGAAGTCTCCACCTCAACCGTCTGCGGCTTCTACATGCTGCCCGTCACCAACCAGTTCCGACGCATCTTCGTCGGCATCCTTGGTCGGGCCCAGGAAAAGCATCCCGTCAAGATTCATGCGGTGGTTGCAACCTCGAGCCACTACCACATGATTTTGACCCCTGAGGACGCTGAACAACTCGCCAAGTTCATGGGCTTCGTCAACAGCAACCTGGCTCGTGAAGCCGGTCGCATCATCGGCTGGCGCGGCTCCTTCTGGCGCGAGAGATACCACCTCATCCCCATCAGCCCCGAGTCCGAAGCCCTGATCGGCCGCCTGCGCTACGTTCTCAGCAACACCGTCAAAGAATTCCTGGTCGCCAGCGTTCGCGACTGGGAAGGCCTTCACTGCGGCGGGGCCTTGATGGATGGCAAACCGATGCAAGGCGTCTGGTACGCTCGTTCCAAAGAATATGAAGCGCAACGACAAGCAGCACGGCGGGCAGCCCGCCGCGGCGCCACTATCGAAGCCATTGATCGCGGCGCCTTCATGCAACACTATGCCGTCCAGCTCGCACCGCTGCCTTGTTGGAAAGATCTACCCCTTGCCAGCCGTCGCAAAATCGTGACCGAGATGGTCGTCGAGATCGAAGCTGAGGCGGCGGCGCAGCGCGCCGAGTTGGGCATCGAACCCTTGGGGATGGACGCCATCCGTAACCAGGATCCCTTCGCTCGTTCCGTCCACCACAAACGCTCACCCAAACCGTTGTGTCACGCCGCCAGTAGGGAAATGCGTGATCGCATGAAACTCGCCTATCGGACCTTCGTCGGAATGTTTCGCGAGGCATCACTCAAAGTGAAACTCGGCAGGGTCACCGAAGCGATCTTTCCTAAACACAGCTTCCCACCAAGCCTGCCCTTCGTCCGCTTCGGTGATGCCATCGATCCGCTTGCCGACGCAGGCGGGGCGGCGCATTGGGTGGCGTGGACTCCAGCATCTAGCTGAGCCTGCTGACGGGTCGATTCCCAACCTCGATACCGTAGCCAACCGTCCATCAAATCTCGATATCTGAGATTGCTGGGGTAGGTGCGTCTGAGCTCTACCAAAAAACCAGAGAATTCAAACGGCCCGGGCAATCGGAATCGATTCGAAGCCGCTTTGCGGTCTCGGCTCTTTCTTGATGGCCATCAGAGGGCTTCAGACTACATCGAGGGCATAGTCAAAGCACGGCCAGCGGCTATCAACAACGCTTCGCCGCTCTGCTCTCCGCTCTCTCTCCGGCTCTCTCTCCGAGGTCGCTGGCACCGATAAATGGCGGCGATAAATGGAGAATGGAGCAGGATAGGCGCGGGTCGCCTGACTATCGTAAGGTAAGGTGATGAGAAGGCGATGTGGGATCACCGTGCTTGTTGGATCAATCTGGCTTTGTGGAGCGATCTGGTTCGGGACTTCGGATGCCGAAGCCGAGTTGGTAGTCTTTTCCGGTGGCGGCTTCCTGAAAGTCGAGACTTACCGGGTTGATGGCGACAAAGTTCACCTGGAATTACTTTCCGGGGGCCAGATGGCGGTTTCGATGTTGCGTGTCGAACGGATTCTGGAAGATGAGGTGGTGCGTGGTGGGGAGGTACCGGAAGTGGTGGTCGAGGTCCCGGTTTTCCAACTGCGATTCGATCCATCTCAGCCGCGACCATCCACTCCCTACGCCGAGCTAATTTATGGGGCGGGGGAGCGTCACGCTCTCAATCCGGCATTAATCGCCGCGGTGGTCCGAGCAGAATCTGCGTTCAAGCCGCGGGCGGTATCGCGCAAGGGGGCACAAGGGTTAATGCAGTTGATGCCAGCGACAGCGCAGCGTTTTGGACTCGAAGCAGGTGAGGCGTTCGAGCCAGCCAAGGCCATTGATGCTGGCGCTCGTTATCTGAGCTGGCTCAGCAAACGTTTCGACGGTGATCTCGCCAGCGTCCTCGCCGCTTACAATGCCGGCGAAGGCACCGTCGATCGTTATCAGGGGGTGCCGCCCTATCGTGAGACCCGCGCTTATTTGAAGCGTATTTACGCCGACCTCGGCCTGGATGGTTCGTCTTGGGGGGCGTCTTCGTCTGGTGCGGCTTCGTCTGGTTCGTCTTCATCTGGTGCGGCTTCATCTGGTTCGGAAGCGGCCGGCACCGCGCCTAGCGGTTCGTAAGCCATGACTAGTAAGGTGCGATCATCTTCGGGAATGCCACCCTCGGTGTGGGCGTGGATTGCTGCCAATAAGTGATCTCGAGTTTTGGCCGGCTCGACCGGGGCTTCGCCCAGGACCTCGATCAAACGATCGTAGCCGAAGTCGTTGCCGGCAGGGTCGGTGGCTTCGATCATGCCGTCGGAGAGCCAGACCACCACATCACCCGCTTCGAGCTGGAGGGTTGTTTGACCGAAGTCACTACCGAGGGCACCGAGGGGAGTACTCGGCAGCATGATCTCGCTGACGACGCCGCCACGTCTGAGATAGGTGGGAGGATGGCCCGCGTTGGTGATCGTCAGCTCGCCACTTTGACTGTCGATGACGGACAGGGTCGCGGTAACGAAGCCCCGCCCTTGCTTGCTCTGTAGGCGGTCGCGGAGCAGGACATGGAGTCGCTGTAGGATCGCAATCGGCCGGTCTTCTTCTTCCCACAACAACATGAGTGCAGATTTGACCATCGCCATGCGGAGTCCGGCTGACAAACCGTGTCCGGAGACATCCGCCACCACAACTCCGAGTCGGTTCTCAGCCATCGGTAGCAAGTCGTAGTAGTCGCCACCAATTGTCGTCGAGGGTTCGAAGTGGGCAGCAAATCGCAGCCCCGGCGGAGCAGCGAGAGTGTCCGGCAGCAGGCTGTGTTGCAGCTCTCGAGCGATCGAGATTTCTTTTTCCAGAATCTCCTTCTGAGCCGCCGATGCCACAAACGACTCGAGATTGGCAGCCATCTGATTGAAGTTGGTCTGGAGCGCGCCGATCTGATCCTGACGACGGACCTCGATGCGGGTCGAGAAATCACCTTGTTGCACCTTTTCCGTCGCCTTGCTCAAGGTATTCACGGCTCGACTCAGCCCGAAGACCATCAACAAAGCCATCAGCGCTGCCACTACCTGGATATCGAGAAGTAGGAACGCCACCGTGATGAACGTGACGTAGATGTACAAATTGACTTCAGAGGTGCGCCAAACCAGGTGGTGGTAGAGAGCCCGGAGATTGGCCGTCAAAGTTGCTGAGATATACTTTGCAGAGGGGTTGCCCGAGTTCAGATCGAGGAATGGTTCCGAAATCTCGACCCAGGTCAGCCAGGGTCGATCGATGAAGCCAGGATCGTCCAAGTCCGGGTGGAAGAATTCCGCCAAGTCTTCCCGCGCCGTCTCGAAATGAGGTGGCGTCATCGGATATTCACGGTTCTGGATCGTGATGCGGTGGCTTTGATCATGGCTGGGGTCGTCGGCTCGGAATAGCTCGACCCAGATGCCACTGCGCTCTGACAACTCGCGGTCGAGGTCGCCGCTGTAAGTGGCTAGGATGCTGTAGGTGTCGTCGTGGACCATCGCCGCTAGCGTCGGGGAACCATCGATATTGGCGACAATCGGCAGACCGTCGAGGTCTGAGGTCAGCGAGTCCGGTGATTCTGCTTGCCACCAAGCTTGCCATTGCTCGGGGGCGTCTGGGTTACCGGCCAGCTTGTGGCCGTCGCTGTAGTAGGCGAAGGCGATCGGGATCGGGTGCTCAATCGGCTCGATGTTGCCGCGCTGGATCTGCTCGAGGTCGCGATGCGCCGCAAAACGAAGGTCATTAGCTACTGAATCCAGGGCGTCGCGGTAAACGTGTCCGAGGTAAAAACCGCTGCCAATATAAGCCGCAACCAGAAACAAGAAGAGCAGGATGGGCAACGGAACCACACCGATGAGGAAATACGAGAACGCCAGCCGTCGACTGACTCGCCATAGAAAGAGCCGCAGGCCGCGGATCAGCAACCAGATCGCGATCGCGATGAGGTAGGCGAGAGCATAGGCTCGACTCAGCGAGCCCAACAGGCCGAAGTCGAGGCCAAGACCCCAGAGGACCAGCCCAACAGCAGCAGGCACGGCCAAGAGAGTCAGGAGAATCTTGCGCGTCAGCGGGATCCGTGAGGATCGATCCAGTCGCATGTGATGGCACGTACGTGGACATGGGCCGAAAGTTCGGCAGTCGCCGTTGGCTCGGTCATGCCTGGTTGGAGGTTCGGTGACAGAGCAGCAACGCTCTGCTACTATTGTCCACCGTTGGGAGGAGTGTATCTGTAGCCTGCTCCCGCGCCAAACCTAAAGACCCGGAGAGTTATATATGACAATCCCTGCGCCCGCCGCAGAGGCGGAACCTGGCGCGACAGCCGGTGAGGCGCGAGCCGAGCGCCCCGCGGCCGAGAAGATTGCCGAAGTGGTTGTGCGTTTTGCCGGCGACAGCGGTGATGGCATGCAGCTGACCGGCACCCAGTTCACCAACACTTCGGCAATGATCGGCAATGATTTGTCGACTTTACCGGACTTTCCAGCCGAGATTCGGGCCCCTGCGGGCACCTTGCCAGGGGTTTCGGCGTTCCAGGTACGCATCGCAGACTACGACATTCACACTCCGGGTGATGTACCGGATGTGTTGGTGGCGATGAATCCGGCGGCCCTCAAGACCAATCTTGCCGACCTTAAGCCGAACGGTATTTTGATCGTTAACTCGAACGAGTTCACCGATCGGAACCTCAAGAAGGCCCACTACGAAACCAACCCTCTCGATGGTTCTGGTCTCGACGGTTTTCGGGTCTTCAAGGTGGAGCTCACCAAGCTCACCCGTGTGGCACTCGAAGAACTCGACCTCGACAATCGCAGTCGTGATCGGAGCAAGAACCTGTTCGCCTTGGGAATGGTCTACTGGATGTTCAGTCGGCCACTCGACAACACCATCGAATGGCTGAATAAGAAGTTCGCCAAAAAGCCGGTGATTGCCGAGGCCAATGTCAAGGCCCTCAAGGCGGGTTGGAACTATTGTGACATCACGGGGGCGTTCCAAGTCCGCTACGATGTCGAGCCGGCAGACTTGACTCCGGGAACCTACCGCAACATCAACGGTAACTCGGCACTCGCCCTCGGTTTGGTCGCTGCTAGTCGGCGCAGTGGCCTACCGCTGTTCCTGGGCTCGTATCCGATCACCCCGGCGTCGAGTGTGCTGCATGAATTGGCCCGATTCAAACAATACGGCGTGACAACCTTTCAAGCCGAAGACGAGATTGCAGCAGTGTGCGCCGCTGTGGGTGCTGCGTTTGGTGGTTCGCTCTCGGTGACGACAACCAGCGGCCCCGGAATCGCCCTCAAGTCAGAGGGGATGAATCTGGCGCTGATGACCGAGTTGCCTTTGGTGGTCTGCAACATTCAGCGAGCTGGGCCGTCGACTGGTATGCCAACTAAAACTGAACAAACAGACCTGCTACAGGTGATGTTTGGGCGTAACGGTGAGTCGCCGTTGCCAGTGATTGCACCTGCTTCGCCCGCCGATTGTTTCGATGTTGCGATCGAAGCCTGTCGCATGGCCTTGCGTTACATGGTGCCGGTTGTTTATCTGTCAGATGGTTATCTGGCCAATGGTTCGGAGCCGTGGAAGCTGCCGCAGGTGGAGGAGCTACCGGACCTGCGGATCGACTTCCACAGTGATGCTGAGGACTTTCAACCTTACCGTCGTGATCCCAAGACACTCGCTCGTAATTGGGCGGTACCTGGCACTCCTGGACTCGAGCATCGGATCGGTGGCCTGGAGAAGCAGGAAGTGACCGGTAACGTGTCTTACGATCCAGAAAATCACGAGCGCATGACCTGGCTGCGGGCAGAGAAGATCGAACGCATCGCCAACACCATTCCAGAGATGGAAGTGTTCGGCGAGCCCAACGGCAAACTCCTGGTTTTGGGTTGGGGAAGTAGCCTGGGAGCAATCACGGGTGCAGTCAACGCCGCTCGTGCGCGGGGCTACACTGTGAGCCGGGCACATTTGCGGCATCTGAGTCCACTGCCCAAGAACGTCGGTCAAGTGTTGGCAAGCTTCGAACATGTGCTGCTGCCGGAGATGAACAGCGGCCAATTGGCACTGCTGTTGCGGGCTCGTTTCTTGAAGGACATCATCTCGATGCCCAAGGTGCAGGGTAAGCCGTTCAATCGCAGCGAGATTCAGGACAAGATCGTCGAGATCTTGGAAGGGGATGCAGCATGACGACTCAGATCGTACCTTTGACCCGTAAGGAGTTTCAGTCTGACCAGGAGGTCCGCTGGTGTCCTGGTTGTGGTGACTACGCGATCCTCAAAGTGGTGCAGTCGCTGTTCCCTACCCTCGGGATTCCGCGAGAGAAGTTTGTCATCGTGTCGGGTATCGGTTGCTCGAGCCGTTTTCCCTACTACATGAACACGTTTGGTTTTCACACCATCCATGGCCGTGCGCCCGCTGTAGCTACTGGTCTCAAGACTGCTCGGCCAGATCTCGATGTGTGGGTTGTGACCGGTGATGGGGATGCACTGTCGATCGGGGGTAATCATCTGATTCACACCCTGCGGCGTAATGTTGGCGTCAAGATCTTGTTGTTCAACAATCGGATCTACGGCCTCACCAAAGGCCAGTACTCGCCAACCAGTGAGGTCGGCAAACGTACGTCCTCGACGCCGGTGGGCTCGCTTGACAATCCATTCAATCCCCTCACCCTGGCGCTTGGTGCCGGTGCAACGTTTGTTGCGCGAGGTGTTGATGTGTTCCAAAAGCACCTCACGGAAATCTTGACTCAAGCTGCCGCCCATCGAGGCACTGCTTTTGTCGAGATCTACCAAAACTGCAATATTTTCAACGACCATGCGTTTGCCTATATGACGAATAAGACCGAGCGGGCCAACCAGGCTATCTACCTGGAGCATGGCAAGCCGGTCGTTTTTGGAGATAATCAGCAACTGGGTATCCGCGTGAAGGACATGCGTCTGGAGGTTGTCGAGCTCAGTGACTCGGTAACGGCAGAAGACTGCCTGATCTGGGACGAGACCAATCCGGTCTTGGCGACCATGATGGCCCATCAGCTGCCGCCAGGCCCGACGCCGGTCGGTATTCTGCGCCGGGTCGAGGGGGCCCCCTTCGAGGAGTCTGTCCAGGCGCAGATTCAGCATGAGATCGATGCCAAGGGGACCGGCAGCCTAGAGGGTTTGCTTCACTCTGGAGATACTTGGACGGTGGGCGCCTGAAGCCCCGAGCGATTCACCATGATCCGAGCAGCAAAACATGAGTAACGAGATCCCAAACGAATTGCCGGTCGAAGATCAACCTTCTGCAGATGGCGCGCCAGAGGCCCCCTCACGGTGGAAGCGGCGTAGCCGTGCACTCTGGGTCGAGTGGCTCAAGCCGTTGTTTGTGATCGGTCTGGTGATGTTCTCGTTTCGGTCGGCGGTAGCTGATTGGAACGATGTACCGACCGGATCGATGAAGCCGACGATTTTGGAAGGTGATCGGATCTTCATCAACAAAGTTGCCTACGATCTCAAATTTCCGTTCACCCGCTGGCGCCTTGCTCAATGGAAGGACCCCGCTTGGGGCGATGTCGTCGTGTTGCGTTCGCCGGACGATGCCAAACGATTGGTCAAACGCGTCGTCGGTTTGCCCGGAGACGTCATCGAAATTAGAGGCAATCACCTCTACCGCAACGGTGAGCCGGCGGTTTACCGGCTGCTCGATCAACGGGATGTGCTGGGGTACTTCGACAACGATCCGCCGTCAGCTCTGTACACTGAGATTGTCGACGGTCGCCAACATGCAATCCGCATCCGGGGCACTGGAGTCCAGCTCAGGGGGCCGTTCGAAGTGCCTGAGGGCCAGTTCTTCGTAATGGGTGACAACCGCGACAACAGCCGCGATTCGCGCTACTTTGGTGCTGTTGATCGTTCAGCGATTTTGGGGCAGGCGACTGCCGTAGCGCTGTCCGTCGAGCGCAAGAGCTGGTACTACTACAAGCCTCGTTGGAGCCGGTTTTTCAGTGACTTGCCGTGAGACCAGGCTTGAGTCGCTAGGCCTAGCTAGATCCCGTCCCGTTTTACTATTTTCGGCTCAGTGAGGGAGGTCTTGGGCAGCGAGCATGTTTAAGCTTCGCACCTGTTGGCATCTCGTAGCCGTTGGCACGAAAAGGACTTAGGCAACCTGTAGGAGATCCGGCGAGTTCTGGAGCTGCTGCGCAGCCCACAAGATCGACCGAGTTCTCGATGCGCTTGTGGATGGGATCCACCTAGATAGGTGCTTCGTGCATCATGGTGTCACGTAGGACACGGAAATAGTGGTTCGAGCCGTAGAAGGCGAAGTTCGAGACCCTGGACGTGTAGATGCAGGCGAAGTCGTCGACTTGGCTACCGAATAGGCTCTTGTTCGCTCCTTGCTTGAAGAGCGACCCCCAATAGGGGTTGATGGCGGTAGAGATTCGGCCTTGCAGCCGACGAACATGTTGGCGCATCGCCTTGTGTTCGCTACGCAGCGCGCTGAGGTGAGCCTGTGTTCGCTCGATCGACAGGGTCCGAATCGAGCGTGTTTCGTCATTGGCCCTTTCGTCGCCTCGGGAAAGCCGACGATAGAGCGCCAGGATGTCGTGGAGCCCATCCATACGTTGGCCGGAGTCGGCGAGCTCAGCGCGCAGCACCTCGACGTGTCGGTGTTTGGAAGAGAGTTCTTGCCGAGTTTCGAGCTCATCTTCCAACTCACTGATGACCAATGCGGTGCGCCAGGTTGACGTCAGCTTGGACGATAGGATGTCACCGTAGATGTGGTCACCAACATACAAAACTTCTTCACCCTGGCCCCCGAGGAGCTGCGCCAGGCTCTCCCTCGAGCCTCCTGAGTAGATCTTTCCCCAGCGTGGTTGATCAACTTCGCCGACCGGGTTGCCCGCGTTGTCGAGCTCGACGAAGTTACGGTTCTTACGGAAGAATCCTGGTTTTTTGGCCTCGACTACAACAAGATCGAAAATGTCCCGCCAGCTACCGTCGGGCACGGTGTGATCGAAGAGGTACGAGCATAACGCTTCGGTGTAGTACCACTCCGAGTTGGTGATCAGTAGCAGTCGTCGATCTCCCAGCGCTAGTCGCTTCAATGCAAGGATCAATTCAGGGTCGAGAGGCAGGTAGCGTGGTAGGTCAGCGAGAATATGTTTCTTCAGCGTGTGATCAGCATGGATTGAGTCGATAGCTTGCCGAGTGTCTCGAAACAGCTGATTGTAGGATTCTAAGGTGATCACTCGCGGTCGCCGCTGCGCTAAGTCGATCACTTCAGAGAAGATATTGACCTCCGGCAGCTCGAATAGAGTGTCGACTCGGTAGAAGCGGCTCGATGCGGGATTCACTGGCTCTTGACGGTATAACCGTGAGCGTTCCGCAGTTTCGACGAAGCGACGACCGTGGTAGGCCCGACCGACATAACGATGGCGATCCATTTTGAGCACAGTGCCAGCTTCCGTATCGAGGATCGAGCCGCGACGACAGAAGTGAGTACGAAATTCTGAACCAAGGATTTCCTTGGGGTAGCCAAACCGTTCCACGAGTCGATCTAGTGTCAGCTCAAAGGCGAGCTGCGATAATGCGTCTTGATCGTAGTGGGCAAGCGTGAAGTCGAGGTCAAAGCCGATGTACTTGATCTTTCCCAGCCGCAATGTGCGGTTGGTGAAGACCCGCCGTCCGCTGGTTTGAACCTGATCCGTCAGCGCATGTCGCAACAGCTCCTGGCCCACCGATGGCTCGAGGCTATCGATTTGTTGATTGGCAATCAGATCAGACCAGGAACTCATCTTCACAGGCCTCTATTCTGCCCCAGTGGACTGGCAAATCTCTGCCAACGTCTGGTGACGGGCTCTCTCGATACGCTGGATTCGGCTCTGGAATTGCCGGGTCGCAAATTCGGTGAATTCTTCCAGTTCCAGACCGAACGGCATCGGGTCGTACGTGTCGAAGAAGTCCGTGATGATACCGATTGCAGGGCCTAAGAGCAGTGTCATCCGGTCTTCGATCAGGCGCCAGATCTCGTCGCCTCCTTCGGCCACCAGGCGCGACAACAGAAAGACACCATAGGCTAGATGGCGGGCCTCGTCACTCTTGAGGTTTGATACCGCTTGCTGCATGCCGGGCAGTATGCTATTACGTGCCAAGGTGGCGTAATAAGCGTGATAGCCAGTTTCGGCGAGAACTCCCTCGACGATCATGTTGTAGGTTACGGATGCTTGGGCCTGTGCCGCGGGCGAGTTATCGGTCGCCAAGCGTGACATCGCTTCAGGCAGCTCCTGGTAAAAGATGGTGCGATAATTTGGGCCATGAAAGCGCGCCAAATCCGAATGGTCATCGGCAACCTCGTCGAGGAAACGGCGGAAGAGTTCAACATGCTTGGCTTCTTCCCATAAGAACGCGGTCAGGAACATCTCTTCCTCGAGCCGTCCCTCGGCGGCGATGATTTGGATCAGGGGCAGTAGATCGAGGGTGACCGATTCTTCGCCGGCCTGGAACAAACTGGTGAGGTGGAGCAGAGACTCGCGTTCCTGGTCGCTGAGCTGGCGCCAGTCCAAGATGTCCTGACTGAAGTCAATCTGTTCTGGATCCCAGATCCCGAGTTTCTTCGCCTTGCGCCACAGACGCATCGGTGGCAGATCGCGGTCGAGTCCGCGAGGACTTGTCGTTTGGTAGACGCGCGCCGTCTGTTCGGAAGCTGCCATGTCACCTCCAGCTCTGTTTGTCGCGAAGCTCTGGATATTCAGTCGTCATAGATCGTCGGGGAAGATGCTATCGACACGAGTAGCGGCCTTCACCAACTCGCGACTGGCGTTCAGATAAGGCGTGAGCTTGGCCAGACTCCCGCGATCCAACTTCAACTTTCCGGACATCAAGCCGAACATCGGATCCAAGTCGTTCGCCAGCACTCGTTTCCAGGTTGCAACATCGGAGCGGATGAGAAAGTCAGCTTGTTCTAGATCTTGACTGTCTGCCCGTCTTGCGGCTCTACACTCGCCATGCCACAAATCAACAAAAACAGCGCGTTCTGTGCTGGATAGGTCGTCTGTCAAGACGAGGGCAAGTGAGCCTTCCCATCGAGCCGCGGCCTCCCGATAAGACGTGCTGCCTCTCAGCTCTTCGGCCCAGGCGTCTGCCCACTCATCAGTAAAAACCTCAAAACTCATGGTCGTTGCCTCAAAGAAGACCGTGCATCAAAGACGAGCAAGATCATAGTACATGTAGAGTCCCTGTTCTGGCCCGAAGGTATCGTTGTCCGGTTGGACTGTTGAACCTTCATCGGCTACTGCCGGATGCGGTTCTTTTCTGAGATCGAACCTTTCGTTTCTGCGATAGAATCACTTCGGGTGGTGGGGGTTAGTCCAGTGACAGTTGGGTACTTCAGGATCTACTGGATGAGTTCTTTACCTTCGGCGAATCTACAGCCGTATGTAAGGTCGACGATATGAACGGTCGGACGATATGAAGGGTCCACAGTCAGACCGGATAGTTGGTCTGCCGACCCGTCGTCGAGCCGGTACCAAATCGGGCAAAGTTGCGTTGCGTGCCCTCCTGCTGACGGATTTGGTCGGCAGCACGGAGTTGATCGAGTCTCTAGGGGACGTTCGGTCCTACGAAGTATTCGCCCGTCACGATCGGCTTGCTCGCGATTTGGTCGAGAAGTTTGACGGCATTGAGATCGACAAAACCGACGGCTTTCTGTTTCTCTTTGAGCGGCCGGTTGATGCGGTGGGCTGTGCGATGGCTTACCACCATGAGCTGATGATGCTGTCGCAAGAGTTTGGTGTCGAATTGGTGGCTCGTGCCGGTATTCACTTCGGTGAGGTTCATCTAAGACGTAACTCTGATCTCGATGTCGCCCGAGGCGCTAAGCCGGTCGAAGTCGAGGGCCTTGCCAAGCCTTTGGCGGCTCGGGTGATGGCGCTGGCTCGAGGAGGCCAGACTCTGATGACCCAAGGCGCCTTCGAGTTGGCGCGGCGAGCGGTTGAAGCCGAGGAGCCATTGGCGCAAGGATTGACTTGGCTGTCCCACGGCACCTATCAGCTCAAGGGCGTCGAGGCCCCGACACCAATCTTCGAAGTTGGGCAGGAGGGGTTGGCCCCACTGCTGGCGCCACCGGAGATGCGGATAGCCCGCGGCAACCGATATCGTCGGAACTCAGTGGTGGTCCTCGGGCTGCTGTTGATTGTTGTGTTGTTGGGGATTGTAGCGTTCCTGCAATTCGACCGGCGAGGTGCTCGTCCGTCAGTTGCGATCTTGAGCTTCAAGAATCTCTCCGGGCAAAGCGGCGGCGCCTGGTTAGCGACAGCTTTGAGCGAGTTAGTGGCGACTGAACTCGCCGCTGGAGGCGAGATCAGAATCATTTCCGGTGAGAGCGTCGCTCGCATGAGGCAGGAGTTGTCTCTGGGCGAGGCTGAGACGTTGTCGAGTGATACTCTGACGAAAGTTCGTCGCAATCTTGGGACCGATTTTGTGTTGATCGGTTCGTATCTCAGCCTCGATCAAGGAGAGCAACTTCAGCTGACCCTGAGTCTTCAAAGCACCAGGGATGGGGCAACAGTCGCGACGCTTCCCGAACGTGGGCGCGAGGCCGAACTCTTCGATCTTGTTTCTGGGGTCGGCAGGCAGCTCAGACGTTACCTCGACGTTGCAGATCTGACCGAATCGGAGTCTGAAGCGGTGCGGGCGACATTGTCGTCGAATCCCGAAGCGACCCGGTTCTATTCTGAGGGGTTGGACAAGCTTAGGAGCTACGACGCGTTAGCGGCTAGAGACGTGCTTCTGAGTGCCGTCGAGGTCGATCCCGAGTACGCGGTAGCTCATGCTGCACTGAGCAAAGCGTGGGCCGAGCTCGGTTATGACCGTGAGGCGACAGACAGTGCTCGTCGGGCCTTCGAGTTGACAATGGGCTTGCCGCGCGAAGAGATTCTGTCGATCAAGGGTAGGTACTACGAAACCGTAGCGGACTGGGATCAAGCGGTGGATACTTACCAGCTGCTTTGGGACTTCTTCTCCGACAATATCGAGTACGGGCTCCGCCTAGTCGAAGCACAGATTTCTGCCGGGCGCCCGTCCGATGCCCGAGTGACTCTCGGGGCCCTGCGCGAGCTGCCCGAGCCAATCCGCGATGATCCCCGGATCGACCTCGCAGAGGCTTCCCTTGCCAACTCGGTTTCAGACTTCCAGCGCCAGCTGGAGGCAACTAAGCAGGCGGTCATGAAGGGGCAGGCGACCGGAGCCTGGATTCTGGTTGCAGAGGCGCGACGTCAGCAAGGCTGGGCTTGGCGCCAGCTCGGTCGACGCAACGCTGCGATGACAGCTCTCGAAGAGGCCTTGCGTCTCTTTGCTGATGCCGGGGACCGCGGCAAAGTCGCTCAGGTCCTCAATCCGATCGCTATCTTGCGTAAATGGGGGGGCGATTTCGACGGCGCTGAGGAGATCTACCGCAGAGCCCTGGCGATCCATCGTGAGACTGGCAACCGAAGGTGGGTGGCGGAGATTCTCGACAACCTGGCACTGGTGATCCAAGAGCAGGGAGACCTGGCCTCAGCTGAGACGATGTCTAGCGAGTCGCTGGCGGTGGCTCGTGACCTCGGTGATCGAGAGAAGGAAGCCGAGTTTCTGGGGAACCTTGCTTGGATCCTGTTTGAGTCGGGGGACCTGGCACAAGCCGAGAAGCTCAACCGTCAAGCGTTGGAGATTTTTGAAACGATCGGTCACCGCGTCGGAGCGGGCTGGAGATATCTCGATTTGGGATTCGTGTGCTTCGAGCAGGGTAAGCTCGCGGAAGCGGTTGAGCTCGCCAACAAGGCGCGTGCGATCGCTGAGGAGACTGGGCACAAACATTTATTGGGTTACGTGCTCGACTACTTGGGCCAGATTCAGGTGGTGATGGGTGATCTACCTCGTGCCGAGCAACTCCTGGAGGAGTCTTGGGTGATTCGATCCGAAACCGGGGAGAAGAGCTCGTTGGCCGCGACCCGGTTAAGTCGTGCTCGGTTGGCTTTGGCACAGGGGCGGCTGGAAGAAGCGGTCGACCTAGCGGGGCGGGCGTCGATGGAGTTCGCTAGCGGTGGTCGACGGGATCGCGAAACGGCAGCAGCAGCAGTGTTGGTGAGCGCGTTGTTGAGCCAGGGCAGTGTCGATCAAGCTAGAGAGGCACTCAGCCGAGTTCGCGAGGCTGCTCAGGCGAGTCAAAATCCGAGGGTCCGGTTGGCGGTCGAATTGTCGGCGGCGCGGATGCTCGACGCCGACGGCCAACCGGGTGCGGCGCGGTCACGGTTGGCAGAGGTGGTACGGGAGTCCAGCAGTCTCGGGTTCCGAGGCCTGGAGCTCGACGGACGCTTGGCCATAGCCGAGCTCGGCGGCGAAACGGCGGCCGCCGCACAGCGGACCTGGGATGAACTGGTCAAGATGGCGGATGAGTTCGGCTATGGGCTTATTGCGACAAGGGCAGCGGTGGGTTCTTCGGCAATGAAGGCGGCGGCGTGAAAAGGTTGGATTCCCATACTCCACGACCGAAAGTGGCTGCGCGGATCCAGCCGCCGTCATCGTAGAAAATCTCTAGATCGAGCACGATGAGTGGCGGTAGCCCTCTGGAAAACGGGACCCAATCGCAAATACCGAGCTGCTGGCAGATCTGCTCGCTGCGGTAGAAGATTCCGATATCTGTACCGATGTAGACACCTTCGGTCTTGGGGCTCTCGAAGAGAATGGTGTTGACTGGGACGTTCGGCAAAGAACCAGAGACGTTTTCCCACGAGTAGCCGGCGTCTTTTGTCTCGAAGACCTTCTCGTTTTCGGCATAGCCACTGAGCGTGACCCAGGCATGATCAGGATCGTTGGAACTGACTGCAAGGTCGGTGAGCTGTGTGGTGTCGGGAAGCGTGTTGGTCCTGAACGACCAGTTTTCGCCATCGTTGTTGCTGCGATAGACCGCTGCCGGTTTCGCGACGTAAAGGTAATCGGGATTTGATGGTGCTATTGCGATCTGGACACATTGGCTAGTACCCAGATCTCCCTGAGTGACGTTGGTCCAGGTGGCACCAGCATCCTCAGTTTTCCATAGGTCGGTGTAGCAGATGTACAACGTTTTTGGATCGGTAGGATGCATGACGTAAGGCGTCACCCATTGGCCACTGTGAGAGCCTGGAGGGCGGATCGATTGGGTTGTTCTGCCACCATCGGTGGATTTCAAGAGCTGGCCTTGCTGCATGGTGGTGTAGACGATGTCACTGTTGGTGTAGTCGATCAGGCATTCTCCGCCGTCACCATCGGAAACTGTGTGAGCGATGGAGTTGTGTAGGCGGCTGCTGCCATTATCCTCAGCGCCGAAGTAGAGCAGGTGTCGATTTTCCGGAGTACCGCAGATTCGAAAAGTCTGAGAAATGCTTAGGCCGCTCGATAGGTCGACCCAGGTTTCGCCGGCGCCTTCCGACTTCGAGATCCCCCCGTCGTGAGCGCTATAGAGTTCGTAGGTTGACTCGCCGGTCTCTCGAACCTGGAGAGCGTGGATATCTGCATGCATGAACGGATAGTGCCGAGGTGTGTTGTCCCAATAGGAGGTAATGTGCCAGCTAGTACCACCATCGGTCGACTTCCAGGTGTTGACGCCTCCGATATGAACCACATCGGGATCAAAAGGAGAGACCGCCATGGAGGCCGTGTACTTGGCAGCCGAAGCGGTATCGTTGGCGTAGTAGCTATAACCCAATATGTTGGGGGAGTTCGATCGTAGCTCGAAGGTCTGCGCAGCGTCGTCCGAACGATACATGCCGACGTAACCATATTTGCCACCGAAAAGTGCATAAACAGTGTCCGGACCGGCATCGGTCACGGCCAACTCGACTCGGGCTGCGTTGCCGGGGGTTACGGTTCCCCAGTTGGGGTGAATCGAGGCCGATTTCCAGGTCTGACCACTGTTCGTGGAGCGAAAGACTTGAGTCGTCGTCGAGGCGAACATCACGGATGTGCTTCCGGGCTGAAATTCGATGTCTCTGAACTGACCCTCCATGACTTTCTTCCAGGTATTGGCTTGATCAGAGGACTTGTAGAGGCCGCTGTTGGCGGCAACAAAAAGCATGGAATTGTCGTACGGAGCAATCACCAACTTGAAGCCAAACTCCGTTGTACTGTCGGACCAATTGAGGCCGGTGTAATCCCAGGACTTGCCTCGGTCTTCGGAGACGAGAACGCCGAGAGACGGGCTATGTGGGATCAGCGTATAGACGCTACCGTTGCCATCGCCAGTCAGTAAGAAGATCTGATCTGTATTGTCCGAATTGATCGCGAGGTCCGAAACCGAGATGACTCGCGGATCGCGGGTGCGTTTAACCCAGGTCAGCCCATCGTCATCGGATTCCCACAGCCCACCGGCGGCGGCGCCAACATAAATCCGTTGCGGGTGACTCGGGTCCAAGGCGATGCAATTGACCCGTCCAAGCCCTCCCAACTTACTCGTCAACTCGTGGCCGAGCTTGAACTTCGACGGGCCGAGGGACTGCCAGTCGCCAAAGAACAGGCCCAAATGCTCCAGGTCATCGAGGAAAGGACTGTTGAAATAGCGCTCGAATTCTTCCCAGGCTTGGCTAACTGGATTGAGGAGCTTGACGTCCGCAGCGTTAGTCCGGTGACGCCCCATGAAGTTGGCGCGTCCTACTTGTTTGGATCCCTCGTCGCCGGTTGGTGAAGAATCGTTCGTGGATGGGTCTCTCTGACCCAGGCAGAGGGTTGGGAGTCCCACCAAGAGACAACAGACGATCGAGAGGATCGCGCTTGGACGCCGGGAGGCGGAGGAGAGAGTCGGTTGCATCATGATCTCCTTAATTGACACTTCAAGACTTCGGCCAGAGCTTGTACATGTGGCTCGTGAACCATATTCGAATGAGTTCCGGGGATTACTGAAACTTCGAACCTAGCGATCGCTATCTGATCCCATCCGAAGGTCAAATCCTCGGACTCTTGCTCCAGATACTCCTCGGCACGAAATAGGTGAACGTAGCCAGAGTAGGGTTTGGGTGTGTATCGCCGCATGATCAGCACGTTGTTCTCGAAAACGCGAAATAGGTGCCAGATGCGGGGTAAGTCCGTTTCACTGGACAACAAACCCGCGCTCTTGGCTTGCTCCAAGATTTGTGTCAAGGCATTTCTGGGCTGGAGGCTGGAGCCTGGCAGGCGTGTGCCGTTGGTTGTCAAACCGAGACCTCTAGCGAAAGCCTGAAACCGTTGGTTTCCGTCGATGGGATCGGGTGTTTGCCCCTCGCGCCGGTGTAGACGGGTGTCGATCAGCGCCAGTAACGCCACGTCTTGTTGCTGAGCCCGAAGCTGCTGGGCAATCTCAAAGGCGATCAGCCCGCCCATCGACCATCCCCCGAGGCGATAAGGACCACAAGGCTGCCGTTTGCGGATTGCGGTGAGATAGTCGCTGGCCATGGCCGGGATGTTGTGGTGCAAACCCTCGCCGTCAAAGCCACGTGCTTCGAGGCCGTAGAACGGTTGATCAGCGCCGAGATGGCGGGATAAATTTGCGTAACAGAGCACGTTTCCGCCCGCCGGATGAATACCAAAGAACGGTAGTTGGGGTGTTGTCGTGCCGTGTTGGTTCGGTTGGATCTCGACCAGCGTGGTGTGCTGCTTGGGTTGGTGGATGGCTTGGGCTTGATCGATGATCGTCGCGCCGCGAAACAAGGAAGACAAGGGTAGCTTGACGGCAAGACGTTGCTCGATCAGGGCCAGGAGTCGGACAGCCAGGAGTGAGTGTCCGCCAGCGTCAAAGAAGTTATCGGTGAGTCCCACCGAGACGCCGAGGACCTCCCGCCAGATATCCAAGAGCACCTGAGTCTCTTCCGAATAAGCCGCGTCGCCGGATTCTCGAGGGCTCGAAGCAGGGGAAACCTCTAGATCCATCAGGGCCCTGCGATCTAGCTTGCCGTTAGCGGTCACAGGAATCTTGTCCAAGAGGACAAATTGGCTGGGGATGATCATTGCCGGAAGCCGTGGCGTCAGCCATCTGCGCCATCGGTCGGCCAGATAAGGTGCTCTGAGTGCGTCGTCTTGGGGTTCTAGCCTCAAGAAGGCAACCAAACGGATATCCCCTGGCCCCAGCTGACGGGCGATGACCGCAACCTCGCGTATTGCGGCATGTTGTTTGAGGATACTCTCGATATCACCCGGTTCGACTCTGATTCCACGGATCTTCAGCTGTCGATCGATGCGGCCAAGGAACACGAGTTGACCGTTGTAGCGGAACCTTGCCAGATCGCCCGTCCGATAGAGCCTAGAACCGGGATTTGCGGTGGAATGATCTGGAACAAAAACCCTGGCCGTCTGCCGGCGTCGATTCGCGTAGCCGCGTGCCAGCCCCTGCCCACCGATGAATACTTCGCCGGCATAGCCAAGATCTGCGGCGGCTAGGTTTGGACGCAACAGCACAATCTTGGTGTCCGAATTGGGCCGCCCAATCGCATGAAATCCTGTCGCCGTACGCTCGGTGGAATGGGTGAGATGAATCGGATGCGACGTCGTCGTACAGGTAGTTTCCGTCGGTCCGTACTGGTTCACCAGCCGAAGACGGGGACCTGAATACCGCACGATCCGTTGACTAAGGGAACGCGGCAAACTCTCGCCGGAGAGCAGCAGAAGACGTAGATATCCAGCGGGCACTGAGTTGTTATCGAGAGCGCCGAGAAGGTGCTCCATCAGTGTGGGTACCACGCTGAGTAAGCAGGAGACACGATGCCTCGCAGCAGCAGCTGCGAGTTCGCTGGGATCCTTGGCAGCCTCCTCGGAGACCAACACCACACTGGCGCCGACTAGCAATGGCGCGATCATGTCGCGCAAGGAGCTGTCGAACGAGACGGCGGCGGTCTGCAGAGAGATGTCGTCTGGACCGAGTTGGTGGGCGCTGGTCAAGCATTGCAGGTAGGCGGCAGCAGCGCCATGGGTTGCCAGCACCCCCTTTGGGCGCCCGGTCGAGCCGGAGGTGTACGCTAGGTATGCTAGGTTGTTGGGAGAGAGCTTTCGTGTTTTGCTTGCACGGTTCGCTCTTGAGTTCTCGAGGTCCTGGCGAGACACCGAAAGAGTGATCGATGGCACTGGAAGTCGAGCAGCTCGTGCGGTGAGTTTCGGCTCAGCGATCACCAAACGTGCGGCACCGTCATTGAGCTGGTAGGCCAAGCGGTCGGCAGGGTACTGAGGGTCAAGCGGAAGATAAGCCGCCCCCACTTCGAAGACCGCCAGGACTGCTGCGACCAACTCGGGAGAGCGCCGAAAGAGCACCCCAACCGCGACGTCCGGCCCGAGCTGGTGTTGTCTCAGCTGGTGTGCCCACAGGGTAACTAATCGTTCGAGCAAACCGTAGGACAGGGCTCGTGAACCGAAGGTCAGAGCGATCGAGTCGGGGCGCTTGGTCACTTGCTCGCCAAACAGATCAACAAGTGCCCATGGACGGGTCATCGAAAACTCATGCCTCGAACTTGTTGAGGAGGATTCGCCCGGCCACTCGACAAGCACTTGGTGGCGTTGTCCAGCTGAGATAGTCGGCAATTCATGCAGCGGGACTCGAGGTTGGTCGACTGCGCCAGTCAGCAAAACCTCGAGGCCTTCGAGTAACCGGAGCATACGGGTCTGGTCGAACACCTCACGGTCGAAAATCAGATGCAGGGCGACGCGGCCTGAACGATCGACGACGTGGAGGGTCGCGTCAAGCTTGGTCTCGGAGCGGCCGCCTACCGGGAACGGTTCCATGGTTAGTCCCGCCATGTGGCCCGGATCTTCTCGTTGGCCTTCGAGCATATTGAGCAAGATTTGGAATAGCGGGTTGCGATCGAGATCCCGCTGCGGCTGGAGGTCTTCGACCAGCTTTTCGAACGGTAGATCTTGGTGAGCGTAGGCTCCAAGACAGGTCTCCCGGACCCTAGCCATGAGATCGTTGAAGGTGGGATCCCCTGACAGATCGATGCGAAGTACCAAGGTGTTGACGAAAAAACCGATCAAGCCTTCAGTCTCTTCTCGGTTGCGGTTGGCGATGGGTGCGCCGATCACCAAGTCGTCACGTCTTGTGGCCCTACCGATCCAGGCGCCGAAGGCGCCCAGAAGCATCATGAAGAGCGACGTTCCCGAAGTCGAGCCGAGCTCTGTGAGTGCGGTGCAAAGGTTGGTTTTTAGCAGCCGATCGACGGATCCGCTGCGCCGGCGGCTTGTGTCTCGGATTTCCGAAGACCCGTCACGCGGCAACTTCACTGTCGGCAGGGCGTCGAGTTGCTTGCGCCAGTAAGCCAGTTGATGTTCCAGCCTGCGACCTTTCAGCCAACGCCGTTGCCATATAGCGAAGTCGACGTATTGAATAGGTAGCGTCGGCAACGAACTCGGACGGCTTGCGTTCAGGTCAACATAAAGCGTTGCCAATTCACGGCGCAAGACATCCAGCGACCAAGCATCCGAGACAATATGATGCAGGGTGAGCATCAGCACGTGCTGTGATCGAGATCGACGCAGCAGCAGGGGGCGAAGCAGTGGCCCGGTGGCGAGTTCGAAAGGTGTGATGGCTGCCTCGCCAGTCAGCTTATTGGTTTCATCAAGCCCATCGTGATCGTTGAGAAGGGTTAGATCGACAACTGGTAGGCTGACAGCGGCGGTGCAGGCGATGGCTTGTCGAGGGGCTCCGTTCTCAACTGGAAAGGTTGTCCGCAGCACCGCATGTCGCTGCAGGATCTCGGCCAGGCAGGAAGCTAGGCTTTCGACGTCTAGATCGCCGACAAGTCGCAAAGCCATCGGCAGGTTGTAGGCTGAGCTCGTGGGTTCCAGTTGGGACAGGAACCACAAGCGCTGCTGAGCGAATGAGAGGGGAAGGGCACTCGAGGAGCCTTCCACCTGTCTCACTAAGGGCGGCGTGAGTTGTACGTCGTGGGGTAAGGCCGCCGACTCGAGGGCTTCGGCAAAACGCTGCACAGTTGGAGCTTCAAAAACTGTACGCACAGGCAGTTCGTGACCGAGGGTGCTGCGAACCCGTGACACAAACCGAGTCGCGAGTAGGGAATGTGCACCAAGCTCAAAGACATTGTCTTCAGCACTGAGTCGATCGATCCCGAGCAGTTCTCGCCAGATGTCGGCTAGCGTCTCCTGGACCTCACCTCGTGGCGCGACGAAGGTTGAGGTCGCTCCGAAGCGTCCATCGGCGACATCAGTTTCGGCTGAGCGGTTCAAGGCCGCCCGATCGATTTTGCAGTTGAGCGTCAGAGGGAGCGTTTCACGAACAGTGAAGCCATTGGGAATCATGTAGTCTGGCAACCGGTCGCTGAGATATGTTCTGAGCTGAGAAATCAGGTGCCGGTCCGCTCCACCTCGCAAGGGGTCATTGGCCAAATCATGCCAGGATACGGGCGTGCTTGTTCGGTTGGGGAGGTCTGTGGTTGGCGAGTCTTCGGGCGAGCGGCTAAACCAGGCTTGGAATGTACCCAGTTCCCCTTCGCTGCTGAGGCGAGTGTCTGTTCGATACCCGAGCTGGTGACCCAGCGCGAGAACGTCAGCTGGTTCGAGACCGGTGGCGACGCGTGAGACGAGGGTGTTCTCGAGGGCCGATAGGGTATACAACCCATCGTCTTGTAAGTTCGACTCGCCAAGACAGCGTGTCAGGTCGAGGTCTGACGCCAGCCGTGGATCAGGCAGATTATGGATCACCCATCGTTCGGACGGGCGATTCAAAACTTGACGCAGGCGCTCCTCTGTCAGAGCGTCCCGCCGCCACTCCAACGGGGTCAGGCCGTTATCGGAGGTTCTAGTGACGGCGGATGAACCGAGCTGCAAGATGGCGTCGAATCGAAAGCGGTTCAGCTCGTTACGGTGCCGTCCGCGTTTGGGCACAATCTGGAGACTATTGACCTCAGACTCGGAGTCGCGCAAAGCTTCAAAGAAAGCAGGGGAGAGCAGCAATTCCTCCTCATCAACTCGGCGACGTTGAACTCTTTGGCGCAGGGCATCAATTGTTATCGAGGGTTCGGCAAGACGGGCCTCTACGGACGTACAGAACGCTTCATGGAGTGCGAGATTACGGACATCTCCAATGAAAATAGTGCCACCGGGAGCGGTGCAGCGGATTGCCGACCGCAGAACGTCGAGAAGGTACTCGACGCTCGGGAAATACTGGACGACCGAGTTCAGAATCACAGTGTCGAAGCAGCCGTCGGCAAACCCTTCGAAACTGTTCGCCGGCCGGTGCAATAAGCGCACGCGAGCCAACTCTGGGGCTGTGCTAGCCAACCGTTGTTGGAGGGTCTCGAGCACGACGGGAGAGATATCGGTGGCGGTATAGGACTCGCAGCCCGGCGCGATACGGAACAGCACCATGCCGGTTCCACAGCCAATCTCTAAGACTCGACGTGGCGCGAGATCTGTGATGCGCAAGACGATCTGATCGAGCCAGCAGTGCATCTCGTGTGGTGGAATCTCTTCTCCGCTATAGCTGCTGATCCAGCCTGAGGTATCAAACATCCCATCGGGCGATTGGTAGCCGGTAAGGGCGGTGGGTTGGGGAGGTATCGTCGACTGTTGGTAGACGTCATTCCATACCTTTCGCCACTGTTTCAGCTGAGCTTCTTGCCGAATGTCTTGTTCAGTCGGTGGTACTGGAATGGATGAATCCAACGTTAAGTAGGCAAGCAGTCGTCCACCGCCGTCCCCGGAGGTTTCTTGGTAGATCACGGCGGCCTCCCCAACTTGCGAATGTCCGGCTAGCGCCGCCTCAATCTCTCCTAGCTCGATGCGAAAGCCGCGTAGTTTGATTTGGTGGTCGAGTCGGCCGAGGAATCGCAGTTCGCCGCTGGCCAGACGTTGTACTTGATCGCCAGTATGGTAGAGGCGTTCACCTGGTCGCCCGTTGAAGGGATTAGGTAGGAGTTTCTCAGCAGTGAGTGCCGGCTGGGCAAGGTAGCCGCGGGAGAGGCCAGCGCCCGAAATGTAGAGCTCGCCAAGGCCTGCGATAGGGGTTGTTGTAAGGCCGGGTCCGAGGACTTCGAGGTTGGTGGCAGCCAGCGGCCAGCCGAGCGGTTGGGGGCCAGGGGTTGCGGTGTTGTCGGTCGGAGTTATCCGACCTACCGTTGACCAGATAGTGGTTTCGGTGGGGCCGTAGAGGTTCCAGAGCTCACTACCGCGCTGCCGCAGTTCTGTAGCGAGGTCTGGACTGAGGGATTCACCGCCGCACAGCATCCGGAGGTGGGGGATCCCGCGCCAGCCTGCAGCGATCAAGTTACTCCAGGTAGCGGGAGTAGCCTGCATCAGGCTTGTACGTGATCTGACGAGCAGCTCTTGCAGGCGATCGGGATCGTCCGGACGTCTGGCAATGACTACACAGGCACCTTGGGTTAGCGGCAGAAACAACTCGAGCACTGCGATATCGAAGCCGACCGTCGTGACCGCCAAGAGTGTATCGTCGGCTGTCAACCCGGGCTCGTGCGCCATACTGTCAAGGAAGTTGGCGACAGCACGGTGTGTGATCTGGACACCCTTGGGGCGTCCGGTGGACCCAGATGTGTAGATCACGTAGGCGAGCTGGCCCGCTTGGGGCTCGACGAAGTCCCGGTCTTGACGGTTTGTGCGTGGGCGCCGCTGGTCCAGGAACACGGTCTGGCAAGACGCGGGGATAGTCAGATCGGTCGCGGTGGAGACATCCGTGACCAACAGTTCAGCGCCTGAGCTGGTCAGAATTTCGTTGAGGCGTTTGGCAGGCAGAGCCGAGTCCAACGGGAGATAGGCAGCCCCCGACTCCAGGATACCGAGCAAGCCCCAAACCATCTGTGGCGAACGATTGACGAGTAGCCCGATCTTGGTCTCGGCTCCTGCACCAAGGCGATGAAGCTCATCTGCCAAGGATTGCACTTGTTGGCTGAGTTGACGGTAGCTTAGGAAGGTGTCGCTGCACACCAAGGCGACGCGATCGGGAGAATGCTCGACATGATCCCTGACTTGTCGAGAGATCGAGCGCCAGTTGCTTGATTCGTGACGCGCACTTCGGTGAGCTCCCCACTCCATCCGCAGTTGATGTTGCTCTGCGGAGTCCAGGAGTGACAATTCGGCAATCGCACAATCCGGGTCTCGAGGTGATTCGTCGAGCAGACGAACGAGGTGGCGAGTCATGCGCTCGATGGTGGTGTAATCCCAAAGCTCTGTGCTGTAAAGCAACGAACCACGCAGGCTACCGGCCTCTTCCCAGAGGTGGACTTCAAGGTCGAAACGAGTGAAGCGTATAGGGAGCGGGTAAGTGTCGAGTGTGACGTCGGCGAGGTCGATATTGGTTCGTGGGGCATTCTGTAGCGCAAACGAGACTTGCACGAGGGGATTGCGGCTCAAGTCGCGGTCGGGCTGGAGCTCTTCCACAAGCTTCTCAAACGGCAGGTCTTGATGACTGTAAGCGTTGAGCGCAATTTCTCGTACCCGCCCCAACAGTGTACGGAAGCTTGGTCTTCCTGATAGGTCGCTGCGCAAAACCAGGGTATTGACGAAGAAGCCGACCAAGCCTTCGATCTCCTCTCGATTCCGGTTGGCGATCGGCGACCCCACCGCTAGGTCCGTCTGGCTCGTCAGGCGATGCAGCAACACATTGAACACGGTGAGCAGTGTCATGAAGAGCGATGTACCAGCGTCGCGACTGAGAGACCGTAGAGCACGACCCTGGGCGGTGGAAAGCGCAAACGACCGGGCAGCGCCGCGATTGGTACGACGGGCGGGGTGAGAACGGTCGGCAGGTAATGCGAGGGCGGTAGGCTCAGCTAGTTGTTGACGCCAAAACCTGAGTTGGTCGGCCAGTCGAGCTCCGGTGAGCCACCGTCGTTGCCAGTGGGCGAAGTCTGCGTATTGGATCAGCAATGGCGGTAGCTTGGCGGATTGTTGCTCCAGGGCAGCCAAGTAATGTGCCGCCAGTTCGTGATGAAATAGCCCCATCGACCAGCCGTCCGTGACGATATGGTGAAAGTTGAGAATCAGGATGTGTTGATGGGGTTCGAGCCTCATTAGCAATGCTCGCACGGGTAGGTCAGCGGAGAGGTCAAAGGGGCGCCGTGCGTCCTGGTCAGCAAGTTGGTGCGCAGCCCGGTCTCGACGCTGGTGTGACAAAGCAGTCAAGTCAACCACTGGAAGCTGCCAGCTGGACTGCTCAGAGATCACTTGCAGAGGGCGCCCATCATCATCTGGAAAGCGAGTCCGGAGCACTTCGTGGCGAGCTGCAACCGCGGTCAGCGCGCTTTCCAGCCTTGTGGGCACTAGCGAGCCGTTGAGGCGATAGGCTGCCGGCATGTTGTATGCCGTGTGACTCGGATCGAGTTGCTGTAAGAACCACAGCCGTTGTTGGGCGAAGGAGAGTGGCAGGTTGCGATCCCGGGGTTGTGGCTCGATAGGGTCAGTGTCTGAACAACTAACACTGTCCACTACCTTGCTGTCGTCATCAGCAGGAGCATCGGTAAGGTCATTTGTGCGCACTCGCTGCCGTAGGAAGTGATCGAGTGCTCTCGCCAGGCGACTCAGGCTTGGGCCCTCGAACAGAGTGCGCAATGGCATTTCGACCCCGAAACGCTGGCGGATCCGGGAGATCACTCGAGTTGCCAGCAACGAGTGGCCTCCGAGTCCGAAGAAGTCTTCGTCGACGCCGATGCGTTCTTGATTCAGGACCTCCGACCAGATTTCCGCCAATGCGATCTCGCTGGCGGTGCGAGGGGCGATGTAGTGTTCCTTGGAACCCTTGTGCTGCCCACCTAGGCGGGTCAGCGTGCCGCGGTCGACTTTACCGTTGGGGGTCATCGGTAGAGAGTTCAGGGCGACGATCGCCGTGGGCACCATGTAGGGCGGTAGGCGAGCGACGAGATGCTCCCGCCATGTTGGCAGCAGTCGCCTCAAGGCCGTATCGTAGAGTGGGTCATTGCTGGTCGGGGAGTCGTCGTGCGGAACGATGGGGCTTATGGGTGGTCGCGAACCGGCCTGCTGGAGCCAGAAAACGACGTCATAACAACCGCTATTGTCTGTCCGAGCCCAGCTCGCTTCGCAGCTGTAAGGGAGCTGGCTACAAAGTGCTTCGAAGTCCTCTGGCACCAAACCTTCGACGGGTGAAGCCTCCACCGTTCTACGAAGCGCACCAACCGAGTCGAAAGTGTCGTGACAGTCCAGCAGTTCTCGAAGGTGCCGAGCGCTCGCCAATCTCTGGTTTGGGATCTTACAAACCGTCAGCGACGAGGGCTCTTGTGTGTTCAGGATGTCGTGGATAGCTTCGAGGCCGTCGAGGTGTCGCCAGTCGACTTCTCGAGAGAGGGGAGCGGCAGCAGGCTTGCGGCGATCCGTCCCATCACCGTCGAGATGGAGCACGACGTCGTAGCGAAACCGCACCATCTCATTGGTGTGGTGCCCCGCTTTGGGGCGGATGCGGACAGAGCTGATGCGAGGCAGCTCGGCTGCCAGTTGAGTGAAGAACCGGGGGTTGATCACCAGTTCTTGTTCTCGCCGAAGGCGATTTCGTGCTCGCCCCACAAGGTCTCTAGTCTCCAGCTCAGCAGGTGCCAGGGCGAACTCGACGGAGGCGCATAACAACTCGAGCAATAGCAGGTTACGGACATCGCCGATGAAAATGGCGCCGCCGACAGCCGCCCGATCGACGGCCTTTCCTAACACTTCTGAAAGGTACTCCAGGCTAGGGAAGTACTGCACCACGGAATTGAGCACGACGGTGTCGAAGAGACCTGATTGGATGCCCCTGAAGTCGTTAGCAGCTTGCTGCCTAAGCTGGATGTTGGCGAGCCCCAGAGACGACACCTGAGGCTCGAGGCGCGACACCACATTTGTCGACAGGTCTGTTGCCAGATAGGCGTCACAGCCCTCGGCAAGGCGATGTAGCAACAGGCCGGTGCCGCAGCCAATCTCGAGGATGCGGCGGGGCTTCAACGCCAGGATCCGATCCACAGTATGGTCAACCCATTCCCGCATCTCTGGTTCCGAGATTGCGTTGCCAGTGTAGCTACTGACCCAGCCAGCGAGGTCGAAGGTGGAGTCGACCGTTTCTGTCATTCCGGGCTCTGAGGCACTGTAGATCTGGTTCCAAACGCCGCGCCATTGTTCGACATGCTGACGTTGCCACTGGGCCTCGACCGCAGAGGTCTCACGGTCATGGGCGTTCGGAACCACGTAAACAGCAAGACTGTCGGAAGTGTGCGGATGGTCGGACACCACTGCGATGGCCCGATAGACGCTGGGGAGCTGTTCGAGACTGGCTTCAATCTCTCCCAGTTCGATGCGAAACCCCCGCACCTTGATCTGGCGATCGATCCGTTGCAGGAAATGAAGCGCGCCATCGACGGTTTGCGCCACTAGGTCACCGGTGCGATACGAACGCTTACCCGGCTGCGCGCCGTAGCGGTTCGGGACGAAGTTCACTGCGGTCCAACGTGGTTGGCCGAGGTAACCGCGAGAGAGGCCCAAGCCACTGATACAGAGTTCTCCTGCTGCGCCAAGCGGCACTGGATCGAGGTGGCGGTCGAGCAGGTAGGTGGAGGTGCCATCGATCGGACGACCGATCGTCGCCAAGGCGCGGGATGGGTCGCCTTGCGATCGCAGAGTGTTTTGCAAACGACGGCAAGTCGACCAGACGGCAGTTTCGGTCGGTCCGTAGAGATTCCACACCTCGGCACCGTGGGATATCAATTGATCGACGAGGTCCAGCGGTAATCCCTCACCACCGCTCAACGCCTTCAACCCGGATAATCGGCTACCCGATTGGGGAAGATCCGAAGGCCCGAAGCTGTTGATGGCCGTCAACAAATTACGCCAACCGGATGGAGTTGCCTGAGCTACGGTCACGCGAGACTCGAAGAGTGCCCGGGCGAGTCGGAAGGGGTCAGCCGCTGTCGTGGCGTCGGCCAGTCGCACTCTTGCACCGGTAACCAGCGGCAAGAAGAGCTCGAGGCCGGCGATATCAAAACTGATCGTTGTTGCCGCCAGCATGACGTCTTCCGGTACGAGCCCGGGTTCGCGGGCCATACTGTGTATGAAGTTGCCGATGGCGCGATGGGTGATCTGTACACCTTTGGGGTGGCCGGTCGAACCCGATGTGTAAAGGACGTAGGCGAGTTGGTCAGGCAGAGGACTCGAATGTGATTTTGTCTTGTGGTTGGTGCTGACCGCAGACCCGGCTGTGAGACCTTCAGCCGAGAGATCCAGGGACAGACCGGCAAACGGAAGACGCGGCGCCGCCTCTTCGGTCAAGAGAATCGATGCCCCGCAGTCACGGAGGATGCGTTCCAGGCGATTGCTGGGGTACGTTGGATCGAGAGGGACATATGCAGCGCCGGTTTCGAGAATCGCCAGCAAAGCCACAACCATTTGTGGCGAACGGTCGACGAGTACCGCGATCCGATCTTCAGATCCGGCACCGAGGCAGAGCAGGCAAAACGCAAGGTGATTCACCCGCATAGTCAGTTGCCGGTAGCTGATCTGGTGCTGGCCTGTATCCAAGGCGATTGCGTCTGGGCGTCGGTCGGCTTGCGCCCGGACGAGCTCATGCAGGAAGTCCGTTTCTAGCTTGCTGATCGTCTGCGGAGAGCTCCACTCAACGAGGATCTGGTGGCGTTGGCTCGGCTCCAGAATCGATAGCTGGCGAAGCTCGAGCAGCGGATTTCGCACCGCCCCTTGTAACAGCCTGGCGAAGTGGCGAATCCAGCGGTGGATGGTGGCCGCGTCCCAGAGATCCAGGTCGTAGTAGATCTCTCCCTCCAGGGTCGTCCTGCCTGTTGGTTGCCCGACTTCCCATAGGAAGATCTCGAGATCCAGCCTCACTACGTGGTGTTGAAACCCCCACGGTGTTAACGCCAAACCGGGCAGTCGAACCTTTTCTCGGGGGGCATTCAAAAAAGCCAGACTGACCTGGAAGATGGGATTTCGACTGAGGTCGCGCTGCGGTTGCAGTTCCTCGACCAGCTTTTCGAACGGCAGGTCTTGGTGACTCAAGGCGTGGAGCGTGGTCTTTCGGGCGTGCTCTAGCAACTGCGCAAAATGAGCCGTAGCAGACACCTCATGGCGCAAGATCAGGCTGTTGACGAAGAAACCGATCAAGCTCTCGAATTCCTGGCGAGGTCGGTTGGCGACCGGCGTGCCGAAGAGGATCTCGTCTTGGCCTGACAAGCGCTGCAACAAGATGGCCAAGCCAGCCGAGAGGGCCATGAACAGAGACGCATCTGCAGTCATGCTGAGTTGCCGGAGATTCGTCGTCGACTCGACATCGAGCTTGAATGGTGCCACCGCCCCCCGGTAACGCGGTCGGGGTTGGCGGGGCCGGTCGGTCGGTAGCTCGAGGGCTTGGACGCTATCGAGTTGCCGACGCCAGGAGTCGAGCTGATGTTGCAGACGTTCGCCTGCCAAGCGTTGTCGCTGCCAGGTCGCAAAGTCGACGTATTGTTTCGCCAGAGGTGGCAGTGGCGAGGGCTGGTCTCTGATCACCGCTCGATAAAGCGCACTGAGCTCGCGGAACAACACAGCCTGAGACCAACCATCCGAGACTGCGTGGTGGAGATTGAGCAACAACACGTGTTCATGGTGGGCGTGGCGTAACAGTGTCGCACGCAACAGCGGCCCTGCGGCTAGATCAAAAGGACGTAGGAGTTCACAGTCGACCAAGCGTTGCGCTTCAGCCTGCTTTTGGTTGCCGTTGAGCCCGGCCAGATCAACGTAGGGCAGCGATTCAGGTCCGGGTGGTGCGATGAGCACAATCGGCTGGCCCTTGAGGCTCGAAAACACGCATCTCAGCACGTCGTGCCGGTGAGTTATTTCGGTCAAGGCGGCGGCAAGTGCGGCCCGATTCAATGGCCCGCGCAAGGTCACCGCGTCGGGCATGTTGTACGTCGCCGCGCCGGGGTCGAGTTGGTCCAGGAACCAAAGTCGCTGCTGCGAATAGGATGGGCGTACGTGCTTGTGTCCGTTCCTAAGCAGATCGACCAGGGCCGCCTTGTCTGCCAGTAACCGCTGGCGCAGCTCTGGTGTCAGGGCGCCTTTGGGGCCACGGAAGCCGATGCTACCGGCTTCTTCCCAGAGCTGAAGATCATTGTCAAGGAGGTCCAGGAGCAGACGAGCTGTACTCACAAGAGACCCTCTTCGAACTCGCCGAGAGCGTCTTCGTCAATCTGAGTTTCCTCGCCCTGTGGGTGCTCGAGCCAACGGCTGATAGCGGCGACCGTAGGCGTCTCGAAGAGTTTACGTATAGGCAACTCTCGGTGCAGCTCCTGCCGGATCCTCGAAGTGATCTGGGTCGCTAGCAAAGAATGGCCGCCAAGCTCGAAGAAGTTGTCGTGCACGCCAACGTGCTCGACTCCCAATACCCGGCGCCAGATGTCGGCCACCGTGAACTCGATGGCAGTTCTGGGAGCGGTCGACCCGCCCTTCGAGACCGCCGTATTGGGGCCCGGGAGAGGTAACTTGCGCCGATCGACTTTACCGTTGGATGTCAGCGGAAGGCTTTTTAGCAGAATGAGTTGGTTCGGAATCATTACCGGTGCGAGCCGATGATGAAGTTGCTGTCGCAAGTTCGAAAGTGTGAGCTCATCCGCAAAAGGATTCGGCACCGAGTTCTTTCCGGCCAAAGTTTTGTCGGTCGAGTTCTTGCTGACCTGTACCGCTCGGGTCGGTATTGCTTTGGGGACCAAGTAGGCGATGAGGTCTTGGACCTTCTCTTGGCCGTCCGTTGTTACCCGTTCGATGACTCGGGCCACAGCTCGATCCACGGTTGGTAGGGCCTCGAGGGTTGCTTCGACTTCGCCAAGCTCGATCCGTACTCCGCGGATCTTGACTTGATGGTCTCGCCGTCCGAGATAGTTGATATGTCCGTGATTCGACCAGGACGTCAGGTCGCCGGTGCGATAGAGCCGTCGACCTGGTCGCTCGCAGAAGGGGTCGGGCACAAAACGCTCGGCGGTCAGCGAAGGTGCTCCTCGATACCCTTGTGCAACCTGCCGTCCGGCGATGACCAATTCGCCGGGAGCGTGACGGGGCAAAGGCATCAGCCACCGATCGGTGATGTAGAGGCGAGTGTTGGCAATCGGACGCCCGATTGTTACAGTTTCTCGGGTTAGACACCGTGCGTGGCTGACATCGATCGCAGCTTCAGTTGGGCCATAGAGATTGTGAAGCTGAGCGCCGAAGGATGTCATGCCGAGCAATGCCAGGAAACGTTCCTTGAGCGGGTTGCTCAAGGCTTCGCCACTCGATATGACACGTTGCAGAGTCGGCAGCAAGTGATGGTTGTGGGTTGGCAAGATGTGCTGGTCAAGGTCGCTCAGGAACGCGTCCAACATGGACGGAACGAAGTGCAAGGTCGTAATGCGATACTGGTCGATAGTGCCTTGCAAATATTGGGGATCCCGGTGCCCACCAGGTGCTGCCATCACCAAGGTTGCGCCGCTCATCAGAGGCCAAAATAGCTCCCAAACCGAGACATCGAAGACCAGGGGTGTCTTCTGCAACACACGATCGCTAGCCCCAAGTCGGAACTCTGTCTGCATCCAGCACAACCGATTGACGATCGCGCGATGCGTGTTGACCGTCAGCTTGGGACGCCCGGTCGAGCCCGAGGTGTAGATCATGTAAGCCGGAGCGTCGGCGTAGCTGCTTGCTGGGTAAGGTCGTAAAGATTGATCGGCTGGTCCATCTACCGCGGCCTCGGGTGATACTGCGTCGACGAGGAGCACCTCGATTCGTTGGAGATCGACCGCGTGAGCATCCACTGACTGGGTATCGAGAGGCCCTTCCAATTCCGGTCCGACTATGAGCATCTTGGCGCGACTGACAGTCAATAGCTGGTCGCGGCGCGCTGGGGGATCTTCCGGGTCGAGAGGCAAATAAGCCAAGCCAGCTTTGAGAATGCCCAGCAGGCCGCAGAGAACCTCCGCTGAGCGCTCCATACAGATAGCGATGGGGGCATCCGGCGGCAAGGCTCGGGACCACAACTGCTTGGCGAGTCCATCCGATCGACGTTCGAGATCGCGATACGAGACGTGATGGTTGCCGAAAAGCACCGCTACACGGTCAGGGTTGTGTTTGGCACGAGTAGAGATCAGTCGGTGCAGGCTCTCTTGGGACTCAATAGTGGTTTCGGTTGCGTTCCACTCGACCAACAGTTGGTGACGCTCCGCGTCGGGGCACCGAGGCAGCTCAGACAGGCGTCGGTTCGGATCTCGAGCCACGCTAATCAGCAGTGTCTCGAGTTGCAGAGCCCACCGACCAACTGTACAGGTGTCGAACAGATCGGGCCGGTAAATGAGTTTGCCGCACAATCCGCTGCCCTGCGGCGCGGGCCACAACAAGCATTCCAGGTCGAGGCGTGCCGCTTGAAAGTCAAAGGCCAGTGGGCGACTGGTGACACCGGGCAAGCTTGGACCCTGTTGCCGATCATCGAGCAGGGTGAGGCCAATTTGGAAGAGCGGGTTGCGACTGGTGTCGCGTTCGGGCTGTAAGGCCTCGACCAGTTTCTCGAACGGTAGCTCCTGGGCGGCAAATGCTCTGAGGGTATTCCTTAGGATACGACTTAAATGGTCGTCGAAGGGTTCATCGTGACTGATGGTGCCAGGCAAGACCAAGGTGTTGACGAAGCAGCCGATGAGCCCCTCAATCTCGGTGTGGTCGCGATTGGCAACAGGTGACCCAACACGGATTCGGCGACGTCCGCTAGCGAAGTGTAGCCAGGCTACTAAGCCCGCTAACAGAATCATGTACAACGAGGCGTTGGCTTCTTTTCCTCGACTACGTAACATTTCCACTAAACCGACCGGCCAGGTGAAGTAGTGCGCAGCGCCGCGATGCGGCGGCTGGCCCGCGGGGCGCGGTCGGTCGGTTGGTAAGGCCAGCGCTGGGATGTCGTTCCCCAGGAGCTCGCGCCAAGCTACGATCAGCTTGGCGAGTCTCTGGTTCGAGACTCGATGGTGCTGCCACATAGCATAGTCCGCATATTGGACGGGCAATTCGGGCAGTTCGGGCACGGGTACTGGTGCCTGCCGTGGCGATGGCTCTCGAGGGTTTTGTCGCAGCTGTGGCTTTCCAATCAAGTACAAAGCCCGGAGTTCACGATAAAGGACCTTCTGGGACCAACCATCGGACACGATGTGATGCAGATTCAGAAATAAAGCGTGTTCGTCGTCGGACCATCGCAGCAGCAACATCCGCACGAGAGGGCCAGTCTCTAGGTGGAAAGGACGAGCGGCCTCGCGTTGAGCTTGGTGAAGCGTCTCTCGACGCTGAGAGGAGCCACCGAGGCCCCGCAGGTCGAGGATCGGCAGTGGTCGTTCTACGAAGGGGGCGATCTTTTGTCGCGGCTGCCCTTCAAACTCGGGAAACGTTGTCCGCAGGATCTCGTGTCTGCGTAAGATCGTGTTCCAGCAGCCAGCTAGCAAGGGAGCGTCGAGGTAACCAGTCAGGTGATAGAGCTCGGGCATGTGGTATGCCGCGCTAGTTGGCTGCAACTGGTGTAGAAACCACAGCCGCTGTTGCGGAAACGACAGCGGGAGTTCTCGATCTCGCGGCAACCTTGCGATAGCTGGCGAAACATCGGTACCTTGCTCGAGACGCGACTCGAAACCCATTTCGATACGTTGCTCCACGACAACCGCCAACCTGGCGAGGGTCGGGTTCTCGAATAGGTCCTGTAACGAGAGCCCAACGCCTTCGCGGTCAGGTTGTCTCGGGTCGTGGCGTAGCCGAGCGATAACTTGCACAGCGAGCAGCGAGTGGCCGCCGAGATCGAAGAAGTTGTCGTGCACTCCAAAGGTGGCAACCCCGAGTACCTCACTCCAGGTGTCTGCCAGCCGCCTCTCGATGGCGGATCGAGGAGCGATCCGGTCGGGCTGCGCCGTGAGGACTCGAGACGAGCCTCGGCGATGGAGTGCTCGGCGATCGATCTTGCCATTGGGTTGGTGCGGTAGCTGATCCAGCACCACGATTGTTGCAGGATGCATCGCCTGGGGAAGTTGTCGGTGGAGGTGATCTTTCAAGCTCTCGATTAACCGCTGCAGTCTGTGTTGGTAGGCAGGATCGTTAGCGAATACCCGCCAGGGGCGCGGCGGTTCGCTTGTTTCTTGGCCTTCCAGAGACGGATCGCCTTCGCCGCCAGGTTCCAAGGACGCGTTGTCGAGCTCCAGCACCACGTCGTAACGAAACCTTGTGAGCTCAATGCTGGCTTGTCCAGTCTTAGTCAGGATGCGTGCTCGGTGGATTCTCGGCAGCTCGAGACGGAGAGCGGTGAAGAACGCAGGGTCGAGCACCAACTCTTCCTCCCGCTCGCGCCGCTGCCGCACGCGTTCCTGAAGATCGTCCTGTGAGGTGCCGGGGGCGGCTTTGAACAGCTCTACCGATTCGCAGTAGGCGTCGAGTAGTGGAAGGCTACGGACATCGCCGATGAAGATCCGGCCACCACTGGTGGTTATATCGACTGCTGAGCGAAGCACGGTCAACAGATAGTCGGCGCTCGGAAAGTATTGCACCACTGAGTTGAGCAGCACGGTATCGAACACGCTGCCGTTTCTGTCGCGGTCCATGCCTGAGAAGTCGTCCGCGGCCCGCTCGAGTAACTCAACCCTAGCGAGGTCTGGCCGGCGATCGACGTGTTGGCGTAGAGTCCTCAGAGCAACACGAGAGAAGTCGGTGGCGAGGTAGCGTCGGCAGTTCGGAGCCAGTTGATAGAGCAACAGCCCGCTACCGCAGCCGATTTCGAGCACTCGTTTCGGTTTCAGCCTTCGAATGCGCTCGACCGTAGTATCGAGCCATTGCCGCATCTCGGCCACAGGGATTGGGAGACCGGTGTAGCTACTATTCCAGCCGGAAAAGTCCAAGGTTGGATCAGCAGGTTCCTGCTGGCGGGGAAGGCCAGATCTGGCCGAATTGGTTCTAGAGGCACCTGATTGATAGGTGTCGTTATGCAGCATCTGCCATTGGGTAACTCGCTCACGGTGCCATGCTGCGATGTCTTCAGCGCTCAGAGTGGGCGGTGTCGCGGCGACGAAGGCGACCAACTGTCCTTTTGCGTCTCGTGGCGGCATGGCGGCTGCCTCACGTACCGCTGGATGTTGGCCAAGGACCGCTTCGATCTCTCCCAGCTCGAGCCGAACGCCACGTAGTTTGATCTGATGATCGATGCGGCCGAGAAATTCGAGCTCGCCGCTGGGTGTGTAGCGAGCCAAGTCGCCGGTGGCATAGAGGCGATTCCCGGCGTGGGTGGCGAATGGGTCTGGTAGAAAACTGGCAGCAGTCCAACGTGGACGGTCGAAATAACCTCGCGCCAATCCTGCTCCGGCGAGATGCAAATGGCCGATAGCACCGAGGGGGACTCCCGAGCCACCATGAGAGGTATCGAGAAGGTGCACCTGGGCGTTGTCGATCGGTCGACCGAGAGACACCCGGCATCCGGTATCTGTGACCCGCTTCGAGGTCGCATGGATGGTGCCTTCACTGGGGCCGTAGACATTCACCAACTCGGCAGACGGGCCCTGTTCGAGAAAACGCTGCACAAGTTCTTCCGTCAGAGCCTCTCCTCCGCAGTAGATACGTCGCAGAGTTCTGCATTGGCGAAAGCCCGGCTGTTCGAGCAACAGCACCAACAACGAGGGGACAACTTGCAGCACGCTGACGCGGTAGTTTTGGATCGTACCGACCAACTCTCCTGGGTCGCGGTGCCCACCGGGCCGTGCCAGTGCTAGCCGACCTCCAGCTAAGAGTGGAGCCCAGAATTCCCACACCGAAGCATCGAAGCTGAAAGGGGTCTTTTGTAGGACTCGATCGGTCGCGTCGAGTGGGAAGGCATGCTGCATCCACCGCATGTGATGCACGATGTTACGGTGGCTCACAGTGACGCCCTTGGGCCGCCCAGTCGATCCCGACGTGAAGAGCACATAGGCAACCTGAGCATCCGAGAACTCGGCCGGTGCCTGAATTGAAAGCCCTTGAGTATGGCTGGAAACAGCCTCCGGTGTCGCGACACCCGGTGTTACGCAACTCGGTGTCATCGTGACGATACTGTGCCCATTCGCTTGACCAAGAGCTGGCTTGCGGGTGATCAAGACACCGACGCGAGCATCCTCCAACATGGCTGTCAGCCGTTCTTCAGGGTAGTCGGGGTCGAGAGGTACGTAGGCGCCGCCAGCTTCGAGGGTTGCTATCAAGCTGACCACCAGATCCAGGCCGCGCTCGAGGCAGATTCCAACTCGAGATTCGGCCTCAACTCCCAAGTTGCGGAGGTGTTGAGCGTGATGGTGGGCAGAGCGCATCAATTGACCGTACGTCATCTGACGATCCGCCTCCGCTACAGCAATGGCATCAGGGTTGTGATCCGCGGAGGTGCTAATCAAATGATGTAAACAGAACCCAGTCGGATGTGTCGCTGCGGTGTCGTTCCACTCCATCAGCAGTTGATGGCGTTGGCTAGGGGAGAGAAGTGAAAGGTCGTGGATGCGAGCCTCGCGGCGAACCAGAATCGCCTCGAGGGTGGCATCCAGCATGATGTTGAACTGGTCCAGACTGCGTTGAATTGTGGTTGCATCAAACAGATCGGCGTTGTAGATCGCTTCGCCCTGGAGTGCGCCGGCTTCCCGGCCATCCGCCACATCCCACAGATGAATCTCGAGGTCAAACCGAACCGCCTGCACCGGTGGCGTGACGGGTTGGACATCGAGTCTCGGCAGTTGTAAGTTGGCTCTGAGGGTGTTGTGCAGTGCAAACGTCACCTGGAAAAGCGGGTGCTGCCCAAGGTCGCGTTCCGGTGCTAGTTCGTCAACCAGGGCCTCGAACGGCAGATCTTGAAAGTCGTACGCGTCGAGGGCGGTGGCGCGGACCTGGCCGAGGAGATCGACGAAGCAAGGGTTCTGCGACACATTGGCTCGCAACGCGAGCATGTTGACGAAGAATCCAACCAAGTTTTCGATCTCTGCCTGATCACGATTGGCAATCGGAGTGCCGATCACCAGGTCATCTTGGCCCGCGACCCGGCCGAGCCAAGCCATGAAGGCAGTCACCAGAATCATGAAGGGAGACACGCCCTGGTGGGCTGTGGGAGTTTGGTCTCTGGAGCCGAGTGCAGTAGGACCGCCAAGCGTGCTGAGCCCCTGGGTCAAGCCCGGTGACAAGGTCAGCGGCAACGTCGCGCCTCGATAGGTCTGCACGTTGGGACGGGAGCGATCGGTGGTTAACTGGATAGTCTCCGGTGCATCGGCTAGCTGTTGGCGCCAGTAGGTCAACCGTCGGTCGAGCTCGCGATCGCGTAGCCAAGCGCGTTGCCAGATCGCGAAGTCTGCGTATTGCACCGGTAGCTGCGGTAGTTGTTGAGGTTGACTAGAGTCCGTCCGTCTAGTTTGGGGGTCGCCTTTGGTGAAGCTGTGGTAGAAGACAGCAAGGTCTCGATACAGCACCGCCTGCGACCAGCCGTCGGTCACAATGTGATGCAGGTTGAAGAGCAGCCAGTGGTGTCTATCATCGGTTTGTACCAAACACCCCCGAACCAGCGGACCCTGCGCCAAGTCGAACGGTCGTAGCGCGTCCTCTGCTGCCAAGTCTTTTGCGATTCGGGTGGCTTCGCCTTTCAAGAACCGTAGGTCGATGCGCGGCAGGAGGACCGTCATAGTGGCGACGATGTCTTGGAACGGCTCGCCGCCAAGGCTCGGAAACGTCGTCCGCAAGACCTCGTGGCGGGCAACCACCGCGTCGAGGGCTTGCTGCAAGGCTGGTATCTCGAGGTTGCCCGCAAGAGTGAAGACGGTTGGTAGGGAGTAGGCTGGGTTGCCTGGCTCGAGCTGATCGAGGAACCACAGGCGCTGTTGAGCAAATGACAGCGGTGGCTGCGAGCCAGCGGTCGACGCGACCCTGGCTAGGGTTGGCTTGGGGTTCTTCGCTTCGGTTGCTGCTGATGCATTGACGTCGAGCTGGTCTGCGAGTTGGGCCAAGGTCGGATGATCGAAGAGGGTGCGGGGTGGCAGCTCGATACCAAAGTGCTGGCGGATACGTGAGGTGATGTGGGTGGCGCTCAGCGAGTGTCCACCGAGAGCAAAGAAGTCGTCCGTGGGTCCAATCGAGTTGCGTCCTAGTACCTCGCACCAGATACGGCTCAACCGATCTTCGATCGGCGAGTTTGGGGTCACTTGTTCTGATCTGACGGTTGGCGTCTTGATGTCCACGGCGAGGCGTTGCAGTGCCGCCGTGTCGATCTTGCCGTTGGGAGAGAGTGGCAGGTCGTCGAGTGGCCAGAAGCGTGACGGCACACTGGTGGCAGGAAGGCGGTGCGCCAAGAAGCGCCGTAGCTCGGCATCACTCGGTGGTGGGCCTGATACGGTATAAAAGGCCATCAGGAACGGCTCACTCATCGGCCGTTTGTCGACTGTTGGGACGTGGGCAACCGTTGCTTGCCGGACCGCTGAGTGTTGTGCCAGATGGTGCTCGATCTCGTCCGGTTCGACTCGAGCACCGCGCAAGTTGATCTGGCGATCGATACGCCCCAGAATCTCGACGTCACGACTGTCGGTGTAGCGACCAAGGTCACCCGTCCGATACATCCGGTCATCGTGGTTGTCGGTGAAGGGATTGGTTTGAAATTGCCGGCCTTGAAAGCTGGCCTCGTTGAGGTAACCTGCTGCGAGATACGGTGTGCGCACGCAAATCTCACCGACTTGGCCGATGTCGGCTAGCTGGCACGACTTGCCTTGTTGAGGGTGGTCGAGGACCAGTAGCTGGACGCCATCAATGCCCCGGCCGATCGGAATTCGGGCGCAGGGATCTCTGGGCGTGTTCGAAGCTGGGGGGACCTTGAAGGCGCTCATCACCTGCGGTGTCTCGGTCGTTCCGTAAACGTTGACACACTGGACTCTGGGGGCCAACGCTTCCAGTGCCGAGACGTCCGCACCGACCAGTGGCTCGCCGCCGATGAACACCCAACGGAGAGCTAGCTGCCGAGGATGCGAGTCGAACGTTTGCAGCAGGCGGAGTCTTGCCGGGGTGAGATGCGCGACGGTGATTTGCCGGCGGTCCAGCCAGGCCAGCAGACGGTCCGCCGAAGCGAGCTCCGAGCTGTCAGGGATGTCGAGGGTCGCTCCAACCGACAAAGGGGTGAAGATATCGCGTAGCAGCGGGTCGTGACTCAAGCCCGACAACAAACTGAACCGATCTTCTGGCGTAAAATCAAAAGCCTGACGGACCCACCACAAGTAGTGTTCAAGGGGGCCATGGGGGGCAATCACGGCTTTGGGCTCACCAGTTGTGCCGGAGGTCAACGTGATGGTGGCGCGATGGTCTGCGGTCCAGATTTGATCCGCAAGTGTGGTGGGTTGGTTCCTGAACAGACCGCACTGGCGAGCTTTGGCTAGGCTAGGTATCTGCAAGCGGACGTTGAGTGCCAGATCGCCGAGTGCGGCGTGCAGCTCATCTGGCAGTGGCCCGGCACCGTGGATCTCGAGCAACCCCTTCGGTTGGGCTCGTTTTAGACAGCGGATCAGGTAGTTTGGTGGGTGCGCTGGGTCGAGGATCAGGTAAGCCGCGCCGGCTCTCAGAATGCCGAGTAGGGCCCAGACTAGGGATGCACACCGGTTGCCGTAAACGGCGATTACCTCCTGTGGCCCGACTCCGTTAGCGGTTAGCTCGTGGGCGAGTTGAGCCGAGCGTTCTGCAAGCTCACCATAGCTCCAGCGAACTTCGGCATCGACGACGGCGAGTTGCTGTGGCGTCTCGGTGGCTCGCCGCTCGAAAGCAGCATGTAGCGGCCCTCGCCAAGCGGCGACCAGGGCTCGGGTAGGGTTCGGCAGAGAAGTTGGAAGCGCAGCGGTCTTCACGTCGTCTCACTGGGCGGCCGGAAAGGATGCGGTTTCCTTCCGAACGACCCGATAGCCGATGCTCAGGCACCGGTAGGATGCCCCCCATACTAGAGCGTGTTGAGGAATTCATGTTAACCGGGGCCCTAGTGTGAGACAAGCTGACAGCGGGTATGCCTAAATGCAGCGTGCCATGTCGTGGAAATAGACGCGCTATCGCTAAGGCAGTAAGGTCGCAATGAAGGAGGCGACGATGAGTCCAACAGACAAGATGGATTTTCTTACGGCAGCGCTGCAGCTATTTCAGGACCGGATTCCGTTTCACCGTACCCTGGGTTTCGAGATCGATTTCCTGACTCCCGAACCGGTTGATACCGTTGCAGTGGCTTCGGGGCAGGTTGTGGTGAAGTTCGATTTCCGTGAAGAGCTGGTCGGCAATTACGTGCGGGGCTCGCTCCACGGTGGAGTTATTTCCGCGGTCCTTGATGCGGTGGGTGGGTTAGTCGCTTATCTCAGCCTGTTGGAAAGGCTCGAGGGACAGAGCAACGAGGCCAAGATCGCTCGTCTTGGGAGCATCGGAACCATCGATTTGCGAGTCGACTATTTGCGGTCGGGGATAGGGAAGGCTTTCTTGGCCACCGGTCATGTGCTGCGCTCGGGCAACAAAGTGACCGTGACGCGGATGGAACTGCATAACGATGGGCAAACCCTTATCGCCGTTGGTACCGGGACCTACATTGTTGGATAGTCCCTAACTCGCCATACGACCATCGAGCTCGAGCTCAGCCGCAACTCCTTGCATAGCGGCCAGGACGTTGGCGATGTGCTCCCAGAGTTGGAGTTTGCCGTCGAAGCACTGCTCACTGAAGGCTGCCGTCGCCTCCGTTACTTCTTGGCGATCCACCGCGGCACAGAAGTGCTTGTCTTTCCAATTACGTTTGACCGATTTGGCCTTCATCACCCGAACATCTTTCTGAGGCCGCACATACGCACCAGCGATAATGATGCCGGTGACTTCGTCGCAGGCACAGAGGGCGTAGTCCATCGCTGCTGATGGAGCTACACCGCTGCCCGCGGTGTTGTGGGCCAATATCGCCTTAACAACGTCTTCGGGGCAGCCGCGCTCTCTCAGAATGGGCGCGCCATCGGCAGGGTGCTGCTCAGTTGTGGGGTGGATCTCCCAATCGAAATCGTGCAGTAGCCCGGCAAGTCCCCAGCTTTCGGGATCGCCAGCGAGACGCTCGGCATACCAGCGCATGGCTGCCTCGACCGCCAGCATGTGGCGCCTCAACCCTGAGTCCTGAACGTATTCGGTCAATATCTCCCAACCAGTGGCGCGGTCCATCGTGTGCTCCTTGGTCATCCGTCACGCAGTGAATCGGCGTGACATTTAGAAGTCCGTGTGAAAATCGAGTCTAGCAAGTTGTTGGCCACTTGCATCGTGATCAGGACCAGGGGATCGACCTATGGCAAAGGCCTGTTCAATGTCGAACCGGTTCGGATACCATCAGCGTCGTCAGGGGCTCTGATCATGAAAGTGACGCTGCAACCAAGCGATGACAAAGCAACGCTAGACTTCGAGGCAGTGCCTGAAGTAGAAGCTTTCTTCGAACAAGTCAAGAGCCAGACTGGCTTCTACATTCAGCTCGAGCGTGAGCTCAAGCAATACCAGAAGCTCACGTTCACGGCCAATGCTCCGCCTCGTTTCAGCTTCGATTTCGAAGCCGAGGTGATTCAGGTTTTTCCGACGGCTGCCGGTTGTGGTACCGCCTTCCAGTTGTGCTGGCGCCCCGGCCAATCGGAGGAGCTGGATCGTAAGATCAAAGGGCGAGACGACCCCGACGATGCCTCGATCAACTCGCCGCTGTTCAAGATCCGCAATATGAATCCAAACGAGCGCTTCCGTTTGGCGACCAAGGCGACGCGCACCGAACGACAGATCCTACTGCGCGACAATTCACCGCAGGTCTTGCTGGGCCTGCTGTCCCATCCTCGGCTCGAGAATAAAGAAGTTTTGGAGCTCGTTAAGTCCACTCAAGCTACTGGCGCGATGATGGAGAGGGTGGCCAGCAATCGGAAGTGGATGGCCAATCCAGAGATCCAGCTAGCGATCGTCAAGAGTCCGAAGACCTCGCCACCGTTGGCGATCAAGCTTTTGGACGCACTGCGTACCGGAGATCTTCGGACCCTAGCCAAGAGCTCAGCCCTACGAGAGCAGGTACGCAGCGCAGCTCTGCGTGCGTACCTCAAGCGCACAGGCCAGAAGAAGTAGCGCGTCGTGACTTTCCCAGGAGATCGCGATAGCTCTCGAATCCTTCTAGAGTTTCGGGAAGCTGTAGCCGAGACCGCGGCGAGTGAGCACATATTTAGGACACCGGGTTGACGCTTCGATCTTCTTGCGTAGTCGGTAGACATGAGTCCGCAAGGCATCCTCGAAGACTTCCTCCCTGGGCCAAAGACGCTGCAACAAGTAGTCGGTCAGCAGCGTGTGGCCGGCGCCTCGCATGAGGATGTAGAGCAACTTGGTTTCGGTCGGTGTGAGCTCGACTACTCTGCCATCGACATAGGCAATTTGGCGAGCGAACTCGATAGCCAACCGCTGATCGATTTGAATCTTGGGTTCGCTGGCGTAGGAAAAGTCGGCAATCCTGCGCAGCAAACTTTGGACTCTAGCCACCAAGACTTCTGGCGTGAACGGCTTGGTGACGTAGTCTTCTGCCAATTGGTTGATCGCGTGGACCTCGGTCTGCGTGTTGTTAACCGCAGTCAGCATGATGATCGGCAGGTCGAGGAATTCTTGGATCTTGGCAGAGAGTTGTAAACCGGTCATGCCCGGCATCTTGATATCGATCACTGCCAGATGCGGCAGCCCTCGAGTCTCGATAATCTCTAGAGCTTGTTGACCTGACTCGGCAGGCCATACTTCAAGGTCGGCGGTCTCGAGAGAAGCCTGTACGATCTTTCGAATACTCGGATCATCGTCGACCGCTAGGACTCTGCGTCTCCGAGATTCCCAGGCTACAGGGACACTTGACATAATTCACCCCCTCCAGGTTGACTGGAGGGAGCGTCATCTGCCGCTGAGCAATCCCTCCCCACAAGTAACGCGGCGTCTCGACGAGGGTCGAGAATGACGCACGTGAATGATCACTCTCGATCATTCTATAATGATTCAGCTGAATTGCTCAACTTAGCGGTAGTCAGAAACCCGTACCTAACGTGGCTGCGGGCGGCCAATGTAGAAACCTTGAGCGTAGTCGAAGCCAACCTCCTGGAGCTTCTCGAGAACCGATCGGTTCTCTACCGATTCCGCGATCGTCTTTTTGCCCGCCAAATGCCCGATTTCATTGATGGATCTGACAACCGCCAAGTGCATCGGGTCTTCGAGGATGTCTTTGACGAACGAACCGTCGATCTTGACGTAGTCCACTTCTAGATTGCGTAAACAAGAAAAAGACGAAAGGCCGCTACCAAAATCGTCGAGCCCAAAGCGGCATCCTCCTGCTCTCAGCGCTGAAATGAAGCGGGTCGCCCTCGAAAGATTGATCAAGGCCACCGTCTCCGGGATTTCGAAACAGATCTTTTGAGGTGAGACGCCGGTATGACGCAGCTTGTCCAAGATGAACTGCACCATTTCAGGCTGGGCGATCGATTGGCCGGAAAGGTTGATCGAGCAGCAGTCAAGCTGCTGTAGATGATCATGATGATCGCCTAGCCAGCGCAAAGCGGTCGAGACGACCCATTGGTCTAGCCGGGTACTCAGGCTGTATCGCTCAGCTGCGGGTAGGAAAGCGCCTGGCAAGACTGGGTGTTGTTGGTGGTCCATCATTCGGACCAGGAACTCGTAACATTGGCCACGATCAGATGAACCATCAAGGGAAGCGATGGGCTGGAAATACAGCTTGAACTGATCGTCTTCCAGCGCACTCTCGATGCGTGCGCTCCAGGGCCGTTCGCGATATTTCTTTTCGGTTTCGGCGTTATCTTCGTGGTAAACGTGGATCCAGTTACGGCCTCGGTCCTTGGCTGCATAACAGGCCGCATCCGCTGCTGCGAGGAGTTCGGTCCAGCTTTCGCTGGCCTCAGTGATCGGTACCAGGCCGATACTCACTCCGATGGCGAAGCTCTTGTCGACCCAAACGAACCGAAATTCTTCGACCAGTTGGCGCAAGGAATGGGCAACGCGCAGGGCGTCCTGGATGCGGCAGTGTTCGACCAGCACTCCAAATTCATCACCACCGATACGAGCCAGGGTATCTCGTCGCCTGACCTTCAGCTGCAGCAACGCCGAGAGTTGGCGTAGCAGTTCGTCGCCTGCCTGATGACCACAGGTGTCGTTGATGCTTTTGAAGCGATCAAGATCTAGATAAAGCAGCACGTGTTCCGTGCCGGCCTTCTTCGAGGCTTGCAGCAAACCATCCAGTCGTTGCTCGAACTCGAGGCGATTCACTAGGCCGGTGAGGGAATCATGGCTGACCTGGTAGGCGAGTCGTTCTGACTTGTTGCGGGTTTCGGTGATGTCTTCGCAGACAATCAACGCCAGTGGCTCGCCATCGACGTCATTGGCCACACGTGCAGTGGCTCGCATCCAAATCGGGGGAGCACCTTGACGTCGACAGCGTACTTCCCAGCGATGGACGCGATCGGGTTCTGCGAAGCAGCCCGCTAGATGTTTGGGGTCAGTATGTCCGTCTATCGTGTTTTCCGTGTCTGGCTCGTACAAATCGATCAACGGCTTGCCGATGATCTCACCTACACTGAAGCCGAGTTGCTCGGATGCGAAATGATTTACAGTCAGCACCGTGCCACTGCGGTTGACGGTGAAGCACATCGATGGGGCCTCATCGTAGAGCGACCGATAACGTTGCTCACTGGAGCGTAACTCGGCTTCGGCGCGCTTCTTCTCGACTAGGTCGCTCCACTCGCGTAGCGCTCCCATGGCAATTCGAGGCATCTGAGCCAGGGTAGCATCCGACTTGACTACATACTGAAGAGCGCCTGCCTTGATCGCTGCTGCCGCTTTCTGCTCGTCTCCATGGCCGGTGATAACGATGACAGGAACGGACTCTTCCTCTTCGTTGCGCAGCAAGTCAGTGCCCTTGCCGTCGGGTAGGTTGAGATCGGTGACTACCACGTCAGGCGGCGAGTCTGCCATCGCTGCTCGAGCGTCTCGTAGGGTGTGGACTACCGTCAGGTGCATCTGATCACCGCGTGATTCGAAACCGCGGCTAATCAGCTCAGCGTGGGCTGCCTCGTCTTCGACCAACAGGACCTGAGGGGGTCTGACGCGCACAACAGCCTCGTGTTCGAGCGCGGTCATCTCTGTGTCGATTGCCAAGGGTAGCGATTCCATTTCAACCAGTAATCACCGAGGTTGGTCATCAGCCGATGAAAGTCGTCGAAGTCGAGAGGTTTGACCAGGTAGCTGTTGACGTGCCGTTGGTAGGCTTGTTCGACATCGGTCTCGGCATGAGAGGTCGTCAGGACGACGACTGCAATGTCATCGAACTGTCCTGAAGTCCTCAGCCGGTGGAGAACGTCCAAGCCATCGACTTTTGGTAGTCGGAGGTCGAGCAAGATCACCTGTGGCATTGGCCATTTCACACTGTCATCGTAAAGGCCTCGACGAAAGAGGTAGTCGAGGGCCGATTCGCCGTCCGAGATGTGGGTGATTGTGGCGAAAGCATGATCATCGAAGCTGCGTACAACCAATTCGGCATGGTCCTGGTTGTCTTCGACCAATAAAATATTGAATGGCTCCTGTGGCCGCCGAGAGTCGCCATCGGGGTGTCGATACTTCCGGTACTCCGGTTGTTGAATCGAAGGGCTGCTCGCCGTGTTTAGACTCGTTGTTGTTTGCGGATTTTGGTGAGTGTTCATGCGTTCTCAGTTCGTGTTCGGACGGCGAGCGTTATTGGAAGAGGTAGACATTAGAACGTTCGATTCTGCGGCCCGCCGATCGTGTCTTCACACTTACATTGAACAACGTCAAGATGACGATTCGAATGACGATCTCAGTTATACTAAATTAGTCAAATATTAATGGGTGAGTCTCCTGCGTGCGCGAATCGTCTGCCTGAAACCGATCGGCAAACCTCGAATTTGTGCGTGGGATCTGGCCGGAACTCTCTACGATCGAACATTAGATTACAGGGCGTCGAGCTGCGGAAAGACGTTCGCTGTTCAAGTTTGCCTGGCCGATCAGCTCTTGGACTTTGGAGCCCAGGTCTTTGTTCTCGAACGGCTTCCTCAAGAAGTCGACATCGAGGTGTCCGCCGAGTAGATCCCGCAGCATCTCTCGTTCCTGAGAGTAACCTGAGATGAACAGTACTTTGATCTCTGGGTATCTCTCCAACGCCTGTTGTGCCAGCTCCAAGCCATCAACTTCAGGCATGACAATGTCGGTCAAGAGCATGTCGAGGTTACCCTGAAAAGTTTTCGAAAATTCGATGCCTTCGCGACCATTGCAAACCGCGTGGACATCGTAGCCGTGTTTTGTCAAAAACACCTCCAAGATGAATTGAATGGTCGGGTCGTCTTCGGCAAGGAGTATTGTTGGCGCATTTCGACTTGAAGCGACCTCTTGGCGAGTCAGGTAGAGAGTAGAATCGGTGTCTTCTGCGCTCGTTGATTGAGGGAAGTAGAGTCTGAAGCAAGACCCTGAACCGACAGTGCTTTCGACTCGAATCTCGCCGCCGCTTTGTTTGAGCAACCCGTAAATCATTGAGAGACCAAGGCCGGTGCCGTTAAGAGCCTTCTTGGTTGAGAAAAACGGTTCGAAGATTCGGTCATAAATATTCTCCGGAATACCCTGTCCGGTGTCTTCTACCTCAAGCACCATGTATTTGCCTTGTGGAATGCTGAAATGCTGCACCGAGAAATTGTCGATCTCGAGTGCGCGGGTCCGTATCGTCAGCGTTCCGCCGTCTGGCATCGCTTCAAGAGCATTCGTCGTGAGACTGTCAATAATTTGATGAATCCCTCCTGGATCGGCATCGATGAACTTTGGCCACGTCTCGAGATCGAGACGGAGGTCCGAACCATGGAGCATTGACTCGCGCAATTGTTGGGCGCTATCGGTCACAAACCGATTCAATTGGAGCGGCTCTGGAGAAAGCAACTGCTGTTGGCTGAAGGCCAGAAGTTGCTGGACTAACAAGCCGCCGCGTTGTGCCGCTTGAGAGATTCTTTCTATATATCTTGAGTTGACCTGTCGCCCTGGTGCCTCTTGCGCCATCAGATCACTAAAGCCGATGATACCTGTCAACAAGTTGTTGAAATTGTGAGCTATGCCACCGGTAACCTCACTGATAATAGCCATGCGCTGCGCTTGAGAGATTGGCCGTGTCTGGACGGTCGCTGAGGGATTCCTGTGAGCACGAGTATCAACCTGCTGGTCGACACTTCGGTTCCCCCGGGACTCGCTTGCGAGTTGTTTTGTGAGTTCGAGGAATTCTGGACTCAATGTTGACGGGCTGTGACGAAGGTGGTCTAGGCTTCCAAAAGAGTTCATCTCGCTCATCCCTCCAGAATGGTTCCGCATCGATACTTCTAGTGTCCGTTTGATCCTTCCCTTCCGCTAGCTTTGGCTTTCTCGAGCCCGAGAAAGTTACGTCTTATCGTCAGAGCGCTGCTACTCTGTGTAAGACGAGCCCTGGCAGGCCTGAGAGAGGGTGGAAAACGGATAGTTCTAATCGAAAGCGAGGCAATAGCTGGTGCTCAAGTGTTCGGTCTCGGTGCCTCGACCATGAGACAACAGGAATGTCACGATAGCTATGACGCAGTAGGAGTTTCTTTTTTCCTGATTGGGTGATTCACTTGTGCAGGCGTACACCATACGGTTGGGTGTCGAGTATCGGTTCGAAGTAGACTATGGAGCAAGCCCCGGAGAGGCGACCGGACCAACGGCTGGCACGATGCGAGTCGTACCGCGCCTCTCCGGGGCAGGCTTCAATTTGCGAGTTGTGTCTCGGAGGTCTGGGTGAAGGACCGTTGGTCTGACGCCACCGGCTAGGCTGTGCTTCGGACGAGACTGTGTTTCGGACCACTGTGTTTCGGACGTCACGTGGCCTGGTCGGTCTGCATCAGTGGATGCTCAGGGATTCATCGGAACTTCGATCAATTGCGTCTCACCCAGCGGCAAACAGATACGCATATCGTCGTTGCTCGGCTCGAACTCGACTTGGAATTCGCCCAACCGATTGCTGACCGTCTGCGCCAGACAGGTCCCGCCAGCAATCAGCAAGACCGGGAGGCCAGCTAGCGGTTTGAGTGGATCCATGCGGTCTGCCAACTGACCAACGACGACCTTCAAGTCCGACGTTGGAGCCGCATCGAGACGCAGGTCCAGGCACAAGTCTTCAACCTCGAACAGCAAATGGCGACTTGTCGCTTCGTGACCCCTAGAGCCGGCAGTGTGTTGTCTTGCAGCGGTATCGAAGACCAACTTGGCGGTTCGTCTCGTGCGTTGCATTAGCTGGCTTGCGCTATCGAAGCGTGACATGAAGAGATCCTCCATCCATTTGGTGCCGAATCGGACTCGGATCTTGTCGGCACCACCCACGAGCCTGGGACTTGAAACCAATCCGCGACCGAAGTGTAGGATCGACTGCTAGATAGGTCAAAGAACATCGTGTTGGGCAATGTCTTGCGTTGTCTAGCCCTAACTTGCTGCTATTAGATGCGCTCAATATGACGATACACATGACGGCCAGATAACGAACCGAGGCCAGCAGGCAATTTCAGGTATCGGTAGGCTTGCCAATCAAGATGAATGGCGCCCAAGAGTAGGGATGAGGATGGATTGCTCGCAATTCGAGCATGGCCTCTCGTACCGCTTCAGTGCGATCTAATCCGTATTCGAGATGGCGATAGAACACACGATTTAGTTGCCCAAACCCAAGGCTTCGAGACTTAGCCGAGTTGCCTACCACCGCTGGATAACGGGGTTGACTGGGGGTATTGCAAGGAGCTTCCGAGCCGTCATGTAGATCGTCATGATCGAGTGATGCGAAAAGTCAGGTTGGAAGTGTTTAATAGCTTTTGTCAAAGGCGAGCGCCGACATCGTTCAGCCTGACATTACCAAGAGGTTGCAGGGTCGGCGCCCTTCGGGTAACCGGGGTTGATGTTCAGAGAATGAGCGTCG
>JAJCXO010000252.1 GCA_029263395.1 Acidobacteriota bacterium | reverse complement strand
CCGACAGTTCAACCCTGCAACCGATCCAAGCAACTCCACCGACCCACACACCGTCGATGCCGCATTCATCACCAGCTAGATTGCATCCAGAAACCCGTTTCTCGTCTCCCCTGAGAGCCCTCTGTGGAGCGAGCACGCAGCGAGTATGTATGAGCAAGAGAACAGCGTCTAGATCTCCAAACTATTGTAACCAAGAGAGTTGGCGGAGTTTTAGGCGCCGAGGCGAGTTACGCAGCGGCGCGCGCAGTCCACAAGGGGCGACCGGAAGACCGGCGTTCTTGGGCGGGATCTAGTTCGATCTTCGCGAGACCGAAGCATGCACTCCGACCGTCATTATCGCCTTCGTGTCGTGGCATTAATCTGCGCCTTGGTCGTCGGCATGTCCACTGGATTCCTAGGCTGGTTCTCGCCCGCTCGTGACTGGCGGGTCGCCACCGGCTGGCAGGAGATCCCGACGACGCTTCGGCCCTCGTCGTCCCGGTTGTGGGCGGGCTCACCCGCCGCCCCGACCGTGCGCTGGCTCGGCCATTCCGGGTTCCTGATCGAATGGCATGGTGAACGCGTGTTGATCGATCCCAACACCAGCCCCTGGTGCACCGTCTCGCGCCGGGTGCTCAGCGGCACACCGGCTGCATTCCACCTCGGTCATATCACCGCTGCCTTGATCAGCCACGCCCACTACGATCATCTGGATCTGCCGACGCTCGCGGCAGTACCTACCCTCGATCACCTGGTGGTGCCGACCGGCAGCGAACATTATGTCGACCGCGACCTCGATGACGAACGGTACGGCAACTTCGAGCCCAGTGTCCACGGACTCGCCGTCGGCGAAAGCCTGCACTTGGGTAAGCTCGAAATCATTGCCGTGCCAGCGGCTCACAACGGCAACCGATTCCATCCGCTGGCCAGTCGCCAACTGGCGCTGGGTTATGTGTTACGCGCTGGTGACACCACAATTTATTACGCTGGCGACACCGGCTTCGGCGACCACTTCGCAGACATCGCACGCACCTATCGACCTCGAGCCGCGATTCTCCCGATCGGCGCCTACGCACCACGCTGGCCGTTGGCGCCGTTGCACCTCAGCCCGGAAGAGGCCGTCGAAGCAGCTCAGGTGTTGGGCGTCGAAACGGTGGTGCCTTGCCACTTCGGCACCTACGTGCTCTCCCTGGATCGCCCCTCGTGGGCCTTGCCTCGATTCGCGCGAGCGGCTGACGCTGCCGGCTTACGCTGGGTCATGCCATCGCTGAACGGCAACACCGCCACCGCCAGCTTCGACGCGGCCACGGACGCCAGGCCATGACGACTTCCCTTTTAGGTACGCGAAGCCTCGGAGCCCTAGCCCGCACCTCGACCCGTCATCCACGCACCGTCGTGGCCCTTGCCCTGCTGCTTGCCGCAGCCGCGCTCGGTCTTGCGGCCACCCACATGACGGTGCGGACGTCGAACCTCGATCTGATTGCTGCTGAGTTAACACCCGTGCGGCAATTCCGCGACTTCGCCGCCGAGTTCGGAACCCCCAACACTTTGGTGCTGGTGCTGGAAGGGGACAACAGCGTGGCCCTGCGGCAGGCGGCGGACCAGCTGCTGCCGACCCTTCGGCAAGTGCCGGGAGTCCGCAGTGTGTTCGGCAAGCTGCCGCTGGCGCCCGGAGTGGCTGAAGTGACCGGCCTCGACCCCTACCTGGCATCACACGATGGCGGCATGCTCTTCCTATTCGTGCAGCCCGACGATCCCCATTCCAGAGCCGAAACCATCGCCCCCTTCGTGACCGCGGTCGAGGCTGCGGTCCACCACCAGCTAACGGACTCTGACATTACGGTCGGATCGACCGGAATGCCACGTTTTGCACTCGACGATCGCAACATCATCCAACGGGACATCGGCCGCCTTTCCTTACTCTCCTTGGTGTTGGTTTTGATGCTGTTCGCGACCGGCTTTGGCGCCCTCTGGCGTCCCCTGTTGGCGGTTGCCGCGTTGTTGATCGGAGTGGCTGTGACACTCGGGATCGCTACCCTCTACCCGGCACATTTGACCCTACTGTCGGCATTTTTCGCCTCGATCCTCTTTGGCCTTGGCATCGACGCTGGCATCCACATCGTCGACCGCACCGAAGAGCTGCTCGGCCTCGGTGTGGCGGCTGATGAGGCGATACCCCGAGCGGTGGTCGACCTCGCGCCTGGCCTGATCGGCAGTACCTTGTCCACCGCCTCTCTGCTCGGAGCGATGCAGCTATCAGGGTTCCGCGGCTTCGAAGAGCTCGGGACAATCGCTTGTACTGGCATTTTGGTTTGTCTGCTGGCCATGACCACGGTCCTGCCGGCGATGCTGATCTTGTCCGAACGCCGTCCCGGCCCCAGCCGGCATCGGCTGGCCCAGCGACGTCTGGGTGAAGTGCTGGTGATGCTTCAAAGCCGCCCCCTAGCCTGGCTGCTGACGGTTGCCGCTATCGCCGGCTTGTTCTCCGGCTGGCCAACCTTCGACTCCGACTACCTCAATCTGCAACCGATCCATTCAGAGACCGTGCGCCTGGAACGCGACATGGTTCGGCGGTCGGACTGGTCACCGGAGTTTGCAGCCTTTACCGCCGAATCACGGGACGATCTTCATGATCTGGTTTGGAATCTGATCGAGGACCCGGCGGTGGGCACCGTACGGTCGCTGCTCGATTTCGAAGTGATGCCCGGTGTCCTGCCGCCACTGCCCCAGGATCTGTTGCGGGCGTTTCGCAGCATTGATGGACGCTTCGCCGTTTACGCCTATCCTCGAGCTAACATCTGGGATCCAGAGGAACAGGCCTTCGTCGACCACATGTTGGCGATGGATCGGCCGGCCACCGGCATGCCGATCCTCGGCCGCTTCATGGTCGAACGGTCGCGCCGGGCCCTGGTCGTCTCGTGCCTGCTCGGAGCTCCCCTGCTTTTGCTGTGGGTGTTCTCGACCTTCCGAGATATCGGCTGGACCCTGATGGCCATCACTCCCACGGTGATGACCATGGGCGCCATGATGGGCCTCATGCAGCTCTTCGACCTGACCTTCAACCCCCTCGCCATTATGGCTCTCCCGATCGTACTCGGCATCGCCGTCGACGACGGCATCCACATCGTGCATCGATTCCTTACCGAACATGGCGCGACTGATCGGATGCTGACCGGCACCGGTCGCAGCGTCGTGCTGACGTCCGCCACCAACCTGGCAGCCTTCGGTACCCTGACCCTCACCAGCCACCAGGGCCTGGCTTCGTTCGCCTGGGTTTTGTGTTTGGGTGTGGCCTCGGCGTTGGTGCTGTCGGTTGGAGTGCTGCCCAGACTTCTGGCCTGGGCGCACACGCGCCGCCAGGCCAATTCGGCGTAACAGGCTGCACAAAGGGCATCCCCCCCACCGTCGATCAGGCGCTTCCTACGTCCTGATCCATGGACGCCTGTACGTTTTTCCTGACAGGTGACGTGCCGCCCGTCCCCGAAAAGGGCCGACTCAGCCAGCGAACACCAGATTCGCCAAGGTGGCACCGTCCTTGCCTCTAGTCATCGGTTAGATCGCTAGACGAGCACCGCCAGGACACACTGAAAACGACCGGTCGTGCGAACGACATGCTGCCCAAACGACATGCTGCCCAAACACTGGTCACCGCAACACTGGTCACCGCATTGCTGGCCACCGCAATACTGTAAAGACCTGAACAGGAGACTCCAATCGATGAGGAGACCGACGAGCCCTTCGCGTGATTTTATCCGCCGTCGTGCATCCGTCCTCCGATCCGCCAGGATCGCGATCTTGTTCGGGATCGGCCTCGCGAGTGGCTGGGCGACACCGGCCCAGGCCGGCAAGTGGATCCCACCGGCTTTTGACAGTCCGGCGAGGTTTTGGATCGAATCGATTGCAGTCGAGGGTATCCGCCAAGCCTCTGCCAACGTCATTGTGTCGGAGTCGCTGCTGCAGCAGGGGCGCCGCTACTCCGAGTCCGAGCTGCGCGAAGCCGTCTTCCGGGTCAACCGACTACCGTTTGTCGTGACGGCGGATTTTTCCCTTGCCAAAGGCAGCGAGCGTGGCAAACACCGGCTGCTGATCCACGTCGAGGAGGCTCAGAACTTCTTCTTCGGCAGTGACCTGACGTATAAATCTTTCAGCGGCTCGTTGGCCGAAGCTGGCACTTTCGAAAACGACGTCCGCGATTCCTTGACCGCTGGGGTACGCGCCTTTGCTGGCCAGGGGGTGTTCTTCGCCGCGCTCGAAGACGGTGAAGACCTGCAAGTGGGTTATACCCGCTACCGACTGCTCGACCGCCCGATCTTGTTGCGGTTGGCGTATGAACGCGAGCAGTGTTGTTCGCAGCGGCTCCTCGACCCGAGTCTCGATCCAGGCCTCGCTACCTGGACCACCACCGGTGACTCCGATCGTTTGGAGTTGACCGTCGGAATTCCCCTTGGCGGCAATCATTCGCTGCGCTTCGATGCTAGCCACGTCGAAACCGACTCCGCCTCCCGGCGCCTGCTCGGCGGACGGTCGAGCGGTGTGGATCTATTCGGCAGCAACGATAGTACTAGTGGTGTTGGTATCAACGACCTCCAGCAGCGGGAGCTCGAGCTGGCCTGGGTCTACGATACAACCGACGATCCGATTTTCCCGAGCCGCGGCGATGCCGTGACGACGTCGATCGGACTGCGCCAGCTCGAAGGGGACCTCACTTCCTTGGCAACCACAGAGCCAGTGGATCTGATCACGCCGACGACTTTCTTGCCCGCCGTTGGCACCCTCGGCCAGCTCAGCTCACGTTTGGTCAGCCTGAGCCTGTACGGCGCACGCCACTGGCCGGTCGCCAGTCGCCAAACGGTATCGCTGAGCATGAAGCTGCTGCTCGGGCGTGCCGAGATCGAGAACCTGCCGATCAGCGGAGATCCGCTCGTCGAGCAACGCCTGGTCAGTGCAGACGTTGACACCCTGGAAGCTGATCTCGGAGTCCGCTACTCGGTCAGCCTGTGGGGGCCACGCAAGATCCGACGCCACGGTGACCTGCGCTGGGAGACCGTCGCCAACCTGCTCTACGTCGAGTCCTCGCCGGTCCTCGGAGTGCTCCACCAACCACTGTGGGGCATCAGTGCCAGCTCCAGCCTGGCGCTGCGCAACGCCTGGGGCATCTTCCGGATCGGCTTCGCAATTGTGGACTACGACGGGGACCTTTGATGCGGTGGTGGCTTCTTCTGTTACTCCTCGCTTCGGCCGTCGAGGCGGCGGAGAGCCCACGGATCGAGGTAGATCCAGACCAGCATCTGGTGCTGACCGGTCTGCCGCAGATCCTGGGTGACGATGAGGTCAAGGAGCATCTGACCACCGGCTTGACGACCAGCCTTCAGTTCACCCTGCGCGGCCGTGGCCAACTCCCCGGCGGAGCCCGGGTGGAGATCCGCTACGACTTGTGGGATGAAGTGTTTTTGGTGGTCGCCGGCGGTGTTGATGGTCAACCTCAGCGTCAAAAATTCGCCTCGTTTGAAGCGTTGGAGAGCTGGTGGCAGACCCTGAGCTTGGCCATCCTCGACGGTACCCAGCTCGCCAAGCCCTGGCCTGAGCGACTACGCATCACCGTTGACGTTGTGCCGTTCTCCCAATCGGAGCAGGACGATACCCAACGGTGGTTCTCCGAATCGATCGACCGCGGTCGACGCAGCGGGGTCGACGAGGCCGGGCAGGTGGTGGAAAGCGAGCCCGAAACCCTCAGCCGCACCTTCAACTTGTTGCTCGCCACTTCGATCCGTCGACAAACAATCATGTCCTACCGTTGGTCCGCGGCATTGCCGAGTGCCGCGTTGCCGAGTGCCGATCCAGGAGACTCGCCATGAGTCTCCGGACCTCACTCACCGCCGTCGGCCTGATGCTGCTGTCCGCAGGGCTGATGTTCCACTTCTTTCAAAGTCGACTCACCGGTCCGCTGTTCGGCTTCAGCCTGCACCCCGAAGTGCTGTCGATCCTCGAAGCCTCACTCGAAGACCAACGTTGGCTGGCGACGCAGGATCCCGACAACGAGGCCACCTATCGTCATCGCTTCGGCACCACCGAAACCTTGATGCATCGTCTCCAGATCCTGGAACACAGCCGCGACGACATCGAACGCCGCTACCAGCTGATCCTATTGGCGGTGTTCGCCAGTACCGCGCTCTTGGTGGTGAGTGGCGTTGTGTTACGCCAGAACCGATACCACTCCCGTCTCGGACGGTTGCAGACCGCCCTTGCGGACCTGGCTGGGGGTCGCACCAACATCGAGGTGGGTGAACGACGGCGCGACACCATCGGCCGAATCGCCACCATGATCGAACGCACCTCCCGTCTCATGGCGCGCGATCGACGGCGCTTGGCGGCGCTCGAGAACCTGTCGGCCTGGCAAGAATCGGCACGCCGCCACGCCCACGAAATCCGGACGCCATTAACCGGCGCACGACTCGAGCTCACCCGCCTCGACAGCCTGCTCGACGCGGAACAGCTGTCGTGCCCCGACGAAGTCCACGAGGCGACCCGCAGCGTCATCCAAGAGCTCGAACGACTCGGCCGCTTCACCCAGGAGTTCACCTCCTTCGCCCGCGTACCGCGACCCGACCTTGCGATCCAAGATCTGGCCAGCCTGGTGGGGGATCTGGTCTCGACCTTCGAAACCGCGTGGCCCAACCTGACACTACACTTCGAGCCCCCCGAGGAACCTATCGAAGCGGTATTCGACCGCGACATGGTGCGGCGGGTGCTGGTCAACCTGTGCGACAACAGCTCCCTGGCGCTGGGTGACAACCCCGGTAGGGTGACACTCACTCTTGCCACCACCCCGGAGCACGTGTTCCTCAGCGTTGCCGACAACGGCCCGGGGGTTGATCCGTCGGTACGCTCACGTTTGTTCGAGCCCTACACCACCACTCGCTCGATCGGTGAAGGCATGGGGCTCGGCCTGGCCATCTGCAAAAAGATCCTGCTCGACCACGACGGCGACCTCGAATTAGTCGATACCAACGAGGGCGCAACGTTCCGTTTGACTTTCAACCGCCGACCGCCGGAGGACGTCTCATGAGCTCTGTCATGATCGTCGAGGACGACAATAAGATCCGCGCCAACCTTCTCTTCCAGCTTCGCGAGGCAGGTTACGCTCCAACTGCCCTCGACAACGCCGAAGCAGCACTCGCCCGCCTCGGCGAGGAGCAGCCTGATCTGCTGCTGCTCGACGTGCGGTTGCCGGGGATGAGCGGCATCGAGCTGGTGCGCCAGCTGGCGGGCGAAGGCCGGCTTCCGACAACCATCATTCTTTCGGGGGAGGCTTCGATCACCGAGACCGTCGAAGCCTTGCGCCTCGGGGTCCATGACTTCATCGAGAAGCCGTTCAGTCGCGAACGTCTGATGCAGATGTTGCGCAACACCCTGGAGCACACCGCCCTACGGCGTGAAGTTGCCGAGCTACGCTCCGAGCTTGCCGGTGAAACCGCCATCCTCGGCAATTCGCCACCAATGCAAAAGCTGCACGAGCTGATCACCCGTGCCGCCCCCACCGATGCCCGCATCTTGATTCGTGGCGAAAGCGGGACCGGCAAAGAGCTTGTCGCCGACGCTTTACATCGCTCGAGCCAACGGCACGAAGGCCCTTTCATCAAGATCAACTGTGCCGCAATTCCAACCCACCTGATCGAAGACGAACTTTTTGGTCACGTCCGTGGCGCCTTCACCGATGCACGCACCTCCAAAGCCGGTTTGTTCGAAGAAGCCGACGGTGGAACGCTTTTTCTGGACGAGATCGGCGACATGGACTTCGCCCTGCAGTCGCGCCTGTTGCGGGTATTGGAAGACGGTCGAGTGCGCCGTCTCGGCGACAGTAAGGATCGTGCGGTCGACGTGCGGGTGATTGCGGCCACCCATCACGATCTCGAGACCGCCGTCCAACAAGGCGAGTTCCGTGAGGACCTCTACTTCCGTCTCGCCCATTTGCCGATCGAAGTACCGCCTCTGCGTCAACGTGGCGAAGACCTGCAGTTGCTCTTCACCCACTTCATCGACGTTTTCTGCCATCGGCATCGCGCCCGCCGTCGTCAGATCGAGGACGATGTGTACCCCCTGCTCGAGCGTTACCCCTGGCCCGGCAACGTCCGCGAGTTGCGCAACATCTGCGAACGCCTGGTCGTCTTCGGCGGCGACCCAGTCACCACCGACCAGCTGCCGTCCTCGTTCTTCAGCGAAAGCGGCAGTCAGGAAACCGGCCTGGTCCGCTTCGGCTCCAACCCGCCTTCGATGAGCTTGCGCGACTTCAAGACCCAATGCGAGAAGGAATACATCGAGAGCATCCTGCAACGCACCAGTTGGAACGTCGCTGCCGCGGCCCGCGTCCTCGATATTCAACGCACCTACCTACACCAGAAAACTGCGGCCCTCGGCTTACGGCGTCCTCAGCCTGAATTGGTCGAGGTGGCGGAAGGAGTGGCTTAGTCAGGCCTGTCTGCGATCACCGTGTCGCCTGGTCATCGTATCGACGATCCTGTTGCCTCTCTGCGATTCGTTTTGCGCGGTATCCTGCTCGACTGGCCACGTCAGACCGTTTCGACACTTGACGAATCGACTCGACGAGCCGCGCCAGACCGTTTCGACACTTGACGAATCGACTCGACGAGCCGCGTCGAACGGCTTCGGCATTCTAAAATCCAGCGGTCGAGGCGCAGCAGACCGTTTCGGCACTTGACGAACCGATCGTGCGCCCCGGTCTGATCGCTTCGGCATCCGCAAACCTGACGAACGGGCCTCGCCACCGTGATTCGGCATCTGTAGATTCAGGCGACGAGACCTGACATAACTACCAGATCCGCTCCCAAACTTCGAAGACACTCTACAGCTTCCGCTGTGGTGGACGTTGAACCAAGCGGCCCGTCGCGCACTCAAGACCTTCGGCCTTCGTGGCAGATTCCCTGAAGATCGTGAGATCTCTGGTCACTGAACACCCCTGAATTTTCAGCCGCACTGAACCGTATCAAGATCATTCGCCGTGCCGACAGCACCCGGCTCGCGGTGGGATGGGCAAACCCACCAGCTCACCTGGCCATGAGCGGCACACCTCTACAATCTCTCACGGAACAGGCTATTCGGTGAATAGAACATGATAGAAGCTCTGCTTTTCGACCTGTTTTTCAGCCTGATCGGATGGACCTTCTTCGTGATCCTGATTGTTGCCCTCGCGATAGGGGGGTTTCTGAAGAAGCTCTTCGGAATCAGATCTTCAGAACAGAACTCCCAAGAGTCCTCGAGAGCTTCGATCTTGGTGGCGGACGACAGTGTCATAATTCAGAAGGTCATCGAGTTAACCTTCATGGACGAAGGGCCCCGAGTGGTTTTTACGTCAGATGGACAATCCGCAATTGATTGGCTTCAGCATGAAGCATTTGATCTGATCATCGCAGACGTTCATTTGCCCGAAAACAGCGGGTACGAAGTCTGTTCATTTGCGAAAGAGCACTACCCAACAGTCCCGGTCATCTTACTGGCTGGAGCTTTCGAAGCCTTCGACGAGAAGCAGTACGAAGCTTGCGGCGCGGATGAATTCCTGGAAAAGCCCTTTGACTCTGAGACGCTACTAAACATGGCAACCCGGCTCTTGCAACCGCAAGAACATGGCAACGACGAACAGACAGAGTTAGCCGAAAATGACCGCCCTCTTGGCTTACCAGCATGATCGATGCTCAAACGAGCCAGCCATGGGCGGAAGCGCATTACGAACAGTACGTGGCGACCGATGCGGACCAACTCCTAACTACTATACGGTGACGAATACTCGCTGACTCTACCTACTGGCTTCTGCTTTCGCCTTCGGCCTGTCAACGAACGCTGTATATCGACGATGAGACCAAAATGCTCGAGCTTTTGATATTCATAGGTGCGTTGAGTGGCATCGGTTCCCGCGCTCAGCAGCGTGGACTCAACCGAACGAACCAAGTCGCAGCGGCAGGCATAGGCTGGGCCTTCTTCTTCATCCTTAGCGTGACCATCCTGGGCCCGGTTGGCATCTTGTTCCGGTGGGGATGGATTGGGTGTGTTTACCTTTTCATTGAGATGTCTCACCGTGGAGCCAAGGTGTCGAATGATAGCTGGCAGTGCCCGGACTGCCGCTTGTTCAACGACGGCCGCACTCTGGTCTGCCTTTGTGGGTACAAACATCCTGAGGCACCGGCTGACATCGAGACGCTAACTTCGGCGATTGAACCTGCCCCACCGACAGATAGCTGACGCAGGCTCACATCACTTCGTAGCGGGCCTGGTCGCCACAACCACTTCGGTATCGTCGTCGTCACCATCACTATGACCAGGACACTCAGGATTAGCAGGACACTTGTGGCCAAGAATCAGGGTGAGGACCTCGTCACATTCCCGACCGTTGGGGCGAACCGTCAGATGACCTCGGTAGCGATCCGATTTTCTATCGCTGCCTCTACTGCTGCCCCTCTCAAAACTGAAGGCCAACGGTTCCACGAAGGTCTTGATTCGGACATCGAGACAGGTCTCTCCTTCTCTCGTGATCACCAGGTGCGGTTCCCCCGACTCCGTTAGCGTCAGTTGATCCCCACTTGCGATATGGGTATTTCTGCCGGCGCAGTCGAAACAACTCTGGACGGTCCACGGTTTGCTCATGGGTTGACTCCTTTGATGGGTTGTGGATTCCCCCTACTCTAGATTGGTGTTGCCAAGACGCGGCACCTCTCACCTCAACTCAAATTGACTTGTAATTACGATGTATCTCGAATCGCGATGCACCTCGATTTGCGATGTACCTGCGTTACATTGACGACACAACTCGGAACTCGAGCTCGCCGGCTGAGCTGGCTCCCGCGCTGGACATTGCTTCGATCGTGATTCGATAACTGCCGGGAACCAGATAGGTCGACGGCAGGATGACCATCAGGGTGTCGTAGAGGCTGGGCTCTAGATCATCACCACGCCATTGGACCGATCCATCCACATCCACCAAGGTGACACGATACCGGTCAGCGTCGACCCTCGGCAGCTCGAGGGATAACAAGACGGCTGCCTTCTCCGGGTCGACACGGACCTCCACCGGCTCGGCATCACGGACCACACCCATCGAAAGCACGGCCAGGTCGCCGATCGGTTCAGTGAGTGCCGACGAGCCAGCCGCACGTGATCGCAGCTGCGCGAGCTCGACCTGCTGCCACAGGACGACGGCCGGCAACAGAGTCACGAGCAGTGCCAAGCTCGCCAACCCCGCCCGCCGTGCCGACCCCAACTGCCGCAGCCACGCCATCCAGCCGAGCGCAACGGTGGCGCGGGCAGTGTCCTCCGTCGCTACCGTCCGCAGGCCGCGACGCAGCTCTTCGCCCCACTGCACCTTCTCGAGACAATCAGTGCATTCGAAGAGATGCTCCTCGAAGGCAGCCTCGTCGTCCGGCGATAACTGCCCAACTAGATAATGGTCGATGATCTTGTTGTCGTCGATCCGGGGATGTTCCATGACGGTCCTTTCCACCACTGCACTTTCCACTGCGATGCTTCGCGACGTGCCTTCGCGGCTAACCTTGTCCTCGCTCGATCATCCAGGCTCGGCATGCTCTTCCCAAAGAAGGCGGTAGCGCTGCCTGGCTCGATGGAGGACGCGATAGAAGTGTTCGGGTTCGATGTCGAGATCCTGGCAAATCCGCGGACTACTCTCTTCGGCAATGTAGAAGCGCGACAACACCTCGCGGTCCCGTGAGACCTTGAGTTCGGTGAGGAGACGACGCGTCAACAGGCTGCGTTCGCGGTGGAGCAGGTGACCCAGGGCGTTGGGTTGCCGCTCGTCCGGCGCATCGGGCAGCGCGTCGGATGGCTTCTCGACATCGTAGCTACGCCGCCGGTACCGTTGAACACTGAGGTTCTTCACCAAGGCGCGCAGGAAGCCGGCTAAACGCTCAGGCTCCCGCACCTCGTGGCGACGTATCTTCTCGAGCGCCACAATCAACGTCTCTTGGTAAAGGTCCTCGGCGTCCGCTTCGTTGCGGGTGCAGCGACGTGCCAAGAAGCGGAGCACCTTGCCGCAGCGCTCGACGAGCTCGGCATCGGCGCTCGTGTCGCCGTCTGATATTCGCTGCACCAGATCCACAGCGGCCGCTGTATCGAGAGTCATGGTGCGGTCCTCTGAGGCTGCCAGTCGCCGATCAAGACGAAAGGCGCCCAGAAATACGGATCACGCCAGCGACGCTCCTGCCACATCGAACGCTGGGCAGACCGCAGTGCCGCGGCCGGCGACTGCCCGCCGTGGAACAAGGCACGGTAGAACCGACGCATCAACTCCGCCGTCGCCTGATCCCGCACCGACCACAGACTGGCCACCACCCGCTCGGCTCCAGCGTGCAAAAAGCCACGCGCCAAACCAACCAGTCCTTCGCCACGAAAGGTACGACCCAAAGCCGTTTGACAGCCGCTCAACACCACCAACTCGGCCTGCCATCGCAAGGCGTAAACGTCGTGCAGCCGCAGAAAAGACTCCCGCTGCAGGCCGTCGGCGTCCCAGCGTGAGAACGCCAACCCAGAAAGCTCGGGGCGTTGAGCGTCGAGCACGCCGTGGGTCGCAAAGTGGATCATCCGGTATCGGCCAAGTTTAGCAGCGGTCGCCAGCTCCCGGCTGGCGTCAAAGCCGAGGGCCAGCAGCACACCGTCTTCCCCCGCTTCGGCGGCGATCGCCGTCGCTTCGTGACGGCTCCAAGGCAACCGAGCCAGTGGCTCCCCACCTTGGTTTCGGACTACATCCGGTGAACGTTTCGCAGCCTCGTATTGGTCGGCGAGGGCTTCAACACCGTGCGGCTCGACGGCGTGTGACGCGACAGCGTGCGCGACGATGGCAGGATACCGTGCGTCGGCGGTGTCGTAGACCGGATCGGCGAGGATCGCCAATCGACCATCGGAGGGTCGGCGTTTGATGCCTCGTAGCTGCGCCAGCACCGCCATCGACGGCAAATGGACCACTTCGTGCTCGACCATCAGCGGCTCCGTCGCCGCGGGCTCCGCGTCCCCTCGCCTCGGAACCGGCAGGGCGGCGAACGGCACCGAATGCAAGGCCCCGTCGGGCACCATCACCCAGCGCTCAGCCCGGAGATGATCAAAAGCCGGAGCGAGCACCAGACGACTCAATGCGTCAAGCGCTTCCCGGCGTTCTGCGCGATCGGTCACCGGTTGGCGCAATTGGCGATGCAGGCGTGCCGCAGCGGCCTCGATCGTCACTCGGCCAGGCAGCTCGTGACTCTCCAGGTTACCGCGTGAGACCACCCAGAGATAACTGCGGGGCTCACCCAAAGTGAATTCTAAAAGCACTGTTTGATCGTCAATTAAAGTCGACAGCTCATCCAAGAAGTGCGATGGGCGAGCCAAACCTCTCAGCTCAGATGGTTCTGGGGGTGCAAGTCGGCCTTCTAGAAGCCGATATTCGGCGGTCAGGGTTGCTATACGTGATTCGATGGCGATCCGCGATTCGATAGCTGTAGGCGATTCGATATCGTCTTGCTGGGTTGGCAGTCGGCGGCGCAGGGCGAGCGCATTGAGCTCGCGGCGCACTTGCTGCTCGCGGGCCCTGAGCTCGGGGTCGGCAGCGTCGACCCGAGCCTGCTGCAACCGTGCCTGGCTCACAACATCGAGCAGGCCACGGGCGCGAGCTCGTTCAGACAAGGCCAACGCACGACGATCGAACCCGGCTTCACCGCGTTTGCGGTGCAGCTGCATCAACGAGTCGACAGCAAGCTCGTAGACCTCACGGATGGTGGCGAAATGTGACGTTCGTAAGCGGTCACCAGAAATCCGGGCGCGCAGCGACTCGAACTGATCGAGCGCCCGCTCGAGATACCCCCACGCCGCCTCGAAGCGACCCAGCTCATGCTCCAGCCGGCCGAGGTCACGCAGGCTGCGGGCCACATCGGTGAGTCCACCGATCCCCTCGGCGCGGGCCAGCGCCTGCTCAAAGGCGCCGCGGGCGATGTTGGATTGCCCGTCTGCGGCACTCTGGCCGAAGATGCGCAGCGCCAAGATTTCACCTTGTTTGCTGCCGAGGTCTCGGAAGAGCGCCAACGCCTGAGTCGCCTGCTCGTGCGCCAACACGCTCTGGCCGGTGCGCTGATGGATCGTCGCCTGATGGTAAAGCGCTAGCGCCTCGCTGCTACGATCACCGGCCCGGCGCTGCAGATCGAGGGCTTGTTCGAAAAACTCGCGCGCGCTATCCACCTCGCCGAGATCACGCGCTGCGGCGCCGAGGCCGAGGAGGACCTGGCCCTCGAGATAAGGATCGCTGTGGACCCGCAGCAATTCGGCAGCGGCTCGCAGCACCTGCTGGGCCTCGTCGGGCAGCCCAAGATCGATGAGTAGGCCACCCTGGGAGTTGAGCGCCGCGGCCTGGCGACGGCCATCACCGAGCTCGCGGTAAATCTTGAGAGCCGCACTGTAGCGGTCGAGCGCATCGTAGACCTCACCCAGCCGATCGAGGGTGATGCCGAGATTGTTGAGCACATCGCCAGCAAGATCCCGCCGACCGAGGGCGGTGCACAACGCGAGGGCTTGTTCGTAGTCGACGACCGCTCGATCGAGCTCACCAAGCTGGTCACGAAGCTGGCCAAGGTTGACCAGCACCCGCGCTTCGCGGGGTTGATCCCCGACTTGACGAAAGATCGCCAAGGCTTGTTCATAGTGGGGTAATGCTGCTTGGAGATCGCCTTTGGCCGCGTGTAGTGTTGTCGCCAGGTTGTTGCGGACCCGAGCCTCGTATGGCGGCTTGCCCAACCGCTGCCAAAGCATCAGGGATTCACGATAAAGCGCCAGCGCCCGATCGTTCTCACCCTGGCGTCGATGGACGGTGGCGATTTCACTGAGGGTCGATGCAACGCCGGCCAGGTTCTGCTCTTGGCGAAAAAGCGTCAAGGCCTCCTCCAGACTGGCGAGTGCCGCCGGATACTCGCCCAATCTTCGCTGAACGAGCCCCGAGCGACCGAGCACCCGTGCTGCCGCAAGCTGGTCACCGGCCTGACGCCAAAGATTCAAGACCGCACGGTAGGCGTCGATCGCCTGCCGTCGACCCTCTGCGGTCCGCAAGGCTGCAAGCCGGTGGGCCTCGTTGGTTGCCGCTTCGGCCCTGGCTTGCAGTCGGTCGGACGGCGTTGCCGGACGCCACGCCTCAACCGACAGACGATAACGTCCAGCAGGAGCAGTGGTTGAAAACGGACGAACGTCCAAGCGATAAACCCCCGCAGTCTCGGCGAACAGGGCAACCGACTCTGGCACGTCCTCACCATAAGGACCATCGATGTCGGGCCACTCGCGACCGGTGGGATCGGTGACACCCACCACCACGCCAATTTCCTGCTGCTCGACGACAACGTGCAGAAAATCGCCGACCTGCAAACGTGCCTCGTAGTAATGGAGGTCGCCCGGAGCCAACGTCGCGGTCCGTGCTTTGCCTGGGAGGAGGGCCGTGACGGATGGTTCAGCGATCGACGCCGACCCCATCAACATCAATAAGACTAGGGTCTCTATCAACTGTTTGGTTTCCTGCCGGGACTATGGTCTACCCAGGCGAGGCAACGCAAGCGTCAATTTCATCCATAAACCGGACAACCCACGTTCTTCGATGGGTCTAGCTCAGTTCCCATCCAAGAACGCATCGAGAGTTCGGTCGGTCTTGTGGGCTGCGCTGCAGCTCCAGAACTCGCCGGATCTCTTGCAGTATGCCTAAGTTATGGTGGTGCCATCAGGTACGAGATGCCAACAGGTGCGAAGCTCAAACATGCTCGCTGCTTGCTCGCTCCACAAGACCTCCCTCACCGAGCCGAACATTGCAAAACGGGACGGGGGGTCTAGCTTAGAGACAGAAGTACGGGGCGCCTCAGCGCCCCGTAGAGGCCAGCAGGGTGCTTAGGGGCAAGACGCGAAGGCAGTTGTATCGACCACCGAGTGCGCCACTTCCCCAAGGCTGTTGCTGTACGTCCTGGAGCTGCCGGTGGATGAATCGGCGACGGTGAGATCGAAGCCGACGTTGGTCGCTCCGGCGACGAAGACCCAGTAGTGGCCGTTGAAGTCACAACCATCCAGAACTTTGACCAGCACTTCGCCGTTCATCTGAGAGAAGAACCAGTAGACGCCGAAGTAGTCGGTACCGAGGGGTGAAACGAACCCATCACCGGTCATACCGTTGAAGTCAGTCCACTGGACCTTGGTCTCGAAGCGGTTACCCTCGAGACACATGGTGCGGCTGTTGGGCATGCAGGTGAACGGCTGGCCATCGTCGTCATCATCATCGTCGTCATCATCATCATCGTCGTCGCCTGGGCCACCGGTCGTCGGATCCGCGCCTTCGAGGGATGTCGTGCCGCCTACCGGATCGAGCCAATTGCTGAGGCGAGTCTCGCTGGTACCGTCGCCCGTCCAATGCGCGGAGAACTTTCCGTAGACGTCGAAGCCGGTTGGATTCTCGCAGGAGGCAAAACCACCGGTGAGGGTGCCGACACAGGCTTTGGTCGCCTGGTCGAAGATGCAAGATCCAGAGGAGCCGCCCTCGGTTGTACCGTTGTCCCAGGCGGTGACCTGCCAATGGGTCTCACTGCCCTCGCCGATATCGACGCTCACCAGCGTATCGCCTTCGAAGGCGATCGCTTTCTCGTCCCCCCGCGGGTGGTGGATGCCAACAACACTCTGCGGGATTGCTCCGCTGGCATCCCAACCGGAGTAGTAGACATTCGACGCGGCATCCGGGGTTTGGCTCAGCTCCACCAAGGTGAAGTCCGAAGGTTCATAACTCGCAAGATGGGTCGACCCGGTTTGGTTGTCGTCGAGCGAACCACCACTGAGCATGCCGCAGCTGGGTGATTCGAAATTCCAGAAGACGACGACCGAGCTAGCGTTGGTGGCGCTGATGCCACAGTGCTCAGCGGTCAGGAACAGGGGCCTAAAGTCACCCGCAGTATTGTTGACCAATTGGCCGGTACACAAACCGGTGCCGTTGGGTAGCGAGACAGTGTAGTGAGCAACGGCACGAACCTGATCGCTGTAGGGTGCCGCTTCGGGGCAAATCACATCGATGTTGCACGACCCCTGCTTCTCCGTCAGATCCCCGAAGTAGCGGTAGCCATGGTTGACTTCACTCAACTCGAGGGCAGCCGGGCCAGCACCGGTGGGCAAGTAGACCTCCAAAATCACTTCATCACCGAGGATAACCGGCGTCCACAGCTTGCCGTCCGATGACCGATGACGCCAGGTGTAAGGACCTTCGATCCGGTCCCCGGCAGCGTCGTACAGCCACAACCCGGCACCCAAGGGCAGGTCGAAACGATGAAAACCAAAGTTGAGACTGAGCGCGCCTTCCGACTGCACCCGCAGCCGCCACAGTCGCCCACCACCCTCGACATCTTCCCAAGTGCCCGACGTCTCGAGGTCGTAAGCTACCGGGATCGACGCGGCGAACCGGATCGGTCCAGGCTCGAAGTCGTTGTCGGAAATCGCATCCTCGGCCCGCAGCGCTTCGACGTCCACCCTCGGCATCGCAACGCTCTCCACTCCCGAAGACGCTCCAACGGGCTGGCGGAAGCTCTTGGGCAGCTCCGTGACCCGAGCCCAACTCGGAGCCGCTGCGGCCAATAACAAAATGCCGATGATCCAGGTTGAACCGACTCGGCGAGCCCGCTTCGAACCGTGAGTCTGTGCGTTGAGGTGAGTCCGGATGCGATGGCTCATGATCAGATCCCCTGTGATGTCTCTGCGTCGCGGGTGCTACTGTCTGATGTCGACTTGCTGCGAGCGCTACTGTTACTGAGCACTACTGTAACCGATCTCTCATGATAGCCGGCTGGCGCCTACAAAGTCGAGTATCCTGAGCCGCTGACCACACTCACTGGATTAGTATCTGGAAATCCGTTGCTCGCCTCCCAGGGAGCCCCCTGTGGAGCGAGCACGCGGCGAGTATGTATGAGCAAGAGCACAGGTCCTAGCTCTCCAAAATATTGTAAACAGAAGGGTTGGTGGGCACTAAGGCGCCGAGGCGAGTTACGCAGCCGCGCGCGCAGTCCACAAGGGGCGACCGGGCAACCCACGTTCTTGGATGGGGTCTCACTAGTCGATCGTGTGCGAGGCCTTGCTCACCGAGTTACGCCGCATCCGCCAGATGAACGCACCGACCCAGGCTGCGACGGCCACCAGCGCCACAACACCCAGAATCTGATTGGAGTGGCGAAACCCGGCCTGGATCTCGAGCCAGGAGTCCGCGGTCCACAAGCCTGCCCACATCAACAGGCCAATGAAGGCCAGATTGCTGAGGAAACAATAAAGCATAACCGCACGAAAGCGCAGTTCCAGGGCACCGGCACCGTAGAGCAGGAAGGCACGTACCACCGGCAGAAATCGGTTGACGATCAGCAGTTTCTCGCCGAAGCGCTGAAAGAGTTGGACCGCTTTGTCACTCGCTGCTGCTCGGCGGCGCCCGAGCGGAATACGGCGCAGTACGATCATGCCGTATTTGCGCCCTAATTGATAAGCGATGATCGCCCCGAGGGTGCTGCCAATCAACGCAGCGAGAAACACCGCAAACACCGGTACCGCACCTTGCCCAGCGAGGAAGAAGCCCAACAGAACAAACATATCTCCCCAGTAGGGTGGGAAGATGTACTCCAAACACGCCGAAGCGAAAACGAACAGGGCCAGCACCAGAGGGGGTAAGGTCAACGCTGCCGCGACCGGATCATCAAACCAACTCATGGCATCACACGTCTGTGTTGTGTAGGTTCCGAGGGCGAGCCACTGGCTTGGCAAATCCGTGTCCTGTTCGGCATCCGTGTCTTGTTCAGCATACGAGTTTGTTCGGTAACGTATCTTGTGCGGTAGACCGGACCGGCTGGAGGAATGAGTATCACGATCGATGATGCCCGAGACCGATCGGCTTTGCCGATTCCACTGGGCCCACCACCCGTCCGCTGATTGTTACAGTAATCTCTGGCTTACGTCTGTATTCTTGATGTCCGTGGCGAGCTTGGAGCTCCGTACCGGAATCTCTAGCTTGGGGTCACGACACACAAGGACATCTTCAGACTTGCACAAGCTTCTCGCACGACAGCTCCGCCAGGCTTTCGGGTCGGTCGAGGCCGCCCCAGAGACTATCCGAGGCCTCCTGGGACTCGTAGATGATGCATATCGCCGCGATGATTTGGATCGCCTCGCCCTCGAGAGCTCGTTACAGCAGGCGTCGAAGGAGTTGCTCGAGACCAACCGCGATTTGCGGCGCGAGCGCCGAGCGCTCGAACACCGGGTCGAAGACCGTACCCGGGCTCTGCGCATCAGCGAACAGAAGTACCGGAGTCTGTTCGAAGCATCCCTCGATGTCATCTTCATCGCCAGTTCTGATTCTCAGCTGCTGGACATTAATCCAGCCGGGGTAGAGCTGTTCGGCTTCGCTTCGCGGCAAGCAATGCTGGAGGCTGATTTGGGAGCCACCATCTACCGGCATCCCGCAGATCGGACCCGCTTTCAACAACAGGTGATCAAGCAAGGCGTCGTCAAAAACTACGAGCTCGATCTGCAGACAGTGACGGGTGAGAGGCTATATGTGCTCGCCACCGCCACCGCAATGCGCGGGCAAGATGGCGAAATCTTCGGCATTCGCGGCATCCTACGCGACGTCACCGAGCAACACGCCCTGAAAGATCAATTGCATCAATCACAAAAGATGGAGGCGATTGGGCGATTGGCGGGGGGCGTAGCCCACGACTTCAATAACTTGCTGACCGCGGTGATCGGCTACGCCGACCTGCTGGCCACTCAACTCGAGCACAATGGTGAGCGCCAGCCCTATCTCGAACAGATCCAAATCGCCGCCGACCGAGGAGCCAATTTGGTTCGACAGCTGCTCGCCTTCAGTCGCCAACAAGTGCTGAGCCCACGGGTGATCAACCTCAACCACGTGGTCTCGGACATCGAAAAACTGCTCGGGCGTGTGATCGGCGAAGATATCCAGCTCGAGACCAACTTCGACGCTTCGCTCGGTTCGGTGCTCGCCGATCCCAGCCACATCGAACAGGTGATCTTGAACCTGGTTGTCAACAGTCGCGATGCGATGCCCAAAGGCGGCCACCTCTTCTTACGCACCCGCAACTTCAAGAGCACCGGCACCTCGCCGCCAGGCACCTCGCTCGAACCCGGTGAATACGTCGTGCTCGAGATCGAGGATACCGGGGTGGGTATCGACGAAGCATTGATCGACCAGATTTTCGAACCTTTTTTCACCACTAAACGCAGCGGTACAGGGCTCGGCTTGGCGACCGTTTATGGGGTTGTCCAACAGAGTGAGGGCCAGATTCAGGTTGTGAGTTCGCTTGGCCAAGGTACGATCTTCACGGTCTACTTGCCTGTCGTCAGCGGGCAGCCGGACACCACAAGCCGACCACAAGATGCTTCTGGGTTACCCGGCGGCAGCGAGCTTATTCTGCTGGTAGAGGACGAAGCCACAGTACGTAATCTGCTGCGGGATTTTCTGACTGTAAAGGGTTATCAGGTGTTATCAGCTCACGATGGCCAGCACGGTTGGGACCTCTTTCAGCAGCAACCCGAACGGATCGACCTGCTGCTGACCGATGTTGTCATGCCAAAAATGGGCGGGCTCGAGCTAGCCGAAAAGATGCGCCAGCGGCGACCAGATTTAGGCGTACTGTTGGTCTCCGGGTACTCGGAGAAACAAGCATCATTGATCGATCGGTTGGGACCGAACACAAACGCCGAGTTCTTGCCAAAGCCCTTCACCCTCGATGCCTTGGCCCGCAAGGTACAGGAGATTCTGGCGCCGCGGGCGGTACTAGGACCTACTGAGCCGGAGGCCGAGGCCGACCCGATGCCATCCAAGGGTTGACACCCTGGGAGCAAACTGCGCCGGAGCCGCCATATGGTTCGGCATCTCGGTTCAGTATCTCGTCGGTGTAACATCTCACTATGAACCTATTCGCCAGAAACTTATTCGCACCGCAAACATGCTGTCGCCTCTCGCTGTCGACGCTGGCGCTGTTGTTGACCGTCAGCGTTGGTGCTGAGACGTCTCCCAACCTCGACATTGTCGAGCGAGCGATTGCCTATCACGGGGGCGATGTTTACCGTGCCAGTCAGACCGAGCTCGATCTATGCTCGAAGTCGGGCTGCTTTCACCTCGTGGTCAAGGTCGATGGCGGTCACTTCGACTATCGCGTCAGCCGCGAAACCGCTGAATCCACTATTGAAGTCAGGTCCACCAACGACACTCTCGAGGTGGTGCGAGACGGAGCCAAGGTCGACGTCGAGGCAGCCAAAAACCAGGTCTACCGGGACTGGGCGATGGCGCGCGTCTACTTTTGTTTCCTGCCCTTTCGCCTCGATGATCCCAGCGTGATCCAGCAGGATCTTGGGCTGGTCGACTGGGACGGCCGCAAGCTGCACAAGGTCAAGGTGACCTTCGAGGCCGAATCGAGCACCGACGCTAGCGACGAATTCATGTATTGGTTCGACCCCGACACCGCACGCCTGGAGCTCTTCGCCTACAGCTACGAGGTTGGCGGCGGTGGGCTAAGGTTTCGTCGCGCCATAAAACACCGACGGATCGGCGGCCTCCTTTTATTCGATCAGGAGAATCTGGGGACCGAAGACGCCGACGTCTCGGTCGACGATCTCGACGCCACGTTTGTCCGTGATCGCCTACGGCAGATCTCGAGTATCAGCCTAAAAGACATCCAGGTGACGGCCGTCAACACCTCCTCGGCGTCACCCTGAGCCGGGCCACACCCCAACGGAAGAGCGAAATCTTCTCGAGGCTGACGGCTGGCAACTTTCCCGCTTCGGGGACGTAATTCTTAGCAGAGTTTATTATCGTCATTGTAAGGAGATTCGGTATGGCATCACGACGCCCGTACGGGTGGGTTTCCCTAGTCATAGCTGGACTTGTTTTGTCCTCGAGCGTCCCGGCAGGGGCAGAAGCCGGTGCTGACGACTGGCCTCAGTTTCGCGGTACCCATCGCGACGGCATCTCACGCGAAACCGGCCTGCTCGATAGCTGGCCCGAAGGTGGCCCCAAGGAGCGCTGGCGACAGCCGCTCGGCGAGGGTTACTCAGCCATCTCGGTAGTCGACGGGCGGCTCTACACAATGTTCGCTGAGGCTCCGGCTGAGGAAAGTACACCGGCCGCCGTAAATGCGGAAGCAGGAGCAGAAGCACCCAAGACCGACAAGCCCGCACCCAAAACCGAGTATGCCGCCGCCTTTGATGCCGCCACTGGCAAGGAGCTCTGGCGGACGGTGATCGGGGAACGGATTGTCACCGAGTTTGGCAACGGGCCCCGATCGACCCCGACCGTTGATGGCGACACGGTGTATGTGTTGGGGGCGCACGGCGAGCTGATGGCCTTGGCAACGTCGGATGGAGCCGAACGCTGGCAGATCCAACTCACCGAGGAATTTGGCACCCAGCGTCCCTATTGGGGCTTCTCCACCTCGACTCTGGTCGAGGCCGATCTGTTGTTGATCGAAAGTGGTGGCCCGGAGGGCAAATCCTATGCTGGCTTGGACAAGGCCACGGGCAAAGTCCGCTGGACCACTGGCGACGCGGGCCGTGCCGGCTACAGTTCGCCGCTGGCGGTCACCATGGCTGGCGAGCGGCGCTTCATTTACGTCACCGGCGGACAGCTTCGCGCTATCGATACCGCCGGTAGCGAAGTGTGGTCCCATCCCTGGCCCCAGGGGGAAACCCACGCCATGCCTATTTTTATCCCGCCGGACAAGGTCTTTGCTTCCGGTGCCGAGGGCGTCGGCGCGGCGTTGGTGCAAATCAAACCCGACGGCGACAGTCTGGCGGTCGAAGAGGTCTGGTCAAACCGTGTCATGCGCAACCATTTCAGCACCTCGATCGTCCACGACGGGTTTATTTATGGCTTCGACAATGCCACGTTGAAATGTATCTCGATCGAGACCGGAGAGCAGGCCTGGGCCAAACGCGGTTTCGGCAAGGGTTCGCTGATCTACGCCGACGGCCACTTACTGGTGCTTTCAGACCGAGGCAAGCTAGTCCAGATCGAGGCGACCGCGGACGGCTACTCCGAGAAGGGCAAGATCCAGGCTCTCGAAGGGTTGTGCTGGACGGCACCCACTCTGGCCGATGGCAAGCTCTACCTGCGCAACCAGACCGAAATGGTCAGCTACAACCTCGAGGGTTGAGGAGGACGACCATGTTTCGAACCACCATTACCCTACTGACACTCTCCTGTACCGCACTCACGATCCTCACCGCGGCGCCCGCCGCCGGGTCGACCGTCGACGAAGTGATCACCAAACACATCGAAGCACGGGGCGGAGCCGAAGCCTGGGACGCGGTGCAGACGCTCAAAGTCACCGGCTCATATACCGCATTCAGCAAGATCGGGTCGTTCACCTTACATCGCAAGCGTGACAACAAGTTCCATCTCGACCATGTGCTGGGCGACAAACCGGTCGAGATCGGCTTCGATGGTGAGGTCGCGTGGTGGGTCAATCTGTGGAACGGTATCCCCTGGGCACAAACGATCCCCGGCTTGGATCGTGCTGTGCTGATGCAGGACGTCGACTTCGAGAGCCCCTTCTTTCACTACCGCGAAAAGGGCTACATAGTCGAGTTTCAGGGCGAGGATCAACTCGACGGTCAGAGCGTCCTCAAACTGCTGCTCACCCGACCCGACGAGTCCATAGAGACTTGGTACCTCGACCCCGAGAGCTACCTCGAAGTAGCTTATGACGCCCAAGGATCCGACTTCGGTAGTCCGTTTCCACAGCGCGCCTACTTCGAAGACTTCCGTCAGGTTGGCGGGCTCGTGATGCCTCACTTCATCGAGAAGCAGTGGTACACCCGAGATCGCATCATGGAGGTCGAGAAGGTCGAAATCAACGTCGAGATCGAGGACACCATCTTCAGCATGCCGTTGCCAGGAGACATGGGAGCCTTCCAGGTGATGGTTGGAGAGTGGGACGTCAAAGTCGAGCAACGCGACAGTCCTCAGGCTCCGTGGGCAGAGAGCGAGCGAGCGTCAACCGTCGAACGCCGGATGGACGGCGCCCTACTCGAGGAGCGCTTCACGCAACAAGGCTTCCACGCCTTGCGGTCCTTGACCTACGATCGCTTCAAGGAACGCTATCGCCTCAGTCAATTCAGCGACTTCACCGGTCATCTCGATATCCAAGAAGGGCTGTTCGAAGACGGCCGGCTCACCACCTCCAACGTCGAGACCGGCACTCCCTGGGCCGGATTCGGCCAAACTTTTCATCAACGCCTGTCGATCTTCGACCTCAGTGAGAACGGTTTCAAGATCGAAGCCGAGCGTTCGGCTGATGGTGGCGAGAACTGGTTCGTCTTCAGCAAGGCGACCTACTCCCGCAAGGCCGAATAGCCGCCACCACGCTCACCGCGGTTGAGATGACACACGAGTCACGAGACGCGAGTCGCCCTGGCGACTCGCGGTAACTCGGCTTATTCGGATGCCGATCGGAATCATCTCTACGGTTCGGGGGAATGGCTTGCAGGCTAGCGGCGTCCAACAACCACGTATTGGCGCGGCAAGGTTTCTTCAATCACCTCGGCTTGAAGTCCGCCGGCAACCAATTCGGCGATGACTTGCTCTGTTGTCAAGCGTTCTGCCACTGGCGGGCCGCTCGGACTGTCGCGGGTGAAATCGACGATGTAGACCCGACCGGTGGCGGTGAGTGCGTCGCGCAGCTTAAGGCTGTAAGCCTCGCGCTGTTGGATGTGATGCCAGGTATTGACGATCAAGATACGGTCGGCAGATCCCGCCGCGAGCTCAGGGTCGTCGAACGGAATCTGACGCGGCTCGACATTGCCGAGCCCTTCCTTGACCGCTCGCTGCTCCATGAATCGAACCATGTCGGCTTCGGGATCGAGCGCTTGCACCAATCCGTCAACACCAACCGCCCGTGAGAGAGAACTCAGGAAGTAGCCGGTTCCAGCGCCGAGATCAACCACGGTCATACCGGGTGCGATCTCCAACAAATCCATCACCTCGGCAGGCTTCTGCCATGCAGACCGCTCCGGGTTGTCGAACCGCGCCGCCCACGTTTCCGCATCGCTGAAATCGTGATGGGTCGTCCCATGCTTATAAGCATGCTCGTGCTGGGACCCGTGCTGGGTCCCACCATGCCGAGTCCCATCGTGCTGAGCCTTCTCTGAAGTCTCATGCGCGTCTTGGGGTCCACCCAAGACCGCCGGCCCGACGACAAGCAAATTTCCGAACAGGACAAGACACCAAACTGACAACGTTGATCGGCTCATGAGGAATCCTTTGCAGTTTCCAACAGCCTATCAGGCTGAGGGCCGAGCAAGTTTTCGTCAAGAGGTCTGTCAGCTCGGCGGAACTCCCCGCCCCCCAGCCCCCTCGAGCTGCTGAACCCGACGCTCGAGATCTTTGATCTGCACACCTAGCCCGAGCCCCAAGGCGTCCGCTACGTTGCGGCAGAAATCAGGGTTGCTGCCCAATTTCTCCAGGCCGTCACGCAGCAAGGCGTCCGCCTGCTCTAAACGCTTGGGGGTTTTTCCTTCGATTTGATCCAAAGCATCCTGAAGATCATGAAAATCGTATCCAAGGCTCAACAGATAAGCTCCGAGGAGCTTGAGGCTAGGCATCTTGCGTCGCGTTTCCCAGTGGGACAAGGTCCGAAAATCGGGCGCTCCCTCACGCTTCGACGCTGCGGTTTGAGTCAGACCCTCTCGGGTCCGGAGTAGACGTAATGCATCAGCGATTCTCATAGCTTCTCCACCATAGCATATTTCCTCCGAATATCAGTGCCGGAAAGAGCAAATATTTGGATCCGCCATGAGATCCGACTCAGCCCGGTGGTGCTCACGTGGCACCACTCGACGGCCCCGGCTGGTATATCCTTTTCAACAGTCTACAAAATTGACCGCTTCTTGCACCGCACGATGCTCTCTGGCAGTCGATCGTCGAACGGCTCACAGCCCTCGAGGGCTGTAACCAGCTGTGTGATGGTCGGCAACATAGAAGGGCCGAGTCCAACTTTTTTACCGGAAGATCATCTTGCCAGAGATTGGTCTTATCAGAGACACATTCTGACCGAAGCAGCGTGATCGCGCAGCGTCAACCGCCAAGGAGAGAGCATGAGCGAAGCGAGCCCATCGAACCCTAAAGATCCAGCCACGAAGGCCTCCCCCAAAGTGACCCTGCGAGTGTGGCAAAAAGTAGCCGGGTTGGACGACCTCCCCGAAAATCGGGTCAAGTCTGTGACCTGCGGCGTCCAAACCATCTGCCTAGCCCACTACAAAGGGCAATATTCCGCGCTCTCCAACAAGTGCCCGCATCAAGGTGGTCCTCTGGGAGAAGGCTCGATCGAGAATGGTTGGCTGCGGTGCCCCTGGCACGGCTGGGACTACAATCCTCTGACCGGCAAGTCGCCGGGAGCGTTCGACGATGGTGTCGAAACTTACCCGACCGAGGTACGAGAAGACGGTATCTACGTCGGCTTCGAGGAAGAAGTAGCCCACACCAGGACAGTGTCGGACGTGATGTCCGAAACTCTCGTCAACTGGGGAGTCCGTCAGGTTTTTGGCATGGTTGGGCATTCCAACCTTGGACTCGCTGACGGTTTGCGTATGCAGGAGCAAGCCGGCGCGCTCAGCTATTACGGCATCCGTCATGAGGGTGCAGCGTCGTTTGCATGCTCGGCCTACGGCAAACTCACCGGACGCCCGGCGGCCTGCTTGGCCATTGCTGGCCCCGGTGCAACCAATTTGCTCACCGGTCTGTGGGACGCCAATGTCGACCGCTCCCCCGTGATTGCACTGACCGGTCAAGTCGACACCCAGGTGCTCGGCGCCGGTGCCTTCCAAGAAGTCGACTTGGCGGCAGCTTTCGGCAAGGTTGCCCAGTGGAGCCAACCGGTTTTACACACCTCAAAACACGCCGAATTAGTCAACCTGGCCTGCAAGAGCGCCATTCTCAACCGCGGCGTCTCACACCTCATTTTCCCTGACGAAGTGCAGGTACTACCAGCGGCAGAGAACGCCAAAGCCAGCGGCCCCGAAGGACGCATCACTCCACGTTCCATCGCACCACCCGCCGAGTCGGTTGAACAAGCCTTGGCCTTGCTGCGCAAGTCGAAACGCCCGGTCATCATTGTCGGCCATGGCGCCCGCTTCGACATGCCAGCGGTCCTCGAGCTCGCCGAATCGATCCACGCCCCGGTGATCACCACCTTCAAAGGCAAAGGCCTGGTATCGGACCATCACCCGCTGGGATGCGGAGTCCTGGGCCGCAGTGGTACGCCGATCGCCAGTTGGTTCATGAACGAATCGGACTGTCTGGTGGTCCTGGGAGCCAGCTTTTCGAATCACACTGGCATCACCCCCAAGCTACCGACTATTCAGGTCGACTTCGATCCTATGGCGCTGGGCAAGTTTCACCCGGTGGACGTGGGAGTCTGGGGCGAAATCGGTGTCACAGTCGAGATTTTCAAGCGCGGGCTCGAGGGCTCCAACCACACCGTTGACCAAACCCAAGAAGTTGCAGATCGGTGGCAGATTTGGCGAACGGAGAAGACGCGTCGCGAGCAGGACTCGCGCGGCCAGGGCATCAACTCGGCATCGGTCTTCGCGGCCCTGAACCGCCAGGTGCCGAAAGACGCCATCATCGCCGTCGATGTCGGTAACAACACATATTCCTTTGGCCGCTATTTCGAGTGCACCAACCAGGCAGTCCTGATGTCAGGCTACTTGGGCTCGATCGGGTTCTCGTTCCCGGCTGCCATGGGGGCCTGGGCAGCAACCCAGGAAGACGACCCGCGCTTCGCAGGTCGACAGGTGGTCTCGGTCTCCGGTGACGGCGGCTTCGGTCAATACATGGGAGAGATCACTACCGCGGTCAAATACGACATGAACATCACCCATGTGCTGCTAAACAATGCCCAATTGGGCAAAATCTCGAAAGAACAGCGCTCTGGGAATTGGCACGTCTGGCAGACCTCCTTACACAATCCAAGTTTTGCCGAGTTTGCACGCATTTGTGGGGCCCAGGGCATTCGCGTGACAGACACGGACAAGCTCGATGACGCCATCGCCGAAGCACTGGCTCACAACGGTCCGAGTCTGGTCGAAGTAGTCGCAGATCCCGAGTTGATCTAGTCGGTAGCTGCCGATACGCCCAGGGCGTAGTGGTAATTTTGACCTAGCACACTTAGTATTCGCCCTTCGAGGCTACTCGAGCCGAATCCCATGCACACTTGATAGGAGATGCTACCCATGAAACGCCTCAAAAAATTCGACGTGCTGTTGCTCTGCGGCTTGCTGCTGCTCGCCGTCGGTTGTGCCAATCCTGCTGACGACGCACCGGATGCTGTGGTCAATGAGCCAGCGGTCGAGTCAGCACCGACAGCGGATGAGATGGCCGCAGCAGAAGTTTACGCCTTGGCAGCTGATTCCACGATCGGCTTCGTTGGCGCCAAAGTCACCGGCTCCCACGATGGCGGCTTCAAAACCTTCGAGGGCACAGTCTCGATGACTGACGGCACCCCTGAAGGATCGAGCGTCGAGGTCACGATCGACATGAACTCCATGTGGTCCGACGCCGAAAAACTCACCGGACACCTCAAGAGCCCCGACTTCTTCAACGTTGAGGCCTTCCCGACCGCATCGTTCAAGTCCACTGAGATCACTACCAGCACAGAAGGTGGCTACACCTTGACCGGCAACCTCGATCTGCATGGCGTGACCAAGCAGATCAGCTTCCCCGCCAATATCGAAATCGGCGAGCACGGTTTCTCGGCGACCGCCGAGTTTTCGATCAATCGTATGGATTTCGAGATCAAGTACCCGGGTAAACCCGATGACTTGATCCGTGACGAGGTCCTGATCAAGCTCGACCTACGCTCGGCCATGCATGACGCGATGGCCCCGGCAGAGTCGGCAGACGCCGAAGCCGAAGGCTAATCTCAAGTAGGGGCGCACGGCTTGTGCGCCCTGTTTTCGATAGTCCGCCGGCGCCTATCATCTGGGCGTCGCCCCCCAAAGGACATCGACACAAAGGGCGCACGGCTTGTGCGCCCTTCCCTTATCAGGAGGGCATCGGCAGCAACAGGCGTTCGATGTTGACGGCTTTGCCGGTTGCAACATCGATCTCGACCACCGCCGCCGCAAGTCGCACATCGCGTTTGGCGACTTCCAGGGATACATTGCGCTGTAATGCAAAACGCTGCAGCGACTTGGAAGCCCTGAAACCGATGATCCCTTCGTAGGCACCGGACATACCGATATCGGTGACGAAGGCAGTTCCTTCCGGAAGGATGCGCTCATCGGCGGTCGGCACATGCGTGTGGGTGCCAAAAACAGCACTCACGCGGCCGTCGAGATGAAAGCCCATGGCTTGCTTCTCACTCGTCGCTTCGGCATGGAAGTCGACACAGACGACCTTGACCTGGTCAGAGAGCTCTGCCAATAGCTTGTCGGCGACTTGGAATGGGGAGTCGAGGTTCTTCATGAACACTTGCCCCTCGAGATTCATCACCGCCACCGGTACGCCAGCAGCGGTCTCGCCGACATAAATACCGCGTCCCGGGTTGCCCGCCGGATAGTTTCCCGGACGCAACAAACGGGGCTCGCTTTCGAGCAGCGGTAGCCCCTCCTTCTTGTCCCAGATGTGATTGCCGCTGGTGTAGCAGTCAATGTCGAGGGCGTCGAGCTCGCGCAGGATATCTGGGGTAACGCCAAATCCACCAGCAGAATTTTCGACGTTGACCACCACGTAGTCGAGGGTTCGCTCGGCACGCAACGCCGGCAGCAAGCGCTGCAAGACCCGACGCCCGGGCTTGCCGATGAGATCACCAACAAACAGCAGGTTGATCCGCGCAGGATCGCCTGCTGCCGTCGCCTCAGCCGACGTCATCGTGCGTACTCGATCGAGCGCGTCTCACGAATGACCGTGACTTTGATCTCACCCGGATAGGTCAGCTCACTCTCGACCTTCTTGGCAATATTCTTCGACAGCCAGATCGCGTCCTCGTCGGCAATCTTCTTCGAGTCCACAATCACCCGCACTTCGCGTCCCGCCTGGATCGCAAAACTTTTCTGGACGCCTTTGAAGCCGTTGGCCATCTCTTCGAGCTTCTCGAGACGCTTGATGTAGCTCTCCAGAATCTCGCGACGAGCACCGGGACGAGCCGCCGACAAGGCATCGGAAGCAGTGACCAAAACCGCCTCGACGGTTTCAGGATCGTAGTCCCCGTGATGACAAGCCATAGCGTGGACAACTTTTTCGTTCTCGCCATACTTGCGCAACAGATCGATGCCCAACTCGAGATGACTGCCTTCCATCTCGCGGTCGACCGCCTTGCCGATGTCGTGGAGCAGGCCGGCTCGTTTCGCGATGTGGACGTCAACCTTGAGCTCCGCGGCCATGGTAGCGGCCAGGTAGGCAACCTCCTTCGAGTGTTTGAGTACATTCTGGCCGTAGGAGGTACGAAAACGGAGTCGACCGAGCAGCTTGATCAGCTCGGGATGTAGATCAGGAATGTTGAGTTCCAACAGAGCCGCTTCACCTTCTTGGCGCACCCGATTCTCGAATTCCGTTTTGGTCTTCTCGACCACTTCCTCGATCCGTGCTGGATGGATCCGTCCGTCCGAGATCAGACGCTCCAAGGCGACTCGAGCAATCTCGCGTCGAAAGGGGTCAAAACCGGAGAGAATTACCGCTTCCGGCGTGTCATCGACAATCAAGTCAATGCCGGTCGCCATTTCGAGAGCCCGGATGTTGCGCCCCTCACGACCGATGATCCGCCCCTTCATCTCATCGTTCGGCAGCAACACCACGGATACGGTGGTCTCGGAAACGAAGTCTGAAGCGTTGCGCTGAATCGCGTTGGCGATGATCCGCTGGGCGTGGCGGGTGGCCTGCTCACGCGCTTCGTCTTCGATCCGCTTGACGAGATGCGCGGCATCGTTGCGGGCCTCGTTCTCCATCACTCGGATCAATTCTTCTTTGGCCTGCTGGCCGGTGAGGCCCGCCAATTGCTCTAGCTTTCGCTGCTCTTCTTGCAGCAGACGAGTCACTTCTTCTTCGCGCTTCTGGAGATCTTTTTCGGTCGTCGCAAGGGCTCGTTCTAGGCGGCCGACCTCCTGCTCGCGCCGGGTCTGCTCCTCTGAACGTTTGTCGAGGTTGTCTTCTTTCTGCGCCAGCCGGCGTTCGAACGTCTCGAGTTCGTCGCGGCGTTTTCGAGAGACTTTCTCGAACTCACTACGAGCCTGCAGGAGCTTTTCCTTGGCTTGTAGCTCAGCCTCGCGCAGGCGATCATCTCGCTCCCGCTTGGCATCTTCTGCAATCTTGGCCGCGCGCGCCTCAGCTTCGGCAACTTGCTTCCTGGCGGTGCGTCGAACCAGGAAGTAGTAGATCTGCAAACCGATGATGGCGACCAGCAGGCCGACAATCACCGGTAGGAAAGTTTCTTCGTTCAATTGCGTTCACCCCCAAAACGGTGATTTCGAGGGGGAGGGG
>JAJCXO010000251.1 GCA_029263395.1 Acidobacteriota bacterium | reverse complement strand
TTGCCCTCTTCGTCCACCGACGCCAGACGACCCTCGTTGAACACCGGGTTGTAGGCCACCACCCGCACATCCTGCGGCACGGTGCCGTCTTCGTAGGTCACCCGCCCGCGCACCGTGCCCCGGCCGATCATCACCACGTCGACCTCGTGGACCTCGCCGACGCGGCGAATCCGCCCCTGCGCCTCGCCCCACTTGAGATCAACGATGTCTCGCGCCTCGATGCGGAAGACATCGCCACATGCAGTCTGACGCACGTAGTCGAAAAGGAAACGACCGTCTGCATCGGCCACCACCTTCGCGGTGCGGTGCTCGAGGCAGAGATCGTTCGGCGGTGTACCCCGCTTGTCGATCTCGAATAGCGCCACCTCGGCAAATGGTACGGGCCGGCCATCGGGTCCAATCACCTGACCTTCGACCTGACCACCTGGCGCGGTCACCGTGGTCTGCACCGGCAAGGTCTGACTCACCACGGAATTACCACGCACCGGATCGATGTCACGCAGCGTCAGATCATGGGCGACATAGGGACTGAGCGGATTGTCGAACACCACCTTGAGGATGCGGTTGTTCTGCAGCCCAGCGAGAGGATTCTCGACTACCGGCGCCCCGAGAATGCCGCCACCGGCATCCATCTCCATCTCGATCAAGCCGCCGTTGGAGACCTTGCCTGGTATGGTGAAACGGTTTGGATCGCGCGGCAGCAACGATTGCAAGTCGACGTCGGAGGAAAACAACACCTCCACCACGTGCCCCGACGGATCGGAGAACACGCTCTGCACCGCCGCCACAACCTCGAACGGCCGGGGCTGCAAGGTGGAAACGCTGCCCTGGATCTCGCCGTCGATCAAACCGTCGCCAAATTCGTCGAGCTTCAGAACAAAACTCGTCTCAGTGGCTGAAAAGTCGACGAAAGCTACCGTGTCGGCCGTGAGCGAAACGTTCGACCAGCGCACGTTGCGCAGCTCACCATCGGCGTTCGGCACGATCAGCTGTAGATCCGCGGCACCGCCGTCGGGATGCCTGAGGCTCGCCCGGTAGCCGCCTTCTTCGGGTTGGGTCAGCACCGCCAACTCGCCACCGTTCAAAGGGTAAATCTCGGCGAACGGCAGATCCCGGACCCGTGCTGGATCCTCCGGATCCACCACCGTGCCGGCGGTTCGCTTGCCACTGGTGCGGCTCATCACCTCGAGCTCGACGCCACCGTTGGCACCACCACCCTCGGCCATCACCAGCTGCTGGTGCAGGAAGCTGGTGGTTTGGGCATAACGCTCAACCACCGTGCGCGGATCGCTTGCTTCGGCCGCCAACGCAGCACCGAAGGCCGCCGCCAGCTGGCCGCCCTTGAGGGTCTCGCGCCGCAGACGATCCCACTCCCAATCGAAATCGCGGGCACCGGCGAATTCCGACGACAGCACCGCCAGGGCATCGAACAGTTCTTCGCCGAGCCCAACGTGGCGCCCGGCCTGACCCAGGCGGTAGATGCGCTCGTTGACCGCTTCACGGCCCATACGAAGGCCGCCCACCGGCAACAGCGACCGCGGGGCCGTCGCCGACGAATGTCCCAGCCCGATCAACCCCATGGCGGCACGACGGGTGGCGTCCGGCAGCAACCCCGCTGCGGCCGGCAAGCTGAGGGTCTCGGGCGACAGTGGGATGTTCTCCCCCACCGACACCGCCCACTCGAAGACCGGCAAAATCGAGCTGCCGGTGCGCACCGAGCTGGCAACCACCCGGCCATTGCGATGCGACAGCAGCTCGAACTCCACCGTCGCCGCATCTCCCGGCAGCAGCTCCGGAACCGTCTGCTGTTGCGGCCCGAGCACCGTCACTCCGGACAGTCCCGAAGTCGGCAGCTCGAGGCTCAGCAAGTTGACCGGCGCGGTGCCGTTGTTGGTGACGGTGAGGCCAAGCGAGTATGCCTGGTTGGCACGCACCACCGAGGGGTGGCTGATGGTCACCGACAGGGTGGGATCGCGCACCACCACCGCACCCAGGGCACGGCCGGTAATGCGTTCGATGCGCCCCCCCGGCAGGCCTTCGAGAATACCCTCGAGGTCGAACTGCACGGTGTGGGTGCCCTCGCGCAGCCCCTCGACCAGGAACTCGGCATTGGCGGCGACTCGAGCGATGATGAAGTTGAGATCGTCAGCGGTGCCGAGCTCACCGTCCGGCCCGGGCACTCGCACCGGCACCGGCACGCCGAGTGGGGTCGGCGGCTCGGTCTCGGCCTGCCGTAAGCCCTGGGGCAAGCTGATCCGCGCCACCACGTCGCGCAGTACCAGCGGATCACCCTCCGGGGCACCGTTCTGCACCATCAGAACCACCGAGAAGTATTGGTGCAAGAGGCTGATGTCGGAGGGAAAGAGGATCACTCCGACTAACGGTGGCCCCGGCGGATGGAGATCTCGGCAGGCCTTGCTCCGCTTGGGATCACAGCCGCCAGTGGGCACCTCCGGCTTACCCTCGCGCACCAATTCGATCTCGAAAGGGATCAGCTGTGGTGGTGTGAAGCGCCGCGACGGCGGCGAGGTACCGGTCGGAAAGTGCGGCAGTGGGACCGATGTCAGCGGCGAAGCCCATGGCCCGTCCGGCCCGTAGTGCCGGTAGATCAACGGCATGTTGTACTCGATCACTCGGCCAGCTTCGACGCCGAAGCCAAAGGTGAGATTGAGCGCCTGGAAGCTGTCTTCGTCGATCACCAGGCCAAAGTGACGAATCTCGTCGAGGGTCAGGGCGCGCGAGGTGATGCTGGTGATCAACACCTGAGTGACAGTGATCGCCGCCGACCGCGGCTCGGCGTATGCCAGAAACGCGTCGCCCTGCACCAGACGAATATCCGACAGCCGGTACTCGCCCTCGAGGCGCAGGCGCGGGATGCGAAACGGCTCGTTCGGCACTGTCTCGAGCACCAGAACGCCGTCGATCTCGGGACCAGCAAGCTCGGCCACAACCCGTAAATCCGTCGGCAGCACACCGGCGGCGGGATCATAGCTCTCGAGGTGGGTCTCGATGATGGTCGGGATATCGAATGGCACCGTCTGGCTCTCTGGCGACACCGTCAGCCGGCTACCGGCGATCTGCAGCTCGCCCGAGCCGAGAACCGACGCCGCAACCGCACTGGGCCACGTCGACGCGATCAGCCACAACCCAAGGAGCAGCAACAGCCGCACCCTCCTGGTGTCTTCAGTGCCGCCGAACGCACCTCTACCTTCCCGCACAGCGTGGTCTCGACAACTCAATGCAATCCCCTCGATCAGAAGATGAAGTCCCAATGATGTAATTGTCGGGATCCCGACTCAGCAGAACCGGGATCCCCCAAGGACGCCCGCAAGCCGTTAGCACGGCAACGGACCAACAGATTTCAATCGACCTGCTCTTTATAGGGCGTAGATCGAATCCAAGAGTGCTCAGGTAATCGTCATGACAGACCAATCGGCCATCAGCAATCTCCCAGCCTCTGACGGGACCAGTATGCCCCGTGCGCGGAGAGTTGTAGGCTCGCTAAGTCTTGAGGATTTCGTCGAGCCGCGAATCGAAACTCTGAACGGTTTCCGACCGGCTCCTGAGAAAAAGAAACTCAAAACTCGAACCGAGGAGGGCACAATCTCGGTTACCAGATCTGCGTCCAAGATGTAGCAGACCGGTTCGCCCATGGACTCAGCGAAGCACTAGCTTTAGTAGATCGCCGGCGGCTTTTGCATCGTGCGACCTATTCAATTCCTCGAGAAGCGCCTTCGCTTCTGCAGCCGCTCTCACCGCCCCAGAACACTTGTGCCTTTGCCGAAGCTGGGCCAGCTCGAGAGTTACTCCAGCGAGCGGCGCCCAAGCCTGGAGTTTGCGGAAGCCTTCCTGTGCAGCTTCCAGTTGTGCCTCGGCTAGGGACGTCTCGCCCTGCTTCTCATAAACTTTGCCGCTGGTCCACAACACTTGAAGGCGCTCGACCGGATCGGCATACAAAAGCGCCAGTCGCTCCGTTTCGGGCAGCAGAGCTTGCGCCTCAGTGACTCGACCCGCTAGCGCATAACATGTGGTCAAGCATTGAGAAGCGCAGAACTCCAGCCGACCGTCCCCTTTGGCAAGCTTCAACGCTCGGTAGAAATCAGGCAATGCGGCTTCTGGCTCACCGAGCGAGCTGCAAATACACCCACGTTGCAAGAGATATGTTGAAAGCATGTTGGTGTCGCAACTGTCCCCATCAACCATCTCAATTGCTTGGTTCATCAACTCCAGAGCTTCATCATAGCGTTGTCTTCCAGACCACAAAAAAGACTTGAGATGCAGTATCTCAGCTCCGACGCTCTGATCTCCTCGCTCGTCAGATTCATTCCACGCCAACTCCGCCTGCTCGAAGGCATCTTCTGCTCGCTCAAAGTCCAACAACCGTCGATGGCCAGCGCCGACCCAAGCCCAAGACAAGGCACACAGGCTCGACCCCTCCTCCCCAAGCTCCACAGCACTTTCCTGTGCGGTGCTGAGAGCCAAGTTCGCCAACCGAAGGCTCACACGACGGTTTCGGTCCCTCGTTAGGCGACTCAGTCGCAACAAGAGTTCAACGCACGACCGGGCATCAGCTGAGGCACTCCGGTCACTCGACCCCGCACCCTCATGCGTTAACTGGCGAATCGTCTCCCCAACACTTCCTAGGGCCGAGCAAGCCGACACAGCCGTCGAATCAAACGTTCGATACATTGACTCGAGATGTTGGATCAGGGTCTCGGCACGATCCGGATGCAAGGTACCTTCGACCGCTTTCTGTAGGTCACGGGCGAGACGTTTGCTCTCTGGCAGAGGTTGATCAGAGGATCGCTGCCCAGCAGCGCCATGGTCTTGACGGTACTCGCCCGGGCTAGTCCCCCAAGCGTCTTTGAAATTGCGCGTGAATACCTGGGGGGAAGCAAATCCTACCAGCTCGGAAATCTTCCAGATCTCCTCCGACGACGTCCGCAACAGCTCGGCAGCAACTTCCAGACGCTTCCGCTTAGCGTAGGCCGATGGACGCGCTTCGAGGAAGCGTCTAAAGCGCGTGACGATGGAGTTGTCACGCACCTGGCAGTCCTCTCTCATCGCCTGCACGCTGAATTCCGGGTCGAAGAGGTGCTCTTCGATGTAGCGCAAGAGCGGCTCGAGCTCACGCGGTGCCCGTGATTGGTCCAGATGGAGTTTGTCGATCACCCCTCGCGCCGCCGCGTCCCGCATTGCTTCCAGTCGATTCGATAACATTTATTCTCCCGGTGTCATTCATTGATGAGGGCGTAAGATTCCCATGAGAACGCTCATCCGGGTCGAACAGTAGAGAAAAAGACGCCAAAGGGAGTCGAAGCCGGTGGCTTCGCCCTCCCAATTTCGCTATTCGTCCCTGTCTACCCGAGCACATATCACCGTTTGGCCGTGGCCGGATATCATCGTTGTTGGACTGCCCGGCCGCTGTTCTAGTGCCCGAGCGTCGGCCAGTCTTACTTGATGTTACGTCACGAGTTCCCCGAGCGTCGCCGATTCCATTCGCCCAGCGACGGCAACAGGTTAGGATACGACAGCACTTGGTCAATCGACCGGAAACCGTGCCCTCGAAGAGCCTCCCGCTGAGGTCGCCGGGTGCTCGCGAAGTGGCGCGGTGACTCGCCCAGACATCAACTCGAAGCGTACCGCGAGCTCTTGAACCGTTCTGACTTCGCGGGCGCCTGTTAGCGACAAAAATCCAACGGAAGCACCACGTTATGGGAACCGTCCACATTGTTTTTGGACCGCAAGGCGCGGGGAAATCAACCTACTCTCGTCGGCTGGCAACCGACACTCGAGGAATTCATTTTTCTATCGATGAATGGATGCACCAGCTCTACGGACCAGACCTGCCAAAGCCGCTGAATTTTGCTTGGATCATGGAGCGGGTTCAACGCTGCGAGCAACGCATCTGGACTACAGCTTCGGAGTTCGCGCAAGCTGGCGGGGACGTTGTCTTGGACCTTGGTTTCATGAAAGTCGAGAGTCGAAGGGAGTTCGTGGACTTGGCCCAGGAATGTGAGCTGCCGTCTCGATTGCACTTCGTGGATGCTCCGCACAACGTTCGCAGAAGCCGTGTACTTGCGCGCAATTCCGAGCCGGGTGAAACCTTCTCTTTTGAAGTCACTCCCGCCATGTTTGATTTCATGGAGAAGCAGTTTCAGCGACCGACCGACGCCGAGCTTTCAACAGCAATCGTGTCTACATCCGAGTAGGAGGCTATGTCTCGGAAAGCAAACGGCCGGCGAATCGCCGGCCGTTGTGCACTACCGAGAAAGCGGCGATCAGTTGCCGAGACTGGGGCGGTAGAGCGCTGCCTGGGCCGTCATACGAGCGGCCTGGTCGGACGTGAACTCATCCATGCAGGCATCGTCGGTGTAGTCCATGAAGTTGAAGATCGGATCAGGACCGCCACCCGAGCAGGTGTCGCGACCCACCGGACAACCATACGCCGGGCTGGCCTCGGGCGGGGTGTCGGCGATCGAATCACCAGGGCTGGAACAACCGCCGAAGAACGTGTGATCGAGGCCGAGGTAGTGACCCACTTCGTGGGTACCGGTGTCACCCAAGTTGTAAGGCGCCGCCGAGCCGCCAGGCAGGGACGAGTAGAGCAACACGGTACCGTGCCAGAAGCTGCTTTCCGGATAGGACGACGGGAAATACGCCCAGCCCAACAGGCCACCGGAAGGATTACAGGTGTAGATGTTCAGGTTGTGCGCAGGATCAATCGCCAGCGCCTGTTTCATCCGCCGCTCTTGGCCGGAGGAGGCGCAGCGCGTGAACCATTTGTTGTTACGGGTCGAGTCGAAGCTCGCCAAGTAGAACGAGAAGCCGGTACCGGCATAAGCGGCATTGAGCACATCGATCTGATCCTGCGCCTCAGACTGGGACAGGTCGCCGGTATTCACCCCACGTTTTCTTTGGTAGACCACATGGAACGCCACCGGGATCTGGGTCGCCGTCACCGCCTCACCACTGCGGGACGCCAGCCAACCGTCCACCTCGGCGCGCACCCGCGCTTGTTGGTCAACGTTCAAGTCGGCGGTTGCACAACGTACACCGCGTTGGAGGTTGCCATCTTCGGTCAAAAAGTGGATGTCTTGATGGGTTGCCGTCACTTGCAGGTCCTGAGCTACGGCGGCACCGCCAGCCAGCAGGAACAAAGCGATGGCACCTGTAAAAAGGGTCTTCTTCATGATGTCTCCTCGGGCACATGATCCTAGGGCACATGATCCTAGGGGTACAGTGAAAAGATTCGCTTCGAAAGCCTAACTTCCTGGCTCGATCGGGAACGAGTTGAGAAGACTGTTCGAGAATATTCGATGCGGCGTCCGAAGCAGCGAATACCAACCTAAAGGCAATTTACATGCCAAACTGATTGTAGATTACCAACCGAGTACACGAGGCAGGCACGACGAGTCTAAGCCACGGTTCTAGAGTGATTTGCCGAATTCTCCAGCAGTCGACGGTCACCTGTTTGCTTCGAATAAATTCTCAAACTTGATAAGCAGCAGTCTCAATATTGAGAGCAGAACCCCGATCAAGTACGCTCTAGAAACTAAACATATGATCATTCAAGCACGCGAGTCACAAACCATCTACCCAAAGATCAACGTCGATGACTCAGGAGCAGGCACTCTACAACCGCATCGGTAGCGGCTACGACACCACCCGCCGAGCCGACCCGTACCTGGCGTCTCGGCTGGCCCACTACCTCGCACCGCAAGCCGACTCGAACTACCTCGATCTCGCCTGTGGCACCGGTAACTACACAGCCGCTCTGGCTGCCCATGGCGGGCGGTGGCGTGGTATCGACCTGTCAGTAAAGATGCTAGCGGAAGCCCGGGTCAAACACCCCACCACTCCTCTGGCCCTCGCCAATACGGCCGCGCTCCCCTTCTCCGCCGCCACCTTCGACGGTGTACTTTGTACCCTGGCCATCCATCACTTTGCCGATCTCGACGCGGCTTTCGCCGAGGTCCATCGCGTGCTTGTGGCGGGCGGGCGGTTCGTCTTGCTCACCTCCACCCCCGAGCAGATGCATCAATATTGGTTGAGCCACTACTTCCCGCAAGCCATCGAACGCTCCGCCGTGCAGATGCCCGCCCTCGACGTCGTCCGCGCTGCCCTCGACACCGCCGGCTTCGTTTCCTGCATCACTGAGCCTTACAGCATCCGCGAAGACCTGCAGGACTTCTTCCTCTACAGCGGCAAACACCGCCCCGAGATTTACCTCGACCCCGGTGTTCGGCGCGGCATCTCGACTTTCGCGTCGCTGGCTGATCCGGTTGAAGTCGAGAACGGCCTCAGTCGTCTCGCCGCCGATATCGACAGCGGCACAATCGATCGGGTTCGAGAGCGCTTCGAACACGAAGGCGGGGATTACCTCTTCGTTGCGGCTGGTAAGGCGGGCTAGCTATCACAGATACGCCGAACAACAGATTTGACAAGCCTGAAAGTACCGGGTTATGCTTTTTCTCTATTAGCCGCAATGCTCGCGAAAGCTCGAGTGTCAAGATCGTCCGAGGTCTAGAGACTTGTTTGCGAGTTGTCGTCGGGCATGATCTGAAGCCAGAAATTCGCTGGCTTCAAAATGAAATTCGAAAGGGGATGGAGATGCGAAAAACTATTTGTTATCTATTATTAATCGGCATGTTAGCAGCCTTCGGGTCCGTAACGTTCGGCGAGTGCGAAAGCTACAATAACTCACGGATTATCTATGTCGGTGCCCAAACCTACTGCGGAGGGACCGGACCTGGATGCACGGAGTGCTGGGGCGGAGGAGGCAGTTGCGTTACCAACGGCGCAAGCTGTGTTCCCCACCTCGACATCAGGCACTAACCGATGATCCACCCCGCGGGCCGCTACCTGATCAGCGCAGTCTTTCTGTTTGCATGGCCGCTAGGAGCCGAGGAACCGCAAGCGGCCCGCGTGGTGTTCCAAAATAGTGCCGAAAGGGATGTTCCCCCACGCCTCGACCAGGCGCCGGATGTACGCTGGGCCGGCACCAACTCGGTCTACCTCGCGGTGATGGGGGTCGGCGGTGTCGAACTCACCCTCGACCCGGCGGTTGATCACTGGACACAGATCACCCCGGACGGCCATGGTAGTAGAGAGGTGTGGCAGACCAGCCGCATCGGCCTTTCCCAAGACTATGTAGCGGTAGCCGCCGGCATCTTTACCCTGGGGTGGAAAGAGCGGCAAGAGAAGGAGAGCGGCAAAGACACCACTCTCGATGGTCTCGAGATCTTCGAGATGATCGAAGATCTCGATGTAACCCAGAACAGGTTGGCGGTACTCGGTACCCGCCGCGGCGCTGATCGTCAGATCTCATCCGACGGCGCAATTGCCTGGGTTGGTGCCATGAATTCCGGGCTGTCCGATCTTACGCCCGTGCTGTTTTCGACCGCTGGCAGCGGTGCACGGCCGGTCGACTCTTGTGGCGGGTTCGAAATCGGGGCCGTACGCTTCTTGCCCAACGGCCAACTGGTTGTCGTTCCAGGCGCTGAGCCTGGAGTGTTCCTCTATGATCAGGCCGGCAAACTGCTATGGACTTGGGAGACTGACCCTCTCGGTCTCGATATCCGGTGCGATTTCGACGACGACCAGCGCGCCCTGCTCTCCGCCAACCCACTGGCTCGCTGGTCATGGCTGCAACAATTCCTGACCGTGGATGACATTGTGCCGCTGGCGGATGGCCCAGGTTTATTGATCCGCAGGGCAACACAGACCGGAACCCGCTGGCACCTGACCCAATTACGCCGCGACCAACCAGCTATCACTCTAGACCTACCGATCACCGCTGCGTCGTCGACGGCTCGTCTGCGAGTCGACCTCCGCGGGGAAGACGCTGTCTTTCTGGTGTTCGACCACGCCCGATTCTTACCTCCCGGACCGAAGAAAGACCACGCGGACCGCGTCCGCCTGATCCATGGGAAGCTCAAACCATGAGACTCGGAACCTCGATCTTAGGATTGCTTCTGTTGGCCACCCCACAACTTTCGGCCGAAACCTCCGTCGAGATCGGCTCGATCGACGACACCTCCCACAACATCGTCTGGGTGTATGAGGACGGTCGCGTCGCAGCCATGACAGATCAACCCCCTGAAGCTGGGCTGGACCACGCCTGGATCTGGTCGGCCGACTCCGCTCCTCAGCGCATCGACGCCCGTGAGCTGGATCAGAAGCTACCGCGAGCAGGGCAGCACTTGGCCGTCCGCATCGACGCTGAACATCCCAAAGCGCTTGCCGAAGCCTATTTGATTGCCGCCCCGGTCGACATGTGGGCGGAAATACCGGAGGATCTCCTACCCACTTGGCCTGTCCCCGCGGCGGGCAAACTCGACCTGCCACGAGATGAACGCCCCTGGCGCCTACGCTGGGCCGGTCACCTTCGGGGCTCCTGGTGGCAGGAGGTTCCTGCCGGGCGCAACAACTGGACCATCAAGAGTTCGGTCGCAGCCGATCGCCGCTTGGTGGTGCTCGACGCGCAAGGCCACGAGCTCGACAATGCAACCCTGACGGTGCTGGCCAACCGGCGCGGTGACAAGCGAATCTTGGCCCAGTATCGCAGCGATCTCGATGGCGAGTTGTGCCTTGCCAAGCTGCCTGATCAGGCCACCCTAGAATTTGTCGTCAGCCAGGCGAGCCATCTTCCGACGACGATCTCGAGCTATCCGTCCGGCTTGCCGGAGACCATTCGGCTGAGTCCCGGCTTCGGCATCACTGGCCGATTCGTCGACGCCGACGGCCAACCCTTGGCCAACGTCGAGATCCGCGCCGACGGCTGGCTCTCGGGCAGCTCGGGTGCGGGAATCGCCCGCCGCGCAGTGAGCGACGAGCGAGGCCATTGGTCACTCGCCGCCTTGCCGGCTAGCGAGATCGGCATCGCGGCCAGCCTAGAAGGTTTTGCGGCCTTTGCTGATCGCATCGACCTCGGGCGCCGAACCGTGGCATCCAGTCTCACCGATACTGTGGATCTGGGAGCAATCGAATTACTTCCGAGCACCGAGTTGCCGGTTATTGTCCTCGACGAAACGCAAGCGCCGATCGCCGGGGCCACCGTCGAGATCGGGCCGGACGCCACCTACACAACAGACCGCCGGGGTCGAGCCAAGCTGACGCAAGCGCCGCGCCACCAGGGCTTCGAGGTCAAGGCGCATGCCGAGGGCCATCTACCCACCGATCAGCGTGTTGTCCCACCCTATCCCGAGGAACTGGCGATCGTGTTGCACCGCGCCTTCCGCGCCGAGGGCCGTTTCGTCGACGCTGAAGGGGTACCGGTAGGCTCGGGATCGGTTCGGGTCACGGATGGATCACGCTACCAGAATCACGACTTGTTACCCGGCGGCCGTTTTCAGCTCGACCTCACCCCTGGACGAGCGCTCGCCCTCGAGTTGCGCTCGCCTTCGGCTCGACAGCTCCAGGTAGCCGTCGAGCCGGGAGCCCCGGGATCAACTCGGGATCTCGGCGACCTGCAGGCTCCACCCGGTATCCAGATCCGCGGTGTCCTGCTCCGCGCCGACGACGGCTCCCCGGTTACGGGTGGGCAGATCTGGGCCCCAGGAGCATCCGAACAGGGAGACTTGGTGGCCTGGGTCGAACACAACTTGATTGCCACCACCAGCGGCCCGGACGGTCACTTCGAGCTTGACGGACTCCCAGCCCGCCCCCAACTGTTGAGAGTTGACGCCTCCGGCTTGGCCAGAACCCACCTCCGGATCGAGCCCGATGGCCCATTGAACAACATCGGCGAGATTCTTTTGTCGGCCGGCACCCGGCTCGAGATCCTGACCGACGAAGCCATCAAACACGCCGACGCCAGAGTCGACCTGCGCGGCGAATGGCTCGAGATCGACATGCTGACCGCCAGCGTCGTCGACGGTCGCTCCATCATCCAGCACGTTCCTCCCGGCCCAGCAACGGTGACCGTCCTGCGCGGCCGGGAGCTCCTCTGCGAGGAGCGTATCGACGTGCCCGAACATCGCAACATTCTCGAGGTCGACTGCCAAGCCGGGAACACACACGTTGCGGGAACGGTGACCGTGGGAGGACAGCCGGCGGGAGGCGGCCAGTTGATTTGGCTGCCCTCGGACCTCACCGCGCAACACGGCATCATCGTCAACCGGGCCTCGCAACTCGGAGCCCGTCAACAGCAGACCTTTGGGGCCGGCCGACCCCAGGTGGACGTCGAGGTTGACGCTGCCGGCGGATTCTGGTCCGAGACGCTCCGCCCAGGCGTTTGGCAGGTGTCCTGGCTGCCGCCGGGAGGCACGATGTCTCCGGCCCAACGCGTCGAGCTGCCAGACAACCCACAACACGAGCTCCAGCTCGACTTTGATGGTTTCGCCGTCACCGGGCAAGTCGTCTCCGAATCGGACCAACCCGTCGCTGAAGCGCGGGTGAGAAATCTCGCCGGATCGGCCTTCGCCTTCACCGACGCCGACGGTGGATTCTCTCTGATCGGCCTCGAGCCCGGCACCCACCGGATCTACGCTCGGCTCGGCTCACAAACCAGCCCCCTGGTCGACGTGGTTGCGGAACAGCAAGAAGCTCCCCTGACCCTGACTTTGGAGCAACACCAAGACCAGCAGATCGAAATCCAAATGACCCGGGCGGATGGCCATGCCGCGGCCGGCGCCTTCGTCTTCTTGGAACGCAGCGACAACATCCATCGCATGCTCACCGCCAGCGCTGATGGCCGAGTCAAAGTTGCGCTACAGCCGCCAGCGCCCGAGTGGGTGCGGGCGGCTGGGGTCGACAACGGCAGCTGGCAGTTGGGGCCCTGGATGCCGGTAGCAGAAGCCCAGGAGCAGGGTATCGCCCTGACCGCGCAGGACACCGGGTCCGTCCACATCGAATCACAGACCCGCCGGGGATGGACCGGTATTCTGTCGGCGGAAGGCTGGGACATCTCCCGGTTGATGACTCGCCTCGGCATGCGGCTCACCGTCAGCCCCGAACAACCCCTGGAAGTCCATCACCTGCCGGTCGGCGACTACTTGCTGGCAATCGACGATTTCAGCTCTAGAGTCGCCATCCGCTACGGCGACCTCACCACGGTCGAGATCCCTTGATCCGTCGCATCGCCAGCCACCCAGACAACCATCCCTATTCAGGACACAGCGTATCGGCCGAGCCGGGAGATGGAGAGCTGACGCCAAAAATACGGACGTATTATGTGATGCGATTCACATAATACGTCCCTAAAACTGGCAACTTCACCGGTTTGACCCGGGATAGCAACCCCTGAACAGGCCTTCCTATCGACCCGCCAGCCCTTTTCAGCACCAAAGAAGACCTGATGCACAACCAGACACCTGTCTGATTCCCACCAAGACAGGATGGGTGGTGTGCAACAGGTCTCTTGGCTGGCTTTGATGGGGATCCGTGCCGCTCAACAGGTGTCTTGGCTGGCTTAGGACGGGATAGGTGACGCGCAACAGGTGTCTTGGCTGACCAAAACAGGATCCTGGTTGCACAACAGGTGTCTTGGCGACGCCTCTAGCCGACCTTCGGGCCTCGATGTTTTGTCGAGCGTCAGGAAGACCAGATCAAATTCAGAGATCGATACACGCCCAGCAAGATTCGTCTCGCTGATACAGTGAAACCTGGGATTCCCATGCTGATGCTGACACGGTTTCCTCTAGAAACAATTCAGTCACCAGAGCTCGGCAAGGTCGGCAGGGGTCGGCGAGTGAATTGTTTCCAGGGGGAGAGCGTCAGCATCAGCATGCTCATTCGGGTCTCTCGATACTTCCGTGGATCGGATTGGGCTGGTGAGTCGCCAGTAAGTCCGGCTGGCTCTTCGTGTTGATCTTGCGATGCCGCACCGCGGAGCAGATATCGGTTGCCCCAATTGCTTTTTCCACTGGTGCAGAAGGGGGTCGAGTTTCTCCAATCGGATTTTCCACCGGTGCAGAAGGGGGGCAAGTTCACCCAATTGGATTTTCCACCGGTGTTGGGGTCGTTTGTAATCCCCAATTGGATTTCCCACCGGTGCACAACAGGGTTGTCATTCCCCAATTGGATTTCCCACCGGTGTTGGGGTCGTTTTCAATCCCCAATTGGATTTCCCACCGGTGCACAACAGGGTTGAGTTGCCAGCTGAGCCTCCACCTGCTCCCGCTCAAGGGGGTCTCAATGACCACCGGCCAGGGTATCCGGCTCGACCAACTTCGCCCTCTGGTGAGCCCATGCGGAAGGTGCCGGGAGGGATCCACCGCATGCGCTGCACTGCCTGCCCCACCTTGATCTCGGTGAAGACGCTCGTAGCGGTCGCATCCCCAGCCCCAGGAAGGGGCGTGATGATCGACGAACGGCTGTGTGCTGGTTGGGGTCACGGCAACATCACCGAATGTTGACAAAACCAGGTGTAGGGGCGCACGGCCGTGCGCCCGATGACGAACGAAGACTCAACGATCGCTCGTGTCGGATAAGCCCCGACAGTCGACAACAGCCAGAAACCCGGCGGCTGGAAAGACCTTCCACAAGATCGATGTGGCTCGACGACACAACCTCTGGGCGCACAGCCGTGCGCCCCTACACCGGATGTTCCAGAATCAGTAAAAAATTCAAGTCGCATCAACTCAGGTCTTTCTCTTTCGAAACCACCGTTCCAGGGCACGCCGGACGCCTCGTCCCTCGGCTGGCCGTCAAGGAGTGCAAAACCCTTGACCCGGGCTTGTCGCAGGGCGGGTGAATGCACGATTTTCTTACGTTCCAGAGAGAATCCCAACTTCCACGGCGCAAGATCGGCTGGAGATCGAGACCGTGCCACGGCTGATATATTCAGCAAAGAGACTGGTTATCTTCATCTAGTTTGGAGGACACGATGAGCACGAAGCCTGGAACCTCTGGGGACAACGGCTCGGTCGACACACCCCAACACGCCATCGTGTTTTCGGGTGGCGGTGCCAACGCCGCTTATGAAGTTGGCGTGATCAAGGCGCTGACCCGTGAACCTACGGCAGCTGGCGGCGGACAACCGATTGATCCCGAGATCTACACCGGGACTTCGATCGGTGCCCTCAACGCTGCCCTCCTGATCTCGAAAGACCACCGCAACGTGACAACTGCGGTCGAAAAATTGGAACGCATCTGGCTCGACCGCATCGCCACCAACAATGGCCGCAACAGCAACGGCCTGTTCCGATTTCGATTCAACCCGTTCGAATATCTGAATCCGAGGAAGTGGTTTCCCAACCCTCTGACACCCTTGACCAATCTGGCGCGCGACAGCCAACGCATGATTGCAGAAACGGCGCAACGCTTCGCGCAGGTGATGAATGGGCGAGAGAGTTTCGAGGAACGAGCGTTGCGATTGGTGGATCTGAGCACGGGTGTGGACATGTCACCCCTCGAGGCGCTGATTCGGAGTGAGATCGATGTTGCCCGGATCGGGCTGGCCAGTAAGCAGCTACGCATTATCGCGGCCAATTGGGAGGCGGGCAAACCAGTCACGTTCGACAACCGGGACATTGAGGATGAACGCGGTTATCAGGCCATCATGGCGGCCGCCGCAATTCCCGGAGTCATTCCCTCTCAGATCGTCGACAACACTCCTTTTGTCGACGGCGCTGTCCTCTCCGACACTCCGCTGCTGCCGGCGATCGAGGCCTGCGACCGCTCTGGAGATCGACAGCTGGTGCTGCATGTGATCTATCAAGATCCCGACCTCGCCAACCACCGCGGCCAACAGATACCGAACACCTTCTCCACCGTTTACCGCCTGTACGTGCTGGCGTTTGCGCGATCTGTGGTCGCCGACATTCGGGCGGCCAAGCGGATCAACGAACGGCTACTGACGGTCAGCCTCAACCGCGAATACGCTCCGAAACCCAAAAACGCCGCAGATCAGGACGAGCTCAAGCGTTTGCTCGACAGCATGTCCGACGATGTCGAAGGCAAGGTCCCTTTAACCATCCACCGCTACCGGCCGACCGAACCCACCACCGGCTTTCTCGGCTTGCTCGACTTCAACAAGAACCGCATCACCCGACTGATCGACAACGGTTTTGAAGATGCCCGCGATCACAACTGCGACGCGGCGGGCTGCGTCAAACTGTAGCCAGATCTCAACTAGACCCGTAGCCAGGTCTCAACCAGAAGTGTCGCTGTGTGTTGCTGTGTAACGGCTACGGAACGGTGAGCTTGGCTTCGATTGCTGCCAGCTTCGTGGCGTACTGGGCACGTCGGGTGTTGTCCCGTTCGGTATTTCGCAGCCAGCGATAGTGGGCGAGGCTTTCCCGCCAATATCGCTTCGCTTTCGACTGCTGGTCATGCCGACCGTATAGATCACCTTGATTCTCGTTGCCCTGAGCCAGGTGTTGGCGATCGTTGCGTTGGGTCGCAAGCTCGATCAGCGCTTGGTTGACCGCCCTGGCATCGCCAAACCCACCGTTCGGCGTCAGCCGATCGGACCAATGCGAGATCATGGCGAGATTGTTAGTACCGATGAGCTGTTGAATGGTCTCACTGACGCTGGTGTCGGTCTCGGTCTCAGCGACGCTCTCGACAACCGGAGGCGCCGAAACCTGCTCGGTCGGCAGCGGGGTGACGTCAGCCTCCAAGCTGGGCGCGGTTTCCACCGTCGGTAATGCAACAGCGGGCGCGGTGGAGACTGGCGGCGGCCAGGTCACATCGGGAGCAACCTCGAGCGCAGTGCGGATCAGCGCCAGTGGGATCCCTTGGTTGTATTGCGCCTTGATCTTCGAATCTGGATCGCCGGCATGATGCAACGCAACTGGGTCAAGCTGCTGGTCCAGCACCACGGCACCTGAGGATCCATGGCTCGTATCCGCGTCATAACGCAGGCGCAGCTGCGTCAGGCTCGTCTTGACGATGCCAATCGACTGCTTGAGAGGCTTGCCTTCGGGATGTTGTAGGACAAAAACAATGCCGTCCTGCGGTGCCTGGTCGGGTGATGTTTTGAGATCGAACCAACCCCGCTTGCCACCTGGCCCGACCGCCTCACCGGCCGGTTTCTTCAGCCGTAGCAGCGCAAAATCGAGTTCACCTTCTGAAGGCAAACCGGCGTTTGGTGCCAAATCCGCTTGGCTGTACGTTGAGGAGTCCACCAACCAACTTTCAGCCAGTGTATATTTCTCGCCGGTCGAGAGCCCCTCCGCCGTCTCGGCATAACCGAAGCTCAACCGCACGTCATCGGAATCCGCCGTGTCGTGAGCGAGATCTTCGATTACATGATAGTTGGTCAGCACCAGATCCGAGGCCACCAGAAACCCTGTCCCACGCACCAGACCCTGCGAACCAGGATACGAGATGCGGCAGACTCGATTACCAGCCTCGACCAAACGACGGGCCCAAAGATTCACATCATCGAAGCCTGAACTTCGAACCATCCTTTCAAGGCTCATGCCTGAGAGCACGGGTTGACCGTGTGCTTCTTCGTCAACAAGGCCGAGGCGAGCGTTCAATTCTCCAAGAGCTGGATTGGCAGCGTAAACAGCTTCCACTGCAGCAACGAAGGTACTCAAGGTCCCGCGCTGACGAAGCACTTTGATCAGGTCGAAGAGTTCGTCCCCAAAAGGGCCCGATTCGACCAGATTCTCGACCGATTCGGAGTACGTTTCGAAGAAGAAACGTTCGAGGCTGTTTCGACTAAAAACCTCGAGCAAGGTCTCCCGCAAGATCTTCAGCTGCGGCCCATTGAGTCGATTGAAATCAATTCCCACCTGGCGAACCTCCCTTGCAGTACCTTGACGCCCATCTGTTGATTGGCGACCTTAATACTATGTTCGCGGGTAGCTTAGCCTGCCGCAACTCGATCACAAAACCGCTCGCCAGCCCGACCCCGCGCTCAGCAGCACAGGGCCGGGCACAACGGCTTGATTCACAGGCGTAAATCGCCCGGTCCCTCGACCCGCCGCACGGACTGCCCGAACCTGGACTCGACGCCTCGACCGGCAGCCAACGGATCGAAGTTTTTGAGGCGCCCGAAGTCGAGCCCGGTTTCGGCTTCTATCTTGGAGATCTGGACCTGGTAGGTCTCGTATTGGCCAAGAACAAACGCTGCCTCTACAAGATCCCGGATCATTTTGCCATGGCTGAGCACATAGCCGGTGGCGCTGAGCTCGCCGGTTTCATCGTGAACCATAACCGCAATTTTCCAGAACTCTTCGGGGATCTGGATATCCTCGGCTCCCGGCTGATGCCGCAAGCGCCGGTCGTCTTCACGGAAAATGGGTCCCGTCAACACGCTGACCTTGAAGTCTCGGGTCTCGGCTGCCTCGAGAATGTAGTCCTCGAGCCCAACCCAATCCCGTTGGTTGAGGTTCTCGTGCTGTGGGGTTGCGTTGGTGTAGTGGAAAGTGTCGATTTCCGCTTCTTGGGCTTCCGACCGGGTCGCCCCCCAGCCGGGATCGCGTCGTCGGACCATATGCCCTCGATCCAGCGGATTCTTGAAGTAGAGCTCGTTACCCACCTGGTGTTCATCAGCGATCCGAGCGTCCAGCCGCCACTTACCCTTACGCTTCAGTCTGAAAGACTTGTCACCATCAATGTTGACCGCAGTTACTAACGGCAACCGTCGAGAGCGAGATTGCAGCACGGAAAAGTGTCGATATTTGAGGATGCTGTCCGCGTCATCCGAAACTGGCGCCAGATCACCTGACCAGGGGCCGGGATCAGGCAACGGCACAAGGAGATCACCGCTACCGAGAAAAGCCGGGTCATACCCGCCACGTCCATCGAATACTCCGGGTTGGCTCCTCGGCTTTTCGATCGGCAATTCGCCAACCACAACAAATGTTTTGACTCGCGCCAGAGCTGACGCCACGATGTCTGAGGCGACAGCATAGTTCGCCTCACGGAACGCTCCAGCAAAATGTAAACCGACGGCTTTGCCGGTCTCGAGCTCGAGGATCGCGGAACCTGAGCTTCCACCGAGTGATGAATAGTCACCCAGCACAATGATGCCGCCGGCCTCATGGCCGGTGACAAAACCAGGCGAGAACCGTTTGACATCGTAGATGTTGCCGAAGAGCTTACGCATCAGTACCGGATCGTTGCGTCCACCATCCGAAGCCGGATAACCGACTGCCGCCACCGGCGTTTGTTTGTCGACCCGGCCAGTCAACAAGTCCAAGGGTTCACTATCGTCCCGGGTTTCGACCTTGAGGAAGGCGATATCCGGTTCACGAGGGCCCGCAACGTAGAGAATCTCCAACACATCTGCGCGGCGGCGGAAACCGGACGTGCGATGCTGACGGACATAGTCGAGCCGCACCTCTAGAGCTTCATTGAAGGCGCCAGGGCGGAAATCGAAGCCTCCCCACCAGCTTTGCTCGGCAAAAACTTCCGCAACATGCCGGTTG
>JAJCXO010000250.1 GCA_029263395.1 Acidobacteriota bacterium | reverse complement strand
GCTACGGCCGGTGCGGCCACCTTCGTGACCAACTTTACCGACGACCTCGACGACTCGCTCCCCGGTGACGGGGTGTGCGATAGCGGCGCGAACCTCTGCACCCTACGGGCGGCGATCCAGGAAGCCACTGCGCTGGCCGGTGGACCGCATGTGATCGAGATCCCGAGTCTGCCGGGTGGTGATTACCTCATCCTGGCGAGTGGCTCGATCGAGATCACCCAGTCGATGACGATCCGTGGCCAAGGAGGCGTGCCGGTCATCCGCCAGTCCGGCTCACTCGTCAACTCGGCCTCGTTTCGGGTCGGGGTGGCGGTCGCGGTGCATGTCCAGGACCTGGAGCTGATGGCCAAAACTGAAACCGCCTTTTTGATCGACGACTCGGGCGCGCAGGTGACTTTGGAGAACGTCGCCTTCATACCCGGCGAGAACGGCGACGCGCCGGGGCTCGAGATTTTTGCCGGTGACGCTACCTGCACCCGCTGCGAGGTCCGCGATGGGGTGGACTCCACCGGTGTACGCGTCGATGGCGGGATCTTGAAGATGGTCGACAGCACAATCCGAAACAACCACCTGGCGACTGGCGACGAGGGCGGCGGCGTTCGGGTTGGCGGTGGCCATCTTTACCTGCTGCGCAGTCTGGTGGCCGACAATTCGGTGCGGGATGCCACGGACAACGGCAGCGGTGGCGGGATCTACCTCGGGGGCGGCCAGGCCACCCTGGTCAACAGCACGGTTTCGGGCAATCTGGCGGCTCGCGACGGCGGCGGGATCTACGTCACCGATGCCTTCTTGGACTTGCGAGGCATTCAGGTGCCAGCCATGTCGGAAAGAGATCCGGCGGAAAGCCTGCTGGGCTACATTCCCAGGTTCTGAGCAGCTCTTTCGCTGCGATCAAGTACCTCTGCTGGTCACCAGAAGGAGTTTGGAAACGAGTGGGGCGATCACAAGGTTCGAAGCTTCAAATTTCTTGAAATCTCTGGGATCTGGGCTGTGCAAAAACGTACCGCCCCCACCAAGCGCAGAGTTCAAAGATCTCGGCGGCGCCTCACTGACCGGTGAAGGGCAAGGATGGCCCTGCCGTCGGGCTCAACTAGACGCTGGTGCCCACGACGCCCAGCGTGCCGCTCCGCCCGCGTCAGCTAGGGGGTCGATCGCGTCACCGAGGCGGACGAAGGGGAGGCTTGGTGGAAAGCTGTGTTTGGGGAAGATCGCCTCGGCGACCCGGCCGAGCCTTACTTTGAGCGATGCCTCGCGAAACATCTCGACGAAGGCCCGGTACGCTTGCTTGACGCGCTCCCGCATTTCTTTGCTGGCGGCGTGGCACAGGGGCTTAGGGCTGCGGGTGTGGGCAGAACGAGCAAAGGGATCCTGATTGCGGATCGCGTCCATGCCGAGTGGCTCGATACCGTGCTCGGCACGTTGCACCGCGGCTTCAGCTTCAATTTCGATGACCATCTCGGTCACGTACTGCCGGCGGGTGGCGAGTGGCAGGTCTTGCCAACAGGGCAGCGGTGCTAACTTGACGTCGTAGTGTTGCATGAAGGCGCTGCGATCGATCTCTTCAACCGCAGTGCCGCGGCGAGCGGCGCGACGCGCTGCTTGGCGGCGGGCTTCGTACTCTTCAGAACGGGCATACCAGACGCCTTGCATCGGCTTGCCGTCCATCAAGGCTTCGGCGGAGTGTACGCCTTCCCATTGGCGAACGCTGGCGACCAAGAATTCTTTGACGGTGTTGCTGAGCACTGCCTATCTCGAAATGGTGGGCGCGGCCGAAGTCCAGTTCCGTCAAGGCGTCGAGCTCGAGATCACTCAGGACGCGGATGGAGTCTCGAGCGTGCGCTACGGTATCGATCTCAAGGATGAGTCGCGGCGCGCTCTCGCCGGCAGTCTGGAATGTGGCTGTTCGGGTGTCGGCGGATGTGCGGGAGATTGCACGATCGGCGGTACAGGCACGGGAGGTGCAACCTGCCGAGGGGGTTGCTATCGAGATAACAACACGGCTTGCACGAGTTGCATCTTCCGCGAGGCGACGCCTACAGAGCAATAGACGGATAGTATCGATAATCCTACGGATCCGAGCTCGCTGCCGTCCATTACAGCGAGTTCGGTGCTGCCAGTTTAGGGTCGCTTGCATTCCGGGTGCCGGCCACTTCGGTCAGAGTCAACTCTTCGATCTGAGTCAACGTCGAAGTTCGAGCATCAAGTCCGACAACTCTGTCGGCCCCGACCTCCTTTACCCGTGCGCACGTCCCACGTCGAACTTTTTGCAAAAAATCTTTTCTTAAGAGAACTTCGATAAACTGCGCCACATCATCTACCGAGCAGATTTTTCGGGAGCAAACTGCGAGAGCAGTCGGCGCAAACCGCACGACCTTGAAATGACAGTGCCCACTTCGCTCTTACCGCTACCCTACACACTCGGCCCGTATCGGCTCGAAAGAGCTCTTGGTCGCGGTGGCATGGGGATCGTCTACGAGGCTTACGACCGCCGCCTCGATCGAAGTGTGGCGGTCAAGCGCCTGCTTCGGGACCACGACGATCCGAAGAGGCGTGCCCGACTGCGGCGGGAGGCGCGGACCACCGCCCAGCTTGACCATCCGTCGATCGTCCAGGTCTTCGATCTGGTCGAGGACGAGACCGGCGATTGGATCGTGATGGAGCGGCTTCATGGCACGTCCCTCGCCACCCTGCTCGAGTCCGGCACAGTCGATGTCGACACTACGTTGGATTACGCGCGGCAGATCACCCGAGGGCTGGCGGCGGCCCACGCCCTCGAGATCGTCCACCGGGACCTGAAGACCGAGAACGTGATGATCTTGCCCGATGGTCGGGCCAAGATTCTCGACTTCGGCATCGCCAAACTCGTCGGTCTCGCCGGCGACCCGTCACGACAGCTGGACCTGTCGAAGACCGGCGCCATCGTCGGCACGGGCCGTGCCATGTCCCCGGAGCAGGCGCGCGGGCTGAGCGTCGGGCCCCGGTCAGACCTCTTCGCCTTGGGAGTTCTGCTCTACGAGTGTTTGGCTGGCGTCTCACCGTTCCGGGGCGCGACGCCCGTGGACACCCTCGCCCGAATCGTCAGCCACCAACCGCAGCCGGTCGAAGAACTCGCTCCCGCGGTACCCGAAGGCTTGGCGGAACTGGTCGCGCGACTCCTGCGCAAGGCCCCGGAGCTGCGCCCGGCGAGCGCCAAAGACGTCGAGAGCTCGCTCGACCGGTTGATCGACGCACGACGATCCTCGCCCCCCGAGCCGACGCTTTCGGCCGCCAACGAGCAGCGGACCGTGACCACCGACGGGCCTGTGCACCGTCTCACGTTCGACGAAGCGGGCTCCACGGGGACCGGTCGCTCCTCGGAGAGCGCGTTTGGGGTCTCGCGTCTTTCGCTCCGCTCCGCACCGCTGCTGGTTGTGGGTGGTGTCACTGTGCTCGTTGCTCTGGTCGCGCTCGTGACGAGCCTGCGCCCACTCGCCGGCTCCGAGCTGGCCGTGTCGTCATCGGTGCTCCGGTCCGTCGACGACACGCCAGCTCGGCGCTACGAGGAGGCCCTGCGAACCCTGCGCTGGCTCGACGAGCCGGAGGCTCCGGACCGCGCGATCACCGTCTTCCGCGGGATGATCGAGCGCGACCCGGAGTCGGCGACGGCCCACGCCGGACTGGCGCGGGCCTATTGGGAGAAGGCCCGCAACGCATCGGCTGGTGGCGACCCGATCTTCCTGGATCAGGCCCTGGCCATGGCCCAGGAAGCCGTGCGTCTCAACTCCTACCTGGCCGACGGACGCACCAGCCTGGGCTTGACCCTCACGACGCTCGGCCGTTATGAAGAGGCCGTCGAGCACCTGCAGAGCGCCCTCGAGCTCGAGCCCACCCACGCCGACGCCCACTACGGACTCGGCCAGCTGACCGAATCCGTCAGCCGGCTCGACGAGGCGGTAGACCACTACCGCCGGGCCGGCGAGTTGCTGCCGACGCCGCTCTACTTCAACGCTCTGGGGGCCCTGCTCTACGACCTCGGCCGCTACGACGCGGCCGAGCAGGCGTTCCTGGACACTCTCGCCATCGCCTCCAGCGACGTGCACGCCCTGCGCAACCTAGGCGCGATCTACCACGCGCAGGGACGCCTTGAAGAGGCGGCCGCCAAGCTGCAAGTCGCCCTCAAGATCCGGCCCGACGCTTCACTCTTCTCGAATCTCGGTACCGTACTCTTCAGTCGCGGTCTCTACTCCCAAGCCGCGGCTGCTTTCGAGGATGCCCTAACCATGGACGGCGCCGCCAATCGCTTCATCTTCTGGCTCAACCAGGCCGACGCTTACCGCCAGCTACCGGAGCGCTCGGCCGAGGCCAAACGCAGCTATCGCCGGGCGATCCAGATGCTCGACAACCTGATCGAGGCGCGGCCCACGGATGTGCGCCTGCGCAGCCGCCGAGCCCTCGCCCTCGCCCGTTCCGGAGGTCTCGACGTCGCCCGCGAGGACCTCGACTTCCTGCGCCGAGCGGGGACCGGTGGCGATCTGTACTCGCTCTTTCGCGTTGCCGTGGCCGAGGAGCTCGGCGGTCAGCGCGAGAGGGCGCTGAGCGCCCTCTCCGAGGCCTTACGCTCGGGATTCTCGCTCTCCGACGTCCGGCTCGAGCCGGACCTCGTCAAGCTGCGGGCCGACCCCCGTTTCCACCACCTCCTGGTGGATCTCGAACGGGGATCGTGAGCTTCGGTGCCCTCGTCAGTGTCTCTTGCCGCCGCCGCCTGGCCCTTCGTTGTCGGTCTCGCTGACGATCATCTCCGGATCGAAAACATAATGGTTGATCCAACCGTCGCGCGCCATCTTGATCGCCACGGTCAGCTCGAAGGCGCGAAACTCGTTGCCCGACTCGGTCGTCTCGAAGTCGGCGAAGCGCAGCGTCTCGATCGGCTCACTCACCGCGTCGCGCGCCAGCAAATCCCACGATGGCAGCAGGACGGACGTGTCCGGACAGTAGGCGGGGCTCGAACAGTCATCCAGGCGGTCGGAGAAGCGCCAGTCGACGACCCGTTCCGTGAACGGATGGGCCGGCTGGCCGGTCACCGGGTTGGTGAAGTAGAACTCGGCGAGCGCGAGCTCCGGGTACTCCGGTTCCCGTTCTGGCAGATGCAAGTTGCTAATGTCCACCAACCGAAAAGAAATGGTGTCACCGATCCCGAGGTGAGCGTACCAGGCCGGTTTGGCTTGCCCTTCGCCATCGGTGACGTCGATCAATGCGTTCTGCAGGGGGAAGATTCGCATGTTCGGATTGGTCTGTGGAACCGGCGCCGCATACAGATTGATGCCGAGCTCGACACGAAAGGTCTTGTTCTTAGAGTGCATTCCGATCTCCTGGGTTCAAGGGCACAACGGCCGGTTCTCGAATGGCCACCTCGTCTCTGGTGGTGCAACTCGGCCGGAACGGCGAGTCACTGTTCAGCCGACCAAGGAAGCAAACGTCGTACCAAGATGGAGCGCCGGCACAAAGCGCGCCGCGCCGACGGACCGCGGGCCTCCCGAGGCCGGTTCGGCCTTGCTCGACGGAGTGCTCGACGAAGCTCGACAAAACCCGAACTCATAGAAGGGCCGGCATGAGTGACCCACGATCCAGCGCTGACGCCTTGACCCAGGCTCCGACGCACACCGGCAGCTCGGGCTGGGAACGGATCTCGGCAGAGCTGCGGGTTCATGGCATGACGGTCCTCTACCACCCCGACCTCGAGCGTGTCGGTGAACGCACCGTACTCGAGGGTCTCGATGCCGGACGCCACAGCGAACTGTCACGCCAGACTCCGGAGTTCGCGGCGCCTGGTCTGTCGACCGTGGGCCGGCCGCTCAACGACGTCCATCTCAGCCGCACACCGATCAGCTTGGGCACCGCCGGCGATGGCAGCGTGCTCGTCGACCGGGCTGAGAATCGAACTTCCCTGGCGATCGACGGGACCGAAGTCGATCGCCAAGTCGCGGTGGCCGCGGAGGCTCTGGACGACGGCGTCGTTCTGCTCTTGGGTGGCCGCATCGTCTTGTTGCTGCATCGGCTCGACCCCGTCGCCGACACTCGGATACCTCGCTTCGGCCTGGTCGGCGATAGCCCGGCCATCGACCAGATCCGGCGCGACATCGTGCAGACCGCCGACCTGCGGGTTCCGATCCTGCTGCGCGGCGAGTCGGGCACCGGCAAGGAATTGGTGGCCCGGGCGATCCACGACGCCAGCCCGCGGCGCGATGGCCCGTACGTGGCGGTCAACATGGCAGCGCTGCCGCCCAGCCTGGCCGCGGCCGAGCTGTTCGGCGTCGAGCGCGGTGCCTACACCGGCGCCGACCGGCGACGCCCTGGCTATTTCGAGCTGGCGCAAGGCGGCACGCTCTTCCTCGACGAGGTCGGGGAGACTCCGCCGGAAGTGCAGGCGCTGCTGCTACGAACCCTCGAAACCGGTGAAGTCCGAGCGGTCGGCGGTGACAGGGCCCTGACGCCCGACGTGCGAATCCTGTCAGCCACCGACGCCGACCTGGAGACGGCGATCGAAAGCGACCGTTTCCGAGCGCCGCTCCTGCATCGCCTCAGCGGTTACGTGCTGCGGCTACCGCCCTTGCGCCGGCGCCGCGAGGACTTCGGTCGTCTATTCGTCCACTTTCTGCGCCGCGAGCTCGCGGCGGTGGACCAGATCCATCGCCTCGAGCCTCGGCCTCGCCCATGGCTGCCGGCGCCGCTGGTCGCTCGCCTGGCGGCGTGGTCCTGGCCCGGCAACGTGCGGCAACTGGCCAACGTCGTACGGCAGCTGGTGATCGCCAATCGCCAAGCCGATCCGGCGACGCGTTTCGACGAGGTAGAGACGCTGCTCGGCACCGATACGTCCCCCGCTCCAGAGCGCCGGCGCCGAGCCTCGGCGCCGGTCCGAAAACAAGCCGGCGATCTACGCGAAGAAGATGTCGTGGCGGCTCTGCGTTGCCATCACTTCCGGCCTGCTGCTGCGGCCGACGCCCTCGGTATCCCGCGGTCGTCGATCTACGACTTGATGGAACGGATCCCGGGCCTGCGCAAGGCGTCGGAGCTGACGCTTGACGAGATCGAGGAAGCTCGCTCGCAGGTCGGCCCGAGCCTCGAGGCGGTAGCGACATCCCTCGAGGTCTCGCAGCGGGCTCTGCGACGTCGCCTGGGCCAGCTCAAGCCTCGAGGGCGCAGCCGCTCGTAGGACCGGCACGGTCGTTGCGCTGCCCTCCGTGGTCTCGCCCGTCAAGCCGGCACACTCATTACTGGCGGTTCCTTCACCGGCGAAAACACCGGATTTCCTAGCTCGGTTATCTGCCCGCTCTCGCGATTTTGCGATTCTGGTTCCGAAGGACAGGCCAGCCCTTCGGAGCTCTGCTCACCGACCAGGATCTCCATCTTCTCGGCAAGCTCCCGGATGGACACTCCGGAGAGAATGTCCATCGTCGATAGCCGAAAGCCCGTCTCCACTTCGATTCTGGTTACAAACTCCAACGTCAGAACGGAGTCGACGCCCAGAGCATGAAAGCTCATGCTCGGATACAGGCTGGCTGAGTCCATCTTCAACAGCTCACCGAGCCCCTTCATCAGGCAATCTTCCAGAGCTCCCACAACTCCCCGCTCGCCAGTCTTTGCCAGCTTTTCCATGAAGGCGATCTGCTTGCTCTCGTGGCGCGGTCGGTAAACCTGCTCACTGTAGATCTCGCGATAAATGGAAGCCGCGGTCGGCTGACCGTTAAGGAAGTGCTTCTGGAAAGTATGCCAGTCGATATCAAAGTAGCCGACCTGGGTAGGCGTGTTCTGAAGCACCCAATCGAACACTCTGAGGGTCTCCTCCCGATCGAATCCGCCAATGCCTATGCCATTTAAAAACCTCGCCACCGACTGCTTTCGCGACAAAGCTCCGAACGCCTTCAGCGGGCCCAGATTGATCGATGTTGCGGGAAGCCCTCTGAGTCTCCGGGAATGTGCGAGGGCGTCCAGGTACGCATTGGCCGCGACGTAGTTGGCCTGGCCAGGGTTCCCGATCAGAGCAGAAACCGAAGACATCAGGACGAAGTACTTCAAGGGGAGGTGCTCGGTCAGGGCGTGCAAATGCCGAGCGCCAGCGGCCTTGGCGTGGAATACCTTGTTGTACCTCTCCGGTGTCATGTCCATCAAGAAGCCATCGTCCAACACCATCGCACAGTGGAAAATCCCCTCGAGGGGCGGCATGTCCCGGCAGATTCTCCCCAGCACCGCCGCCAGCTCCTGCTCGTCACCGACATCGCAACGTTCCACCACGACGTTCACGCCGCTACGTTGCATACGGCGGATTTCGTCACCGACCTGGTCGTCCCTCAGGCCGGATCTACTGACCAGGACTAGGTGGCCTACCCCGCGCTCCACCAGCCATTTCGCCAGCTCCCAGCCCAAGCCACCGGTGCCGCCGGTGATCAGACAGGTGGCGTCGGCGCTGATGGGTGGTCCACCGCGGTCGGCGACGGCTTCAACCTCGACATCGCGCAGATCGACCACGCACTTGGCGAGCCCCTTCGCCGAGCCGCTCTCGAACGCCGAGCTCCCATCGAACAGACGGTGCGCCTCGGAGGCCGGAAGCACCTCGACCGGGAGGGCTTCGTGCCCCGTCTTCGAACCGCTGGCCACAGCCCGTATCCCACGCATCGCTTCGACGACGACCGCTTCCAGAGTCTTGTCGGGAGGAAAAATATCCGCCAGGCAGAAGCGGAAGAACCCAAAGCTCTGGAGCCGGAATGAGTCCGCTAGCAGTTCCTGGCTGAGGGAAACATCACCGGAGCAGTCCAGGAATTTGCCGTGTTTGGCCAGGAGATGGATGTAGGTGTGAGACCTCCGGTTAGGCAGGCTCTGGAAGATGAGGTCGACGCCGCGCCCGGCCGTCTCCTTCAGAATCCACTCCGAGAAGGACCGAGCTTCCGCCCCCGGAAGGACGTTCGCCCCCAGCTGGCGGCAAAGCGCCTTCTGCGCCGGCGATCTCGCCGGTGCATAAACCGTTGCTCCTCGCCGTCGCGCGTAGTGCAGCGCAGCGATCCCGGTAGGACTGGCGGGATGGGCGACTAGAAGCGTCTCGCCCGGCTGCAATCGGGCGATGGACTCCAGCCCGTACAACGCCTCGAGGAACGAGAAGAACAGAGGCACCTGCTCGTGCGCGAGGCCGTCGGGCCACCTCAGAAGGTGCTCTGTGCGTCGCACGATATAGGTTCCCAGACCCTTCAGCGGCAAGCAGAAGAGCACTCGATCGCCACACTTCCACCCGCCTGCCGCGTCACCGATGCGGCTCACGGTGCCGAAACACTCCACCCAGGGATTCACCCTAGGTTCCAGCTCACTCGCGTCTTCATGCAGCAAGGCAGAGGCCGGTGAAAACCCGTCCACGTGAATCTCCACTTCTCCCGGCGCGGGCTCCGACCTCTCGGACATCCGATAGGCCACCCTCCCCTCCCGGGCCTGGATCTCGATCTCGAGCGGAGATCGGGTGCTGATCGTGATCGTTTCGTCCTCGGCGTCCTCGACCACGTGGCGCACCAGGTGCCCGCCATATCGCTGCCCACAGCGCCACGCTAGATGGTCCTCGGAGACATCCGCCAGCATCTCGCCAACCAGCATCCGAACCTCCTCGGTGCCACCGGCTGCCGACCGCTCCGCTGCCGTCTGGGAAGCTTCCAGATCCACCATCTGGGTGGTGATCTGCGGATACTCGTTCGTGATCAAGCGGCCCAAGCCCCAAAAAATGGCGGCGTTGAGGTCGATCGTCGTGTCCGTCGGCGTGACGACCTGCGTCGCGCGGGTGACGATCATCCACCGCAGCGGCCGATCGCGCAGCGAACCATAGAGCTGTCGCACCAGCGATCCGAGCGGCATCAGATTGTGAGCAGGCTTGTCCAGACTGTGCAAGCTCCACAGGTACAGGATGTTGCCGAAGCACTTCGAGTCGAGGTCCTGGAACACCCAACGGAGATCTTCCGGCCGACGATCTCGAACCCGGTAGCGGCCGGGGCCGTTTTTGCCGCGGTCTTTCCCGCGTTCGATGGTGACGGCTCGTATTCCCGCCTGCTCAATGGAGCGGACCAGGTCTCGGTCGAATGGCGCGTCGTTGGCAAGAATCAGCCAAGGTGCCTGTTGTGTGCCGACCCGGCGAGCCTCCGCCTCGCTCTTCGCCGCCGACCACCGGAACGCGTACAGGAACCTGTCGAGATCCACCGAGTTCTCGTCTCCGAGGGTCGGCTGGCGGTTGCCCTGCACGCCCTGCATTTCCACCAGGAGTCGACCATCCTCAGCACAGACGAAGATGTTCCCCCGGACAAAATCTTCCGTGGCCTGCGTGATCTCGACGTAGGCGACGCACCTCGCCGCCGGTGCGGAATGGACGATGAGACGGTCGATACAGTGGGGGATCAACCCCACACCACAATACAGCGGGATCGCCTGAAAGCAGGCATCAAGAAGGGCTGGATGGAGGGTATAGCGACCCCCAGCGTCTTCCTCGGCCTCGCCACCTGCAATAGGAACCAGAATCTCGTCATGCCCCTTCCAGACATCGCCATCGATGCGTTGGAACTCGGGGCCGTAGTCCAACTTCAGCGCTTTCAGCTGGTCGTAGATCTCCTCGGCCTCGATCTTCCAGGGCACCCGGGTCCGGATCTTCTCCAGGTCGAGCGTGCGCCCCCCCTGCCCGCGCTCCCCCGGCTCCAGCGTCGCGGTGAAGTGGCGCGTCCAGTGCCCCGAGCCATCGCCTTCGGCGGTGGAATCGACGGCGAAGCGGCGCGTCTCGCGATTGTAGGAGGATCGTAGCTTCTGGACCCGACTTCCGTTGTGGACCAGGAGCTTGAGGAACCTGAGATTCTTCAGACTGCAGGCTTCGTCGCGGGGAAGCAACTCCCGAAACAGCTCCACACCGGCAGCAATGTACCCGGCCCCTGGAAAAACCACCTCGCCGTGCACTCGGTGATCGTTCACGATCGGAAAGTGGTGCCTGTTCAACTCGACCTCCCAGGCAGGATCCGGAGCATCCACCGGTGTGTGGAGGAAGGGCCGGGAGCGCGGTGCCGCCCTTCCTTGCCGGGCGGTTTCGCGCCAGTAGCACCTTCTCTGAAAGGGATAGAGAGGAAGCTTGCAATAGGTGCCGGACGTCTGAAACCGCGACCAGCGGATCTCTCGACCGAGGGTATGGAGGTGCGCGACGGCCTGGACGAACCCCGCGGCTGCCGAGGTCCCTTTGTTCGAGATACACATCGAGGAAGACGCCCCGCCGCGGCTGGCCAGACATTGTTCGAGCGACGCTCGCAACACCGGATAGGGAGACATCTCGACGAATGTGACGTCCCCTTCTCCGATCACGTTCTGGACGGTCTGCTGGAAGAGAACGGGCTCTCGCACGTTGCGGTACCAGTAGTCGGCCTCGAAATCGCTCCGTTCCGCCAAAAGCCCGGTCACCGTCGAATAGAGGGGGACTCGGAGCTCACGAGCCTCAAGGCCCTCGAGGCTGTCGACCAGCTCTCTTTCGATGCCCTCCATGACGCTCGAGTGGTAGGGGACGTCAACCGACAGCCGACGGTGGAAGATGTCTTGGGTCGCCAGTTCCGCCGCCATGCCCTCGAGGCTCTCGTCATCGCCGGACAGCGTGATCGATCGCGGGCCGTTGATGGCGGCGATGCAAGCGCCGCCGTGGCCCGCCACCAGCGCTTCGGCCTCGCTGACGCTCAGCTGGACGGCCAGCATGCCTCCCAGGCCGGCGGTTTTCTGCTGCAGCCGGCTGCGGTGGTAGGAGACGAGCAGGGCATCGCGCAGCGACAGGATCCCCGCAACGTAGGAGGCCGAGACTTCGCCCAGACTGTGGCCGAGCACCACATCCGGCTCGATGCCGTGCGCTCTCAACAGCTCCGCCAACCCCACCTGCATGAAAAAGTTGATGGGTTGGGCGATCCGCGTCTGGTGGAAAGTGCCGGAGTCGTCTCCCGTCAGGATCTCGTCGAGGACCGACCATCCCGCGATCTCCCGAAAGAGGCTGTCGCAGGCGTCTAGCTGGTGCCGAAACTCCGGATAGGTTTCGTAGAGTTCTTTCCCCATCCCTTTCCAGCGTGTACCGACCCCCGTGAAAAGAAAGGCCAGGCGAGGCTCCGCCCCCTGCCCCGGCTGTGCCGGGATTCGGTGCTCCAGGATCGCCGGAGATGCGCCCCCCTGACAGTAGCTGTCGAGGTTCGTAAGGAGCTCCGACTCCGACGCTGCCACGATCGCCGCTCGCACCTCGTGATGACTTCTCCGGTAGACGAGACTGTGGAAGAAGTCGCCGACCGAAGGCGTCCCTGTGGCCTGGCCTTGCAGCACTAAATCCCGGTACCTGCCAGCCAGTTCCCGCACGGCATCCTCGCTGCGCCCGGACAACGGGAACGGCAGCGGCGTCTCGAAGGTCGACCCTGTGTCGTCGTGGTCTGGCCGCCTGGCCTCCACGCCCTGCAGGACAAGATGGGCATTGGTACCACCGTAACCGAAGCCGTTGACGGCGATCAGTGCTGTCGGGGAGCCGGGGAGGTCTTCCAGCTCCTTGGCGACGCGCAGACTGAGGTGGTCGTAGTCCACCTTTGTGTTCGGCCGATGGAAATGCAAGGTGGGCGGAATGCGCCCATGGTGCAGGCACAGCGCGGCCTTGATCACCGAGGCGACCCCCGCCGCCGCCTCCAGATGACCGATATTCGTCTTCACGGAGCCCACCAGGCATTTTTCACCCTTGCTGCGCGCTCTAAAAATCGCATCGAGAGCACGGATCTCCGTCGCGTCTCCGACTTGCGTTCCAGTTCCATGGGCCTCGATGTACCGAATCTCGTCGACGTCGATCTGCGCGTCGCGGTAGACCCTTTCGATCAGCTCTCGCTGGGCGTCGGCATTCGGCACCGAGATGCTGTGGCTGGTATGACCGTTGTGGTTGACTCCCGAAGCTCGGAGGACGGCGTAGATGGCGTCGCCGTCGGCCCTCGCACGCTCTAGGGGCTTCAGCATCACGATGCCGGCCCCTTCGCCCCGGACATAACCGTCGGCCTCGGCATCGAGAAAACTGCAACGCCCGCTCTGCGACAGGAATCGCCCTTTGGTGAGAACGACGGAGAACCCCGGGTGCAGCATGACGTTGACCCCACCAGCGATCGCCAAGGAGCTCTCACCGTTGCGCAGCGCGGCGCAGGCGTAATGCAAGGCCACCGCCGACGAAGAGCAGGCCGTGTCGATGCTCAGGCATGGCCCTCGCAGTCCGAATTGATGAGAGATGCGGGCGGAAAGCATCGTCATGGTGGTGTTGACGGCGGTGTGGGGATCCACGTCCTTGTTTTCCGTCTCCGAGAGCCGCATCTGGTTGTCGAGAGTGAAACCGCCGATGAACACACCGGTGTCGGAACCCCGCAAGGATCGGAGGTCGAGACCGGCGTCTTCAATCGCCTCGTAGGCAACCTCGAGCAATAATTTCTGCTGCGGATCCAGGGTTTCGGCTTCCCTCGGGGAGATGCCGAAGAATGCGGGGTCGAAGCGGTGGATGTCTTCGCTCAGGAACCCACCTCGGTTGCTGTGGATCTTGCCGGGCTTGTCGGTGTCTTCGTCGTAGAACTGTCGATAGTCCCAGCGGTCCGCCGGCACCTCGCCAATCGCATCCACTCCCTCCGTCAGGTTTCGCCAATATCTCGCCGGTGAATCGGCGCCGCCGGGGAATCGACATCCGATTCCGATGATCGCTATCGGTTCACGCTTCATGATGTCCTTCGTTCCTTGAATGAGCTCAAAAATGGAGCTTTGAAGACGGATGCGGCCGGAAGGTGGTCCTCCCGGGACAGCTGTCCCGAGAGGACCAGCGCAGGCGTCGCATCAGAGATCGTCGTGAAAAGCACTAGCCACCTGAGCACGCGGGGCGCAGGCGTTGTTCGCAGCGCAGCCGTACCGGCAGTACGTCGAGCCGCGCAGGACGCGTCGCCCCCAGCAACGTCAGAAGGTATTGCGATAGATCTCCGGTGAACGCCAGCCTCAGCTTTATGCTCCGGGGTGAAGAGGCGCTGGTAGTGCCACCAGTGGTTCGGTGGAGGTCACAATCTCCTTGGTCAGAAAGTTTCCGTCCGTAGAGACCCCTTCCCATTCGTAGGTATCTCCATTCGTGGTGGTTTGAATCAGCACCTTGGTCAAAATATTCGCCTGGTAAATGAAGGCTTTCTGACCCGCGGGTACATGAACCGTCACCTTTTCTTCGATCTGCGCGTTGTATTGAGAATTGAAACTGGCCTCGAAGCCGTAACTAGCTTCCGCCCCAAAAAACTCAAAACCCACACTCATGGCAACACCATAGTCGAAAGCAAACTCCTGCCCCTTCGAGAATCCCACCGTGATACTAATGCTATACGTCGTATCTGCAGTGGACTGGGTATTGTCGAGGCAGGCGATGTTCACCAGCTCCGGAGCGTAGAGAACGTTGGACCTTGCCAACCCGTCTTTCACCACAATGGGCAAACTATGAATAAACGTGTCCGAGCTAGCCGAAGGTAGCGAATCGTAGACCCAGAGCGGAACTGGCTCGATGACGATTCTTTGATCACCGGAGCTCCGTGGAGGCAGCATTTTAGTAAGGGACAGGATGTAATAATAATCCCTGTAGAGAAGGCTGATATCTGCATACTCTACAGCACGGCAACTCACGGTCATCGTCGACTGGACATTGGGATTATCCTTATCCTTTTCTTTGTAGTCCTTGACGTAAATCGACCACTCGATCACCTCGGCGCCAATTGCTTTGCATTGGTGTGTGTTGGGATCGTAGTCCTCCACCAGATAGATCACCCGACTATCGGTGTAGGAGTAGTCCTTCAGATTGATATCCTGTGCCTGGATGACATTGGTCAGAATGGCTTCCATATCCTCTCTGTCCAGCCCTTCGATGAGGGCAGCGGACGCGTTTGTCGCGATCTCCACAAAAAGATCCATGACGGCGTCTTCGGTGGGCGTCGATTCGGTCGTCGTAACCGGTTCCACACTGATACCACAAAAGGGTGGTTCGAGATCAGCCGCGGCCAGCGTATTGAAGTTGTTCTCCTCGACAACGACCGAAAGCTCAGTCTGATATTGACCTACGCTGCCAGCACCACCGGGCTCCCAGTGCCCTTGCTCTGTGATCTCCCCCAACGGATTGTTGGCCCTGGTAATCCAATAGGTCTGCCACTTACCCTGCGGAAGGCCTTCTCTGACCCGATCAATGTACTGCGTCAGAGAAGCGTCGTTGATCTGGTCGCAGGCCAGTCCGATGGCTTCCAGTTCCTGGCGAAGAACGTCGGGGGTCATGACATCCGGAGTCTTCTTGTTCAACTCGATGTCGACCCCGGTTATTGTGATGTCCTTCTCACCAGATCGTTTGGCGGCTCGGGCCTTGCGTTTCATTAGTGCTTCTCTCTTGTTCATGGCGTCTCTCCTCCTAACCTCACGAGCGAGGTTCATGGTCGCATCCCATTCGTCCGTGGGGCTTTGGGCCGCCGGACACGGCTCCACACGAGCCGAGCTAAAGGGGGTGTACCCAGGCCACTGAGCAAGACCGATACCAGGAGACGATTTCTCCGCCCCTTTACCCTCCCGAAGCCCTCCCGAAGCCCTCTGGAAGCGCGCTATTGCGTCCTAGCCGTGCTCTCGGTCCCGCGCTTCGAACGGCTCCGATCCCCCGGCTCGACGAAGCTCGACGAAGTCCCGAACTAGCTCGACAAACCTCGATAAGACCTGCTGTTGGTATTCCGCCGAGCCGAAATCCTCGAAGTGCTGATGCAGCCGTGCATTCTTGCCGAACAAGAGCTGGTAGACGCAACAGTCGGTTTTTGACCCTTTCAGCAGTCAGAAACTGATTGCTGCGTCTACCCGTCACGAGTCTGCTTTCCGGGTGCCGGCCACCTCGGTCAGAGTGTGCGAGCGCCTGCGGCTCTTTGCATCTGGATGATCGTCGATTCTTCCGTTGCGCCATAGCTCACCTCCTATGAGGTAATCCTGGCGCATCAGCTGAGGCCACGAAAGGTGTAGTTCACCGAACGCTATTCAGCATCAATAACTCTAGAAGCAACTCATGGCAACCTAGATCCAGCCGACTTACGGACGACAGGGAGCGAACATTCAGCCACGCCCCAACGACGAACTCGACTAGCATTCCGCTCATGATCGGCACATAGTCGTTTGCGGGCACCTTCATTCCGAGCAAAGGAGGCTCTCGATGATGCACGCCTGGAGCCGCGAATCTATTGTTCGTGCGCATTCGGACATGCACCCCTTCAATAAATTTTTCGAAATCTCCGAACTCATAGAATCGAGCACTACTGGTATCCGATTCTCTTACCGTGGCAAGGTAATTCCTTGCGTTCCTATCGAGTCCGTTGGTAGCCCCCAGAGCGAAGATATCGTCGTGGTGCTTTCCGGGTGCCGGCCACCTCGGTCAGGGTCTACCAGGACCCAGGGCTGGCCCTCGAAGCCCTCAGCACTCCGTTCAAGACGCAAACGTTTCGACATCTACTATCGCGGCCATCCTATCCAGGTTTTCGTCAAACATTAGAATCGTCAGCAGATCACACTCCGACCGTCTCAACAGACCTCTTATGAACAGCCCACATCCAGCCGACTCACCCGGAGTGTGGTTTCCGCCACCCTTCATCTATCTGACAACCTTCGGAGTCAGCTGGTGGCTGAACAGGGTTTGGCCGACCCAGCTGATCTCTGAGAGCTTCGTCGCCGACAGCGCCCTGGTCGCGAAGCCTCTGGTGGTTGCCGGTGTTGTCTTGGCGATGGCCGGCCTGTTCAGCTTTGCCAAGCACCGCACCACGATCGAACCCTCGAAAAAGGCTTCGAAACTCATTACGGACGGCCTTTACCGCATCAGCCGAAACCCTATCTATCTAGGTTTCACTGCGATGTATCTCGCGGCCACCCTGCGCACCAACAATACCTGGGCGCTCCTATGTTTGCTCCCTGTGCTGGCAATCATGAATCGCCATGTGATTGCGCGAGAAGAACGGCACCTGACCGCGGTCTTCGGCGACTCCTATCGAGCCTACTGCCAGAAAGTACGACGATGGTTGTGAGGTTTGCGTACCCTGCTATTCGGGTAGCGCTACGGCGTCGAGTTTGACCAGGCGGCGAAGTCCCCCGACTCGAAACCGTCGGCGAACAGCAGACCGGAATCGCCGAAGTAAAACACGTCGTAGAAAACGTCGAAGGCGGTCGCCTCCCCGGTCTCGACGACGAAGGATACCAGGGCCGAGGCCGCACTTGCCGGCGCCTCGAATTCGACCGCGAGCTGCGACCACGCGCCGCCGCTGTCGGCCACCGCCGGATCGCTGGCGACGCTGCCGATCGCCGGCTCGCCGCACCGGCCGCAGCCGGCAGGCTCGAGATCAGGGTAAGGGTCAAGGCAAGGCGGCT
>JAJCXO010000249.1 GCA_029263395.1 Acidobacteriota bacterium | reverse complement strand
AGCGCTCGAAGAGCTGGGAGCCTTTGCCCGCATCTACGATCGCTTCGCCGCCAAGACGGGGCCAGCGCGCATCATCAAGTTCTTTCGCGAAAACGATACCACAAACTGAATCTGAGCCACTTGAGAGGAGGGATCGCCATGGCGCGACCCATCACCGTCTCGGAAGCTCAGGATCAGCTTCTAGAGACCGCGTTAGCCCTGTATAGGCTGTGCTATCGACTGCACCGCCACCGGGAAGGGCTGCGGGTTCCATATGAGATCGAGTGCGCTTGCCACGGCGAGGACGGAATCGCCAACGTGACACCAACTATCGAGTTGGCGGTTGCTGGCGAAATTGGTACCACCATTGACGAGCTGGTGGAGATTGCCGACCGGCTCCAGAGATCGGCCAGGGCTACCGACGTCTCGATTCGGCGTCGATGGCGTCAAGAGCGAATGAGGTGTAGTCCATGAGTCGGCCGATCCGTAAGCGAGGCCGCCCACGCACCCACGACGAACACCCCCGACAACGCCTTCTCACGAATGGCGCGCAGGCTCTGTCCGACGCGGAACTGGTCGAAATCCTGTTACGAAACGGCGGTTCCGCTTCGGCTGCCAGAGAGCTCGCTCGCGAGTTGCTGGCTGAGTTTGGTGGCCTCGTCGGTTTGGCGAACGTCAATCCCGTCTATCTTCGGCGACACCAAATAAGCGACGCTAAGGCTGCGACAGTCGTAGCTGCCCTTGAGATCGCTTGCCGCGTTGCGAAGGCCCGGGTACCTCGGCAAAATCTACTCGACCAACCGGCGTTGGTGGCCAACTATTTGAGCCTGCGCTACGGTCAGCGTGATCAGGAGACGATGGGTTGCTTGTTCCTGAATGTTCGCAACCGATTGATCGGCGAGAGCGAGATTTTTCGCGGTACGCAGGATCGAACCGCTGTCTCCCCGAAGACGATCATGAAGGAAGCCTTGCTGCGGAGCGCCTCGCGGTTCGTCTTATTCCACACGCATCCCAGCGGCGACCCATCGCCTAGCGACGAGGACCTGTCGTTTACTCGAAGGCTATCGGATGCCGGCGAAATGCTGGGGATAAGGCTGGTCGATCACCTTGTGCTCGGGACTAGCGGGCGGTGGGTGTCACTGGGGCGGCGGGGCGGTTGGTGAACGACGACCGCTAGGCTCTGAAGTCCAGGGGTGGAATCGGTCCAATCGGTCCAGGGACCACGGAATCAACGCCAATGGCCCGATTCCGTGGCCCGGTTTTGATCTGGTGACACGAGAATAGGTCCCAGCTAAAGATAAGGAAACAAGGGCTTTGCCAGCTTGTGGACCGATTGGACCGATTATTTGACTAGGTAGTAAACCGCTGAAAGCATTCTGCGCGCTGTCTATTTGCGGCTAGTCGAACGCCGTCAACAGCATTCCGTGTGCCCAGGTGTCGCCACAGCCGGAGTATGTCTCGGTGCGCGACAGCAGATGAGCCCCTACCCTCCAGAAGCGGTCCAATCGGTCCAATCGGTCCAGGGGCAGGGCTACTAGCTCGCCACGGATCGGCCCCAACGACAGCCCAGAGCCTCACAGACGGGCGAGAATGCCTCCGCGAGGATTGACGGGCACACCTCAGAGCCGTTGTTCCATGGATCTAAGGACGTGGCTCGTAGGAATCCGACGGAATCCGTCACAACCTGGTTGACGCCTCGTCGCGCCCACTCATAGCTACTAGGGCATGGACAACGCGGACGGGCAATGACGCCACACCGCACCTCTCAAGGAGATCCATTATGAGCAACGGTTTCAACTTTTACGAAGGCAACGCCACCGAGAACACAGCGCCGAAGATCACCGTTCGTAAGGGTGGCCAACTGGTGCTGACGAGCGGCGCGGTCAAGATGTTGGGCGACGGTATCGAGTTCGTCCAGCTGGCTTACAACCAGGCGAAGGGTATCGTCGGCATCCGGGGTGCGGATGAGGATGCCAAGGGCCGCTACCGTCTCCGCACCCAAAAGAACGGCGGGTCGCGACTGGTCACTGGCAAGCGGTTCTTCACTCACAACGGCCTGACGATCGACAAGGCGCAGGCGTTTGACGCCGAGGCGTATGACGGCGGGATCGTGGGCTTCAAGCTGACCGATGAGCCGGCCGAGACGGTGACCGAGACCCCGGCCCCGGTCGACACGGCACCGGCAAAGACCGCACCGGCCAAGAAGACTGGTGGACAGCGCAAGGCCAAGGCTGCGTGATCGCTGCCCCATCCGTCTAGAGAAATAGGGCGGCCTGGTGCCGCTCTTTCTTCGTGGCCCGGTCCCACCGATCGGTTGATCCTTCCAGGGGGGCGGAAGGCTGGTCATCTGGCGTTCCTCGGAGATCACCCCTCACAGAACTATGTGTCCTTAATGAAGTGCACGAAGCGCCGGCCGAAATCAGTAACATAAGTCTGATTGAGCCGGTCTACTAGTTGCTTCCCTTCTCTCAGCGATGTCGCAGTCGGCGGTATGAGCTGGCGGGCCTGAAGTTCTTGGAGAAGGTGGGTAAGCAACTCGCGGTCACTCAATTCCGGGATAGCCGCCTTGATGAATGTTTCCATGAGAATCACGCTTGGCGTAAGCGGAGCTCCGTCCATCCCGAGAAAATCCGTTGGCTTCATCAGGAAAGCCAAGAGTCGCAGATGAAGCGGAGTCAATTCGTCCACGAACCGCAGGAATATTGCGTGGTAGGTCTTATCAGCTTGATCTGGAAGGGCTGACTTGTAGATTGCCTGCTTGAGAACCTCAGTCTTTTCTGGTTCCCGTATCGCTATCGGGGTAGCGATGAGCAAGGTTGTCAAGAGTTGGTCTATCTCTGCCAGCTGCTCCGCGGTCTTATCCAGATCCGTCTGCAGGCGACTAAGGACGTCGGCAACTTGCTCTTCCCAGGCTCTCCTTCGGCGCTTGTAGCCTGACGGGAGGTACGAGTCGATGAGTTTTGATGCCGCGCTGCCAACGACCGGAACAAGAGTAACTCCGGCGCTTACAGCCTCCTGTAGCCGATCTTTTTTGTCTTTCGTGGGAGGCTGATCCATGAGCTACTACTTGGAGCGGGGCGCGGACATTGCCACAAGCTTATCAGCCAGCCTTGCCTCATCTGTCAACCGACGTCCTGGCCTGAGACCAATTCTGTCGCCTTCCTGATCGCCTGTCCGGCAGCTCTACTGACCACCCAGCCGGCGCACGAAACTTTCCGCCGATAGACGCCGAAATCCGTCGCTTGCTGGTTGACCATCGCCGTCGCCACCTCATCTAGTAACAAGAGACCGAGACAGTGATGACTGACAAAAAACGGAGACCGACATGGCCAAAGACGCACACACCTTGACCGACACCCCGACGACACCCGCCGCCACCGCCACCGCACAAACCGCCATCGACGCGATCAACCTGCTCAAGACCCAGGCCACCGCGACTCTTGGTGAGGAATTCCACGCCATCGCCGAAGCCGCCAGACATGATGATGCCCGGGCAGTCAGTCTCCGGCTTGAACAGCACAACACCAAATCGAATCTTGTTGGCACTGTTGCCTGGTTGGCCCGTGACCTGGCGGATGTACTGCTCAAGGTCGCGACGGATAACGAGCCGCATTCGGTCATGGGCGGTGATCTCCCGGCCCGCATTCGAGAGGCTGAGATTCGTCTCGAGATGCTTCGCGAGTTGGCCCGCTGATTGAGGGGTGGCAGCCGGCCGGGTCTCGACTGAGTGTTCCTCTAGGCCCCTGGCAGACTCCCCGTGAGTGTTCCCTGTCGTTGAGCTCGCGCTCACAAATTGATTGGGGCTGGTCCCAAGGCCGTCTAGCCCTGGCCGGCAGTGGGTTGCTGCCGGGTGCCTGAGATCGGGCCTTCCAGGGGCGTCCCAGGGCGTATGACAGGCCGGTCTTGACGTCATACCGGCGTACAGCCCGAAGCTCTAACAGCGACGCTCGACGGTGCGCAGGAAACGCCGACATTCGGCGAACTTTCCGCCGCACACTGGTTGACCATCCGTCGCGAAACCACTTACTCCTTTCTATGGCCACAGTAACCGCACCACCGAGAGGAGCCAAACCATGACGACCACCGCGACACCCGCCCAACTCTACCTTGCTGCACTTTCATCCGGCAGTCAGGGTATGCGCCAATGCCTCGACATCATCGCCGGGATTCTCGACGACAACCACGACGCCGATAGCTACCCTTGGCACGAGGTCAGCTACCGCGACAGCATGGCGGTCCGCATCGCCCTCACCGAGCGCTACAAGCCCGCGACGGTCAACAAGATGCTGTCGGCACTGCGCGGAGTGCTCAAACAGACGTGGCGGCTGGGCTTGGTTGACGCCGACACCTACCGCCGGGCTGCCGATGTTGAGAACGTCCGCAACTCCAACCTGTTGAGCGGCCGGGCGCTGGCGAGTGAGGAGATCGGAAGGCTGTTCGCCGCCTGTGGCGACGACACGCCGAAGGGTGCCCGCGATGCCGCACTGCTGGCGGTGCTCTACGGCTGTGGCTTACGACGCGGCGAACTGGCCCGACTCGACATCGACGACTACGACGCTGACGACTTCGACGCTGACGACTGCTCAATCAAGGTTCACGGCAAGCGCAACAAACAGCGAACTGTCTACTTGGCGGGCAACGGCTGCCGGCATATCCAAGCATGGCTCCGTCACCGTGGCGATGATGCCGGCCCGCTGTTCTGCCCTGTTGACCAAACCGGCGAGGTGAGGGTCTCCCGGCTGCGGGGCGAGTCCGTGGCCTACATTGTGAAACGGCTTCAGCAGGCGGCTGGTGTTGACCACTTCTCAGCCCATGACCTGCGAAGGTCGTTCGTGACGATGCTGCTCGACGCGGGCGAGGACGTCTTCACCGTCCAAAAACTCGCCGGGCACTCCGACGTCACGACGACGGCCCGGTATGACCGACGGGGTGAGAGCGCCAAGCGGCGGGCGGTGCAGAGCCTCGAACTGCCTGCGGCTGCCTGAACACTACTTTCTTTATTGACGGGTCGAAAGCTGAGTCGGAAAACGCTATCCTCGATCTCGCGCTGGGGCATTGGAGGCTATCTGTGCATGGATCCCGACTTCATGCTTTCTTGATTGGTATCGACCACTACAGTCACCAAGGTGGCCCGGCTCTCGGACTGTATCCGGACCTGACGGGAGCGGTTCTTGACGTTGGACGCTGGGCGGACTTCCTCGTACGACATGGGGTCCACGAATCACACCTCGTGCGACTTACCGCTCCGTTGACCGACTCTCACACGCCGTTCCCCCTGCCTACCTATGAACAGATTGTGGATGGACTTCAATCGCTAGAAGCCCGAACCTGTCCAGGCGACGGACTCCTCTTTGTCTTTATGGGCCATGGTGGATGTGTACCAACCTGCGTGCCGGAAATCAAAGGGGAAGATGGTGTTGATCAAGTGCTGGTCCCCGCGAATCCGTGTGGTCCTGAAGCTCGGCTTCTAAGAGATGTTGAACTGGTCGTACTCATTGATAGGTGGAAAAGGCGAGGTCTACAGGTTACCCTCTGTATCGATTGCTGTCACTCTGGCGCCGCCGTTCGCTCCGGCATCCGTGGAAGTGGCTTGGTAGATTCGACTCGCCGACCTGCCCGGAGCCGTCTGGCTGATCATGAGGAATTGGTGGCTTGCTGGGAGGGCCTAGTCCCTGCTAGCGGCTGGCTTCCGAACCCTCAGGGATATGTTCTCTTTGCAGCCTGCCTTGCCCATGAGCGTGCATACGAAGGGCATTTTGACAGCCGTGGGCCTGGAGGCGCTATGACACGCGCGCTGCTTCAGGCACTTGAAACTGAACCGTCCTCGGTAACCTGTCGGCAGCTCCATGAACGGGCTTCTGAGACTGTCCAACGCTGGACAGAAGGACAGACTCCACAGGTGGAGGGAGATCTCGACCGGCCCTTCTGGCCTAGCAAGGACCGAGAGCCGGTCCCTGTGGAGGGCACTGAGAGCAGTGTAGTCGAAGTCCTCAAGCGCGGGGACCCGGGGTATTACCTAACCGGCCAGTTACGTCTCGCACTCTACCTTCCGCCTCCCGATTTCGATCCCAGACAACGGGATGTGGCCGCATTGCGGCGATACGTGGAGGCGCAAGAGCCTGTCAGAACGTCGTGCCGCGACGGTGAATGGGTTTGTCTCAAAGTGGAGAACAGGTCATTGCAGCCCCTGTTGGTGGCTCTCTACGCGAGACTGCCTGATGCGGCGCCAACGCAGTTCTATCCTGCGTCAGGAGTAGGAAAGGCGGACCTGCTTCGGTCCGGGGAGTGGGATTTGCTACCGATGCAGCCACGTCTGCCGCCAGGGGCACGGGCGGCCCTGAACAAGATCGAAGGAATAGCAACCAATGAGATGCGATTCTTTGACGGGGACTACGCCACTGGTGTGTTCTGGACTGTGGTCACTCTCAACGTCTCCGTGGTGTCGCGGTGATTCGTGGTGTCACAGCGATTCGAGGCCCTCTGGCACGGCCTTATCGGACCGGGGTGGCGGGACGTGGACCGGTCGCCACGATTCGTAATTCATCTTCCAGGCAGCGCATCGAGCGACGAGGCACGGAACCCGCGTGCTAGCATCATGGGAACCGATATTGGGAGGCACGAAATCCGTGGCTAACTCGAAGGCCGATTCTACGAAGTGGTTTCCGTCTGTCCTGACTACGCCCAGGCACATATTCGGAGGCTGGGCTCGATCACGGGTGGTACGTGCGCGCCGAGTGGCATCGGGGGCAAGGCCAGTGCGCGCAATCGAAGGCAGGCCCGATCTCGACGCATCAATGGGCTTGAATCGAATAGCCGGTTAGGCAGTTTCGTACTAGTTCTGAGAAAACCCCGAACAGCAACCCTATCGGAGGCAAACTTGGGATGTGCGAGTAGCTAGACGCCAGATCTTTGGAGACGAAGAGTTCTGATTCTTGAAGGCGATCCGGCTGTAAAGTCGGTGTAGCTAGGCTTTGGGGGATAGTGCTCGAAACCTGTTGCCGATTAACTGCTGTTTCGAAACAGAGGCTGAAACTGAGGGATGATGGGATGGACAAGTCGAAGAAGTATGGCATTGGCAGTAGCCGCAGAAATATGTGGATTCCGTTTTGGGTGATCTTTGAAGTACTGGGTATCATGGCGGTTGTAGGGTTGGCGAGTAGCTTTGAAAATGGGCCGATTCCTCCGGAACCTCTCTCCGAGACGCCTAGTGCGACTACGAGCCAGGACGCAGGCGGGGCTCAGGCTGTTGTTGAGAGAGAGGTCGTCGACGACCTGTTTGGTCGGCAAGCGGCAGGTGTGTCTTGCCTCTTGGCCGGCAATTGCCAAGACGCGGTCCCTCAGAGAACTCGGGCGTGTATTCAGGGCGTAAATTCTAAAGAATGGTCTCGTCTTAGCGTTATTGGTGATGCGTGTGGTGTGCCGAAGAAAAGAAGAGTCGAGCAAGGTGGTTTTCTACGCAATATTTTTAGATTTCTAGGTAGGTTGCCCGGGCTTCTGAATGTTGAATTCTCTTTGTTCGATGATGTCGCGATTACAGTCGTCTATGCGCCAGTTTCCGATCCGGAAACAAAGGCTATCGAGTTGGTTCCAGTGACGATCGCGAGGTTCTCTGAAGTCGTGTACTTTGACTTCAATAAGACTGAAATGAATGCCCCAGGATACTCTGTGATTCAGTCTTTGGTTAAAGAGCTGAAAGAAGGAGGGCTTGCGCAGAACCGGGTGACGATTGTCGGCCATGCGGACAACGTAGGTACACGATCGGCGAACCTCACCCTGAGTAAGGGTCGAGCCGACGAGGTTGAAAGCGCGCTGATGCGCCACGCAGAGCTGTTTAAAATTGATTTGATCACCGAGCCGATTGGCGTTGGAGAGGTACAGCCGGTTCAGTACTTTAAGGAACAAACACGGTCTCAGTTGAACAGGCGTGTCGAGTTCTTCTTCTCGACATCGGCAGCTGCAAACGATTCAGTTGTTGAATACGTCGGATGTATTCATCGACACCGTGAAGACCCGGAAATTTGTTACGCTAGGTTTCTTGCGCTTTGAGTCCATTGCTGAAGACTTGGCTTGGGTGAAGTCTGATTTTGCGTAATTCGCCAGCACTATCGGACGAAGTGTCGACTTCTAGAGACTTTGCCCGCCCGAAACCTCGATGCGTTGCCCGGTCATCCACTGGTGGTCGCCGGTGAGCAGGCTGCGGATCGCACCACCGATGTCGTCGGGGAGGCCAGCCCGGCCCATCGCGGTGGAGGAGGCGACGAATTGGTTCACCTGCGGGTCGTCGCGCACCACGCCGCCGCCGAAATCGGTCTCGATAGCCCCCCCGGGGCGATGGCGTTGACGGCGATGCCGCGCGGTCCGAGCTCCTGTGCCATGTAGCGCGTCAGCACCTCGACGCGCGCCTTTCATGCTGGCCCCCGCTCGCGAATGTGGATCAGCACCCGCCGCGAGCGTAGATCGGCATTCTTGCCGCAACACGGACGGGCGACTGAACACCCTCGACCGCGGTGTCGGCAGGGTCCGCTGATCGTCAAGTGTCGCAGAACTGTCGCAACCCGGCCGGCCCAAAAACGAAGTGTCGCAACCTGTCGCAACCCTGCGACACTTCGCCGACTGTCGCAATTGTCGCAAGTCGCAACCGGTGTAAATTGAAACTCACGCGCTGTCGCAACTGTCGCAAGTCGCAACGGGGATATCGCTGAGCCTAGGTGTCGCAAGTGTCGCAAGTGTCGCAACCGCAGTAGGCATTTCGCTATGAATTCCCAGGGTTGTCGCAACTGTCGCTGTCGCAGAGGTAGTACCTGTCAGCCTTGCTACCCGGTTGTGTGCGGCGCTCAACCAACTCCGCAGCCACCAGTTCGTCGAGGACATTGCCAGCCTCCTTACGGAACCGAGATGGGCCTTCGCGGGTGAACTCACGCCGATTCGTCGATCCGCCTTGTTTCGCGATCCATTCGCACACCTCCCGGCGGTCCCGATCCATTCCACTCTCTTCGATTCCTTCGTACACCCGTAGCGCTTGATCTTCGAACCACTCACTGATCTGGATACCGGCTTCCATCGCCTTGACGTCCACTTCGGTAGATTGCGGATCGTCGGCAACTTGCATCAGGAGAGCCAGCCTGGCCGTCGCTGCTTCGAGCTTGCTCAAGGCGGATCGATAGGGGCCGCTGGCTTTTTCTTCCCGTTGGGCGTGAGCGTTGTAGTAGTCGACCCAGGCCGTCTTGGCCTCTTCGGTCATCGGCAGGTCGATCGGGTTGTCATCGTCATCTTGTTGCAATGCGAGAAGCTCGTCGAGCAAGCTATTCCAACCTTCCAGCGTCTCATCATCGATTGTGTTCTCGCTCCAAGTCTTGGCCGTTACAGGTGGCGCGACAAACAGAATCCTGGACGCTATGCCGTCATAGAGATGCTCACCAGAGAGACACTTTCTTACCAGGTCTGGCTGAATACCACCTACCATAGAAACAGCCGCCCTTGGGACACTCAATGTGCCGCTACTTTTTCGATCAACGAGAGCAGGACGGCCCTGGTGCATCTCCGTCCAGGTTTGGGCGTCTCCGCCCTGTCCCCCCGTTTTGTACTGGTTGTAAGACCGTAGCCATCCGCCCAGTTCATCGCGATGAACGAAGAGGCCGAAAGGTGCTTTCGCATGGATCGCCAAAAGCCCTTCGGTGGTGATGTCGGATACCAAAAAGCGATTGGCCGGTGTCGGTTTGTCGGGCTGCACGTTGAACATGTTCTTGCCGGCTGACTTCCATTCCAGCATCTGCTCATCGTACTCAGCGAGGAGCGCCCGTTCTTTCTCCAACTCAGCAACCTCCCGTTCGTGGAGGTGCTCCAGTACGGCTCCCATGGCGGGTGTCTTCTTCCCCCCTGAAGGCAGGATAATCGCGATCCACAGCACGGACGGTTCAATCCAAGTGCCAGGCTTGAGCACGATTCGGCGGCGGTTACCGATGCACCCAGCGAGAGCGGCCAGGCAAGGACCGGCGATGAGGGAGATGTCGACACCGAGAGCTGTTGACAACTTCAGTACGAACATACGCACTCGTTCTGGGAGCGCAACGTAAGGAAACAGTGGTTGCGACTGCGACACTGCGACACTTCCTCAAAATACTATGGTTGCGACTTGCGACACTGCGACACTTGCGCAGGGACATCCAATCGCGACTGCGACAAGTTGCGACGCTTGCGACAGCTCCGGCCATTGCGACAAGTTGCGACACTTCCTCGTCACAGCGCCTGCTGTCGCAGCCTTGCGACACTTTGCGACACTTCGCGAGGACAGCACATCGATGCCAGGTCCCATGGTTCGATGCCCGAATGCAGCATCATGATCGAACCGGTTTTCGGCGTCCAACCGGGCAGACGATTCGCGTGAACGGCTGTCGTGATGCGTTCTTCGATTGCCGGCGATAGGGCAAAGTCTCAAGCTGTCGCCATGTTGTTCACTGGCAAGGAAGCTGCCAGGCCCATCCCATCTATTGATCGCACGGAAAGGTGGATTGACAGACGTTCCGATTTCCGTTACATTGCTCATTGTTAACTCCTGTAGGGCGTTGGTAGCGCCCAGTTATTGCGGACCCCCTGACCCACTCGGGGGGTTTTCGTGTTTGTGTTGAGTTATTTCGTGTTTCGAGCCGTAGCCGTCTGACAGGGACTGTCGGTTGCTGCATCCTCAAGCAACTGCAACAGCCTCACCGCTTGATCGCCCCGTGGCACCCGGTTACCCGCCTCCCATTGGCTAACCGCGGCATGAGTGACGCCGAGAGCAGCGCCCACTTCGGCTTGAGTGAGTAGAGCCCTTTTTCGAAGGTTGCGGACAGTGCTGGGAGTAGATGTCAGGGTGCGACGTGCGCGGGAGAGAGCAAGGACATTGCGGGCTTGGTGCATGGTGTTGATACCTTTTGTAAGCGACGTTATATTGTCGTTATTGTATCATCGTTGCCACGGAAGTTGAGCCTGTCATGTGGCGGTTATTTAACATTCGAGACGTGCGTGTTCGATAACCATTGACAGGTATTGTCGCGTTGCGAATTGACGCCCGTCAGGACTCGCCGATCTCGTCTCCCGCCCGCTCTCGAATCGCCACAAGCGCCACTTGAGTCAACTTTCCCTGAGCCGCCAGTGCCAACTCAGCGGGCGTCATTCGTGCGGTCTCGTTCGGTGAACAAACCAACGGCAAACGAATGAACCGGCCCCACTCATGGCAGACGAGTTGCGCATTCTCACCCATCGCGATTCTCTCAAGAGCCAGGCGCGCTGACTCCTCACCGGAGCCCGCCGCTCGCATGAGGTCCTGAATTCGCTGTTCTTCAACTTCGCTATAAACCACTTTCGTCGGCGCGTCGAGGCCGAGCAACTTCGCCCGCCTGGCCATGAGTCGGAGCCCACGGTCGACCGCGCCGAGGGCATTGTCACCTTGCATTTCCTTAGCCACTCGAACAAGCCAATCATCAAGGCGTTCGAGTTCCAGCCGACGAACTTCTGCCGCAGTCTCAGCACCCTGTTCGTTCAGTTCGCGTAGTGCATTCGTCACCGACTTGTGAGCGGCGGCTTCGGTAAAACCAAGTTGCTCACCAATCTTGCGATACGTGAACCCCAGCTTGCGTAATTCCAACGCCTTGACTCGTCGCTCAGCGGCGAGGACCAGGTCCGGTGCGGCTTTGGACTTTCCCATGGCTAAACTCTCAGTGGCTGTCTCGACTAGGTTTGTAGAAGTAGGGGGTTTTCACGATGTTTGTGAAAATTGGAGCGCCGAGGTCGTATTGCAACGCCCTTTCCCACCTGGAATGGTGGGCGCATCGCTATCTATGCTTCCGACGCATGATCTTTTGATATATGGCTGAGCCAACGGTTCGAGCTGTCGCCGCATTTCGGCGTCTAGCGGCATGATGTACTTGAGCTTCATGGCTTGCTTCACCCGTTGTGCGTTCGGGTCGACATTCGCCCGCAACCAGGGCAAGCTCTGCCCGCCTGGCCCGTAGCGGTCGTATAGCGTTCGCGGGTGCACGACTTTGCCTTTGACCTTCAAGTATGGCTGCGTCGCCGCGCCGAGGAAGATGAAGCCACAGGCCTGGTAAATTGTACCAACGTGGCCTTGCCCAGAATCGGCATAACTGACGACGAGCCGCAGCCCAGGCGACTGTTTCTTTAACATTCGCAAACTGATCGCTACGCATTTCGAGGTCGGATGATTGCGGGTCGATGCTGGTGCCAAGGCCACTCGCACGAGTTCGCAGACTTGCGTATCTTTCAATTTGAAGGGTCGCGCGATGTGCCGATTAGCGCCGACGCCATAAAGGATTGCCCCGACGAAACGTTTATCTTGCCAAGCGCCTATTCTCACGAGTTTGAAAGCGGGAAGCGCCCTCGAATAATGATACCTCATGACGGCGTGCCTTGCCGCGGCATGCGAGCAGAAGTCGAGCCGGAGATCGCTCACGATCATTTCTCCTGTACGAACTCCGCCCCGCATTCCGGGCAGGTGATCGGTTTCTTCTCATCAAGCCGGGACTGATCATCAGCGGCGACTGGATCGAAGTCAGGACCTGACAGCAGCGATGCAACGTCCTCGGTGTCGAGACTGGCCAACAGGTCACCGGCGTCGGGCACGTCCGCCAATACCTTTTGCAGACCTTCCTCGTCCCAGACCGCCAAGAGATCAGTGAAACCAAGCTTTCCGCCAAGCATATTTGTCATGTTATGGTCAATGGCAAACGCGACAGCCGCCGCTTTCGACTCCGCATCGACGCCGAAAATCACCGGCACGGCCCACTGACCATCGTCGAGTTTGGCGATACCTCGCGGCGGGTCCATACCCTGCTCACGCATCCGCTCCAGGGCCTCGGTTCGGCCATTGCCATAAACGAGACCGCCGAGGCTTGAATCGTACTTGGGGGGATCGCCGAAACCGTGTAGCTGGATAGATCGAACGAGGGCGTCGATGTCATGGCGCTTGGGGTTGTCGTCCCACAGCTGCGCCTGATTGAGCGGGACATATCGAAGCTCGAGCTTTTCTTCTTTAACTTTCAATACCATTTACTGGCTCCACGAACACGAGATTAGATATCAATTCGCGCAAAGTCAACGGCGACCGTAAACCATCGTAAACGAGCGTAAACCTTTCATAAAC
>JAJCXO010000248.1 GCA_029263395.1 Acidobacteriota bacterium | reverse complement strand
GTGTCGAACATGGAAATGCGCAACGACCTCATCCTGACCGAGCAGCTCTACCCCAAAGACACCGTCGAGCTCGGTCGGCCGACGATTCACCGCATCAGCATGGGTCCCGACGCCACCTCGGCCACCTCCAATTTGACGGTCAACCACTTCGACCTCAACGATCCAGCCAACGTCAACGGGGCACTGGCCAGCCTCGGCTACCGCTGCGCCTTTCCCAACCAGATGGCCTTCAACGCAGCTGGTAACCGCCTTTATGTCTCGTGTTACGGCAGCAACAACATCGCGGTGCTCGACTACCCACCAACCCAGGTGATCGCCGAGTTGCGTTCCGGCGCCACAGTGACCAACCAGGTTGGTTTCGGCACCTTCGGCCTACTGCTCGACGAAAGCCGCCATGTCGTCTACTCCTACGAGCAGGGTGACAGCAGCCTCCGGGTCTACAACGACAACCCAGCCACTGGCACAGTCAATGCGCCAGTGCAGACAGTGCCGACGTCGATCGGCTACAACATCACACCACCCAACGTGATCGCGGGGCGCTTCCACTTCAACAATACGGCCAACTCTGCCTTTGGCACCGAAGCCTGCGCATCGTGCCATCTCCTCGGCCATACCGACGGCATCGCCTGGAATCTCAGCGACCTGAGCGGCGACATTCCCTCACAAGTCGGCCAACCGCTACCCGCTCTCGATCGCCTGTTCCTCCGCGATAACAAGAACCTCAAGGTGACGATGTCACTGCGTGGGATCGAAGAGACGCCACCCTTTCACTGGCGTGGTGATCGCGACGACCTGGCGGCGTTCAACGACGCCCAAGAAGGCCTGTTGGGCGGCAATATATTGAATGCGCAACAAGTCCAGGAGCTCGACGACTTCATCTTCAGCCTATCCTACCGGCCGAACCCTGAGCAGAGCTTCGACCGCGTCTACGATGCTCCGGCGCTCGACGGTGCATCCTGCTTTTTCAATCCCCTGAGTCTGACCTTCCGCACCGACGACAACGGCCCTCCTTTCGGTTCGATGTCCGTCTCGTGCGAGGACTGCCACTCCATGGCCGGCTTTTCCGGCACCATCAATCAAGTCACCAACGACAGCGGTGGCGCGGTTGTCCCCGGTGACGTCACCCAATTGCGTGCGATGAACGACAAGTTGAGCGACCAATACGACCACCCGCCGTTTGCTGCGGAACCGATGTTCCCGGTTTCCGGCTGGGGCTTCGGCAATCTGGGTATCTTCGACAGCTTCGATCAATTTGTCGAGGTGGCCGGTGGCGGTCTTGGCGGGCCGGCGCAGAAGGACTCCGTCAAGGAGTTCTTCAAGCAACTCGACACCGGCATGGCACCGACGACGGCCTACGCCTGGACCATGGATCAGGTCTCGGTCGCCAACATCCCACAGGATGCGGTCCAGCTGGTGGTCTCGAGTAATGTCGGACACAACGACGTCATCGTCCGCGGCCGGTTCGATCCAGGCACTGGGATGCAGGACATCAGCATGTACAAGCTTGGCGGCCTGTATATCACCGATACCACCGGCCTCGGTCCCTACAACGCGACGCAGCTGATCAACTTTGCTCAGGCCGGCAACGCCGTGTTGACCTTCATAGGTACACCGGTTGGACTGGGTTATCGCCTCGGCATCGATCGCGACATGGACTTCGTCTTCGACGGCGACGAGTCGAAGACCTGCCCCAGCCCACCGACGGTGTGCTCGAGTCACCTCACTCCAGACACCGATAGCGACACATTTCCTGATGGCTACGAGATCCGTCTCGGCTCCAATCCCAATGACGCTACCAGCCTGCCGAGCGGCGATGCGCAAGCGCCGACCGCTATCAATCCTGCAGTTGCCTGGTTCAATTCGAACGTCATGAAGGTGCGCTGGCTGACCGACGAAGAGTCGATCAGTCGGGTTATCGTTCGCGAAAACGGCAACATCGTCGCCACCGCCGAGGAGTTGACCTTCAAGTGGCAACACTCGGAGGTAGTGCGCGGTCTGATTGCAGGTCGCAATTACACCGTCGAAGTGGTGACGGCAGATCCGGCCAGCCCGGCCAACAGCCAAACCTTCCCGATCACCCCGGCAGTCAACATGCAGCCACGGCTGTTCCAGAACACCATGCATGTCGAGAGCACCGATCTGCAAGTGGTGGCCATCGGCGTCGGCACCGGCCAATTTCTGCTGCGAGCCACCTTCCAGATCCACGACGGTGCAACCTCCGCACCCCTTGCAAACCACCCGGTCACAGTCGACTTCGACTGGTTCGAGTGGATTCCGGGAGGCACCGGAGCGATCACCGCCAACCCAGTGAACTTCAGCGGCACCACCGACGCTCAGGGTCGGGTTTCGACAACGTTCTCGACGGTCAACGTCACCGTTGGCCAGGGAGGCATCGCGGAAGTGATCTCAACCGACATCAACGAATCTGTCGCCTTTCGCATGATGTTTCGGGTCGAGAGCGGTTTGCACGGCTTCGGGACCAAGATCAACTTGCCCTAAAGCCCCTAGGTCGGCAGCCGGACGCTGGGTTCCTTCTCACTCTGCGTCCGGCTGTTGCCTTCCGTCGCCTGTTGCGTGACAGTTTCGCCATCAATCCCGGCACCAACAGGCCACGGCTCGGATCGTGCGGCCATCCTAGGATGCCTCCTTCGGCGCTTTCGGGACTTCGCTCACGCCAGCCCAGTCTGCGAAAGCTGCGCCCTGTTCGGCAGCCAAGCTTGACGTCAGCCGCCTCGTGATGGGGTCACCAGCACCGGGCATGGGGCGTGGTGGAGCACGCGCTCTGTCGTACTGCCCAGGAGGATCTGCCGTATCGGGCCATAGCCATGGCTCGCCATGACGATGAGATCGACCGCGTTTTCCTTCGCATAGGCGACGATCTCCCTAGCGGCCACCCCTAGCACTGCAGCGGTCTCCACTTGACAGCCAACCAGATGCTCTCCGGCGTACTCGGTCAACGCTTCAGCCGCTCGCTCTCGGTGCGTTTCCAGGATCCGATCGCGCTCCGAATCCGAAGGTAATCCGAGGATTGGCGGCAAGTCGTCCTCCACCACTAGAAGCAGGACGACTTCGCTGCCAAGCAGACGGGAGAGCGAGGCTGCCCGTACGACGCCCGGCAGAGCTTGGTCGGAGAGATCGGTGGTCACAAGGATCCTAGAGAACTCGGCCATGGATTTCCTCCAATTCAGGTGTCGTACCGACGTTTGGGTAGAGCTGTGCCGTCACGGTTCTCCTACCTCGACCAGTCCGGTAGCGGCCCTGTGATTTCGCTCTCTGGGTCTTCTGCGAAGTTCACTGAGTATCCGTTACGCTTGGTGGCCAGGGGTTTAGCAGGCTCCCGTCCACGCGCAAATCTTATGAGCAAGTGCTTCGACACTATGTCCTTTCATGCTTTCTCCTTCGACTAGTGCTTCTCTAGAGGCGATCGTCGCATCTCCCCTCCTAGAACGAACCGTACTGCGGCGTGGTATTGCGACCACCCGGAAGGACGGTGGTCTTGTTGCTCTTATAGGTGGCTTCGACGAGAAGCTCGGTCCGTCTTCGAAGACCCCCTGTTTCTGGACGGCTATCGGCTGAATCACGCCGCCCGACGCACAACTTCGCGCGCTACCGCGGACACCAGATCGCCGATCAGCACGAGGCCAGCGCCCATCAGGACGAAGAAGAACATCTCGTCATAATGATTGCGGGCTCGGGAGTCGACGATCCAGAAGCCTAGAGAGGTGATGCCGAGCATGCCGAGGACGGTGGCCTCACGCACGCAAGTCTCCCAACGGTAGAAGAAGAACAGTAGAAAGCGCGGCAGGATCAGCGGGAAGAGGCCGGTTGCGGCGATCTGTAGTCGACCGGCCCCAACGCCTCGCAAGGCACGTAACGGCCCCGGTTCGAGATTCTCGACGACTTCAGCAGTGAGTTTGCCGACAATGCCGGCGTTGTGGAGGGCCAAGGCCAGCACGACGGGCCAGGCATTGGGACCGAGCACCGCGAGCAAGATAAACGCCCAGACGTATTCGGGGATCGAACGGATCAGGATCAGCACGAGACGGCTGGCACCCACAACGGCGCGCCATACCCAACGCTGGCCACGGGTTGGCGGTCGTGGCCCCGGTAGGTACGGCTCAGATGTTGCGTGGGTGCGAGCGGAAGTGAGCGTCAAGGCCAGTCCGGCGAGGGAGGCCAAAACGATGGCGGCAACCGACATCGCGAGGGTGATGCGGGCCGCTTCCCAACCGCGCTCGCTCAGAATCTCACCCGCCCAGGCGGTTGCGACCGAGACGTCGAACGGCTGCCCTTGCAAGGGGTGCGGCCGTAGCTCGCCAAGGAACCGTTGCAGGTTCTGCTGGCGACGCGGCGAGAAGTAGTCTGTGGACCACAGGCCTTCACTCGACCAAGCCAACAGGGTCAAGAGTACGAGCGCCCAAACGCTCAGCCGAGCGAAACGATCGCGTGGACGACGACGACGGAGTCGTTCGACTTCAGCGATGCGACCGTCGACACTCATGCCAACACCAACCGACGGCGTAACGCACCACTCCACCAATCCGCGACGACTACCAACAAAACCAGGGTGTAGAGATAGGTCCAGACTTCGCCGTAATAGAGGTTCTCGAACGACGCAGCAATGTAATAACCGAGGGTCGGGTAGCCGAAGAAACCAAGGATGGCGGAGGACCGGAGGGCACATTCGAAACGGTAGAAGGCGTAGGCACTCATGTCCGGCAGGGCCCGTGGCAACAAGCCGAAGAGGAAGATCTGCGACGACGACGCGCCAGCGGAGCGCAGCGCCACGGCCGAGTCGCGCGGTGCTTCGTCCAGCATCTCGGAGAAAACTTTGGCAAAGGTGCCACTGTAAGGAATTGCGATGGCGATCACCGCCGACAGTTGACTGAGCCCGAAGGCTGCAAGCAGCAGCACTGCCCACAGCAACTCGTGCACCGAACGCATCAGCGCGATGATCAACCGCGCAACCCCATAAACCACGGGACGAACCCCGTGTCTCGACCATCCCACCTTCGCCCCACCAGTTTGATCCCCTACCCACCAGGCGGTTGAGGCAAAAAAACCGAGGATGCCACCACAAACCAACGACAGGCTGATCGCGGCAGCCGCAAAAACAACCGTCAAACGGGCCGCCTCGAGGGCCTTGAGCAGCAGTGGCCGAGTACCCGCCGGAACATCCGCTGCCTCGTAGGCCAGCGCTGGCGACCAGGCACGGGAGAACAACTCACGCGCCATGACCATGCCACCGTCACTGGGCACCAGGTCCCGCGGGTCGAGGCGGAGCTCGAAGGCTGCCCACAGGCCCGCTGCTCCAAGGGTCAACAGCACCAGTCCGCGACTGCTAAACGCCATCGAGCATCTCGTCTTCGGCCAGATCGTAGAGTTCGCGAAAGTCCTCGCTCGTAAGCTCTTCCGTCAATCGATCAAAGGCTACTTTGCCGCGCCGCAACCCGATCAGGCGCGGCACAAACTCCCGCGCTACCTCAAGGTCGTGCAGGCTGACGCACAGGGTGATGCCCGTCTCTCGCGATAGCTCTATCAACAGCCCCATCGTGTCCCGAGAGCGCGCCGGGTCGAGACTTGAAATCGGCTCGTCGGGCAGTAGGGCCGACGGCTCTTGATACAAGGCCCGGGCGATGGCGACGCGCTGGCGCTGGCCGCCAGACAGCTGATCGGTCCGTTGATACAACTTCTCACCGATCCCCACCCGTTCGAGGATTTTGTGTACCCGCAACACCTCACTGCGTGGCGGCAGGAACAACAGCCGGAACGTCGACAACAACGACAGACGACCCAAACGACCGAGCAGGACGTTGCGCATCACCCGCAGGTTGGGCACCAAGCTCAAGTCTTGATGGACCGTGGCAACACGGCTTCGTAGGCTCCGCAACTGGCGCGGGCTCAGGCTCGTCAGAGCCTCCCCATTCACCTCCACGGTGCCGCTCGTCGGCCGGACGGCACCGTTCAGCAGCCGCAACAGCGTCGTTTTACCCGAGCCACTCGGCCCAACGAAACCGACTGCTTCGCCAGGCTTGATTTCGAGGTTGACCTCGCGCAAAGCAGCAGTTTCGCCAAAGGTGACGGAGACTCCGTCGAGCCGGAAACTGGCGCCGCGCTCGCTCATCAACTCCTCTAGCGCAACATGTTCAAAGACTCCGCAACCTTGCGGATACCCTCGAACTCCTCATTGGTCGCCGGAATCAGACGCTGACGCGGCAACGCCGCAAGCAACATGGGATCGTCGATCGACACCAGGGTCTGGCGCAGGCGTTCGCTAAACCCAGCGCCAAAGTCTGCATCGACATCGGGTCGCACCGTCCAGTTGTAATCGGCGTAAAGCGGTGTCTTCCAGATCACCCGCACCACCTCAGGGTCGGTATCGCCATTCGCCACGCGTTTGTCGTACACCGTGTAGTTGACGGCACCCACTTCGAATTGCCCCGACTCCACCAATTCGACGGTTTTGTCGTGGCTGCCGGAGAAGCCGACCGGCGCTTCGAAGAAGTCGGCTGGGGATTGTCCGGTGTTGTCGAGAATGTAGAACTCCGGCATCAGCCGCCCCGAGGTTGAACTCTCAGAACCAAAGGTGAATTTCAGCTTGCTGATGGCGGTCGGAAACTCCTCCGACAGCTCGAGACCGGTATCTTTGTGGGCGATGAAGTAGCTGTAGAAGCTGGGATCACTCTCGCCCTGGGCGATAGCCAAAGCACCTGCCACCGCTTGCCGTGCCTGGACGCCGGTTAGGCCGCCGAACCAAGCCAGCTGCACATCACCGTTCTTGAACATCTCAACCGACGCTTGGTAGTCGCGGGCCGGTACATATTCCACCCTCACACCGAGCTGCTGCGACAGATGCTCGACGAGTGGCGCTAGCTTCTCGCTCACCTGGGTAGTGTTCTGGTCGGGGATAGCGGAGAACCGGAAGACCTTCGCTTGAGCCGCCGGTTCCGCGGTCGGCTCCGAACTGTCGCCGCCACAACCGGCGACGGCGAGCACAAGGCCGAGACTGATCACAAATCGAGCTGGGACACGTGGCATCGAAACACTGAACATCAAAAGCTCCTTGTTGGATATGGGAAGACGGCCCAGACTCTCGCGCGGACCACCGGCAGCCGGCTAGTCTGGCACCGAACTCAGCTGGCGCAGGCGCTGTTCGATCTCTACACACTCGTCTTCGTCCACCGTCCGTAGGTCGATGATCAAGGCATCGTCCTGGACCCGTGTGAGGACCGCTGGCTCGCCGCGCCGTAAATCGGTAGCAAAGGCTTTGACAGATACGTCACGCGGCACAATACGGACGCCCCAACTGGCGATTTCGCGAGCCGGCATCGAACCGCTGCCGGCTTGCGACGCACATTCGATAGCGGTCGCTTCGAGGGCTGGCAGGTCGGCGAGACGGGCGGCCAACGCTTCGGCTCGCGGCCGCAACGTGTTGACGTCAGCGGTGAGACGCCGCAGAGCCGGGATCTTCTCAACCGCCTCCTCGGTGCCACCGAGATAAAGCCGTAGGGTCGCTTCGAGGGCGGTGTAGATCAACCGCCCGGGACGCATGGCGCGAAACAGTGAATGGCGTCGGCAAGCCTCGACCGCTTCGCGCCGGCCGACGATGAGACCGGCTTGCGGCCCCCCGAGTAACTTGTCACCGCTGAAGCACACCAGGTCGGCGCCCGCCGCCACCGAGTCACGCACCAACTGCTCCCCGGGTCGACCGTGGGCCGCCAAGTCGACCAAGCAGCCGGAGCCAAGATCGTGGACAACCGGCACCCCGTGTTCACGACCGATCGTACACAACGCATCGATCTCGACTTCGCTGGTGAAGCCCACCACGCGATAATTCGAGGTGTGGACCTTGAGGATCATGCCGGCCTCGTCGTCCAGGGCTTGGCGATAATCACGTTCGTGGGTACGGTTGGTGGTCCCGATGTCGACCAACACCGCGCCGGACTCCCGCATGATTTCCGGGATGCGATAGGAGCCGCCAATCTCCACCATCTCGCCTCGCGACAACAACACCCGACGACCTCGGGCGAGGGCGGCGAGGATGAGCATGGTCGCCGCGGCATTGTTGTTGACCACCGCCGCCGCTTCGCACCCCACTAGCTCACACAGCAGGCGTTCGCAGCCCAGGCCACGGCCGCCGCGCTCGCCGGTTTCGAGATCGATCTCGACCCGCTGAGGGTGTGCTGCCAGCTCACTGATCGCCGTCACCGCTTCTGGGGCAAGCGGTGCACGGCCGAGACCCGTATGAAGGATGACGCCGGTAGCGTTGACGACTCTGCGGTAGTACGGACGAAACCGACGGATCAACCGCTCTTCGATCCGATCTCGGATCGCCTGCACCTCGAGATCGGCTTCGCGGAGTGTCCCGGCACTCGCCTGGCGACGCAGGGCATCCAGAGTTTCGCGCAGGCGCCCGACAATTTCCAGGCGCGGATAGGTGAGGTGGAGGGCCTCGAGCTCAGCTGCCGCCAACAGGCGATCAACTTTAGGAATTCGACGCAGAAGATCTCGTGCAGACAAGTCGGTCATAAACGGAGAGTCTATACAACCTGTGGCCCACCCCTTACGATCCGCGGATCGATTCGATAGCAACACGCTAGAACTCGCCCAGCCTTTGAACGACCCACCGTCACTAGCAGCAGCCGATGAGCTCTCGAACGGCCAGGCGACGATCCTCGCCGGCCTCCTCGGTTGTTGCCTCGGCCTAATGCTGGCCACCTGGATCCGCCTGCTGACCCCTCTGCTCGGATCTGGGCCAAGTCTGCCGCAGCCCGGGCAAATCTGGTGGCTAGTGCTGAGCCTCGTCGTGGCCGGCCTCGCTGTCGGCTGGGTTTTACAGGTCGTAAGGCCCCGGCCAACAAGGGTGGCGATCGCGTGGACGGCTGTGTTGCTCATCCTGCCCTACGCTTTCGGCGATCGACTTGCTCTATTGGCGCTGCTACTGCGGCCGATGAGCACCGCTGGTGAGGGGTCGAGGCTCCTCGGCTGGTGCCTGGTGGCGATGCCTCTGGTACTGCCTGCAGCACTGGGCTTCGGTGCAAGCTTGGGGCGGACGCTAGCGACCGGCAAGCCTCGACAGCTCGCACGTTCGCTTTGTGTGGTGATGTTGAGCATGTTGCTCAGCTGGCTCGGGGCACGCACGGAGATGCTCCATGGGCTAACCGTGGTTGGTGCTTGGCGCATCGTTGCGCTCACACTAGCCATCCTGGCTCTGGCCCTGGCGATGCGCGGTTGGCGTCACGGCAAACCGTGGAGACGCTTCGTCGGTAGCTTGCCCCCGGCCGCTCTAGCGATCTGCTTAGCCAGCTTGCCCGGACCGACTGCGATTTCGCAGCACAGCCCAATCGCAGTGGACGCGTCCGTCACCGGGCCAATGGCGTTCTCCGGACGGGCAGCGCTCAGTCGTTGGATCGAGCAAGAACAACGCACGATCCAATGGGCCACCGACGGCAGAACCTCGGGGGTCGCTTTGGCGACGCGGCGCGGCGCCGAACTGCGAGTTAATGGTCGTCCGGTGGGCGGTCTCCACAATGTCTCGGCGGAAGTGATGAGCGGCCTGATTGGCGCTGCTCTTCATCCTCGCCCAAGGCGGGCTTTGGTCGTCGGACTCGGTAGCGGCACAAGCACTGGCTGGCTCGCCGCCGTGCCGGAGATCGAACGCGTAGACGTGACCGAGGTCGAACCCGCGATGGAACGCGCCGCAACAGCGTTCGCGGCGCTCCATCACGACGCGCTAACAAATCCCAAAGTGCGACTGATCGTTCAGCACGGCCTGCCCGCCGCCAGCGACGATCGCTACGATCTCATCCTGATCGACCCGTCGCACCTGACTCGCAACACGCTGGGGCTCTATCGAGCTGCTGCGAAGCGGTTGGCGCCAGGCGGGCTCCTACTTCGACATCTGCCGTCTCGGCACCTGCCGTCACGGCACCTGAAGATAGCGCGAGCCGAGCTCGAACGTAGCTTGCCACAGGTGGAAACCTGGCAAGTGCAACACGATCGCACTCTGCTGGTTGCAAGTGCCGAGCCTATTACTCCCGATCTCGAGCGCCTGCGAACGCTCGCCGAGCAAGAGCCCTACCGTGGTGCTCTCGACTGGTTGTGGGGTGTCGAAGGGCTGGCAGAGTTCCTCGTCCGTGGTGAGACGTTACCGGGTGCCGCAGGGTCTCGGGTCGACGCTCTAGACCGTACTGCTCTGGACCGTACTCGACTGGCAACATGGGAGCAGATGAGCACCGATCACGACCCTGTTACCACCGCGTTTTTGCGCGGCGACCTCAGGCGAGCTCGGATCGAATGGGCGACTGCCGGACAACAACCGAGCAGTCCGTTCGATCGTCTGCTGGTTGCCGAGACCTCCGCCGAGCTAGCCGATGATCGGGTCCCGGAGCTGGTTGAAGCGCTGCGGCAGAATCGCCCAATCGAAACCGAGATCATCCTCGCCCGCTGGCAGCTGCGGCGTCGAGCACCTGCCGCCGCCACCCGGCACCTGCTCACTGCTTTTCGTGCGGCGCATGCCAACCCGCGGGTCTATCCTCCAACCTTGATACGTGGCCTCGAGCTCGCCGTCGAGCTGGCCCAGGCTGATAGCTATCTGGGGTCGATCACCTCCGAATTGTTCGACGCTCTGGAAGAGCCGTTTGCGGTTTGGCTGCTCGACGAGGCGCGCCTGAAGACCCGGATCGCGCTCGCTAGCACCGACCCTGATCGGTGTGCACAAGCGTTCGAAGCGTTCGAGCCGCACCCGCCGTGGGAAGACACCTTCCTGCGCGATCGTGTCGCCTGTTACCGACGCACTCGCCATCCCTTGTCGAAACAAGCTCGGCAAGATGTCACCATCTTCGAAGCTCAGAGGCCACCAAGCATCGAGCAGGGTCTGCTCGGCGGACAGGCTCTGTTGGGCGGGCAGCAACTCGGGGAACACTGAGATGACGTTATCGATCTCACGGGTGGCTCCCCTGCTCTTGCTCTCCGGCTTCTGTGCGCTGGTGTTTCAAGTCGCCTGGCTCCGTCTTCTTAGGCTGATCTTCGGCGGCAGTACCACCGCCTCGGCAGTCACCCTGGCGATCTTCATGGCCGGCCTCGGTATCGGTAGCCTGATCCTGGGGCCCCGTGCCGACCGTTGGCGGCGCCCACTCATCGGTTATGCAGGGCTGGAAGCGGGAGTGGCGATCTCGGCAGCCCTCAGCCCTTGGTTGATCCTCGTCGCACAGCACATCTACTTCGGCCTCGGGGGTACCAGCGAACTCGGCAGCCCAACCGCGACAGCACTCCGCTTAGCGCTGTCGGCACTTGTCCTCGGCGTCCCGACCTTCCTGATGGGCGGCACATTGCCAGCTGCTAGCCGAGCCATTGCCCACACAACGGACACTGGGCGACGGTCGGTCGCCTTGCTCTATGCCGCCAATACCCTGGGCGCCGTGTGCGGCGCGTTGGCGGCAACTTTTCTGGCCTTGGAACACCTCGGGATCCGCGGCACGTTATGGGCGGCAAGCGGCCTCAATCTGCTGGTGGCGGCGGTGGCCTGGTGGCTCGGCAGAGCATCGACGACAGACGCCCAAGAGGCACCTCTTCTGGGACGTCTCGAGGAGGTTGCCGAGGACCTACCCGAAGAGGCCCTCGAGCTTCGAGCGACTCACCCGAGATTTGTCCTGACCGCAGCCGCAGCGGTTGGGTTTGCCTTCTTCTTGATGGAGATGGTGTGGTACCGCATGCTCGCTCCGGTGTTGGGTGGATCGTCCTACACCTTTGGACTCATTCTGGCGGTGGCCTTGCTCGGTGTTGGTCTCGGGGGGTGGCTTTATGGCGCCAGCTCCCGAAGACACAGCCCGACGTTGCTGACCTTTGCCGGCACCTGCACCGCGGAGGCGCTGCTGCTGCTGATCCCCTATGCCCTCGGGGACCGGATCGCCGTCGTCGCCATGTTGCTCAGGCCTCTTGGTGAGGTCAGTTTTGCTCTGCAGGTCGCCGGTTGGGCGGCGCTGGCTGGGGTGGTCGTGTTGCCGGCGGCGGTGATCGCTGGCTTTCAATTCCCATTGCTGATTGCCCTGCTCGGCCGAGGTCGACAACACCTTGGACGTCAGATCGGTCAAGCCTACGCCTGTAATACCGCCGGTGCGGTGGCTGGCGCGGCGGCAGGCGGCTTGGGTTTGCTCACATTGTTCTCGGCGCCCCATCTATGGATCCTGGTCGCCTTGTCGTTATTGGTCCTCGCCGGCTGGGCAATTGTGCTGGCCCGTCCTTCAAGGACCGCCACTCGTCGACTCGTTTGGCCTCTGGCAGCAACCCTCGGAACCCTAGGGTTGGCAACAATGGCCCCAGGGCCGAGCGCAGTCTGGCGCCACACACCTACCGGCGCCGGGGGTATGCCGTCGGCCTTCGACGGCCCCAACGAAGTGCGGCGGATGAGTCATGCGGTGCGCCGGGCGATCGGCTGGGAGCGAGATGGCCGCGAGTCGAGCGTAGCGATCCATGGCCTCGACGAGGCCTCACTGTTGGTCAATGGCAAAGCTGACGGTAGCGCGATCAGTGACGCTCCCACTCAGGTGATGAGTGTGTTGATTGGCGCAACCCTCCACCCCGCGCCCAAAAATGCCCTAGTCATCGGGTTGGGTACAGGCTCGAGTGCTGGCTGGCTGGCTCAGGTCCCGGGCATCCTTCGGGTCGACGTTGCCGAACTCGAACCCGCGATGATCGACGTCGCCAAGATCTGCACCGCGGTCAATCATGACGTCTTGTCGCAACCGGCAGTCCACCTCCACATCGGCGATGGGCGCGAGATGTTGCGTACGTCTCGCCAAACCTACGATCTGATCTTCTCCGAACCGTCGAACCCCTACCGTGCCGGCATCGCCAGCTTGTTTACCCGCGACCTCTACCGAGACGCCGCAACCCGGCTGGCGGACGAGGGCATCTTTCTGCAGTGGCTGCAGAGTTACCACGTGGACGCCGACCTGGTGCGCACCGTGATCGCGACGCTGGTTGCGGAGATTCCCCACGTCGAGATTTGGCAATTGGCCAGCGGTGACCTTTTGCTGGCAGCCAGCAAGTCGCCGATTGATCACGACCTTGCCCGCACCCAGCGACGCACCCTGGAGGAACCTCTACGCAGCGCCCTCCAGTTCACTCTCGGAGTTGAAGGCGCCGAGGGTTTCTACACCGGCTTTATAGCCTCGTCCTCCCTCGCGACCGCAATCCATCGCCAGGTGGCCACCCTCAACACCGACGACCATCCGATAGTCGAGTTCGGTTTCGCCCGCGGCCTGGGGCGTGACCTTGGCTTCAGCGTGCATCGTCTGTCGGCGCTGGCGACAGCCCGTCGCGAACATCTGCCACCGATCCGCAACGGCCGCCTCGATTGGCGTCGAGTGCTCGAGCTGCGGACCGCTCGCGATGCCAAGTGGGGTGCCCTCAGCTCGCCTTTGGGCCTCGAAGACGACGCCGACTCCAGAATTTCAGCCCGCAATGCCTACATCCTCGGCGACTTGATCGCCGCCGGGCGCCGTTGGCATTCCCAACCCAGCACTGCAGCGTCACCTATCGACCGGCTGATCGTTGCTGAAGCGCTGGCCGAAAGCGGCGACCCTCGAGCGCTGGAGCACGCTACCCAGCTGACGGCCACCGGACAGCCGGTGGCCGCGGACGCGGTGCGGGCGCGCTTCACCTACCGAACGGGACAATTGGACACAACCCGAGACCATCTGATGGCGGTCTTTCGCGGTGCCCGCAGCCATCCTTGGATCCACCGCCCGACCCTTGAGCGAGCCCTTGCTCTAGCTGTCGAATTGAGCCGCGTTGACGCCGTCCACGGCCTTGACCTGTTCCGTGTGTTGGGAGACTCCTTCTCCGTCCAATTGCTCGACGAAGCCCGTCAACGCACTCGCCTCGAGATCGCAGAAACCACCGCTTTTGCGGCTCTCTGCGAGCAAGCCCTCGCCCCCTTCGAGCCTCACGTACCCTGGGAAGCAGACTTCCTAGAACGTCGCTTACGGTGTTACCAGACACTGCATCATCCCTTACTGGGGCGTGCTGAGAAGGACCTTGCCGTCTTTCGGCAGCAAGACCTCTGACCAACTAATGCCTCAATAACCGCAACGAAAACGCCGCTAGACTCCAGAGCCCACTTCCCACGGATAACGGATCCGTCGTATCGAACTCGACGGTCCAATCCGATGCTTGTTCCGACAGATGAAACACCACTTCACCATCCGACCCGTTGGCGAGTAACAACAAACGGTCGTCGTCGCCCACAAGTTCGATCGCCAAAGCCGGCACTGCGGACGTTTCCAGGCGACGCCCCTCGGGCGTCCAGCAGCGAAGGGTTTCGGCGCCTTGCCCGAGTTTTGGATACGAGCGACGCAGCTCTACCAAATGCTGGACGAAGGCTAGAAACTCCTGGTCCGCTCCAACCCAATCGACCCAGGAAGTCTCGTTGTCCTGGCAGTAGGCGTTGTTGTTGCCCTGTTGAGAATGCCCGAGCTCATCCCCCTGAAGCAGCATCGGGACACCACGGGACAGGAATAACGTCGCCATCAGATTACGCCTCGCCCGCAGCCGCGCTGCCTCGACGCCGAGATCGTCACTCGGCCCTTCCACTCCCCAGTTGCGGCTCAGGTTGTGGTTGTTGCCATCGCGATTGTCTTCGCGGTTGGCCAGGTTGTGCTTGTGCTCGTAACTCGCTAGATCCGTCAGTGTGAACCCATCATGACACGTCACAAAGTTGACGCTGCCGTGCTTTCGATCCGGGAACAGATCGCCACTTCCCGCAATCCGCGAGGCTAGCTCCACAGCATTGCCATCGCCTCGCCAGAACCGTCGCGAGGCATCGCGAAAGCGATCGTTCCATTCCCCCCACGAGGCCGGGAACTGACCCAGTTGATAACCATGTTCACCAATATCCCAGGGCTCGGCGATCAGCTTGACGGTGGACAACACCGGATCTTCTGTCATCGCTTGTAGGAGACCACCTCTGGCATCGAACCGCCTTGGGTCGGCCCGATCGCGACCAAGGGAGGTCGCCAGATCGATGCGGAAACCGTCAACATGCATCTCCTCCACCCAATACCGCAAGCTCGACAGCACCAGATCCCGCACCAGTGGTTGGCTGAAGTCGAGCGTGTTGCCGCAGCCGGTGGGATTTTCGTAGCGTTGCGGATAGTTCGACCGCAGACGGTAAAACAACCGATTGTCGAGCCCGCGCAGGGATAGTGTCGGGCCAAGAGTGCCCCCTTCGGCCGTGTGGTTGTACACCACGTCGAGGATCACTTCGATGCCTGCCCGGTGGAGACGACGCACCATCTCCTTGAACTCGACAACCTGCTCGCCCATGCCGCCGGTGGCGTATCCGGCATGAGGGGCGAAAAAGCCCAGCGTGCTGTAGCCCCAATAGTTGGAAAGCCCCTTGATCATCAAATGTGGTTCACGGGCGACCTGATGGATCGGCAACAACTCGACGGCGGTGACGCCGAGCCTTATCAGATGTTCGAGGATCGGTTCCGAAGCCAACCCGAGATAAGTGCCACGCAGCGCTTCGTCCAGATCTGGATGGCGCTGAGTCAGCCCGCGCACATGACACTCGTAGAGCACCGTCTCGCTCCACGGCGTGCGGGGTGACCGGTCGCCCTGCCAGTCGAACGTCGGATCGACGACCACACATTTGGGCATGAACGCGGCGCTCTCTCGGCTGTCGAACGTGAGGTCCGAGCTGTCATGTTCATAACTTTCATTCGGCCAGCCTGCGGCCTTGAAACCGAACAGCGACCGATCCGTGCGAGGCTCACCAGTGATTGCTCGCGCCCAAGGATCGACCAGCAGCTTCGAAGGGTTGAAGCGATGCCCTTCCTTGGGCTGATGCGGTCCCGTGACGCGATAACCATAAAGTTGCCCGGGCGCAACATCCACCACCGCAGACCAGATGTCGCCAGGTCTTCCTCGCAACTCAGTTCCTTGCGACTCAGTTCCTTGCAAACCAGGGCGTCGCAGACCAGGGCGTCGCAGACCAGCACGCTCCAGGTCGACAATTTGTGATGGCGCCGCAGCGTCGGGCCGGTCGAAAAGGCAAAGCTCCACACGATCGGCATGTTTCGAAGCTACCGCGAACCGTACCCCGCCGACCACGGGGTGTGCACCAAGAGGTTCCGCCGTACGATCGGCGTCGTCAGATAGCACCCGATACCACCTCACTCAGCGCGCAACAATTCCAACGGCGCAACCCGTGCCGCCCGCAGGGAGCGCAGTGCCGATTTGAAATCGTGTCGAAGACCAGCCATGCTCAAAGCTCGATCGTCAACGTAACATGGTCCGCACAAAATCGCCATGTTCGGTCGGATCACGGGCCTTTCCAGCGTCCTAGGAACGCCAGACTAAAGTACCCATAGGAGAAGGCATGCTGTATTCGATCTTGATCTACGACTCAGAAGCCGTTGTCGAGGCCCGCCCCGCTGCCGAGAACGCAGCTCACCTCGAACAACACATCGCCCTGCAGAAGACGCTGCGCAGCGCTGGCCGCCTCGGTCCCGTCGCTCGCTTGATGCCAACCACCGCGGCGGTGACAGTTACCCAAAACCGTACCGCCAAGAAGGCCGGCAAGCCGGTGATTCTCGATGGACCGTTCGCAGAGACCAAAGAGCATCTCGTAGGCTTCTACATCTTCGAGTGTGACTCGTTGGATGAAGCGATTGCCGCCGCTCAAACCCTGCCCCTCGACAGCGGTGCCTTGGAAGTCCGTCCGATCGGCTGGTTCGAGCCCGGTGTGCTGCCCACTGCGACCTCAGATTGATGGCCGAGCCTCCAAGGGTGGACAAGCCGGCTGACGCCTCATCGTCTGCTGCATCATCGTCTGCTGCAATATCGTCTGCAGACCTGGCGTGGATCGAGCCGCAACTCGTCGCGGCTCGTCCACAAGCTATCGCAGCGCTGACCCGTTACTTCAGGGACTTGGACACAGCGGAAGAAGCATTCCAAGAGGCCTGCCTTCGAGCCCTGCGTCGCTGGCCCGACCAGGGGCCACCGCGTGATGCCCCGGCCTGGTTGATTTTCGTCGGCCGCAACTACGGGCTGGACCAGAAGCGTCGACAACAACGTCGCGAACCTCTGCCAGAACACGACGATCTGATCGAAACAGCACACGGCGAGGTCCAGATGATCGAAGCGCTTGATCAGGCAGAGGTCCGCGATGATGTGCTGCGCCTGCTGTTCGTGTGCTGCCATCCACAGCTAGAGGTTCCGCAGCAACTAGCGCTGGCCCTGCGCATCGTGGCGGGTTTAACGGTCCCCGAGATCGCCCGCGCCTTCCTGGTAGCGCCCAAGACGATGGAGCAGCGCATCACTCGCGCCAAACGCCGTGTCGCCGAGCGCAACATCCCGTTTGCACAACCGACGGCCGACGAACGCACGGAACGATTGCGGACGGTCTCCACCATGATCTACCTGCTGTTCAATGAGGGCTATTCGGCAAGCGCAGGGGACCATCAGATCAGGACCACCCTTTGCGACGAGGCGATCCGGTTAGCCCGCCTGCTGCTGCGTCTGTTCCCAGATCAAGCGGAAATCATGGGACTGCTCGCCCTCTGCCTGCTCCAGCATGCACGCAGTCGAGCACGCCTCGACGCCCACGGCGACCTCATCTTGCTCGAAGATCAGGATCGTGGCCAGTGGGATGCTGGGGCGATAGCCGAAGGGTTGGTGCTGGTCGAAAAGGCGCTGCGTCGACACCAACCCGGTCCGTTTCAGATCCAGGCGGCAATTGCCGCAGTGCATTCTCATGCAAGTCGCGCTGAAGACACTGATTGGCAGGAGATCGAGAGGCTCTACATAAGCCTGGAGCGCCTGATGCCGTCCCCGGTGGTGACACTGAACCGGGCGGTGGTTGTCGAGAAGACCCGCGGCGCCGCTGCGGCGTTGGAGCTCGTCGAAGGCCTCCGTGAGCCTCTTGATGGATATTTCCACTACCACGGCGTGCACGGGGCATTGTTGGCCAAACTCGGTCACGAAACGCCAGCGCGAGCGGCCTATCAGCGTGCCCTCACCCTGGCTCGGACTCCTGCTGAACGAGCCCACATCCGCCAACAGCTCGAACGCGTCGGAAAAAAGTTAGACGAAGTTTGATCTGACTGTCGGTTTCGCGTCGGCCCATCCGTCCTCTGCCTGAACGACAACCCGACCCCTCGCCATACAGGCGGGACGGTCGATCTCCCTAACTCAGGACAGGAGAGAGAACAATGAGCGTCAATCCCATGCAAACCCACGGTGCCTTCAGCTGGGTCGAATTTCAAGGCCAGGACTCGGCGGCAGCCAGATCTTTTTACGAGAAGGTCCTCGGTTGGACCGTCACCGACATGCCGATGCAAGATGGCAGTTCCTATCCCGGCATCCTGCTCGGCGAGCAACCGATCGGTGGCTTCTCCCCCAAACCCGCCTCAACCAGCTCGTGGCTAGCCTACGTTACCGTCGACGATGTCGACACCCGCACCCAGGCAGCTCTTGAAGCCGGCGCCAAGGTGCTGGCCGAACCGTTCTCGGCCCCCGGGGTCGGTCGAATTTCGGTGATCGAAGATCCGTTCGGCGCCAGCCTGGCCTTCATCACCTACCCACAGAAAGACAGCTGAGTTGATGCGCCCTGAATCCAGGTTAGCAGGCTGTGGCAAAAGTCAGACCACGCGGAGAACGGTTCTTTTCCGCCAACTCTGCGTTACGAAATCTCTAGAGATCACCAATATCCATGCGATTTCAAGCCTTGATTTGACGAAAAATTCCTCGCTCTCAGCGTGGAGCACTTTCACCACAGCCTGCAAGGAGCCCTCATCATGAGCCCACGATTTGTTCTGGCCGTAATGGCCTATCTGGTCCCGACCTTCGCCATCGCCTACCTCTGGCATCTGGTGATCTTCGCCCACCGTTATGAAGCGTTGGCGATTTATCGCGAGGAGCTCATTATCCCCTTCGGCTTCGTCACCATCGTGATTCAGGGCATCCTCGCCGCCCTCGCCTTCCCCCGGCTGTTCACCACGGGATCGGTGTGGTCGAAGGGGCTGCGTTATGGCGCAGCGGCAGGCTTGCTATCCTGGACCTTTACGACCCTAGCGGTTGCGGCCAAATATCCCATGTCCTCAATCGCCGACTTCGTGACCCTGGAGACGGCTTTTACCGTCGCCCAATTTGCGGTTGTTGGCCCCTTGACCGCCTGGGTGTTTCGCAGCGAGTCGCCTGGCTAGATCCCGTCTCGTTTTGCCATTTTCGGCTCAGGGAGGGAGGTCGTGTGGAGCGAGCAAGCAGCGAGCATGTTTGAGCTTCGCACCTGTTCGCATCTCGTATCCGATAGCACCACCATAACTTAGGCAGACTGCAAGAGATCCGGCGAGTTCTGGAGCGGCGGCGCAGCCCACAAGATCGACCGAGCTCTCGAGGCGTTTGTAGATTGGATCTTGCTAGCCAAAACTCATCGCACCTTCCTCGGCACTGGTGGCGGTGGCACGGAAGGCTCTGAACAACTCGCGTCCCAAGCCTTGGTGGGCCTCCGTGAGATCTGGCGACGCGGGTTCGCGGGTCGTTAGATCGACCCGCGCTTCGAGGACGCCGTTCTCTGGATCGAGGGTGATCAGATCGCCGGTCCGCAGCCGCGCCAACGCACCGTCAACGGCGGCTTCGGGCGATACGTGGATCGCCGAGGTGACCTTACCGGAGGCCCCTGACAACCGTCCATCGGTGACCAAACCAACCTTGAAGCCGCGGTCTTGCAAAACGCCGAGGGGCGGCATCAGCTTGTGGAGCTCCGGCATACCGTTGGCTCGTGGCCCTTGGAAGCGCATCACGGCGATAAAGTCTCGATTGAGCTCACCGGCTTGGAAAGCTTTGGCCAGCTCGTCCTGATGATCGAATACGACTGCCGGAGCCTCGATTCTACGGTGCTCGGGCTTGACCGCTGAAATCTTAGCAACCGCCCGGCCAAGATTACCGTGGAGCAGGCGCAGCCCTCCGGTCGCCTGGAACGGGCGAGAAGCAGGCCGCACGATGTCTTCATCACCGCTGGCCTCGCGACCCGCGGTCCAAGACAGCTTGCCGTCCACCAACTGCGCTTCTGTGCGATAGGCATCGAGACTCTGACCAGACACTGTTCGAACATTCGAGTGCACCAGCCCGGCGTCGATCAGTTGGCCGATCAAGTAACCCAAGCCACCGGCTTGATGGAAATGATTGACGTCTGCCGGGCCGTTGGGGTAGACCCGGGTGAGCAACGGCACCACCGCCGACAAGTCGTCGAAGTCCTGCCAGTCGATCACGATGCCGGCGGCACGCGCAATCGCCACTAGGTGAATGGTGTGATTGGTCGAGCCACCGGTGGCCAACAAGCCGACGATCGCGTTGACGATCGCGCGCTCGTCGACGATCTCGCCGAGCGGCGTCGGTGTCTCGCCGGCAGCGGTGAGCCGCACCAGCTGCTGGGCCGAGGCGGTGGTCATCGCCTCACGCAGCGGTGTTGCCGGGTTGGGAAACGACGCCCCTGGCAGATGCAGCCCCATCAGCTCCATAAACATCTGGTTGCTGTTGGCGGTGCCGTAGAAGGTGCAGGTGCCCGGCGCATGGTAGGCCGCCGACTCGGAGTCGAGCAGCTCTTTCTTGGACAGCTTGCCTTCGGCGTGCAGCTGACGCACCCGTGCCTTTTCTTTGTTCGAGAGCCCAGAGGGCATCGGGCCGGCGGGTAGGAACACCACCGGTAGATGACCGAAGGACAACGCACCGATCAACAAGCCTGGCACAATCTTGTCGCAGACCCCGAGGCAGATCGCGCCGTCGAACATATCGTGCGACAAGGCGATCGCGGTCGACATCGCAATCACGTCGCGACTCCACAACGACAGCTCCATCCCTGGCTGCCCCTGCGTCACACCGTCGCACATCGCCGGCACGCCCCCCGCCACTTGCGCCACTGCGCCCACCTCACGGACTGCGGCTTTAATCTGGTCCGGATAAGTGGCAAACGGTTGGTGAGCCGAGAGCATGTCATTGTAGGCCGAGACGATCGCAATGTTGGGGCGATCGGTATCTTTGAGGGCACTCTTGTCGCCCAGCTCACAGGCCGCGAAGCCGTGGGCCAAATTGGAACATGACAGCCGCTGCCGCTGCGGACCGCTGGCAGCCGCTCGACGGATCTTGGCAAGGTAGGCCTGACGGGATGTTTGACTACGGTCACGGAGTCGCTCGCTAACGCGCAGGACGGTAGCATCGAGCCGGTCGGTATCGAACCGACTGGCGTCAGGCGGATTGGTTTCGTAAGAGCTCATAATCGACTATCGTATCCAATCTGAGCCATGATGCTTCCTAAATCGATTGAATAGGGCTCAAGCGCTTGCCCCCACCAGGAGATTTCAGCTTTGCAAATCCGTGACATCCTTCGCCAAGCCCGGGTTTTACCGGTGCTCAAGATCAGCGACCTCGACCATGCAGTGCCGCTGGCCCGCGCCCTAGCAGCCGGTGGGTTGTCGGTGCTGGAGGTGACGTTGCGCACTGACGTCGCCGTCGAGGCCATCCGGTGGATCGCCGCCCAGGTCCCGGAAGTGATCGTCGGCGCCGGCACCGTCACCCGACCGAGCGACTTCCAACGGGTCAGCCGAGCCGGTGGTAAGTTTGCAGTCAGCCCCGGGTTGACCCGTGAGCTGGCCGACGCGGCGCGCTCCGTCGAAATGCCATTCCTACCTGGCGTCATGACACCTACCGAAGCTCTGGTTGCTCGGGAACAGGGCTTCGACACCCTGAAACTGTTTCCGGCAGAGTCCGCGGGCGGCATCGGCCTGCTGAAATCGATGTACGGCCCCTTGCCAGAGCTCGCCTTCTGCCCTACCGGTGGCTTAAAGGCTTCGAACTTCCGCGACTACTTGGCCCTGCCCAACGTCCTGTGCGTTGGCGGTTCGTGGGTCGCACCTGGCGCCGAGGTTGCAGCAGCCAACTGGACACGCATCACGGAGCTCGCTCGAGACGCATCATGACCAAATCCGATATTCCGTTCGACATGGTCGTGGTCGGGGCTACCGGCGATCTGGGTCGCCGCAAGCTTTTGCCAGCCCTGTACTTCCTGCACAAATACGGCGAGATCTCGTCCCAAGGCCGCATCTTCGCGGTTTCACGTCAAGAAGGGAATCGCGACAGCTTTATCGAGCAAGCCGGCACCAGCGCCAAGCGCCACATCGAAGCCGACGAGCTGACCACCGAGGATTGGGCGAGCTTCACCGAACGGCTCGACTACGTGACCGTCGACGCCACCGACGCGACCACCTATAACGAACTCGCCAAGCGGCTGGCAGACGGCGGGGACCGGGTGCGGGTGTTCTACCTCGCAACTTCTCCGACGCTTTACGGCGCGATCAGCCGGGCGATCCACGCCGCCGGGTTGGTGACCCCCACCTCTCGCATCGTGCTCGAAAAGCCGATCGGCACCGATCTACAATCTGCCGCCGCCATCAATTCCAGCGTCGGCGAGGCGTTCGAAGAGCATCAGATCTTCCGCATCGATCACTATCTCGGCAAGGAGACCGTCCAGAATCTGATGGCGCTTCGGTTCGGCAACATCCTGTTCGAGCCGATGTGGCGTTCCGAGCACATCGATCACGTCCAGATCACCGCCGCCGAGACCCTCGGCGTCGAAGGCCGCGGCGGCTACTACGACAAATCCGGTGCGATGCGGGACATGATCCAGAATCACCTCCTGCAGCTGCTCTGCCTCACTGCCATGGAGCCTCCTGCACAGCTCGAGCAGGACATGATCCGCGATGAGAAGATCAAGGTACTGCGCGCCCTGCGCCCGTTCAACCTCGAAGAGATTGAGGAGATTGAACAGAAAACCGTCCGCGGCGCTTACCGGCTAGGGGCAATCGCTGGCGAGACCGTGGTCGGCTACCTGGACGAACCCGATGTGGCCAAGAATTCGACCACCGAAACCTTCGTGGCAATCAAGGCCGAGATCGATAACTGGCGCTGGGCAGGAGTGCCCTTTTACCTCCGCACCGGCAAACGGATGGGGCATCGCGTCTCGGAGATCGTCATCCAGTTCAAGCAAGTGCCACATCAACTGTTCAAAAGCCGTTCACGCGCAATCCAGCCCAACCGTCTGGTAATCCGGTTGCAACCCGACGAGTTCATCAAGCTTGGCCTGATGACCAAGCGGCCAGGGCCTCGCATGATCTTGGAGCGCGAGGAGCTCAATCTCAACTTGGCGGATCGCCCCGGCGGCCACACCTTCCAGGCCTACGAACGTCTTTTGCTCGACGTTATCCGCGGTGTCACCACCCTCTTCATGCATCGCACCGAGGTCGAAGCCGCCTGGACATGGGTCGAGCCGATCCTCGACGGTTGGCAGGAGCTCGGTGGTCGTCCCCGCTCCTACAATGCCGGCACCTGGGGTCCCCCAAAGTCAATCGCCTTGCTCGAACGTGATGGACGGTCCTGGTATGAACACCACGTCGACTCTGAATCCTGACTCGATTCCAGCCGTGCACCGCTACTCAGACCGCCACACCCTGGCCGCCGCTCTCGCCGGCCAGGTAGCGGACGATCTGCGCACCGCCATCGCCGAACGTGGAGCCGCCAGCCTCGTCGTCTCTGGCGGCTCGACCCCGCAACCCTTCTTTGCGGGCCTCAGTAGAGAATCCCTTGGCTGGGATCAAGTCACCGTCACCTTAGCGGATGAGCGCTGGGTACCCACCGAGCATGAAGCCTCGAACGAACGTCTAGTCCGGCGAACGCTCATCACCGGCAAAGCGTCCAAGGCGACGCTCATCGGCCTCAAGACCCCCGAGGAGACGCCAGAACAAGGGCGTAAACCCTGCGAACAGGCCTTGGCGGCAATCTCCCGACCCTTTGATGTGGTTGTCCTGGGGATGGGAGGCGACGGCCACACGGCCTCTCTGTTCCCTGACGCACCCGAGCTCCCCGCCGGACTCGACCTCACGTCGGAGGATACGTGCCTCGCCGTCCGTCCACCGGACGCACCCCATCCTCGTATGAGTCTCACCCTGAAGGCACTGCTCGATAGTCGGCGGCTGATTCTCCACATCACCGGCGAGCAGAAGTGGCAGGTTTACCAGCGGGCCTTACAGCACGGCCAAGCGGAAGAGCTACCGATCCGGGCAGTATTACGGTCCGGTCGCGTCGAGGTGTGGTGGGCGCCGTAAGCGGCTACAACCTCTAAGCAGCCCGTGGCTTGTGTCATCTGGAACGGTCGTTTTTCCGCATCCTTCTTGACTCAGGTCAAGCACAAGTCACGCTTGACCCTTTTGACGTTCATCAGGGCAAAGCACACGTTGCGCTTGACCCAGTTTACGTTCATCAAGGCAAAGCACACATTACGCTTGACCCTTTTGACGTTCATCAGGGCAAAACACACGTTGCGCTTGACCATGTTGACGCTCATCAAGGCAAAGTACACATTGCGCTTGACCATGTTGAGGCTCATCAAGGCAAAGCGCACATTGTGCTTGACCATGTTGAAGTCCATCAAGGCAAAGCGCACATTGTGCTTGACCATGTTGAAGTTCATCAAGGCAAAACACTCGTTTCGCTTGACCCATTTGAAGTCCGAAAAGGCAAAGCGCACATTGCGCTTGACCCCGTTGACGTCCAAAAGGGCAAAGTACTCTGATCTCTTTAGTTGTTGAGCTCACGCAGCCGGTTCCCCGAGCCGCAAGTTGGAGATCTTCTGCCCATGCTTAAACTTGACGAGCCTCAGCCAGCGTCGTGTCCGCCTCATCCAGGCGCACACCTCGGCCACGCGACCACAAGCATCGCCAGATCTTCGTGCACAACCCAGGAGTCAACTCAGGCGGTGGTGATGCAGGTGTTGGCCTGAGCCTCGCCGCGACAGCTGCGGAGCACAACCGCCAGAGGTTGCACTACGGATCTTCAAGCCATGGGCTGTGCCAGAGCCTCGACGCTTCGGAAGCTCACCAGCTTCCCTTGGTCGGCATCCCACAATTTCAACCGGGCACAACTCAGACTCTGCCGCAAGCTCAACCGCGTCACGCCCTGTAACTCCGGCCTCTCACGGAAGCAGCGTTCCAGGTGGTAGTTCGGAATCCGGCTCGACAGGTGATGGATGTGGTGGAAACCGATGTTGCCGCTAAACCAATGCAGAACCGCAGGTAGATCGTAGAGCGAGCTGCCTTCCAAACCGGCGCGATGGAAGTCCCACTGTGGATGCTCCCGCCAATAGGTATCCTCGAACTGATGTTGGACGTAGAACAGCCAGACCCCCAACCCTGCAGCGACGAGAACAATCGGAAGATGTACCAAGAGCAGACGATCGACTCCAATCGTCAGCCAGGCCACAACGATCACTCCGAGGATCACGAGATCGGTCCACAAGATGCTGGCCCACTCGCGCTTCCAGCTCCGTGGAATGTCGAGCGGCAAACGATGCTTGAGGAGAAATTGATAGACCGGCCCGAGGACCAGCAGCACCGGTAGGCTGCGGTAGAGCCGATAGCCAAACTGCCGCCAGCGCGTCAGGGCCAGATACTCTCTCACCGTAAGTGTTCTGATGTCCCCGAACGTCCGCCGATCGAGGTCGCCAGAGCTACCATGATGGATGGCGTGGGTGCGGCGCCAGTAGTAGTAGGGCGTCAAGATCAACAGCCCGATAACGGAGCCAACCGTGTCGTTGGCACGACGAGATGAGAAGAAGGCTCCATGGCCACAGTCGTGCTGAAAGATGAAGAGCCGAATCAGCAGGCCGGCGGTCGGCACGGCGAGGAGCAGAGTGAGGCCATACGAGACCTCGAGGCTCCAGAGCATCAACAACCAACCGAGAATAAATAAGGTCCCGGTAGTCAGGAGCTGGAAGAGTGCTTTGCCGGCATTTGGCACCATGTACGGCGCCAATAGGCGATTCCAATACGCGGCCGTAGAGGCTGTGTTGGTTGCGGGAATCAGATTTTCGATGAGGACATCATCCGCAGACTGAAATGAGACAGCTGGTGCAGGACGACGCAGAGCTGTCGGAGACCAGCCAGAGGTCGGCCCAGGGCCGGCCTCTGGCTTGTACTCAACTGCTTACCAGCCGCCGCGCGAACCGCCGCGATCACCGCCGCGATCACCGCGAGGGCGTGCCTCATTCACATTGAGGGTCCGGCCGTCCATATCCTTCTGGTGGAGCGCCTGGATCGCCTCGTCAGCACCGTTCTCCATCTCGACGAAGCCGAAGCCTCGCGGCCGACCAGTGTCGCGATCGGTGATCAGGGCAACCGAATCGACGGTTCCAAATTCACCGAACAGACCTCTGATCTCGTCCTCGGTCGCGCTGAAAGGCAAGTTACCTACGTAGATTTTCTTCGACATGACTCACGTCTCCTGTCCGCTTGGTTGCGGGAAAAATACATTGATGCTAGGCCACACGGGGCCGAGCCCACGGGAGGGCAAAAGAAGCGTTAGATACTCGACTGCGGGAAGGGACGGGTTTGAGCTGTCGCCTCTGGCGGGAGAGTAGCGGTTGATTCGTTGGCCGAATCCGATATGTTCACCATACCAACCGCAGCCGCAATGAGCAACCAACGATTCAACTTGGCTCTCTCGACTCCCGCTACGCTGGCTCGCTAAACCACCGCTGAGTACGCTCAACAAGCTCACCAAGAGCGTTGCCGTCGATCAACATGTGGTTGACTTGCACGCCCAACGGCACCCACAGCTTGCCTTCAGCCTCGTGATATTTTCCAAAGGCGATCTGAGGCTCGGTGTCGGTCGCCAGGTTGGAGGCATGCGTAAAGCTGGTAAATGGGACTTTGGGTAACGCCGTGAACCAGACGCCGTTACGATGTTGGGGATCTTGCAGTTCGACGCCCTGCTCAGCAGCTTTGGCGATCTCGTGAGCACGGCGGTTGAAGGTAGCGACGTCAGGATCGTATTCGAAGTAAGCGAAGTTGAAGAGGCCGCCTGGGGCGGGCACTGTCGAGCCGGGATGAATCTCTTCGTAGAGCACCAGCTGACCGTTGAGCAGGCGATAACGAAAATCCTCGATCTCGCGCATCGCACGGGTGACGAAGTAACACAGGTTGACGTACAGCGGGTAGCCACGCTTCGCAGTAAAGGCCTTGAGTGCTGTCATGTCGAGTTCGAAGGTTGTGGCGTAAAAGGGATTGCGATAGTTCGAGAAGAAATCGAAATGCTGCTGCCGCTTGTAGGCGGTGACGACGCGATAAGTGTTGTTCATCTCAGACTCCTTGATCGGGTGCTATCCTACGCCATCAATGCCTCAGGAAAGCCTCCCTCTACTCCATCTCTCCCCGGACGATATCTCCCGACGCGTGTTAGTCGTTGGTGATCCGGCTCGCGCCCGCAAGGCCGCAACCTTGCTCAGCGATTCGGTGCAGGTCGGAAACAACCGGGAGTACGTGACCTTCACCGGAAGATTTGAAGGTCAGCGGATCACCGTGGTGTCCCATGGCATCGGCAGTGCGGGTGCCGGCCTCGCTTTCGAAGAGCTGGCGCGTGGTGGCGCCCGGGTGTTGATCCGCGTGGGGACCTGTGGCGCGGTGGCCGACGGTATCGCGGACGGCAGCTCCATCATCGCCACTGGAGCGGTGCGCGACGAAGGGTTGACACCACGACTGATTCCGCTCGGTTACCCGGCGTTGGCTCACCACCAGGTGATCACCGGACTTGTCAACGCCGCGGCCGGTATCAAAACGTCAGACAGTTCCAAAACGGCAGACACTTCCAAAGCGGCAGACAGTGTCAAGACCCCCTGCCGCACCGGGGTGATCTTGACTTCGGATCTGTTTTACCCTTCAAAGGCTCTGGGCCAGGATTGGTCCGTGTGGAAGGCGAGTCGGGTGGTCGCGGTCGAAATGGAAGCAGCGACACTTTTCGTGATTGCCGCTCTCCATGGCCTCAAGGCCGGCGCGATCCTCACCGTCGACGGTAATCCAACCCTCGCAGTGCAAGATATGAGCGCCTACGATCCGCATCGTAACGTCGTCGCCGAGGGCGTCGAACAAGCGCTGCGGATCGCGCTGCACGCTCTCGTCAAAATCAACCCCGAATAGCTCAACCCCCGCGAGAGGAACTGCTTTCATGAGGTCCTTCCATCGCCTGCTGTGCGGAGGCACCATCGCTTGCTCTCTCTTGATCACCGCCGTTGCCTGCGCCCCGTCGTCCGAGACTCCAGGTGAGGGCGACGTGCCCGAGACACCGCTGTTCGCCTACGTTTCGCCGTCGCCGATGGGGGTCAACCCTTTTTTGATCATGGGCCAGGAGGGTATCGAGCAAGCAGCCGCCAAACATGGTGCCCGCACACTGGTACTCGAGAGTGAGGACCCCACCACCCGCGACGAGAATGTGCGCGCCGCGATCGCCGAAGGAGCCAACCTGGTGCTGGTACTCGGCTTCGAGTTTGGCGACATCGTTCCACGCGCCGCCAAGGAACATCCCGACGTCGAATTTCTGATCGTCGATCAATGTGTCAACAACCCGCCACCCAACGTCCACTGCGGCGTATTCAAGGAGTATGAATCCGGCTTTTTGATCGGCGCCGCCGCGGCGTCGTTGTCCCAGACCGGCCATGTCGGCGTTATCGGTGCCCTCGACATTCCGTTTCTCCACCGGTATACCGAAAGTTTTGCACTGGGCGCACGACACATCGCACCGGAGATCCGAATCTCGACGCTGTGGGTCGGAGGCGAGAAACCTTTTGCCGACCCGGTACGCGCCAAAGAGCAGGCCTTGGCGATGGCTGCCGACGGCGCCGACTACATCTTGACGGCGGCGGCGGCGGGCAATCTTGGAGTCTTCGAAGCCGCCAAGCAACAAGGTTTTATGACGTTCGGTATCGACGTCAACCAATGCCCCTTAGCGCCCGAGGTGGTGGTCGAGAATATGATCAAGCGGGTCGACGTAGTCATCCCCGAGGCGATTGATGCCATCCTCGCTGGCACTTCCGAACCGGTACTCGAATTTGGCCTGGCGAATGGCGGCGTCGGCCTAGTGACGTTGACGAGCGACGACCCGGCGTCGAGCCAATGCCGAATCCTCGATCATCCCGAGGTGCTCGACTCCCTGCGCGGCCTGGTGCGCCAGATCGTCGATGGCGAGATCCAGATCCCAGACCCGATGTTTCCCGAGGGACGATAGCCCGCGTGGTGGCGACGTCGTCCGAGGCACCGGCTCTCGAGCTGCGCGGCATCGTCAAACGCTTCCCGGGCGTGTTGGCAAACGACCACATCGATTTGGCGGTCGCCCCCGGTGAGATCCGCGCCCTGCTGGGAGAAAACGGTGCCGGCAAGACCACTTTAATGCGCGTCCTGTACGGTCTGTATCCACCCGATGACGGTGAGATCCTGCTCGACGGCAAAGCCCAGCGCTTCCGCTCCCCGACCGACGCCATCCACGCTGGCATCGGCATGGTCCATCAACATTTCATGTTGTTCCCGTCCCTGACCGTGGCCGAAAACGTGGTTTATGGTCGTGAGCCGCAACGCTGGGGATTGCTCGACCGCACCGCTGCCGCCCGGCAAGTTGCCGAATTGGCCGAACGTTACGGGCTCCAGGTCGATCCTGCGGCTCGGGTGGCGGATTTACCGGTCGGCTCGCGACAACGCGTAGAGATCCTAAAGACACTCTACCGGGACGCCCGGGTGCTGATTCTCGACGAGCCGACGGCGGTGCTGACACCCCAGGAGCGACAAGGACTGTTCCAGATCTTGCGCGAGCTGGCGAGCCAGGGGAAAACGGTGATCTTCATCACTCACAAACTGCAAGAAGTGATGGATCTCGCCGACCATGCCACCGTGTTACGAGGTGGCATGGTCGAAGCCACGGTTGCGGTAGCGGACTCATCCCCTGAGGCGCTCTGTCGACACATGGTCGGTCGGGATCTACTGCCCCAATTGGCCAAAGTACCCCAAGCGACCGGTGAGTCATTGCTGGCGGTCAACAACTTGGTGGTACTCGACAACACAGGACGGCGGATTGTCGACCAAGTCAGCTTCGAAGTGCGGGCCGGCGAGATCGTCGGCCTGGCCGGCGTCGCCGGCAATGGCCAGAGTGAGCTGGTGGCCGCCATCGCTGGCCTACGCTCCCCAGCCGCGGGACGTATCCTGCTGAATCAAGACGACGTAACCGCCACATCCATCGCGGCTCGGCGACAGGCGGGGCTGGCCTACATCCCGGAAGACCGCAACCGGGTTGGGCTGGCGCTGGCCGCTAGTGTCGCTGACAACCTGATCCTGACGGGACGTCACAACCCAACTCTGACCCAACGTGGCGTGTTGTCCCAGGCTGGGATTGAGCGTTACACCACGGATTTGGTGGAACGTTTTGATATCAAGATCGCCTCAGTGCGGGAGGCGGTAGATCACCTGTCAGGTGGCAACCGGCAGAAAGTGGTCACCGCCCGTGAATTGGCCCAGGAGCCGTTGGTGTTGATTGCTGAGCAACCCACCCAAGGGGTCGACGTCGGCGCCGCTGAGAGCATCCACCACAATTTACTCGCGGTCCGCGACCAAGGGCGCGCCGTCCTGCTGAGCTCCGCCGAATCGAGCGAGATCCTGGCGCTCTGTGACCGCATCTTAGTGATGTTCGAAGGACGAATCGTCGGTGAATTGCTAGCTGAAGAGCTGGCCAACGATCCAGCTGCCGAAGCCACGATCGGCCTGCTGGCTGCGGGAGGCGAGGTATGAGTACCCACCGCGCCACTCAGGACGGCAGCAGCAGCAGCCAACTCACCCAACGTCTGCGACCGCTCGCCGCGCCTCTCCTAGCCGTGCTCGGTGCCTTGGTGCTCGGTGCCTTGTTGATGCTCGTCACCGGACACGATCCGCTGGCGGCCTATCGCGCTATGTTCGAAGGTGCTCTCGGGGGTCGCAAGCTCGCCAACCTGATGGCGACTCTGGCCCGTGCTACGCCGATCGTCGGCATGGGACTGGCCATCACAATTGCCCTGCGCGGCGGCTACCTCAACCTGGGCGGCGAAGGCCAGTTAGTGCTCGGCGGCCTGACGTCAGCGCTGGTGGCACTTTATCTGCCGCTCCCGGGATGGTTGCTGCTGCCGGTATCGCTCGTCGGCGGGGCTGTTGCGGGTGCCGCCTGGGCGTTGTTGGCGACCGGTCTCGATCGTGTCTTTCGAGTCCCGTTGCTGATCGGCACTCTGTTGCTCAACTATCCGGCACGCTACTTGGCGTCCTATCTCGTCAATCACCCGCTGCGCGATGTCGCCTCCGGCATGTCACAGACCCACCGTGTTCCAGAGGGGGTTGAGCTCGCCTACCTGGTGCCTGGAACGCGACTCCACGTCGGTGCCTTGATGGTGTTGGCCCTGGTACTGGTCGCCACCTGGGTAGTACGCCGCACCCGGGTCGGCTACGAGTTGCGCATGACCGGCCTCAATCCTGACTTTGCTCGCTACGGCGGCATCAACACCGTCCGCCTCGGCTTCGGCACGATGGCGATCAGCGGCAGCATCGCCGGCCTGGTCGGGGCGATGGAAGTGCTCGGCACCCATCACCGCTTTATCGACAACGCGTTGACCGCCCCGCTCTACGCTTGGACCGGCTTGATGGCCGCGTTGCTGGCAGGCTCGAGTCCCCTCGGCGTTCTCGCCGCCGGCCTGTTCTTTGCCGCCGTCCACACTGGCGGTTTTGGCATGGAGCGCGGCGCCCAAGTGCCGCGAGAACTGTCCCGAGTGTTACAAGCCTTGATGATTCTGCTGATTGCGGCCCGCAGCCGTCTATTGACGCCAACCCACCGGGATGCCCCCGCTGAAAAAGCGAGTTCATCATGAACGAGCTCGCCAACCTGTTTGACGCTGCACTACTGAGCTCGACGATGCGCTTCGCCACGCCGCTGCTTCTCGCCGCCCTTGGCGGCTTGATCTGCGAACGTGCCGGGATCTTCAACATCGCCCTCGAAGGGTTGATGCTGACCGGTGCCTTTGCTGCCGTCGCCGGCAGCTATTACGCCGGTGTCCTCGGCGGCGTCGGTGCGGCGGTGGTGGCCGGGGCAGCCCTTGCCGCGCTGTATGCAGGATTTGTCGTCGGCCTGAGAAGCGACGAGATAGTCGTCGGCATCGCCCTCAATCTCCTGGCGTCCGGCCTCACCGTCTTCTTGTTGCGGGCACTGTTTGGCGTCAAGGGCGCCTTTCAAGATCCGCGGATCGAAGGCCTGGGTAGCGTGCGATTACCCTTGATCGAAGCCATCCCTATCGTCGGTCCGTTACTTTCGGGACACAGCTGGTTGGTGTATGCCGCGCTCATGCTGGTGGCGATCGTCTGGGTCGTGCTGTTTCACCACCCTCTCGGGCTGCGCCTGCGGGGGGTTGGCGAGCAACCCGATGCTGCCGCCACCTTGGGAGTGAACACTCGACGCGTCCAAGCGGCTGCATTGATCGTGTCTGGCATGCTCTGCGGCCTCGCCGGAGCTCAACTTTCCCTCGGTAGCGTCACCTTGTTCGTCGAGGGGATGAGTGCTGGCCGGGGCTGGATCGCAGTGGTTGCGGTGCTGCTCGGTCGAGCTCACCCGGTAGGCGTCGCGGTCGCCTGTCTGGTGTTTGGTTTCACCGATTCGTTAGGCTTCCGCCTGCAGGGACGCGACATCCCGTCGCAGCTGACCGAGATGCTGCCCTACGTAGTGACGCTGATCGGGCTGGCCATCATCAATTCTCGAAGAGCTCAACAGAAAGGCCTCCAGCCATGACTTCACCCGCCGTCGAGTCGCTGCTCGACTTCACCGGTCGCGTCGTCCTGGTGACTGGCGCTGGCAGTGGCATCGGTGCCGGTATCGCCCGTCGATTTGCCGCAGCAGGTGCCGATCTTGTCGTCAGCTACCGGTCGAGTGCCGAAGGCGCCGAGACGGTCCGCGCCGATATCGAAGCCCTCGGTCGACAGGCGATCACCGTCCGTGCCGACGTCACCCGCGCCGCTGACGTCGAGACTCTGCTCGACCATGCCGTCACCGCCTTCGCTCGGCTCGACGTGGTGATCAACAACGCCGGTATCTACCCCCTCGCTGGCTTGACCGAAATGAGCACAGACGACTGGGATCAATCGTTGGACGCCAACCTCAGAAGCGTTTTCCTAGTCACTCGCGGCGCCGGTAAGCGTCTGATCGACCAGGGCAACGGTGGCGCGATCATCAACATTGCCTCGATCGAAGGGACACACCCGGCACCCATGCACTCCCACTACTCCGCCGCCAAAGCTGGCGTGTTGATGCACACCCGTTCCGCCGCCCTCGAGCTTGGTCCTCACGGTATCCGGGTCAACTCGGTGTCCCCAGGCCTGATCGGTCGCCCCGGTATCGAAGACCAATGGCCTGATGGCGTCAAACGCTGGCAGGCCGCCGCACCGCTAACTCGCCTCGGACACCCCGACGACGTGGCGGACGCCTGCCTATTCCTGGCGTCCGTCGGCGCCCGCTGGATCACCGGCACCGATCTCCGGGTCGACGGCGGCGTCACCACCCATCCGATTTTCTGATGCTCATGCTCAACAACAAAACCATCCTGATCACCGGCGCCGGTCAAGGGATCGGCCGCGGCACCGCTCAGGCGGTGATCGACGCAGGCGCACACTTGATTCTCACCGACCTGACCCTGCCCGCTGCTCGAGCCACCGCCCACCACATCGATCCGGAAGGCGACCGTACGTTGGCCCTTGCTGCCGACGTCACGGATCGCTCCGCGGTCGCAGGCGCCATCGAACAAGGAGTCGAGCGTTTCGGACGTCTCGATGGCCTGGTCAACAACGCGGGGGTCCTGGCGATGGGCAGCGCCTTACACAGCCCAGCGGACGACCTCGATCGCCAACTCGCGGTTAACGTTCAGGGGGTCGCCACCTGCTGCCAGATCGCTGCGCGCCAAATGATCACCCAACCTGATGAAGGCGGCGCCATCGTCAACATAGCCTCCAACGCCGGCAAGGTGGGTTATCCCAACATGGCTGGCTACAACGCCAGCAAAGCGGCGGTGATCAGCCTGACTCGTTCGTTGGCGGCCGAATGGGCGGAGCATGGCATCAACGTCAACGCCGTCTGTCCCGGTGGCGTCGAAACACCGATGCTCGGTGAGGTTGCGGCCTGGATCGCCAAACGCACCGGCGACGAGCCCGAACAGTTGCTGGCCACCATGACCCCGGCCCAGCTCGGTCGTCACATTCAGCCGATCGAGGTCGGGCGGGTGATCGTCTTCCTACTCTCGAGTCAAGCGGATATCATCCGTGGTCAGGCGATCAATGTCGACGGTGGGGATACGCCTTATTGATGCTTGGCCACAGTCAAGTCACTCTGACATGCCAAGATTTATCACTTCCTACTAAATCTTTCTGAAACATCGAGCCGAAAGGCGCTTTCGAATATCGTCCAAAGCGAATATCGTCCAAGACGAATCACCGCCCAGCGACGACATCGCAAGGGAACGCAACCCGAAGCACAACGCAACCAGGATTTCGAACAAAGGAGAAAATACGTGAGCGAGCTTCCACACAAACTGTCCAAGGGTGATCACAAGGTCATTTTCCCAAGTCGGCTCGACGATCCGCATCAGGAGCTGCAGGACTGTATTGGTCGCGACTACGTCCACATCAAGTTCACCGAGACCCGGGGCGGCACCGAGCTCGGGTTTCGCCTCGATCCTGACCATTCCGATCTCGCTGGCGCGGATTGGGACAACAAGTCTGGCAAGATCAAAATGGCCGGCAACCTGACCCTCGACTACGTCAAGGTGCGCTGCGTCGCTGAGCTCGATGTCGATTCCTTGGAAGGCCTGGGCCACCTCGACATCCTCGAAGAGGAAGGCGCCTCCGAGGACACAGCAAACTAGTGCCCTCCGCGCGAGGGGTAAAACCCTCACACTGTTGATGACGCTCCTGACGGGACGGTCCGAGCTATCGGCTGTTAGTCC
>JAJCXO010000247.1 GCA_029263395.1 Acidobacteriota bacterium | reverse complement strand
CCAGACCCAACGTTCGACAGGCGTTCTCCCGCGGTTGGACGCAATACCTGACGATCGAATGGCGTCCTCCCGGCGGGAGTGCCCTAGTTTTGACGACCGAAAGGTCTTCTCCCGAGTGCAGTTTGCGGGGCTGCTACGGCGAATCACCCAAAACCGGCCCCAAATCGCCCGATTTGGCCAAATATTGACCCGTTTACTGCCTGAACCTCAAGTTCAGGTTCAGTCAGGTTCAGGGTCAGTCAGGGTCAGGGTCAGGGTCAGTCAGGGTCAGGGTCAGTCAGGGTCAGTCAGGGGCAAGGGCAGGATCAGCGCCCATGGATTTTTTCCTTCGTCATGACGAGCTCTCCTGAGAATCGAGTCTTTCGGCTTCGGTTCGGCATCCAGATGCAATTCAGCCGTTCGGTTTGCTTTCAGTTCGCCGCCGGTCAGCGGCGACCAGGCTCGCTTTGAGCTCCGCCAGCTTCCGTTCCAGTTCCCGGTTCCGGGTTACGGTCTCTCGAATAGCCGAAACAGGCTCCCCGTCGGTATGTCTGTGGCGTCGAGCCCTTCCGTCGACTCGATGTGGACCAGTTTCTCGCCGACGATCTGCTCGAGCAGCCGAAACGCCCGTAGCATGTCGACATTGAGCGCCCCATGATTCGGGGTAATAAACCGACTGCGCGATACCCTACACAGGGCGGCGCTTCGAGGGTCGACCATCACAGCCAGGGATCGTTTCCCGAAAGGATAAACTCATCAGGCAGGGTCAGCTGACACAACCCTCAGCATCATCTTTACCCCGAAGGGGTTACATCCATCAGCCCAGGGTTGCGCCGCGCAACCCTGGGTCTCATATGGTCCACTCCCAAACCCTGAAAGGGTTTCACAAAACGAGGCTCACAAGAAAAGGTCAAGCCAGGCTTGACCCTTGGAAAAGCCCGCGGTCGTTATTGGGCGGGGTCTAGCCTCGGCCGACGTAACAAGGGCCCGATACCGAGTAAGAACATGTGCAAGTAACCCTGCAGGAAGAGATACAAGAAGGGAATCGACAACCACATCTCTAGGTGTACCGCCATCACCAGGCAGACCACAAAATAGCCGGCCAGCAGAGTCTCCAGCAGGAAGGTCACATCGTAGGGCAAACGGTAGGTTTTGCCTGCCCAGCCATCACCTCGCTGCTCGATGCAGTACTTCGGCGTGCGGTGAAACACACCACCATCACGCACCAGACCGGAAAGCACCGCTCGAGAATTGTTGATCGCCAGGCCAATACCCATTCCCATCACTGCCGGTAATTGCCACAAGCGACGCCAACCCGCCTTACCCGTCCCGCCCTGACTCACAGCATAGAAGATGAGCACGGAGACCGTTGCAGCACAGAACAGCGGCAAGTCGATCGCCAGCAGCTTCCACGTCTCTTCCCCGCGACGCAGCACCATCGCGGGGAAAATCAACACGGACAAAAACACCATCAGCAGGAACGTGAAGTTGGCAGTCAAGTGGACAAACGCCTCGATTTTGGCGTGCAGCGAGATCGGGGCTCGCAACACGGTACCCAAAAGCTTGCGGGCGGTTTGAACAGAACCCTTGGCCCAGCGGTTCTGCTGGCTCTTGTAGGCGTTGATTTCGACCGGTAGCTCCGCTGGCACCACCAGATCGGGTAGGAAGATGAACTTCCAGCCAGCGAGCTGCGAACGATACGAGAGGTCGAGATCTTCGGTGAGGGTATCGTGCTCCCAACCACCAGCATCCTCGATCGCACGCCGCCGCCACAGACCCGCGGTACCGTTGAAATTGAAAAAACAGCCACCCCTGTGCCGGGCGGCGTGTTCGACCACGAAGTGGCCATCCAACAAGATAGCCTGAGCCCTGGTGAGCAACGAATAATCACGGTTGAGGTGATCCCAACGTGCTTGCACCATCCCGATCTCGGTGTCTTGAAAATGTGGCACGCTACGCCGCAAGAACTCGGGATTGGGGACGAAGTCAGCATCAAAAACCGCGACCAGCTCGCCCCGAGCTGCCTGCAGACCCTCTTCTAGGGCTCCGGCCTTGAAACCACTGCGATCTTCGCGGTGAAGATGGTGGATATCGTAACCTTCGCCACTCAGACGATCGACGAGTTGTGCGATGATTTCGCGAGTTTCATCCGTCGAGTCGTCGAGCACCTGGATCTCCAGCTTGTCACGCGGGTAGTCTAGGTGGCAGACGGCTTCGATCAACCGCTTGGCAACATACATTTCGTTGAAGATCGGTAACTGCACGGTAACCATAGGCCATTGAGCCGGTGGTGCTGGCGTTACCAAGATCTCCCGACGAGTACGCCAGTAGATCACCACCAGCATCAACCGGTGCACACCGTAACAAGCCAGTGTCCCGAGAATCAGGTAGTAGAGTGTCAGGATCGACCCGGACAACCACTCGTTCATCTCTCGCCGTTCTCCTATCTGACGTTCAAAACCGGAGCGTGGCGTATGCCGTGTTGCCACTGCTCGTGGCTCACCTGGCTTTGTTGATCAATTATGACCTCGCCCGGCGGCCGTATCTCACGCTCGTCCTGCTAGCTGTTGCTTTCTTGGGTTACGTGCGGGCTGCAACTCGACTGGAAGATCGGATCTCGGTGCCATTTATTCTGGTCATCGCAACTCTCCTACGGTTCATTCTGCTGCCTTTGCCGCCGACGCTCTCGGACGACACGTTGAGGTATGTCTGGGACGGCAAAGTCGTCAACGCCGGCTTCAATCCGTATCTGCTGGCACCAGAAGCACCCGAACTCGAATCGCTACGAGACGAGTTGTGGGAACAAATGCCCCACCAAGAGGTACAGACAGTATACCCACCGCTGGCGCTGACTCTGTTCAGCTCAGCCAGTTGGCTCCCTCGGCCGTTACTTGGAGTCAAGATTCTACTCTGTTTGGTCGAGCTTGCTGGCTGTTGGCTGTTGATCCTGCTGGCGCGCCGTCTAGGGCTGCCGCCAGGGCGGGCTGTCTGGTATTGCTGGAACCCCACAGTCTGCCTGGAAGTTGCCGGCATGGGCCATATCGATGCCATGCTCGTCACGGCCATGATTGCCACCGTGCTGCTGCTCACGGGCCCAACTCGCAGGGCTCTCGGCGCTGGATCGGCGGCGGCCGCTGGTGTCCTCGCCAAGCTGGTTCCACTGATCGCCCTACCGATGTGGGCCCGCCAAAGCGGTCGCCCAACGGTGTTCTTGGCAGCCGCTCTGGGGCTCGTAGCGCTTGCTTTGTTGCCGGTGGGTGTCTCAGTTGGCGGCGTGCCGCCGGGTCTCGTCACTTATGGCATCTCCTGGGAGTTCAACGGGCCACTGTATGAGCCCCTATGGCGTCTCCTCGATCAGCTAGATCTGATCGACGGAGTCAAGGGCGGCCTCAGTCAGATCAAACAATGGACCGGCCACCATGACTTCTGGAACCAGTTTTACCCATACGTTTACCCTCAACTGCTAGCCAAGATCGTTCTTGCGGGTGTGTTCGGCGTTTGCTTCCTACTCAACCTACGCCAGCCTCATCCAGTGATTGGCACCGGCAGGTTGCTGGGAAGCCTTATTCTGTGTGCGGCAACGATCTACCCATGGTATCTGCTTTGGGTGTTGCCCTGGGCAGCACTGGCTCGTCATCGCGCTTGGTTGACCCTGTCAGCACTCATCACAATTTCCTACCTGCCTCAGGTTCTGGATGTCCCCCTCTTCCCTTGGTTCTATCTCGCTATTTGGGGACCTTTTCTCCTGCTGCTGATCTCCTCAAAATGGACTATCGACTGACCTTGGCCTTTCGCGGAACTGCCTACGCCGGATGGCAACGGCAAAAGAACGCACTCGCGGTACAACAGGTTGTGGAGGAAGCGGTTGGTGACCTCGTGGGGTATCCGCTTCGACTCCACGGAGCGAGCCGCACGGATGCTGGAGTGCACGCCGATGGCCAGACAGCCCATCTATCGCTCACCAAACCTTTCCCTGAGAAAGGTCTGGTCCACGGCACTAACCATCGCCTTCCCTCGGATATACGTGTGACTGCGGCTCACCGGATGCCTATCGGGTTCCATGCTCGGAAATCGGTCCTCGGCAAAGAATATGTCTACCGCCTGTTCAATGGCCGCGTTGTCCCACCCACCATTGCGCCCATCACGGTGCCGGCCCCTCCCGATCTCGAGACAGGCGTGATGCGACAGGCAATCTGCCGGGTGATCGGGCACCACGATTTCTCCGCCTTTGCTTTAGCCGGTGGCAGTCACACCCAACCCTGGCGAACACTTTTTGCTGCTACCGTCCATGAAGACGGCCGTAGGTTGTGCTTTCGTTTCATCGGTGACGGCTTCTTACGCGGGATGGTGAGAGCCTTGGTGGGGACATTGATCGAGGTGGGCCGGGGCAAGCGCGACGCGAGCTCGATCTCAACGCTGCTCGAAGGACGACCACGAAGCGAAGCTGGCCCTAGCGCTGAAGCACGGGGCCTGACTCTCGAGCGCGTCTACTACGGTCCCCAATGGCAGCCTCTAGCTGGATACGAAGCCTGACAGGCCGTGGCAAGAGTCAGACCACGCTGAGGCAACCACCGGCATCAGCTGTGGTAACTTACGCGTCCACAATGTACTCCTCTGATGACTCAACGGCGAGAGCTGCCCTGGCGCAGCCCGGCACGCCGGAAGCCACGCTTTTGCAGCAGATCGACCACACTCAGCTGCCACGACATATTGCCGTGATCATGGATGGCAATGGCCGCTGGGCGCAAAGCCGCAAAATGCCACGGGTCAAGGGTCATCGGGCGGGGGTCGAGTCTGTCCGCGAGACTGTGGAGACGTGCGCACGACTCGGTATCGAGTACCTTACTCTGTATGCCTTTTCGGTGGAGAATTGGCAGCGCCCACGGCACGAAGTGTGGACCCTGATGAACTTGATCCGCGAGTTCCTGCGTACCGAGGTGGCGTCGCTCAAAGACAACGGCATCCGGCTCCAAATCCTGGGCCGACGGGATCGACTCGACGCCTCGTTGATGGCCGAGATCGACCGGGCGGTGCAAGAGACTGCTGCCGGAACACGCATGACCCTGAGTGTCGCCCTCAACTATTCGGGGCGATGCGAAATCGTGGATGCCTGCCGCAAGATTGTCAGCGACTGGGCCGCCGGGGAGTCTGTCGAGATCGACGAGGAAACGGTGGGTCGTTATCTCTACACCGCGGGCCAACCAGATCCAGACCTCTTGATTCGCACGTCCGGAGAGATGCGGATCAGCAACTTTCTGCTCTGGCAGCTAGCGTACGCCGAGATCTGGGTGACAAACACCCTCTGGCCCGACTTTCGGCGGCGCCACCTCTTCGCAGCAATTTTCGAGTTTCAACAGCGCAGCCGACGTTTCGGCCTGGTGACCGAAACTCTGTCAGAGCCGAGCGCTTCGGAGCAGGGGCACTAGCTTCGTGCAACAGGTCAGTGATTCGAGCGAACCGCGCTCTTGGAGTCTATGAGTCCTCTGGCCAGACGCCTAGTCACGTCGACGATCGCGATTCCTATCGCTCTTTCGGTGGTTTTTTACGCCCCTGGGGATCTCGCCTTTGGGGTCTTCTTCGCGGTCCTCTTCATGGCGGCGATCGAACTGATCCCGTTGGCGCGCACGGCTGCGCCGTCAGCGCCCTTTGGCCTGTTGTGGGGCCTGATTCCTCTGGCCTCAGCGATCGGTTTCTGGACGGTTCGCAATGGGCCACAAGACGTTTCTGTCTGGGTCCTCCTGGCCGCCATGAGCGCCGTCGTCACCGTGGCGGCCAGTGTGATGCTGTTGGCCCGCACCGAGGTGCGTGATGGCCTGGCAACGAGCGGTATTCTCACCTTCGCGATCCCCTACTTCGCCATACCGCCCATTGGACTCTACTGGCTGCAAACCACCGACCCATGGCTGCTGATGGCTCTGTTCGGCATCATCTGGATGGGAGACACCGGAGCCTTTGTTGTTGGCAACGCGATCGGACGCCACAAGCTAGCGCCCGACTTCAGCCCGGGAAAAACCTGG
>JAJCXO010000246.1 GCA_029263395.1 Acidobacteriota bacterium | reverse complement strand
CACAATGTCGAAGGCGTGGCCTTTTCGCCTGATGGCAGGACCCTGTTATCAGGCAGTGCAGACGGGGTGTTGAAGCTCTGGCAGGTAGCCAACGGTAGGCTTCTGCGCACCTTCGAGGGACACGCCGAGAACATTGGCTCGGTAGCCTTTTCGCCGGACGGCAAGACTCTGGTTTCCGGCAGTTGGGACCATACGTCGAAGCTCTGGGAGGTGACCACGGGAAGGCTGCTGCGCACCTTTGAGGGACATTCCCACCACGTTGATGCCGTTGCCTTCTCGCCCGACGGCAGGACTCTGGCCTCCGGCAGTTGGGACGATACGATGAAGCTGTGGGATGTAGGCACGGGAAGGCTCCTGCACACCTTCGACGAGGGCCAATCCAGGAGCGTCAGCTCCGTGGCCTTGTCACCCGACGGCGAAACGCTGGTGTCCGGCGGTGAAGACCAGATGTTGAGGGTGTGGGATGTGGCTACGGGCTCGCTCCTTCGCACCCTCGAGGGACATTTCAAAAATGTCTTTTCCGTGGCCTTCTCACCAGACGGTAGCACCTTGGCATCCGGCGGCGGGAACAATACGTTGTTGCTGTGGGAGGTAGCCACCGGGCGGGTCCTACGCACCCTGGTCGACAACAGCTACGGCTCCACGTTCGGCGTCCAAGCCGTGGCCTTCTCTTCGGATGGTAGGACCCTGGTCTCCGGCAATGGGGACGGGACATTGAAGGTGTGGGAGGTGGCCAAAGGTAGGCTCGTTCGCATCCTTGTGGAACATCCCAATGGCATCAGATCAATCACCATCTCTCCGGACGGCAAGACGGTGGTGTCCGGTGGTTGGGACAAGACGCTCAGAGTGTGGAATGTGGCCACGGGAAGGCTCCTGGACACCCTCGAGCCACACTCCGGCGCCATCGTCTCCGTGGCCTTCTCGCCAGATGGCAAGACTCTGATCTCCGGCGGCGGAGACGGCGGGTTGACCCTGTGGGATGTGGCGACGGCAACATCCCGACGGGCCCTCGAGAAGCATGCTGACGGCGTCAGCTCGATCGTCTTCTCGTCGGACGGAAAGACCCTGGTGTCTGGCAGCTGGGACCGGACATTGAAGGTGTGGGAAGCGGCGACGGGAAGGCTCCTGCGCACCTTCGAGGGACATTCCAACCGGATCAAATCTGTAGCCATTGCGCCGAACGGAAAAACTCTGGTCTCAGGCAGTGAAGATAGTAGCGTTCGATACTGGCGGCTGGCGGACGGTGACCTGCTGGCGACCAGCCATGCCTTCCACGGAGACGATTTTTTGACCTACACCCCGGAAGGGCTCTATGTGGCGTCGCCAGGCGGCGAACGGATGGCTTCATGGCGGGTGGAGGGAGAGGTGTACGGTTTTGCCCAGTACGCAGACCGCTTCTACCGCCCCGACTTGGTCAGGCAGCGGATCGCGGGCCGCCCCGTAGAGGTGCCCGGAAGGCTTCGCATAGGGAAAGACCGCCCACCGACCCTCCGATGGCTAGAGCCATTCAGCAGCACCCGAGAGAGTCAGGTCCGCCTGTGGCTCGACTTTGACGGAAGTACGGAACTCGACCACCTGATTGTCGTCTTCAACAACGAGCTGCTACCGATCGAGGTCTCGGAAGATGGAGGCCGGCTGGAGATTCCCTTGCGGCTCTCTGCCAGGCAAAATCGTCTTGTTGTCATTGCCATTGATCGACAGCGACTCAAATCCAAACCCCTCGAGGTCGGGTTCGAATATTTGGGGGGTGCCGAGGCCAATCCTGTGGAGATCGCTTTGGTGGAGCCGCTGCCTGACATCTTCTTGGATGCAGATGACTTGCGGCTGAACCAACATCGGATCGAGATCCTCAGACCCACCTCAGATCAGCCGGCCCTGAGATTTCTGGGACCGGCCGGCTTGGTCAAGGAAGGGGTCAACTGGCTCGAGACTCAGGACCGCCGATTTCGATTCTGGTGGGAAGAGCAGAAGCTGTTGCAAATGCCTGATCCGTATCGCCAGAGCTACGCGATCCTGGTTGCGATCGACGACTATGCTCGCGAGAAAGATCCTGGTTTGGGTCCGACGGGTTTAGAGTCGCTCGACGATATGAAAGCCCGCGCTGAAGAGCTCGAGGCAGCGTTGATCGGAGTCGGCTTCGACGCCAGGAACATCACCACGCTCTACGATCGAGACGCCACCTCGACACGGATCAACCGAGAGTTGGAACGATTCTGGGATGGAGAAGATCGCGCGGATGCCAATCGAGTCTTCTTCTACTTTGGCGGTCACGGGCGAGGGACGGATGGGCGCGGTTACCTGGTAACCTACGACTTCGATCCCAACCGCCCCGCTCGCACCAGCTTCTTGATGAGCGACATCGTAGGCCGACATTTCCTCCATACAAGCGCTCACCATATGTTCGTGGCACTGGATGCCTGTTCTTCCGGTCTTGCAATCCCTGGACTGCGAGCTCTCAGCGGTGGAGAAGAGCAGCGGCTACAGCAGTTTCGGCAACTGACCGTGATCCTCGGGGATACCCAAGACGTCGCGCGCAACCTCTTGGTCGCGGGAACCGCCAACGAGCAGGCGCTCTACGACAACGGGGGTATCTTCACGCAGGCTTTGATCGACGGTTTGCGGCGCAGCGCCGACTGGAATCAAGATGGCGTGATCCAGTTCGAGGAGCTGGCGCTGCACGTGAAGAATCAGGTCCGAGACCAGGCCCTGCAGACGGGTGTTGAGCAGGTCCCAGCGTTCTACAGCGCGGATGCGATAGGGAAGGGACGCGTTCTCTTTCTGACACCTCCCTAACGGAGCCCAAACGATGGCGATGACGTTTTTGCTGCTAGGGGTACCGGTGGCTCTCCTCATATGGACCCTTGGATCGGGAGGGCCCCGGGCCTGGTGGTTACGATGGACCCTGCGGTTGACGGCAGTCGCATTGTTGGCGGTCGGGATCGTTGTCTCGAGGGGGCCTATCATGCTGAGTGACGTCTCATGGTTCGACCGGTCACCCTGGAAAGAGAGTGTGCTGTTGCTGACCATGCTGGCTGGGATGGCGGCCCGTTCTCTAGACCAAGCGATCGAGATCCGGAGTCAGCGCATTGCGCAGCTCCGGGCTGCCGGGAAGCTCCGCAGAAAACCCAAGCTGCGGCTGGACCGCTGGGAATTCTCGCGGCCTTTTCTCGTGGCTCTTCCGACCTTCGGAGGGCTCTTGGGCCAGATTGGTGCCCAGGCCCTGGGCTGGGTCTTGGTTGTCCTTGCCTTCCAGACAGGCTTCTTTTGGCAGACGGTTCTCACCAAGAGCGATCCCTCAAAGGCTGGAGAGGGACCTTAGCCTCAGCCTCTTGGAACCGTTGGGTTAGGTTAGGTGTTGGCAACACTCAGAAGTTGATCCTTTCAACAATCGGAACGAGACCCATTCTGGCTGCTTTTCCCCACCTACATTTTTTCGTCCAAACGCTCTTCGCTCAAGAGTTTGGGGGCTTTGGTCGAAAATCGCCTTGTCTCTCAGGTGGGTCAGTTTCTGACTGCTGAAAGGGTCAGAAACCGATTGTTGCGTCCACACAAAAAAGCCGGGCGACCCGAAAAGTCGCCCGGCCACATCAAGACCAACTCGACTCAACTAGCTGCTAGGCGACTCCGACGACTCGCTCTCACTCGGCACCTCGTCGTTCGACGAAGCTTCAGCCGCCTTGGCCTGCTCCGCAGCCTCCTCAGAGGGACGCTTCGAACGCCGGGTCGACGACCGAATACGCTTGGCGAGTTCATCCTCCTTGGCGAGGTAGAATAAGCCCTCCGACGTCCGACCCACCCAGATGATCGTCCGGTGCAGGTCCTCGATCGCCTTACGGCGCACCACCTGCGAGCTGACCGTCTGCTTACGCGAGGTGTCGACCCGGTCGATCAGCTCTCGCAGCTCTGGGATGCCGGCTTCGAGGTGCGAAGCGGCGATCTCGAGATCAGCGCTGAAGGCGGGATTTTTGGTTTCGCGCAGCGCAACCGGCGGATCCCGCAGCAGCTTCGCCGTTTGGGCAAGCTGCTCGACCAGCTTGAGCGGTACCCGCGGCGTGGTGCCCGAGATGAATGCCAGCTCATAGGCACCATTCGGAAAGATGCTCTCGAGACCATCACGAGTTGCAACAAGCTTCTGGTAGTTGGTGTTGACCGAATCCTCGAGCTCGTCGCGGAGCCGATCCAACTTGATCTGACGCTCCGAGTTGTCGTCCTCGGATACCACCACCTGCTCGACCGTCACGTCCAGCTCATAACTGAGGTGACGCATCTGCGCCCGGAAGTCGGTGACGGGGACGCTCTCGTCTGCCGGCTGCGAGCGCCGTTCATTCAGCAGCACGCCAATTCGCTCGCCGTCTGCTTCGAGGGCAGCGCGAATTTCCTTGGCGGACCGTATCAGTCCATACGTTTTTTGAAGAATCATGACAAAATGACCTTTCTTGGTTTTAGTCCCCGGCGGCGAGGCTCCAACCGTGACGCCGGGGCTGGGTCCGGGCGCCGCCACCATGGCGGCGTCCGGTCTCGAACTACCTGCAATGCAGGTCAGAAAGCGGACGATTCACTTCGATATCGGATCTCCTTTCTCCCTTGGGGCCAAAACACCTCGCGGTGTGGGTGACGTGGTGACGGTCCTCGGTCGCTCAGACATTCTTCCGCCGCGAACCTGCGGTACCGTCGGGCTGCATCAGACTTGGGCTGCATCAGACTGCTGAGTAGACATAGTGGGCACCCCCCGAACCTTTCGGAGCCGGCCGGCGACGGATCTTGCCGTCCTTCTCCAACAGGTTGAGGTTGACGTTGATCGACTGCCGCGACACTCGCTTGTGGGTGTCTTTGCGGATGGCGGTGAAGATCTGGCTCGCCGTCAGCCACTTGCCGGGCCGGCTGCTCAGCACCTGGTAGGTGACGAGCTTGACCGGGCTCTTGCGGCGCCGCTTGGTGGGCTTCGGAGCCCGCCCACCGTCGGGCGCGACGATCAGGGTCTGCACCCAATGCAACTTCTCTTGGTAGGCCTTGAGTTGCTCGTCGCAGGCGCTGAGCTGTGCCGTCAGACCAGACCGCTGGTCGGTGAGCTGTTGAATTTTGCCGCGGTAGCTCTCTTCGAGCTCTCCCAACGATCGGTTTTTGCCTTCGGTCATGGTGCCCTCTCCGGTTCGTGTCGTGGTCACAAATGACCAGGATCTTGTGCGCTTGTCACTCTCGAGGAGATGACTGGTGCCCGTTGTCCATCAACGACCAGTGTAAGATACCACAGACTTGTCTATTTTAGATCAAAATAGACAAAAGAACTTAAAATGGACACAGCGCGGACAAATGGACAAAACCAGAGCGCGGTCGAGAACATCTATGAAAGGGTAGTAAGCAGAAACGTGTAACCGTATACGGTAGTGGCTACGCACCGACAACGAGTTCGGTCTTGGTCCTGGGCCCGATCCTTCTACGCGACTATGGCCGCTGGGCACCAAAAGCGTAGGCGACCGCACAGAGTGCTAGTCGAACGCGCGACCCGGGGTGAAAAGAGAATGAGCCCGACAACGGTCGCGCTACCTACCGTCAGAGCGCTAGTCCACAGGTCCGAGGTCATGGCACCGTCGAAACCGGCTTCTGGCCGACCACAACCGCGACCGGCAGCGTGAAAAGCTTGATCCGTTCGTTCTCGATCAGCTCGTAGCCCGCCTCTCCTACATGTCGCTCAACCTCGATGGGCTGGCAGTCGACGATGTGTGGGAAGTGGCGGTGCATCCACTTGTAGCTCTTCTCAAGGCGGCTCTCGCGCTCTCCAGGCGATACGCTTGCCATGCTCACGACACCGACTCGCCCCCTCGGCCGCAACACGCGGCGGATTTCCCGGAGAACCTCGGGGATCCTCGCGGGTGGAAACAGCTCCAGTGTGAAGCTCAGGAAAGCGGCGTCAAAACAGTTGTCTTCGAAGGCCAGAGGTGGCACTTCATCACAGGCCAGGGTCACACGATCTTGGAGGCCCTCGCGCGCGACTCGACGCGAAGCCACGTTCCGCATGCCTTCGGAGAGATCGACCCCCGTTACGCGACCTTCCGGCTTGACTGCCTGCGCCAAAGCGACGAGCGCATGTCCTGTACCGAAGCCGACTTCGAGGATGCTCTCTCCACGGGAAGCGGCGAGGCGCGTAAGCCCGAGCTCTCTGGCGCGGTGCTCGCCCGCGTCCGCGATGAGATCGTAAACACTGCTGATCCGGTCGTAGAAGGTGCGTGCAGCGCTTGGCTTCGGCGACAACTTGAATCCTCCGGGTCTAGCCCCTGGTATCGAAATCCGTCGCAATACGTGCTTGGCACGCATGCTAGTTCTCGATGACGATTGCCCCCGTGGCGTAGTGCTGATGACCCTGATACGGCCGAGGACGCCAGCCTATTTGGGGGGTCGAAAACTTCGACGAGCTCCCGAGGGATCCTGTTAAGCGGTGCCCGGCCACATCAAGACCAACTCAACTCAACCAGTTGCTAGACAACTCTGCCGACTCGCTCTCACTCGGCGTCTCGTCGTTCGACGAAGCCTCCGCCGCTTTTGCCTGCTCCGCGGCCTCCTCAGAGGGACGTTTCGAGCTCAAGACCTGTCGCGAGACGAGCCCCCGGATTGGTCGGTTTCAGATCTACCTGGATTCCCTTTATGCTTAGCGCCGAGAAGCGGAGCATGTTGTCGGTGAGAGTACAGAATTCTTGGATTATTCTCGATAGCTTCGATTAGTATCTCTCTTCAAGAACTTCTCGGAGGCTTGCGACGAAGAGCCTCTTCCGAGACGATTGGCGTTGCGGTGGCCGCAAAACCTCTGATGCAAATCTATCGGTCAGTGTAGCGGAAGGCGTGGCCGGCAGGGCTGCGAAACGGGCTCTACCTCGCTCTTCTGCTGCTCCTGGCCGCTTGCGGCGGCCTCCTTCTCACCGACCGGCACGGCCTGGCGGCCGAGTATTTCGCGCTGGACGCACCATGGCAGGGCGAGCCGCTCGGCAGGGGGATCGGAGCGCCTGGTCTTGCGAACCCAGCGCAGATCAGCGACCACTTGTCGACTCTGGTGGTCTTCAGCATCCGCTGGCGCGGCTGGTGGCAGGTCGCGCAAGGGGGAGAGCACCGCTTCTTCGCCGACTTCGACGACGGTGGCTACCTTCGCATCAACGACCAGCTGATCCTCGAGGCCTCGTCGACTCGCGGCGAGCGGGCGGCAAGTGGGCGGGTGACGCTCGAGCCGGGTTTCCACCAGGTCGAGGTCGGTTTCTTCCAGAATTTCGGCGACGCTCGGCTGGTGATCCACTGGCTGGCTCCCGGATCGGGTGAGGACTCGGCGACGTCGCTGCCGCTCGCCGACCTCTACGGGGCGCGGCCGCTGGCCCTGCGCAAACAACTGAGGCGGGTCGGGGAACGGTGGCCGCAACCCTACCGTCAACTCCTCGGCTCGCTGCTGCTGCTTACCGCCATCTCGCTCTTGTTTGGATTCGCGACGAGCTTGTTGGCGAGAGGCGCCGCCGGGCTGCGCGAGCGGCTGCGAGCGATCGTCGGATCGGATGCTGATCCCCATCTTGCCCCTGGCCTGCTTGATGGCCGGGCTGCTGCTGCACGACACCGGCCTGGACCGGGTGCCCTGGCGGCGGCTCGTCGAGCCCGCCGTGCTAATCCCCGGTGGCCTGGTCGCAGCGGTGATCTGCCTGGTGGTGATCCCGTTGCTGCGCGGGAGCCTGACAGCCGCCACCCTGTTGCCGGTGGATTACTTGCAGCGCTACGGCTGGCAGCCGGAGCAGTTCGTGGCGGGTGTGCTGCTGCCGACCGCCGTCTTGATCGCCGGTGGCGCCGCGGCCCTGGCCGCCGGTCGCCGATCGTTGCCGTT
>JAJCXO010000245.1 GCA_029263395.1 Acidobacteriota bacterium | reverse complement strand
GCGCGATACCGACGGTAAACGGGTCTGGCAACCCGGCACCTTGAAGGGTGTCAAGGCAATCGGCTGGTACATCGAGGAATACGGCATCACGCAGGTGTCTCTCAACATCACCGATCTCACAGCGACCCCGGTCCACAAAGTGTTCGACGAGGTAGCTGGAAAGGCTACAGATCGCGGCATGCGTGCCACCGGCTCCGAGCTGGTCGGCTTGATTCCGCTGCAGTCGATGCTCGATGCTGGGCGTCACTATCTTGGTTTGCAGCAGCGCTCCCGCGGCGTGTCGCAATCCGAGCTGATCAAGATCGCCGTCAAGTCGATGGGACTCGACGAGCTGGCTCCTTTCGATCCAGACCAGAAGATCATCGAGTACCGCTTACGCGACGTCGCTGACGCACCGTTGGTGCATATGGATCTCAGGGATTTCGCCGACGAAACCGGCTCCGAGTCGCCTGCTCCCGGCGGCGGCTCCGTCGCCGCTTACCTAGGTGCTTTGGGCAGCGCCCTCGGCGCCATGGTCGCCAACTTGGCGTCTCACAAACGTGGCTGGGACGATCGCTGGGAAGAGTTTTCTCGCTGGGCCGAGCGCGGCCAAGCACTCAAGGATACGCTGCTGAGCTTAGTCGACGAGGACACTCACGCATTCAATCGCATCGGCGAAGCCTTCCGACTGCCGAGGAAAACCGCTGAAGAGAAGAAAACTCGCACCGCTGCTATCGCCGACGCCACCCGGGGTGCCATCGAGGTCCCCTTCACCGTCATGCAGCGTTCTCTCGAGGCGATGGAACTAGCCGAAGCCATGGCCCGGGAAGGCCTCGCGGCCTCGGTTTCCGATGCTGGCGTTGGCGCCCTATGCGCTCGTGCTGCCCTGCGTGGCGCGCATCTCAACGTCCGGATCAATGCTGGCGACGAGAAAGACGAGGTTTATCTCGAAGAGAAGCTCGAAGCAGCCCAACAGATGGCCGAAAAAGCCGAGCGGCGGGAGAACGAGATTCTGGCGATCGTCGAAGAGAGGATGTCGAGCTAGGCCTCACCGCCGACGTCCACTTCATAAGCCCGCTCGCCTCACCAACCCCAGGGGTCGGAGGGCGAGCTCGGGGACGCTGGCCGGGTTGATGGCCTGCCGTCAATCGACCCAGGGAAACGATCCGGCACTGAGGCTGGTCTTGGTTCGCATCATGGCTCCTTTCATTGGCAAGTTCGGCTGCCTCGACGACATCACCTGACTGGCAACATCGCGGCAACTTACGTCCTGTAAAGCAGACGCCATGCCAGCTCCGTTGCGCATCAAGATCGACCGCATCAAAGGGCACAAACCACTGAAATCAAAGAGCCACGGACAGCCATCTGAGACTCCCACTCGAGGCACTGGCCCACCCGCCCCGTCGGACCTGTGCACGAGCGCACCGTGTTAGAGACACAACTGTGCACCAGCGCACACTGCCTCTGGCCCAGCCATAGCCGATAGCAGGTACACTAGCGCCGCTATGGACTTTCGAATTTCGGACCCAGCGCTCAGAGAAGCTCGAGACACGATTTGCCGTGCAGTGGCAGGTGCCGGTGGCCGCGCTTTTCTGGTCGGCGGCTCGGTACGCGACGCCCTGCTGGATGAACCGGTGAAGGATCTCGATATCGAAGTCTTCGGCATCGAGCCCGATGTCCTGCGAGCACTGCTCGGCGAACGTTTTGAGCTCGATCTGGTCGGTCAGTCGTTTGGGGTCCTCAAGATTCGCCATCTGGACATCGACGTGTCGATTCCTCGCCGGGAGTCCAAGCACGGACTCGGGCACAAAGGCTTCGAGATCCACTCCGATGCGAGCCTGACCGTACCCGAGGCAGCGGAGCGACGAGACTTCACGATCAATGCGATGGCCTGGGACCCGCTCGCCAACGAGCTGATCGATCCTGCCGATGGCCGCCGCGACCTCGAGCAACGGATTCTGCGCCACGTCTCGGGCAAGTTCTCGGAGGACCCCCTGCGGGTTTTGCGTGGGATGCAATTTGCCGCCCGTTTCGAGCTCGAGCCGGCACCGGAGACCCTTGAGCTTTGCCGACGGATCGAACCGGAAGGACTGGCCCGGGAACGGATCCTCGACGAGTGGAAAAAGCTCATCCTGTCTGGGAAGAAGATTTCCAGCGGCTTGAACCTGCTGCGGGACTGCGGTTGGATCCGTTATTACCCCGAGCTCGAAGCCTTGATCGATTGTCCACAGGAACCGGAATGGCACCCTGAGGGTGACGTCTGGATCCACACGCTGCATGTGATGGACGCGTTTGCCGGCGAGCGCCTCGGCGACGACTGGGAAGACCTCGTGGTTGGCTTGGGTTGCCTGTGCCACGACCTCGGCAAACCAGCGACGACTACCTTCGAAGACGGCCGCATCCGGTCAAAGGGCCACGAGGAAGCCGGCGAAGAACCAACCCGAACCTTCTTGGATCGGATGAGCAATCAACAACGTCTGGTTGATCAGGTAGTGCCGCTGGTGCGCGAGCACCTCAAGCCCACTGCCTTATTCCACGCCAAAGCTGGACCCGCGGCGATTCGGCGATTGGCGCGACGGGTTGGGCGTATCGATCGCCTGATCCGAGTTGGTCGTGCCGATCATGCTGGACGACCACCATTGCCATTCGACGGATACCCTCCCGGCGAGTGGCTCATGCAGCAGGCTCAGGCGCTCCAGGTGTCCGAGAACCAGCCCAAACCCATTGTGATGGGGCGTCACCTGATTGACCTCGGGCTTACGCCCGGTCCGCACTTCAAGCAACTGCTCGAGACTTGTTTCGAAGCTCAGCTCGATGGCGCGTTCGCCGACCTCGACGCCGGGTTGGATCTAGCACGAGACATCATCGAGGGCACCGGTCCACAGAACGACGCAAATCCGGACCCAACCGAACAGAGCCCGGCCTAGAAAGCCATCTGACGTTTTCCGAACCCAGCGCAGAAAAGGAGATTCCATGTGCGGACGCTACACCTTGTCACGACCTGGAGACCTTCTCACAGAGCTCGGAGTTGAACATACCGAGCCGATCCGAGCACGCTACAACGTTGCGCCCACCCAGAAGATGCCAGCGGTGCGCACCGCCCAGGATGGATCGCGGGAGCTTGTACCGTTGCGTTGGGGCCTGATCCCGTTCTGGGCCAAGGACATCAAGATCGGCAACCGGATGATCAACGCCCGCTCTGAAACGGTGGCTATTAAGCCAGCCTTTCGGGCGTCGCTCAAACGCAAGCGGTGTGCCGTCTTAGCGGATGGCTTCTACGAATGGCGGAAAGTGGACGGTGGCAAGCAGCCTTACCACATTCACATGAAAGACCGTCGCCCCTTCGTTTTTGCTGGCCTATGGGATCGTTGGGACAAAGGACCGATTGAGCCAATCGAGTCGTTTACTATCCTCACCACCCGCCCCAATGACAAGGTTGCGTTTGTCCACGACCGTATGCCGGTGATTCTGCGGCCGGAAGCTGTCGACACCTGGCTCGATCCAAACCTCAACGATGGTTCACAGCTAGTCGACTTGTTTGAACCCTTCGACGCCGATCAGATGGAGCTGACTCCGGTCAGCAAGATGGTCAATCGACCCTCCAACGACGCGCCGCAGTGCCTCGACCCAGTTGAGGTTTAGCACCTCGTCGACAGACCGCTTCATCTACAAGACTGCATTGGCTACAAGACCTTGGTCAAGTCGCCAAAGAAGAACGGTCGAGTCTCGCCATCGTCAAAGGTCACCGTGTACCGCAAGCCAGGCTCGGGGATCTCGGCGATGACACCTGGCCGAAAGCCAGAGCCCCAAGCGAAAGCCGAAACCTGATCACCTACCGCCGGCTCGAGACGTCCGAGATCGCTCAACACTTTGACCGATTCCCGCGCCACGATCTCGACGTTGCCGCTGTCGTCACGGAGCCACAGACGACCGTCGTGCTCTGCGAAGCACAGCCCTTTGAGCCACACTGACGCACCACTCTCCTCACTTGTCGGCGAAGGGTACGCAACCCAACGCAGCGGGGCAACTTCACCGTCGGAGGCCAGTGGTGTCACAACGTCCATCGCGCCGGTTACGGTCACCCCATTCCAGTCGTGGCTGATAGTGACCGTCTCATCGTCGAGACTTGCCACTTGTCCGATGACCGGGCCGGCATCCCAACGGCTGGCCAATATCGGCTCGCCGATCGCCAGCTCCGCCACCGGTACCTCTGATGTTGCATGGACCAGCGCACCGATGACTCCGCCGAATTGATTGCCAAGCGTATCGATCAGAGCGGTGCCACCGGCCCCGGCGTCGACCAGACGGTAGGTCGCAATCGTCGCCGCATCGCTTCCCAGTGCGGGCACCACCGCCCATACGAGCTCACCGACCGGCACGGTGATGGTTGTTGTTGGCAAGTCTGCTAGCCAGCTCGGTTGCGACGGTCCACCATCGTTTGCCTCCTCAGACGACGGGCTACCACACCCACTCAATAAGAGCAGGCTCGCGACTGTCCAAATCAACCAGCTCCTGGTCGGTCGACACCAAGATGGTTGCCGTCCGGTTGGCTTCGAGACACGGCTCAGCTTCGAGACGTCTTCTCTAGAGACACGGTCTTCACTAAAGACACTGCGTACATCGCTCATCGTCGTCCTCCGGAGCGGATTCTATCTGGCTGCCGATCTGGGCGAAGGCTGTAATAGCAAAAAAGCCCGGATGCGCCGCACGCGCATCCGGGCTCTGGCACCGTGGGGAGAGGACGGCGCCACTACCTTGCTGGAGACAGCTCTCTATTCAGAGGCTGGTCTCAGGGACAAGTCGTGTTCAGGGACAGGTCTGATCAGGGACAGGTCTTGATCAGGGACAGGTTGCGAAGGCGTCGGTGTCACGGATCGGCGTGAACTCGGTGCCAAGATCGTTGGTGTACCTCTGAATCTCACCGCTTTCGGTATCTTCGACGACCAGCTCGACTCCAACGTCTGTCAGGCCGCCAGCGAACACCCAGAAGCGATTGAATTCGTCACAGGCATCGAGCACCTTGACTACAACTTCGATGTTGTTGGGCGAAAAGAAGTAGAAGTAGCCGGTGTCACCGGTGAGCTCGTCGCCGAGACCCTGGCCGGAACCATCAGCGGTTGTCCAGTTGGCGGTTACCCGGAAACGGTCACTCGCGAGCTCGAGGGTATCCACGCCCGGAATATCGGCGGAGAGTGTGATGCGGGCGATCTGGTAGCCGGACTGGGTGAAGTCGGCGCCAGCAAACATCTCGGAGTCGAGAATGCCACCGCTACCGGCCGGCAGGAAACCATCGTGGATCTGAACGGTGCCGTTCTCGGTGACGCCGGTGTTCGGGGCCATCTGACCGAAGAAGGCGGTGTTTTCTGGAATCTCGTCATTGACCTCGGTGCCGGCATCGCGCACTCGCGAGCCCATCAATACAAAGCTGCCACCGACGAAGTTGCCGAGTTCGTCGAACACCTGGTGGGCGGTGCCGGAGGCGTTGGCCACAAACGCATCGTTGCTGGGGATGATCATGCTGGCGTAGCTGAAGAAGCGGCTGCTGGCAGCGTTGGCATCGAGGTTGAACGTCATGGTTGCAGTGTCGCCAGGAGCGATCGGGCCGTTGGGGCCAGGGATCGTGGCATCCACGGCGCCGAAGCCGGACGCCAAGAACTCACCCGAGATCGGCCCGGTGTTGCCATCTTCAGCGATCCGCTCGAGACCAGGCGTCGCCGGGGTACCGATGTCGTAGGAGTCGAAACCGCCGTTGTGGAAGCCGACCCACATCGGGGTCAGGAAGTTACCGTTGGCAGGGGCCAAATTTTCGATCGTCACCGTCACGTCGACGGCCATCACCGGCACGGCAACCATCGCCGCGACAAGTCCAAACGTAAGCATCATCGTTTTATTGAACGTAAAGTTGGGCATCACTGGTCCTCACTTAAGTTGTCTTTCCTTTTCCTCCCGCGACGGGCCTCGAACGTTTCGAGGCCGTGGCCCGTGTCTCAGGGCCCTCGCGCTGACGAAGAGGATTGTGATACCTGCGCTTCACAGCCTTTTCACAAGATTGTTCGAGAGTGTCGTTGTTTGTTCACAGATCTAGTTCATGAACATCACGCTTCCATCCGCAAACATCACGCTTCCATCACAGACTCAGCGGGTACACTCAGCCGATCCAGCAGGTACATATCACCGCTCCAACGGCATGCGCCACACTGGACACACACCTCCACGCAGGCGCTGCGGGCGAGGAGTCGAACCGACGACAGACGTGGCTAGTGCGGAGCGCTTCGAGCCGGCAAATCAGCCAGCGTCAACTGATGGGTGCGCGCTTCGGCAACCAATGAAAAAGCCACGGTAGTACCCACATCCTCCGTACTTTCGATTTCGAGCTGGCTGTGGTGCAACTCCAAGATCCGCCGAGTTATCGCCAGCCCGAGACCGGTACCTTGGGATAAGACCCTGCCGGCACGGGAGCGGTAGTAGCGGTCGAAAATATGCGGCATGTCTTGCGCTGGAATACCGCTGCCGGTATCGATGACACGCACATGGAGTCGATTGCGATCTTCGCGCAACTCGATCGTCACCGAGCCCCCTTTGGGAGTGAACTTCAACGCATTATCGATGAGGTTTTCGAGCGCCCTCTCCATCAACCCGATATCGGCCCGCACCGGTGGAAGATCAGGATCAAACTCGGCGATCAGGCGAACATCTTGTGCAGCCGCCCGCAGCTGGAAACGCTGAACATTGTCCTGTACGAGCTCGGCCAGTCTGAAGCGCTCGAACTTGGGTTCCACTTCGTGCGCATCGAGTTTGGTGAGCTCAAAAAGCTCGTCGACCAGCCGGCCGAGCCGTTCACTCTGCCGCACCGCGATCTGCAGATACTCATCACGCTCGAACTTCGACAAGACATCATCTTTGAGTGCCAACGTATCGAGATAGCCGCGCAGTGAAGCGATTGGTGTCCGCAAGTCGTGGGAGACATTGGCGATCAACTCCCGTCGACCGTTGCTCATGGTCTCGATCTGCTGCATCTGGTGCTCGATCCGCTGCGACATTTGATCAAACGTCTGATCGAGCAAATTGACCTCGTCACGATGCGACACAGCGTCGGTCTGGGCCGGGTTCGGCTCCGAAGAACGAAATTCTTGCATCCGTGCGGCCAATCGCCGCAGTGGCCGTGTCAGGAGGCCAAAGCCGAGAAGCCCCGACAACAGGACGACGCTGAGATAGACCAAGCCGTTGCGAGTGCTGAGCCGGAGAATGTAGCTTTCCCGAACGCGCTCGGCGACCGAGTCGACACCATAGTCTGAAAGCACGATGAACAGATAAC
>JAJCXO010000244.1 GCA_029263395.1 Acidobacteriota bacterium | reverse complement strand
GTGGGCGCTGAGAACGGCTCAAGCTGGCGTTCCAGACCGGCAATGTTGCGGCAGGTCCGCAGCTTGTGGAGTTCTAGTTCAGCGCGCAATCGCAACATCGAAACCACTGGATTGGGTGGCACAAAAAAGTTGAACGACGGCGCCGGTACCCACTTCGCCAAGAACTGCGTTGTCACCAGGACGGCTCGCTGCGGCTGATCGACAGCCAGCTTGCTGAGATTTGCGATATGGCTCGGTGTCAGTGGATCAAACGCGGCCAATTCCTGATGGTCACTCCGCACCACCAGAGTTTGCGTGGCCGTGTTCGCCCCACTCCCGACCTTCTGACGCAACCACGGCAACTCGACGGGTCCGTCGCCGAAGGACGAGGCGCGCAGCCCGGAAACCAGCGACACCGCACGATGGAAGTCCCCAACCGCCAACTGACTCGCCCGTTGACCTGCCGAAGCCAGGCTGGGCTCTGCTTCCAGGGCCAGGTGGAGACGACTGGTGAGTGCCGCACGCTCACTCAACACCTGCCCCACCAACTTCGACGGCGGCGCTTGCGCCAGGGCTTGATCCACCACGTCATGGGCGGCCGCAAAACGATCCTCCCAAGGACCTCCCCCCGCCAGCAACTGACGTACCGCGTCCACCACCAGGGTGATCTGGTTGGGGTCCCTGAGCTCGGCCATCTTCCTCTGCAACGGGGCGAGCACCGGATACCACTGATCGTCACCCACCTCGATCTGGAGGGAGCCGATCTGGTCGGTACAGGCCAGGGATGACCCCGCCAGCCCCGGCGTATCCAGGATCTCGAGGGCGGTGAGATACAGCAACCGCGCCCGCGCTACCGACTCCGAGGTATCGCGAGTGAACTCGGCGTCGGCATAAGCCAGCAAGCAACGCACCAGGGCGAGGAGCGTAAAGCGGGTGGTGACACCCGTCCGAGCCGCCGCGATGCGATGTGGATCCAGAGGATCTAACAGCCAATCTTCGCTCCGCTCATAAGGCGCCAGACCTCCGTCCTGAGGATCGTGCAGACCGTAGTAGATCTTGCGCTGCCCAGCCGGCATGCTGAAGTCGTAGACCGAGCGCATCCAGTCGAGCGCGGCCGTGTAATGCCCGCGGGCCTGGAGCTCGAGGGCAAGATGCATCGGCACCAAGTAATAGGCCTCCTCGAGGTAGGCCAGGTTGGAAGCCGGGCTGTTTTGGTTGTCGAGGAACACGTTCTTGACCAACGCTCGACGGAACTGCAGCTTGCTTTCGGAGAGCCGGTCCGGCACGGTGAATGGCCCCGCCACCCGTGGCGCGGCTGGCTGGGTTTCCACCTCCACCAGTTGGCCGTCTCCCGATTTTTGTTCGAAACGGCAACGATAGAGCCCGGGCTGAACCGCGGTCCGTTGGTAGCTGACGATGCGGTGTTGGGGATCGTCGACCGCACCGACCATGCCTGCCATCGCATCCATCCCTTGGACTGCGCCGAAGAGTCCCGACGCTTCAGCGCTGTCGTCGCGGTGGCGAAAGGTCACTTCTTCCCCCGCAGCGGCGTACATCAGGACCGTTTCCAAGGACACATTGTCTTCCGAGAACCAACGGACATACTTCGCGGCCAACTGCCAAGGTCCATACCGTCGATCGGTGGAGTCAGCTTCCACTGCCTTGCTGACCAAGGCGCGGATCGCCCGCCGCAGGTACATGCGGAGGACGCTGCCGCTCCAGGGATTCGGGTCGTCCTCGCTGGTCAGGGTCATCAGTCCGAAGAGACTGTCGCCAGCGTAAGGACCGTCCTCGACCTGCACCGAGCGGAGATCCGCACCGGCAGCGTGGCGCAACCATGAATCGATGGACCCGACGCTGTTGATCGTCTCAGCCGCCCCATAGGTTTTCGAGGGGGTGATGACACGGTAGGCGGAGGTCACACCGGAACGGGTGAAGATGTAGATCCGCGAATCCCCCGGCCAACGGAAGGCGCCATTAAAAGCCCCCGGCGCCACCTGACGCCAACGACCGTCATTGCCGGAGCCGTAGAGTCGGTACTGCACCCGGCCACGGATGGTGGCCACCAGGCAAATGCCGCCGTCGTCGGTCTCGATCATGGCGTCGAGCCTCTCCAGGCCGTAACCCGGTCCCATCAGCAGACGCCATTCGCGATCTTCCCAATCGTTGCCGTCACGGTTCAAGCGCCGATGGAAGACGGCACCATACGACAGGCGCACCGCAAGTTGAGGCCGCCGCCGCTCGTTGGTGGTCTGCTTCACTACAGCGGTGAAAGAGGCCGCGTCGAGGGGCAGATCAAGCTCCGTCGGCTCGCCATCCCAACTCCGACGCTCGAGGTCGTAACGCACAAACACCAGGTTTTGATGCCCCGCCTCTCGGACCCGCACGAAGAGGTAAATGAACCGTTCGTCTCCCGGCAGCTCGAACGGCGTGGCTCCCACCACCTCCACCACGTCACCAACCCCTGGCACTGGACGCCAGCTGCTCTGGGCATGGCCGGAGGTATCCTCGGGATCGATCGTCGAGACATAGAGGGTGCCAGTGGCTGAACCGCGGGCGAAGAGGTAACACAGGTCTGAGTAGCCAGCGGCCTGACCGTCTTTGCCAGGCATGCGGGTGCGGGTTTGGCAAGTGGCCTCGAGTCGCAGACGGGCAACGTCCTTGAAGTAGTCGGCGTAACGAGCGCCCGCCTCGCGCGCTTGCTCCGGAGTCAAACGCCGGTTCTTGCGAACTTCTTGGACCAACGACCGGAACGCCGCCGTGCCATGGCGACGCAACGACGGCACCGCCAAGTTTTCAGGATAGAGGAACACCAACATGGCGGTGCGCCAGGTGGAATACGAACCGATCCAACGCCAAGCTTCGTCGAAGTCATCCGCGTCGAGATCAAGATCGGGATAGGTGTCATTGAGCAGCCGGTTGCGCACCGACGTCAGCAGCCCCTGCAAGGTCTCGAGGGCCTGCGACACCCGGGTCGTGCGCGTACAGCCGTCAGTCCGCATGTCGATGAGCAGCCGGTCTTCGATCCACTTGGCGCGCTCCGTATGCCCGAACCCGGTGGGGTTGCTGACCCACACCAAAACATCTCGCAGGGCGGGCAGGGAGCTCTCCTCCGTGGTCTCGACCGCTTCGCGCAAGGCGTCGTCGACTCCGGCGAGCTGTCCACTGCGAGTTTCCAAGCGATCCCGCCAGTCGCGGAGATCGCTGAACTTGGCCCGCCAACGCGGTAACTCCGGCGGTGTCACCGGTGGAAATGCGAGCTCCAGGGGCTCCGGCACGCGGAACGTCGCCGGCTCGAGGGCGAGGTCGAGGGCGGCTTCTTCGTCGCGCCAAGCACCGAACAGTCGACGCTTCTCCACCTGCACGAGAATGCTGTAGATCTCACTCCACTCCGACACTAGCACCGGCGCGGACTGGTTGGCCAAGGCACGGATCCGACTCAAGAACGAAAACGCATTGCGCGGCAGGCTGAGCTGTTCGAGCGGCTCCTCGAGATCCCCCCCGACGTCTGCCAAAGCTTCGAGATCCGCCCACTGCCCCGGGGCGAGACCCAACGATGTATTGAGAATGGTGTCCAACCCATCCACCGTCGTGGCAGCGGCTTCACGGTCGGCCTGAAGCGTTGCGAGACGATCCGCCACCCACTGGCGTCGGGCATTCCACAAATCGAAAGCCGGAGACCCTGCCAGAGGTGCCACCATGTCACCGGGTCCAATCAGGTCGGGATCAATCAGTGGCCGCACGGGATCGGCAGAAGACTCCGGCCGGTCTTGCAGTCGCCACAGCTGCCTGAGGCGGGCTCGGCGCCAGGTGGCAACGTCCGGGGTTGGGCCATCCACGAGCGGATCCCGCGTCGTGTCGACCAGCCCAAAAAGCTGCTCCAACACCGGCTCGGTGATCGCCGAGGGCACCGCTTCGGCATCGAGGTAAAGGACATCGAGCGAGTCGGGGCGTTGGGGCGCCAGTTCGATTCCGAGACGCTCAGCCAATGCCTCACGGTCGTCCGCTGAGTCGGTGCGCGCGCGCCGGATCTCTTCGTAGGACGTCCCGATGGCTTGCAATAGGGCACGGTAGGCAGCCAGGCGATAACTGGCTTCAGCATCGGCCAGCCGAGTCTCGTCTGACGATCCCGCCGCCGGCAGCTGCTCATCGCCAAGGTAACGTCGCAACACTTCGATCGCCAACCGGACCTGAGAGACCTCCTGTTCGATCTGCTCGCAGGCCGTCGGCAGCTGACCGAAAAGCTGATGAAAGGTGTTATGCAGGAACGCCAAGTTGATCGTCTGCCCGGCATCCTCGACGTGGCGCACGGTGTAGTCCAACAGATCTGCCAGGTAGGCCAGCGGGCTGGTGGACGCCTCGCAGTCCTCGCCACCACAGGTGGTCGGCTGAAGCTTGTTGAACAGACCTAGGAACGCTGGATTCTTCAAGGCTTCCTTGGCAGCCGGCGAACCGGACCGCAACTCCGCCAGGGCGTTGGACGCCACGGCGCTGCGAGCACCTGCCGCCACCTTCAGATCTACCGCCCCGATGTCCCCCAGACTGTCGTGGGCGAGACCGGCTATCGCAGTTCTCTTGGCACCACCGAGGCTCGCCAAGTCATTGAAGCCCTCGCCGATGAGCTGATTGCGCAGTGCGGTATCGTTGGTCACGAGTTCGAGGTGCGCGTGGCTCTCGAGGGCCTTGAGGATCGGATCATCGGCCGACACAGGCAGATCTTCGAGGTGCTGCAACCCACCGGCCGACCGGATTTGCGCCAGGTTCTCGATGTCTCGATCGGCCAGCGCTGCCAGGAGCTCGCCCGGGATCTCGAGCTCCAGATCCCCGAGTTCTGACGAAGACTCGCTAGCTTGAGACGCCGGGCTGACCTCGACATCAAAAATCTGAGAAGGGTCCGGTATCGCCATCACGGTCGAAAGATGGATCTCAGCGCCCTCACGATCCAGCACTTGGATTTCGAGGCTTCGTCCTTCCGGCGACGGCGGCTGGGCCAAGGGCGTCGTAAAATGGAACCCGAACAGTCCACGCCGATCGCTGACGTCGTAGCCGAGTTCGATCGGTTCGGAGCCTTCGAGGTCGGTACCCCGCACGGTCAGGCCCACCACGGGTTGCCCCTCTATGTCGCTCAGCCGACCCACCACCCGGTGAGTGACGTCGGAAGCGACTATCCGTCGCGATTGTTCACGACGGAACGTTTGCAGGGCCTGGTGAGACGCTGCCACCAGACTCCGCTGACCGACCGCCAACACTCCACTCTCGATGGCTTGGTCGACGGTGGTGTCCAACACCTCGTCGCTCAGCTCCAACAACTGGGCCAAGTTGCTGACCCGGCCTCCGCGCACCAAAGCGTAGAGCACCGGAACCGGCACCGCCACTTCGTCGGCCAACGCATCGGCGGTGCGCAAGTCGCGGATCTGACGATCGTCCCGACCGGTGGCTTGAGCCAGGAAGGCAACCTGTTCTTCGTCGAGCTGGCGCGGCGGCACGTCGTCCAGATAGGCATCTAAAGCTGCTTCGAGATCACGCTGTTCGGTCCCATCCCCAGCTTGGGACGACTCGATCTCGAGATCCATCTCGGCCTCGGTCGGAGCGTCGAAGAGCACTTCGCTGACCCCGAGCTCGAAGCTGGAAGCATCGAACACTCGGATAATGAGATCAACCGAATCCCCTTCGAGCAACGGCCGCGGCTCGAGCTCATAGTTAATTTGATAGTTACCACTCCGATCGGTGGTGGCCTCACCCAATAAAATTTCTTGACGTAAGGTTTTCTTGTCGAAGCCTTGAACGATAAGATCGGAAGGCTCGCTGCCGTCGAGAAAAGAAATCTTTCCAGTGATGAATTGTTCCATGATGTATCTCCTCAATTGATGATCTAACGGCTAGGTTTCTAAAGGCTCACATTGTGACGGACGACTGATTCAAGACTCGCCTTGCCCCACGCGGATGCCCTTGACAGGGTCACCACTGAGCATTGGAAACGGACCGGATCGATGAGTTGAGATCTAGCGACCCGCTCAACGGTCTACCCGCCCCGTGCGTTGGTCGGGCCGTGCTGGTTCTCCAGCCACGGCCGGAGGACTCCACTACTGGCTGGGCTGGATACCCATCTCTTCAGGGGCTGCGCTCCCCCCCTGAACCCCAGAGAACTGTTCCTGAGGAGTTGACGGAGTACTCGTTGCAGCGACGATAATGAGGGTTGCCACCAATCCGAGCACCGGGTGAACCACCCAAGCCACCACTTCAATGGTGCCCAACACCCCAGCCTCGATCGCTTCCTCGCGGGTTTCCGCGGTTGCCACCTCATACACCACGAGCCCACCTTGGACGATCGTCAAGGGTCCCAAGCCTCCTGGTTTGAACCCTCCGCGAGGAATGCCCCGAGGCCGCACGCGGCCACTGAGTCCACGCCCGGAAGCACCGCCTGCGAATCCTCCACGACCCCCGCCTACTCTGCTCCTGCTACCAAAGTTCGCGCCGCCGCCCCCCTTGCCACCACCGCCACCTCCTCCCCTGATCACGAGGTTGCGCACGGTTTTGACAGCCCGAGCGAATAAGTGGAGAGCGCGGTCTAGTCGAGTTAATCGGCTGATGTGGCTCTTGAGACTTTTGATCGCCGGCCGCAAGTAGTCTTGGGCAGCCATTCGCGGTCGGTTTCGAAATCCCCCTCCGAAAATGGGCCCCTTGACACCTTGCGCACGGCTGAGCAGCTTCTTGGCTTGGACCCGCAGGCTCCGGACCTGCTGGTGGACCAGCCTCTCCTCTGCCTTGATGTCTTTGACCACTTCTTTGAACAGCCGGTCCTTGGGCCCCCTGAGCGCCGCCTTCATCTCTTGCTTCAACGTGGTGAGTCGCTGTTCGGAGTTGGCCAGGGACTCGCCGATCGCATCTGCAGATTGCTTGATTCTCACCGCTTCGGTGGTTCGAGCCTTGATGCTGGAAAGCCCGGAAGGGTCGGTGAGCCGCAACGGGTTGGCTCGTACGTAGGCGTAGAGGTTGGGGCCGTCAACCAGGCCAGCGGGGTCGGCCGAGGACCATCTCGCCAGCCAAGGTGCGTAATAACGCGCCCCGTGGTAGCAGAGCCCGCTCTCGCTGTCTCGTCGTTTGCCCGTGAAGCGGTAACGCTTGCGGGCGTAGCCGCCAAAGCTGGACTCGCCGAATGGAGTGTGCTCTTCGCGCTGCACCCAAGCACCGGTGTCATCAACTACACACTGAATACTGCCAACATGATCCCCCAGCTGGTATCGAATCGCTGGCCTCGAGTCACCCGGAAAGGCGACCCCGATGCGCACCGAGGCGATCCGGCTGGCGCCATCTATGACGTCCAGAGTGTCGTGTTCCAGCACCGTTGAGCCTTGCACTTTGCGATGGTGTTCGAAAAAGCCATCGATGTAGGCTGTGACCTCGTAGTCGCCCCCCTGTTTGCGGACCAGCTTCTTGACCCGCTGACCGGCGGCGTCGTAGAGGTAGGTGGCATGCACAGAGGCTTCCGCCCCGGCGGTTTGCGTCCGGAAGCTGCGCAAGCGGTCGACATGATCCCATTCGAAATGCCGTGAGGTCGACTCTCTAAGCAAGTTGCCGACCGCGTCATAGTGATAGTCGACATCGGTCTGGCCTACGCTGAGACGATGTAACCGGTTACTCTCGGCAGGACCCGTTCCGGAGCCGAGGTTGAACTGGCGGGTATAGGCACCGCTGGCGGCCTGATGTTGGAGCGTCAGCAAATTGCCGGCGACGTCGTACTGATAACTCTCGTGATAGGCGCGAGTCAGGGTCGGATCCTGCGATCGGACCGTGCCATTCCAGGGGCTGGCCGCAGGCGACGGAGCAACCTCCCTGCCGCTAGCGGTCACCAAGCGATCTAGTGGATCGTAGTTGAACAGCCGATCCAGCGCATTGAGCCCCAGGCTGGAGTTGGGTGTTCCACTGCCCGGAGAGCGATCCTGAATCGCCACGACATTACCTTCCGGATCATAGCCGTAGCCAAAGTCTTGCAAAACCGGCCCAGCAGATCGGTAAGTGGGTTGGCCCGCCAACGTTTCCAAAGTGAAGGACTCGCTGCGCAGTCGGGCCAGCCGTAACGAGTTAGGATGGTAGGCATACCGCGTCATCACACCGTTGCCGTGAGCCACCAGCAGCCGCTGACCGCTGGCGGAATAGGCGACGTGTTGCACGAACGGCTGGCCATCGAGCGCCGCGCTTTCGAGGTTGCCGGCCCGGTTGTAACGAAAGCTGAGCTGTTTGCGCTCGCCGTCAGCGTCCATGGGATACCGCAAGGACTCGAGACGATTCACCGCGTCGTAACGTTGAGTCAACCGGTACTCCTGAGCCTCTAGCAACAACTCGGCTGCCGGATCTTGCCAATCGACACTGAAGGTCTCGAGCTGCCAGTTGTTGGGTGGCTGCGTGAACGGTGTCAACACGGCAGCGTCGCCCACTACGCGGCGAATACGGTCGACCACATTGCCCTTGAAGTCGTACCCGTCGAAAACCATCAGTCCCGCTTCGTCAAAGTGCCGGTGGGGCTTTCCGAGACGGTTCTTCTGGCGCTGAGCGAGTCGTTCCGCAGGGTCCTGGTTCGGATCGCCAGCGTCACCGTACTCAACTTGCTGACACAGCTTGACCGCACCGCCAACATTGTTGCGAGCCCAGATGGCGCTGATCCGTCCCAGGACGTCGTAGATTGTGAGCTCGAGGGCCCCCTTGGCATCGCGAACTTCGACCTCCCGACCCAAAGCGTCATAACTCATCTGCTTCCAACCAGCATCGATGCTGTCGCTCCGGATGAGGCGATCTGCGAAGTCGAATTCGTGGCGGGATGCGACCCTCCCGAGAGCGTCGGTCACAGTCAGGAGGTTCCCCCGCAGGTCGTACTCGGAGAGCACCACCACCTCGTCGGCCGGCCCGGTGCCGAGGCGTGACACCGCCCGAACGATGCGTCCCAAGGCGTCGATCTCGACGCTGCGCGGCGTGTCCCAATGTGACGGATCGCTTGTTGCTCCGGTGGCTGCGGCTCTCCCTGCATTGTCACTGGCACTGTAGGTGTAGGACTCCCAAGGAGTCGGCTCGAACGTATCAGGCTGATCTAGCGCCACCGGTACTCCGTACACCCAGCGCTTCTCCGAATCGTCCGTCTGGATCACCCGCTGGATACGCCCGAGCGGATCAAAAAAATTTCTGATTCGATTCCCCAGGCTATTCTCCGCGCCAGCCGAGAAATCCCAGCCGCTGCTGAAGAAGGGCTCATAACGTTCCACTACTCGACCTTTGTTGTCGTAGACTTGCCAGCCACTGACCACCACTCGGGACGGATCGGCCGCAGCGTTGGCGGCGCCGATGGCGTCATTGGGGGCCTGAGCCAGGTCGGTTGACAACCCAACGTCACCAACAGCCGGACGCCCCGGTAGAGCCTCCCCAAACATCAGATCTTCAGCTGCGGCGCGGGTTTGCAACACCCGACCCCAGCCGTCGGAATACTCGATCAACTCGACCGTTTGATCGCGCTCGGGCAAGGCAACCTCGAGGTCATGGGTGTGGTGCAGCCGTCGGATCGTACGCAACGACGCGGGCTGTGATCGCTGATGAAAGGCCAGCAGATCATGCTCGAAGCGGGTTCCAGGAGTTTGTGGGGTGTCTCCCTCGGCAACCCCGACCTCGCCGCGCACTGCGACCCAGCTCAGTAGCCCCAAGGGACTGTAGCCATAGGACGTGCGGTTGCCGTTGGGGCCGGTGACCTCCGCTGGCTGCAGGGTACGATCGTCATACTGAGCGTGAGTCGTCAGTCCAATCGCATCCGTAATCTCCACCGGCAGCAACCCGTAACCATCGTAGGCCACGGACACATCCTGGGCCATCGCATCTCGGTACACCGCGGCCAGCCCACGATGTGTGCCGTCGAGACTGTGAAAGTCGTATTGCACGCGTTGCCCGGTCACGAAGTAACCGCGATGGTGCTCGTCGGTGCCATCATGAAATGTGTGCCCGGCCAATGGCGATATCGCACCTTGAAAAGCCGCCGGATACTCGACACTCCAGGAGGGGCCGTCGGGAGCCAACCAAGCCGGCATCTCCGGTGGGTCGAGGACCGCATCGCCAGTGCGCCAGGCGCTGGCCAACTGCTGCTCGGTGAGCGTCAAGGTTTTGCTGCGGACCAAGGCGCCGTAATCACCGAGCTGTCCCCAGGGCAGACCCACGAAGGGCTCACCGTCGTAATAGCTGATGGTTTGCGACTGGATACTCCGCGCGGCGGTGCTGTTTAGGATGGCAGCGCGCAGTTCGAGGACACCTAGGGAACCGTCATCGTGGATCTCATAACCGGTGGTGCGGCAGACCCGGTCGACCTGATATCTGACCGGTGTGTCGACCTGGGCGAAGTCCACCCACATCGCCGAGGCGATCATCGGCTGTTCGGCGACAGCTGGCATGGCGAGCCCTCGCCCTCTTGGCACGGCAAGCTCGACGGTCGCTCGTGATTGACCGTAGGCATCGTACTCGGCGCTGAAAACACATTGGGTCAGGGGCTCGTTGCCCCGCTCCCACTGACTCTTACGCTCCCCGAGAGGGTGGGGGAAAAAGATCCTCCGTCGGTCATCGCCAACGCTAGGAGGCTCCTCTTCCCTCAGGCCATAAAGGAACTCGGTGACCGAATACGGACGATCCTCGCGCGGTGAGCCATCGCGGGCATACAGCTCCGTGCGGAGACTCTGGCCTCGCCAGGCTACCAACGCCTCACGCCGAGCTCTCCGGGGTAACGCAGCCAAGAGGGCTGAGATCTCGGAGGGGCGTTCCAGCATATTGGGGTCACCGCTCCATATTTCATGCAACAGATCTGGCTCCACCCAATCCTGGCGGCCGCTCGCCACCGGGCCGACGTGAAACCAATGCCGCGTCTCCATCGGCGGTGAAAAATTCACCGCGTCGACGGACTCGAAGGCAGCTTCGCCACCAGGCTCTGCGTGGAACTGCTCAAGAGTCTCGGTGTCACGCTGATCAACTCTGGCAAAGCCGCGAAACTCCCGCTCATAACCATCCCAAGTCCCATGGTGATATCGAAACTCGGTGGTCATCTTGCCGCCTGACAAGGCATCCAGCGACTCGATCCGGTGGACCACCTGCACTGGGAAAGGCAACGTTGTACGCCACCGAGACTCACCGCGTACTGTGTCCTGGAGATAACAATGGGTCGAAGGTACATACTCGACGCGAGTCACCGCTCCGAGTCGATTGTCGACCTGACGCAGCAAGTAGGGTTTGGCCCCCCCAGTGAGGTCGAGGAAATAGGATTGTGACCGACTGACCGAGTCGCTGCTGCCGCTCCACAGAATGCCTTTGACTCCGGTGCCGAGCAAGTCGACGAGACGCACGTGGACGGCGTCGCTCATTGCTGGCGTACCGCGGATCTCGAAGGGCTCGCTCCAAGCGTCTCCGCCCCGATTGAGCCACAACGTGACCCGGGTATCGTCGACATAAATCAGATCCGCCAAACCATCCCCATCCACGTCGCCGAGCAGGATCCGCTCCGGGTTGTAACCGTGGGGGAATCGCGGGCTGTGCGCCATGGCGATCGGATGGCCCCAATCGCCATGGCCGAGGTTCGGCCAGTACTCGATGTTGCCGTCATGTAGGAGGACGGCATCTTGCAGACCGTCACCGGAGACATCAGCCCAACGCAAACGGGGATCCGCGAACGAGATCGCAGGGAAACGACTGAGATCACCGCGCTCGACGGTACGGGTGCGGCTCCAGCCGTCCTCGGGGTGATAAAAGAAGCACTCTAGCCGGCTGCCACTTCGCAGCACATCGGTGATGCCGTCGCCGCTGAGATCCAACAACTGGACCTCAGGATCCTCGAAGTCAAAGGACGGCGCGACAGCGGAACGGCGGAGCGAGCGTCGGTCCCAAGTGCCATCGACACTCGACGAATAACTGCCGGCATCGCGACCCTCTGCAATGTGAAGGTCGATCCGACCGTCACCGTCGGCGTCGAAGAGTTGCACCCCGGGATCAGACAAACGGAGGCCGGCGGGGGCGTCAGGCATCAATCGCGGCGCACCGAACCGGCCTCGACCAAGGTTGCGCCAGACACGGACTCCCTGGTCCCCGGTCTCAAGCATGTCTGGCAATCCTTGGCCGGTCAGGTCGACCAATTCGAGATCTGGGTCGGCAAGCGACACGGTCGGCAAGTCACCTTCGAGCCGCAACAAATCTCTTCGATCGAGCTCGAACGCCGAATAGTCGAGTTCCACTGGCGGCAACTCCTGGGTCGTCTCGCCGTCTTGGCCAACCGCCCGGATTCGAACCAAGAGTGAAAGCCCATTCGCCGGCAGGCGGGCGGTCTGCTCGCTAGCAGTGGCCGTGTTTCCTTCCTCGACGGCGACCTCCGAATCAAGGTAGTCGAGGTGGTAAACACGCGATAGGTGATCCACGTCGGTGTGGGTTCGTATCTCGAGCCGTTCGAGACGGCGACGGGTCCGGATCTCGAAGCCAGCCCGGCGATTGGAGAACGCATCCGGCCGAGCTTGGTAGTGACACTGGACGGAGATCAGGAAGCCTGGGGTGCTGTTCTGCTCATAATCGGCGTAACGGATCCGTTCCAGGTAGAGCTGATCAAACTGGTGAGGCCCGTCCTGCCCACGGTCACGCAGATAGTCGTATTCGATACGATTACCGAAGGGATCCACTCTGGCGGTCAGGTGCCAAGAGAAAATGCGGGATGGATCGCCGGGATCGGCGATGACCGCCGGATCCTCGACCCATGAGCCCTCTGGCGTGCCGTAGAAACTCATGCTGCCGTCTTTGTGACGGATCCGCCAGAAGTCCCCATCCTGCGTTCGCTGGCGTTCAATGCGGTCGAACTTTGCCTCGATCCGCGGCCGGTAGCGGGTGACGTCACCGTCCACTGCCACCTGCACCAATTCCTCTCCACCCGCCAACAGGAACGTGTCTTGCCCTTGGTAGCGAGGTACCCCATGGGAAGTCTGGCGCCGGATCTCTGACACACCGAAACGCCATCCCAATCCTAGGGGTCCATTGCCAGTTCCAGAGCTGTAGGCGAAACTGAGACTCGGCTGAAAGCCACCTCGCCCGGCCGGTAGATCGATGGGGATGCTGAAGTTGCCAGTCCCGGTGAAAAGGTCGGGGGAGAACTTCTCCCCTAGTCCCTGAACAGCCCCGCCGCCTTGCGGCAGGGACAGCAAATCGCTAGGTATCGTCGCACTCATGAAGGGCTCCTGATGAAAATTCCGTGGTCGAACATGGCCTTCGACCCACTTCACGAAATCGCATTAGGAACCCTGCCAAGATAATTCAGAACAACTTGGGCAACATGCTGAGTGACGTACCACGATCGCCGCCCAGGCTCCCCGTTGGGAGACTTTGCCCGAGCTCATGACCAGAAAGGCTAAGCCGTGTCCAACACCGACGATCGCAGAGTCCGAGCCGATAGCCACCGCCGAGCCGCTGGCGCACCGCCGTGCGCCCTTGAATCAGAACTTTGGTTCGGGAGCGTTAGGACTCAGAACTTGAACAAGGCGTCGAACGCGGTCTTGGCGTCCGACGGCTTGTCGAAGTTGGCTGTTTCGTCAACTTCTTGTGCTGCCTTGGGCTCGAACAAGCCGCAGATATTCTGCTTGGCCTTCGACGCGACATAGTCCGGAGCTGCCCGTCGACACTCACCGGGTGCCGAGCTGTCGAAGTGACGACAGTGGGTACAGGTGTGCAGATCGGCATGACATTTCCAGCAGGTCGACTCGAGGTTGATCGGCTGATCGTCGCGCTGCTTCTCGCCACAGACAGCGCACCGGAAAACCGTCAACGTCGGCTTGCCCAAGCCTCGCCCACGGGGCCCCATCGGTGGCTCTCGACGAGGTCCTGGGCTGGATCGCTCCCGGTCGCGATCACGATCCCCTTGCTGGTAGCCGCGTTGGCCGTATTTGCGGTCAGACATCGTATTTGCGGTCAGACATCGTACTTGCGGTCAGACATCGTACTTGCGATCAAACATCAGGCTGTTGGTTATACCACGCCTAGCCGTCGCAAACGACAAAGGCATCGGTATCGGCGACGGTGATGGCGCGGCGTTGGTCCGGGTTGTTGTAGGTTCGTTCTTCGCCGGTGACGGTGTCGCGCACGGTCAGGTCGAAGCCGACCGTAGTGGCGGCGGCATAATAAACCCAGACCCGACCATTGATGGCACAACCGTCTAGGACCTTGACCAGGACCTCGGGGTTGAAGGCGTCGAAAAACCACAGCAGCCCACCGTTGTCGACGCCGAGCGGCGTCAGTGGGATAACGTGGGCGGAGCCCTCGGAGCCGGCGCCAATTTCGGTGGCGTAGTCGAGGGTGATCTCGAACCGTGCATCCCCGGGGACGAAGTCGATACACAAGCTGGTCTCCCCCGGGACGCAGCTGACCGGTGACGCCGCCGTTGACGAAGACCCCCTCGTGGCTAAGCGCGATGAGACGGGAGAGCTAGCCTCAGTTCGACTCGCCGCAGCCTGCCCGCCCTCGCAAGTAGCAAAAGCTTGAACATCGGCAATGGTGGGCGCTGGTCGGAAATCAGGACTGTTATAAACGCGGGAGGTGTCGAACAACGTATCGCGAACCTCCAGATCGAAGCCCAAGGTTGTGGCAGCGGCATAAAACACCCAATAGTGGTTGTTGATCGCACAGCCATCGAGCACCTTCACCAGCACTTCCGGATTGGTGGGATCGAAAAACCACAGCAAACCGCCATCTTCGACCCCAACTGTGTCGAGCGGAATCGCTCGGGCCGGGTCGTCCAGACCGCCCCCCTCTTCGCTGTCGAGCTGCAAAGTGATCTCGAAGCGGTGATCTTCGGTCCGATCGTTGAGGCACAGGGTGTTGGCGTTAGCGAGACAAGTCCCGGCTTGGGTCAGCTCGAAGACCCCTGAATTGACCGTGGCGACGATCAGGCGACGTCCGTTGTTTGGATCGATCGCCAGATCTCGCACTCCCTCCGAGTCGAGTTGGGGCGTCAGGGGAATCCAGTGCTCGCCGCCGTCACGGCTCACATAAACACCACCTTCGCGAAAGGCCGCCGTGTATACCGTCGAGGGCCGTTGCGGGTCGATTCTTATCACCGCGATGTCTGGGAACGGCAGCCCCTCGTTGCGGGCACTCCAGCTGGCGCCACCGTCGAGACTTTTGTAAACGCCGGAATTGAACGTACCGGCATAGAGCACGTTGGGATTCATGGGATCGATGGCGAGCGACCGTACGGGTCGTGCTACCGGGAGTCCTTGGGTTGCATCCACCCAAGTGGCGCCGGCATCCATACTCTTGGTCACACCACTGCTGTAGGCCACGTAGAGCGTCGAGGGGTTGACCGGGTCGATCACTAAGTCTTGTGGCCGGAACGCATTGCCGCCTCGCACTTCCCAGGTCGCCCCGCCGTCGAGACTGCGAGAGATAGTGAGATCGCCCGCGGTGTACACCGTCTGCGGATCGTTGGGATCAACCGCAACGGCATAGGCCGGTGGGCTACCGGGAAGGAAGGCCCATTGATCACCGCCATCCACCGTCTTGAACAGCCCCCTGGGATAACTCGCCATGTAGAGGGTCTCGGGATGCTGCGGATCGACCGCCAGCTCCCCTGAATCCAAACCGCCGCCGGTGTTCTCCAGGCCAGTGTTGGCCGGTCCCCAGGAAGCTCCTCCGTCAACACTCCGGATCACACTGTTCCAATCAGTGGCGGCGTACAAGACCGCCGGATCGGAGCCACTGACCGCCAAGGCCCGGACTTCGGTGGCGACGAGCCCCTGATTGTGGGCGACCCAGGTGGCGCCAGCATCGACGCTTTTTGAGATCCCCTTGGCGTAACCTCGACAGGCATAAAGCGTCGAAGAATCCGACGGATCGATCACGATGTCGACCACACCGATCTGAAACTGGAACGGCTCGGCTGGTAACCAGCTGGCGCCGCTGTCGATACTCTTGAAGATGCGGCCGCCAAAATCGAACGTGCCGGCATAGAGCGTCGAAGGCGTGACCGGATCGACCACCAATCCGAACGTGCCGAATCCGGTGATACCGTCATCGGACCGCGCCCAGGTGACACCGGCGTCGGTGCTCTTGAGCATCCCTACGCCGAGGCCGGCATAAACGATCGAAGGTGTCACCGGATCGATCGCCAGCGAAAATGCCCCGCCATCGTTGACCAGTTCGAAGACCAGGAGCCAAGAGCCTCCGCCATCTTCGCTCTTCCAAATCCCGGCCTGCGAACCCGCATAAACGGTCGAGGGCGCTACCGGATCGATCGCCAGCGAAAGGATCGCAGAGGTCTCGATACCGTCGGTGAGCAACGTCCAGGATGTGGCACTGTCGGTGCTGCGATAAACCCCGTCATTGTTGCCGGCATAGAGGATCGAGGCATCGCTAGGGTGGATCACGAGCGGTCCAACGCCGTTGAGCCCATAGGCGCCGCTGCCCACGGATGCCCAGCTGGCGCCACTATCCGTGCTCTTGAAGACCCCTTGTTCTGCGGTTCCGGCATAAAGAACAGACGGATCTGAAGGATCCATCACCAACGCTCCGACCTTCCACGACGTCAGGCCATCCCTAGACGGTTCCCAGGTCGAGCCACTATCCATGCTCTTGAAGACTCCAGCAACCGTACTCACATAAACCGTTGATGGAACCTGGGGGTCAATGATCGCCGTGCTGAGCCCGCCACCGGTAGGGCCAGTGGTGGTCCACTCATTAACTCCCGCGCCGACGCTGCCAGCGAGCCCACCGATCACCACCACTAGCAACAACCGCTTGGCCAAACTCATCAAATGTCCTCGTGTCCGCATTCAGTTCCCCTGGTCATCCACCTTCAAAAATGCTTAGAGAACATATCAGAATTGACACCGTAACACGCGACCTTGTGACCAACGGACCCATGGCATTCGACCGCAAGCTGAGCAAATTTGATGGTGGCTCTAGCCGGTCACAGCTGATCGTGACAGATTCCAGCGTCGCCATTCCCGACGTAGCGAATCGAGATTGAGACCGACATACAGCCACGCAATCAAGATGCCGCGGTAGACGAAAACCAAGGCATCGCGCTGCTCGAACAAGGCGAGGGTATAAGCCGCCGCCTCGATGGCGAAGATCCAACCCAGACGACCCGGCGACCGGCGTTCGACCAGAATCGCGACGACCAGTACCGCGTAGTAGTACCCCGCCAGGCTCAATCCAGCGTAGAGCAGCGGCACCGCAAGGTGCATCGATGCGAGATCGGTTCGACGCGGTGCTAGCCGAGCGACGATCAGCAACAACGGCAGGAAGATGATCCCAAGCTGCGCGCGGTGAATCTGCTGTCGTCGCTGTTTGAGGACCTCAAATTCGTCCTCGGTCACCTGCTCGGGATCTAGGCGAAAGCTCAGGGCCTCAGTGAGCCCAACGATGTTGGGGGAAATGTTGCGCAGATGGTTCGACATGTTGGTGTGGAACTCCCCCCAATGGCCGAGACCACGCGGCAACAACAGCGTCGCCAACAGCAGTAGCCCAGCCGTCCCAGCAAAGCCGCCGAAAAACCTGACATAACGCCGCGGCAGCACCCGACGCGCCCACACTGCCGCCAGTGCCTTGAAGGCCAGAGGGACGAGGAACACGATCGGAAACACCCGCGTGGTCACCGCCACCGCAAACAACGCCCCGGCGGCCATGAAGTACCGACGATGCAGGCAGCAGAGGCCGACCACCACGCCGAGCAACCATGGATACCGCAAGAACGCGCCGCCAACCCAGCCAAAGGTGGCACCAAAGGCGATGCAGAGGTGGATCCCGGTCAGCAGCATCACCCGTCGTCCGAAGGTCAGCCCTACAGCAGCCAGGAGGCCGGCCAGGATCAGCGGATCGAGCAGAGTGAGCCCTAAGATGCCGCGTTCCGAGCCGGCTGGCACCCAGGCGCTGAGCATCCCGCCCAACAACGTCCACACCGGTGTTGGATTGAACCCATGATCGAGCAACACCGCACCGTAGTTTGGGCCGAGGCGGTCACGAAAGACGTCGACATCGCGCTGAAAGTCGGCCCAACGTTGCGGAGTGAAAGCCTCCTTCACTGGCTCACTGCGACGCAACAGCTCACGAATGTGAACGCGTTGGTAGGTTGCAAGGTCGCGGGCCTCGATTGCCTTGAAATGATTGTCGTGGAGTTCTGACTCGGCCCGCAACATGGCGGTGTAGAGATCGGTGTAGCCAAGCTCGGCGGTGTACTTCGCCCCCAGGTAGTAGTGGGCGACGTCGTGCAAGTGCACATAGGTGCGCTCACCGTCGCCATTGACGCCGTGGAAAGCGAAGAAGTTGCAGTAGGCGACGGCTGCCATACATGCCACAAGAGCGAGCGCGGTATCGAAACGCACGGCGTCGAGCGTCCAACGGACGCGATAGTGCCGCAAGAGTAAAAGCACCGCGGTCGTCGCCGCGATCAGCAGGTAGAGGCGCTTGAGGATCTCGAGGTCGAGTCCCTGAACCGGCCAACTGGCGACCACTAGCCCCAGCGTCAAACCAGCGGCTAACCCGCGCTGCCAGCGCCCTTCGAGCCAACCCAACCGTCGCGCCAACAGCCAGATCGGCAGCACAATCAGCAGCAACACCGGCAACAGCAGAAAAGGCATCACTCCACCTCGAGTGCTCGCAGCAAATGCCCCCGAGCCGCTAGACGCTCGCCACGAGACGCCAACAGCGTCGACATGCGTCGATGGTAGTCGACCTGCCCCGCCTGCAGGCCCATCATCGTCGGATCATCTTCCAAGGTGGTCTCCATCTGCTTCAGGCGCTCCAACTCGGTGCGCACTTCAGTCACACGCTCCGTCGCTTGGACACGACGCTGACTGGCGATATGCCGCGGGTTGATCTCACGCGAACGTTCGAACGCCGCCAACGATCGTCGCAACATGCCGTTGCGGCGATAGATCAATCCTAGGTTGTAGAACAAGACATCGTTGTCACTTGCCACGCTCGTGGCGCGCCGGAATTCTGCCACCGCCCGTGGCCAATCTCGGGTCTCGTGGGTCACCCCGAGCATGTAGTGGAAGTGACCGATCAGATTGCGGGTCAGGTAGTCCTTGGGCACCCGTGGATCATCCGCGCCGGCAAGGCCGGTTGCAGGCAGGGATAGTTCCGGCGGTGGCGCCCCGGTCCGCTGGGTGCGAAACGTCAAGCCAACCGGCAAGACTTCGATTTCGGCCAACTCCCAATTGGGGTGGTGGGTGAAGTACAGCGGATCGCTGTCGGGATCAAAACGCAGCGGCGGCAGCTCGGTATCCCCCACTCCCTGCATGATGAGGTCGAGATCGGGCCGCAGACCTTCCACCAAGTGGAGGTAGATCAGCACAAAAAGAATGTTGTCGTCCGACGCTGAAAGATGAGCACCGGGTGGCAGGCTAGCGAGCAATTGACGGCTGAAGTCGTCTGCGATGCGGTAGCGGCTGCGATCGAACTTGGGATAACCAACCACCAGCAAGATCAGAGGCACGAACAGCGTGATCGTAGCCCAACGCCTACCCCACCGTTCGACGATCAGCTGACAGCCGAAGGCAGCCAACAACGCCGCCATGACGTAGGCCGGGATGTAATACCGATGCCAAATGAAGATGTCACTGCGCGAGCCATGCATCCCGACCGCCCACAGATTTGCTGCCATCGCCAACAGTGGCAGCAGCACTGGCCAGCCCTTCCGCCAACCCCAAATCGCACCTCCCAACGCCAACGCCGTGCCACCCCACGCCAGTTCGGTGCCCAGACTGCGCAGGAAGTCGGCCAGGACGATCAGTCCATCCCCTGGAGACTCCAACCAGGCGCGATCCCAAAAGTCGCGCCGCACCACCACCCCGACGAAGTTGTCCCAAGTTTCGGGATTGCCCCAATCGAGCCGCGGATTCTGACGCGAGCGCCACGGCAAGTAGACATAGGGCCACAGCCCGGCGAGCCCGGCGCCGACACAGGCCGCAAGCTGCCGCCACCGTCGAATCAAACCCGGGTCACTGATCAAGGCGAACACCCCAACCGCCAAGCCGATCACCCCCATCACCGTATGGTTGGCCGCTCCCATCCCGGTGACAAAAGCCGCTGCCACCATGTAGCGGATCTGGCGCGTCCTGAACCACTCCCAGGCTAGCCCCAGCACGGCGACCATGAACAACCCACCGAGGGTGTAGACCCGTTGAATATTGGCTTGCGACCAGAAGCTGGGCCCAAACGCCAACAGCAACGAGGCCATGAGGGCAGCGGTCCAAGACAACCCGGCACGACGCAGAATCCAATAGAACAGGCCATTGGCCAGGGCCGCCATCACCGCCGAGAACAAGCTCATGCGAAACGCGATCGGACCAATCGGCAGCAGCAACGTCCACAGCTTGCCGAGCAACACATACAGCGGGTAACCCGAAGGATGTGGAATCCCCAACGTCGCCACCGCAGCCACCAACTCGCCGCTATCGCCAACGTAAATTGTCCGGCAGGCACCGAGGACATACAGCACCAAGGTCCCAAGGAAAATCGCTAGGGCATGGCTCAGGCTCTTGGGTTGTTTGGACGGTGAAGAACCATGGTCTGCAGAGCTGACAAACACCCGCGAAGTATAGCCCCGGTAGAATGACGGTATCGAGCGGCACCGCCGCGACGCTTCGATGTGCGGATCAGGTCCATGATAAATTGGGCCGTTCGCACCCAACGTTATCGTTCTCTTCAATACCCAAAGGCAACCCGTGACCGCCCATCAGTGGAAGCCGATTGAGCCGCTCTCGGATCGTGACCGTGCGATCGACCTCGCCGCTATTCAACCGCTGTATGAGTCCTGGCGAGCGGCTAAGAAGAAGCTGTTGGACACCAGTCCTGCAAGTCTCAAGAAATTTACCGAGCGCCAGATACGTCGCCTGAGCGTCGAAACCGGAATCCTGGAACGGCTCTACGATCTAGACCGCGGAACCACAGAAGCCCTGGTTGAAAGCGGCTTCATGGAAGAGCTGATCTCTCATGGAAGCACTGACATCGGTTCGAGCCGGCTGATCGATTTGCTGCATGATCAGGAGGCCGCCGTCCAGCTTGTCATCGATTGCGTCACTCGCAAGCGGTCACTCACCCATGGCGTGGTGCACGAGTTTCACGCGATCATGACCCGGCATCAGGAAACCACAGAAGCGGTTGACCAACACGGCCATCGAATGGAGATCGCTCTCCTGCGGGGCCGGTACAAGGAACAGCCGAATAGCCCCAAACGCCCTGACGGATCAATCCATGAATACTGCCCACCACTCCAGGTAGAGTCCGAAATGGACAACCTGCTGCGGTGGTATAAGACATACGACCTTGAAGACCCTGTCATCGTCTCCGCTTGGCTCCACCACCGCTTCACACAGATTCATCCCTACCAAGATGGGAATGGGCGCCTCGGCCGCCTGCTCACCACGCTCGTCCTGTTGCGATCTGACCTGCTCCCGCTAGTCATCGACCGGGACCTTCGCACGCCCTACTTGCAAGCCCTAGAGGCAGCGGACGCAGGGGACCTCACAGACCTCGCGGACCTCTTTGCCAGGTTAGAGCGGTCAGCAATCCTCGGGGCACTCAGCGTTGACATCGACGCCGAGGCTGCGAAAGAGAGGTCGCTGACCTCAGCGGTCATCTCACACCTCGATGCGAAGCTCAAAAGAAGGAAAGCGGCAGAGCACACCGAACTGAGGCGAGTCAACGATCTTGCTCAGATCCTTCGCTCGCGAGCACAAGGATCGGTAGACAGTGCGTTCGGGGAGCTCAAACTTGCCGTAGCAACCATCGACACCCCTTCGGTTCGTATCTCCGAGGGTGGGCCGGACCAAGGCAACGCGCATTGGTATAAACATCAGGTCATCCATTCAGGAGGTGAAAGCGGGCGGTTCGTCAACTTCAACGAAGCACACTACTTCGTCAAGGCGACGCTCCGCGTAGCGCAAGACCGTTTGAGATTCGTCACCTCGTTCCACCACGTCGGTCGCGAGCTCGCCGGCATCATGGAAGCGACGGCGTTTGCAATACTCGATGTCGTCGAAGATTCAGCAGAGCAGGAAGACACGGCTAGCGAGTTCTTCCCTTGTTCCGTTGAGCCTTATGTTTTTACGCATCGGACCCACGAGGACCAAGTCGTGGCGAGCTTCGAGCGCTGGATCGACGCGGCATTGGCCGTTGCGATCAAGGAATACGGCGACCGCCTGTAAGACAGGCTCGCAGGACACTCTCACCGGCGTCGCACAGATCCCGCTAGGTCTAGCTGGACCGTTGAAGGTCGACGGCGAACATACCCGAGGTGACTTCTATGTGCCGATGGCAACCACCGAAGGCACCCTGGTCGCGAGTTACAACCGTGGCATGCGGCTGGCCCGCGAGGCCGGCGGGATCACCGTCAGCGTGATCGATGACGCGATGCAGCGGGCACCGGTGTTTCGGTTCGCAAATGCCCGTGAGGCGAGTGTCTTCGGCACCTGGGTGACGGAGCACTTCGAGCACATCAAAGAACGTGCCGAAGCCACCACCAGCGTCGGCAAGCTGCGGGACATCGAACAATACGCGGTCAGCCGCTTCCGTTACCTGCGTTTCAACTACACCACGGGCGATGCAGCGGGGCAAAACATGGTGGGGCGAGCAACCGAGGCCGCCTGTCAGTGGATAGCGTCGCAGTACCCGGGAATCGATCGCTGGCTGCTGGCCGGCAACATGGACACCGACAAGAAATACTCCCGCCTCAACACCTTGCACACCCGCGGTAAACGGGTGGTGGCTGAGTGCATCCTCCCTGACCGTTTGCTGCGCGAGCACCTACGTACCTCGGCAGAGGACCTCTTCATGCAGCGCCAGATCTCAAACCTCGGTGCGTTGATGGCCGCCACCAACAACAACGGAGCCCATAGCGCCAATGGTATCGCGGCGGTGTTTATCGCCACCGGTCAGGACGCAGCCAACGTCGCGGAGTCGTCCTCGGCCATCGTCCATGCCGAACTGACCGACGGCGGCGACTACTATTACTCGATCACCATCCCGTCGCTCATTGTCGCCACTCACGGTGGCGGCACCGGCTTGGCAACTCAACGGGAATGTCTGGAACTGCTCAACTGCTTCGGCAAGGGTAAAGCCAACAAGCTGGCAGAAATCATCGGCGCCACAGTGCTGGCCGGTGAGCTGTCTTTGAGTGGCGCCGTAATCGCCGGCGACTGGGTGACGAGTCACGAGGCCTACGGCCGTAATCGCTAGCGCGGTCTGTACGGTTCGGGAACCTCGCCAAGATCCCCTGAAGATCGCGGTTGGGTCGACGACAAGCCGCCGAAGTGACCCGGTAAAGCCAGCTGTGTCGGCGGTATCCCACCGGAATTACCCGGTAGTTCCGGTTTTGTCGACGGTATCCCACCGTTATTACCCGGTGATTTCGGTGGGATAAAAGCCTTCCAACAATCTGCCGCGGGCTTCAGGAGTCACAGCGCAGCGCACGGGTGGGTTCCAAGCGGGTGGCACGGCGGGCTGGCAGCCAACAGGCTACCAGTCCAACGACGGTGAGGACGGTGGTGGCTCCGAACCAGGACCCCGGATCCACCGGCTCGATGCCGTAGAGGAAGCTGGACCACAATCGACTCGAAGCCAGCGCACCGAGCACGCCAAGCACCAGACCGGCCAACACGGGCCTCATGCCCTCCCCAACCACCAGTCGCCGAACGTCGGCCCGCCGGGCGCCGAGGGCCACACGGAGGCCAATCTCCCGCGTGCGTTGGCCGACGGAAAACGCGATCAAACCGTAGATCCCCACCGCCGCCAAAAGCAGGGCCAAGGCGGCGAAGGCGGCTAGCAGCCGCAGTTGAAAGCGGCGACTCGACAGGGTTGCGGCGAGGGCCTCTTCCATCGAGCTGGCAGCAAACAACGGCAGCGACGGATCCAATCGAGCAACCTCCGCCCGGATGGGAGCGAGCGCCGCCAGCGGGGCACCCTCGGTGCGCACCAACAGCGTCATCCCCCAGTCGCCGGAATGCCCGGTCGTCGCTTGCGAAAAAGGGAAATAGGCAGCTGGCCGGGCGATGGTCTCGAGCGAGTTGTGCCGCACCTCGCCGACCACCCCGACAACGGTGAAGGTGAATTGTTCGGCAAATTGTGGCGGAATGTCACCCATGGTGATGCGCTGGCCGATCGGATCCTCCCCAGGCCAGTGCAGGCGGGCCATCTCACGGTCGATCACCACCACCCGCGGCGCACCCTGGACATCGAGAGGGCTGAACGTCCGACCGGCAACCTGCGGAATTTTCAGGGTCTCGAAGTAGCCTGGAGTCACCACCCGCGCCAGCCCGTTGGGCAGCAGGCCATCCGCTGCCAAGGGCCGTCCTTCGACTGCAAAGTTGAAGAACCAATTGTCGCCAGCCAGTGGCGAACGATTGACCGCGGTGGCTGCAACCACTCCGGGTAACGCTTCGACCCGTTCCAAGTTGGGCGACACCAGCGCCAGGCTGACCCGTTGTGCTCGGTCGCCCGCTTGTAGATTGCCATCCCGGGGCAGGTAAGCGGAGATGTGGGAAAACGTCTCGCTTTGGGCCTGCCAGTCGGCGAGGTTGGCGGGAGACACTCCAAAGCGGGCAAAACCACGCTCCAGGTGGTTCTCGTCGAGCCTCATCAGCCCCTCAGGCTGGGGAAAGCCGAGCGGCTCGAGGAGGACGCCGCGGATGACGCTGAACATGGTGGCGTTGGCACCGATGCCGAGGGCCAGGATCAACACCGCCAACGCGGTGAAGCCTGGGCGTCGCGCCAGAGTCCGTCCACCAGCCCGGAGGTCTCGCAAGAGCGTCCACATGCCTCGATCTCCTTGGCCCATAAGGCGAGTCGGAAGTTGCCGCAGCTCACTCGTTGGCCGATCAAGCCTCGGCCGATCAAGTCTTGGCCGCTTTGACGGGTAACGTTCGATCTCGAACAGGTCGTCGAAGTCCAGCCCGAGAGCGTCGAGCAGACGTTGCTGCACCTCGGCGCTCGGGTACCGACGCCGGCCGTTGACCAGCTGTGAGAGATAACCCTTGCTCAAGCCAAGCCGCTGCGCCCACCCGTTCTGGCTACGACGGTGGCGCGACAGCTCAGCTGCCAGTCGACGTGATTTCAGTCGGTTCCGTTGTCGCACACCGTTAGCCATTGGACACCCACGGCGCGGAGGTGTCAAGCCTCAACGCTGAGCGGAGGGCAAGAAGTGTTTGCTGGCCCGGGGGAAGTGTTTGCTGGACGCTCTCGGAGCCCAAACGGGCAGCCACAAGGGCCGCCCCTACGTCACAATCCGGGCCCATGCGGGCGGACACGAGGTCCGCCCGTACGAAGTCCGCCCTACGGGCAGGTCATGAAGGCATCGGTGTCTGTGATTGCGGCGGACGCCACGCCCAGCGGGTTGGTGAACCGGCGCACTTCGCCATTGAGGGTGTCGGTGACGGTCAGGGTGTATCCCACATTGGTGGTCGCCGCCGCAAACACCCAATAGCGGTTGTTGATGTCACAACCGTTGAGCACTTTGACCAAGGCTTCGAGATTGTTGGGGTCAAAGAACCAGAACAATCCCGAATCGTCCGAGGCCAAAGGCTCGACCTGGCCGGGGCCCTCCTGACCGACAAAGTCGATCCATTGGATCTCGACCTGAAAACGGCCTTGGTTGAGACACAGGTGGGTGTTGTCGGCCTGGCAGGCGCCCTGCTTGGTTAGACGGGTGTCGAAGCGGGCGATCTGTTCGAGGCTGGCCTGAGTTGCCAGATCTCGCCACCGGGACGCTTCGGACGCCGCCGCCGAGTCAGGCTCGGTGTCCCCTGAGACGATCTCGCTGGTTGCACCGCCGGGACAGGTTGCAAACGCTTCGGTGTCGGTGATCGCGGCAGACGAGACACCGAGCGGATTGGTGTAGACGCTGGTCGCGCCGGTCATCTTGTCGGTCACCGTCAGGGTGTATTCGACGTCGGTGGTCGCCGCCGCGAAGACCCAGAAGTGATTGGTGATGCTGCATCCATCGAGCACTTTGACCAACATCTCCAAATTGTCGGAATCAAAGAACCACAACAGTCCCGAGTCGTCAGAGTCGAGGGGTTCAACTTGCCCCGAACCGGTATTGCCGGCAAAGTCTCGCCAGGCGACTTCAGCGGCAAAACGCCCCTGGTTGAGGCACAGTCGCGTTTGGGAAGGCTGACACGGCTCGTTGTCGAAGATCTCGACCATCGTCGACGACGGCGTCGCCAGCACCACTCCGCCGGCGGGATTCGACAACGCCACACCGAAGGTTTCGAGCAACTCTTCGAGATCGTCGTCGAAGATCGGAACGTCGAAAGCCTTGGTACCGCCCTCGCCGTCGGCAAAAGCGACCGTCGTCATCACTGTCTGGTAGTCCTCTCCGGCCGTGGCGCTGCCGCCACCGGTTGCGACGTCGACACTCACCGCCCCCAAGGTCCCTCCCTGACGCTCGACGGTGATAGCTGCGTTACCGCCGCCCTCGTTCACTTGGAACACCGCCGCCGTAAAGGCAATAGCCCCAGCAGGATTGAGGTCGTCGTCGATAATGGAAAGCACGGCCTCGTTTGGCGTCCCGAGGGTAGCGCCCCCGGTGGGATTGGCCAGGGTCAAGCCGATGGTTTCATCACCTTCGGTGTCGAAGTCATCCAAGATCGTCAGGCCGAAGGTCCGCGTGCCGCCTTGGCCATCGTTGAACGTGACGCCCCCCGCCGCGGCTTGGTAATCGTCACCAGCGGTGGCGCTGCCGTCGCTGGTGACAACGTCGACACGCACCGTGCCATCGGTGCCACCGCCACGCCGCACGGTCACGGTGGCGGTACCCGCTGCCTCGTCGACGGTAAAGGTTGCGGCGTCGAAGGCCAGCGTGCCGGGATCGGCAATCTCGGCCAGGGTCGCCCGGATTAAGGCGCCATCGGATTGGCTAAGACTGATCGAAGGAATGACGATGGTGTTGTCATCGCCATTCATCCCTGGTGGATCCCCGGCGACGTTGTTGGCGATGACCACGGCAATCGCTCCCGCATTTTGTGCGTTCTTGACCTTCACCGTGAAGTTACAGGTGCCACGGTCAACCAGCGCAATCTTGCCAGCAATCTCGCTGCCGTTGACCGCCGGACTGCACAGCAACCGCGGTGACGAGGTGCCGTCGAAGGCCTCCACCAGGGCGCCACTGAGCCCGGGCGTCGCCAACGGTGGTCCAAAGTTGGCCACACCCGCCGTGTAAGCTCCCGCGATCGACGCTGGGGCGGTGATCGTCAACGCCGGCCGGCCGCTGAGAAAGTTGCTGGCCTGCGATCGAACTTGGTTGCCACTCCAGGCCACCCGCCCGCTGTTGATCGCCGAGGCTTGCCGCTGGCCGTTGGTCAGATTGTTCCAGGTGGTACCGCGGGTGTTGTCGAAGATGAATCGACTGTAGATATCAGGTTGCCCCAGGAATAGGCCACCGGTCGACGAATTGGCGAAGGTCGAGAAACCGAGACCATGACCCAGCTCGTGCAGGGCGACGTTGACGAAACTGATCTGGTTGGCCGGCACATTGCCGTTGAGACCATAATAATAACGCGAGCCGGCTCCCAGGCAGGCACTGTCGATCTGGCTGTTGAAGGTCAGCGACAAATCACCGGAGTTGGGATTGGTATCGTCTTCCAGGCTCAGGTTCTGACCGGACAGTGATTCCGCCAAGGCACCGTGGTACCAAGTGCCAGGGACCGGAGCCCCGGCAAAACTCTCGAACAAGAAACGAGCCCCTGCCTGGGCCAGTACGCCAGTACCATTGCCACACTCCAGGCTCTCGAAGGCCACGTTGACATTGATCTCGACCGAGCTGCCGAGCCGACTTGCCCACACCGCCAGCGCGTTCTGCACCGCCGCCCGTCGTTGAGCACCTAAGGCAGGGTCGTTGAACCCCTGGCCAGCCGCATCTTGGATCCGCATCGTGACCGTCGAACTGCCGCCTCGCCAACCGATGTCACGCATTTGGAAGACGGTGAGGTCGAGTTGTTGGAAGGCGAGTCCCGAGCTGTTCGAAGGTTCCATCAACAGATCGGGAAATGCCGAGCTGTCAAAGTGTGAAACCGAAGACCCAGGCTCGAGAGGATTTGGGGTGTAAAGCAACACCCGGCCACTGCCGTCGACCCCCGCTAGGTTGTTGGGATCTACCCCCACCGAGCCATTCACTGGCACCGCGGCGATGGGGTTGGCGGTCACGGCCGCGACCAGTACGGCCGCAATCAGCACAGAACGTAGAAGGAGCAGGTTGCAACGGCCCATGCTAGCGCTCCACCCAAGTCTCGGTGGTGGTGACCGGCTGCACCGGTGGCGTCGGTGACGCGGCGCCGGTCGCGGGATCAGGGTGCTCGCCTTCAGGGTGCTCGTGTTGATGCTCACCGAAGGTTGAGTGTTCAGCATCAACACAGTGCATCTCCATCTTGCCGTCCTCCCCTACCCGCACCCGGAGCGCACTCTGGAACCTATTTTGTAAGTTCACGCCACGCCCGCCGCGGGTGAGCTCGAAAATCTCCAGCCCCTCGCTGGACCGTGCCAGAGGCGCTTCGAGGCCCTCGGCAACGGCTCGCTTCTGTTGCGGACTCGGGGTCGAGGTCAGTTCACCGGTTTCCGGATCAACATAAACCCGCCAACCTGCCGGTGCGGGTACGGTTTGCACAGCCGAAGCCTCGGTCGACTCAGTCGCCCCGGTCTTCGGACCCTCAGAGTCCGGAGGTGAATCGGATGGCGCTGTTGATGCCAGGCTCACTGCGCCCAGCGTCGCCAACAGGAGAACCGCCAGCAACCCAACAATGGGTCGAAAGACTGAGGTTGGATGGTGTGATGTCTTAGGGTGCATGTCCTATCCTCCGGGAAGAGCTCCGAGATCTTGGTGCTACTGGCGGCGAGCACGGCGTGAAGATACCACCTGGCCCGCTGCCGCCTCACCTCAGAAGGGGTCAAACGCCGGGACTGGGGGTCGGGACGGAGGGACGGCAGGTCCCCGACGTGTTACGATTTTATGGTAGACGGTAAAGTACCATGCGGCGAGATGTCACCATGAGCAACCCCTGGACGAAGATCGTCGGGCTGTGCGCCCTCACGGCTTTTCTCGTCCACAGCACCGGGCTAACGGTCCCGCTGCAGGCCAACGCGGACCACCCTGCCGACTTCTGCCAGCTCGAGATCCTGCCTGTAGATCTCCCTCTCGGCGACCTGCCGTTGCTCGTGGTGACCAACCGTTTAAGGGATGCACCGGCCACGGCGATCCGCTTCGTTGCTGCGTCTGTCCACCTCTCCCGCGGCCCACCGGCCTAGTTCTCGGCCCCCTTTCGCAGGTCGTCAACCGGCTCCAGCTATTGAATAGCCGGAGTGAGTTGATGCGTTCGGTCAACCCGCCGTGCACTAGTCCGGTATCGCATCTATCGAACCTCGAAAGTTTCGCGCCTCGGCGAAGGGTCAAAACCCCTTGTGTCCTGGCGCCATCGAGGCAAGCCAACGATCGTAGGAGAATCTCATGCCCCGCCCTTCCCTAAACCACCCCCCCTCACTCAGCTGGCAACAGCGCCTCGCCCAGTTGCGTGGCTCGACGACCGAATTCGACCTGCGCCCTTACGCTGCTCCCCTCGCCGAGATAAAACGCTACGGCAAGGAACTCACCCATAACTCCGATGCGGATCTCCTCGCCCGCTCCCGCGAACTGATCGCTGAGGCCCGCGAGGCGTGGTCACAGGACGCGCCACCCATCAACGGTGAACACCTCGAAGTGCTGCTCCCTCGGGCTTACGCACTGGTGTGCGAGACGGCTGCCCGCACCGTCGCGATGCGTCCCTTCGACGTGCAGATGGTGGCGGCGGTGGCGTTGCATCGTGGCAAGGTGATCGAGATGCAGACCGGCGAAGGCAAAACGTTGGCGGCTACCCTGCCCGCCTACCTCAACGCCCTCACCAGCCATGGTGTACATGTATTGACCTTCAACGACTATCTGGCGCGGCGCGATGCCGAATGGATGGGGGCGATCTATCGCCTCCTCGGCCTCACCGTCGGCTGGGTGCAGGAAGGCATGACGCCAGAGCAACGTCGCGCGGCATACCGTGCCGACATCACCTACGTCACCGCCAAGGAAGCGGGATTCGACTTCCTACGGGATCTCAGGTGCACAACCACCACCGATCTTGTTCACCGTCCGTTTCATTCTGCCTTAGTCGACGAGGCGGATTCGATCCTGATCGACGAAGCCCGAGTCCCCTTGGTGCTGGCCGGCAGCGTCGAACGCGAAGCTGCCGCCGCAGTTCACCTCGCCGACCTGGCCCGCCGTCTCGAGCCGGGAGTCGACTTCACGATCGAAGAATACAGCCGCAACGTCGAACTCACCGAGCAGGGTTACGAACGAGTCGAACGCGAGCTCGGCTGCGGCAACCTCCTGGCGGAGGACAACCTGGCGCTGCTGACCGAGCTCAACTGTGCGCTCCACGCCCAAACCCTGCTCCGGCGTGACGTCGACTACATCGTCCGTGATCGCCACATCGAGCTGGTGGACGAGTTCACCGGCCGAGTGGCGGACGATCGCAACTGGCCGGATGGGCTGCAAGCCGCCTTGGAAGCCAAGGAAGGTCTCGAGCGTGGCGCCGACGGCCAGATCCTGGGTTCGATCACCCTCGAGCACCTGCTGGCGGGTTATTCGCGCTTGTGCGGTATGACCGGCACCGCCCAAACCGCGGCCGAAGAGCTATTCGAGCTCTACGATCTCGGAGTTGTAGTGATTCCCACTCATCAGCCGATGATCCGCGACGACCAACCGGACCGGATCTTCACCCATCATGCTGCCAAATTAGATTCCCTGGTAGCAGAGATCGAGCGTACCCATGCCACTGGTCGACCCGTGCTCGTCGGCACCTTGTCGGTGGCTGAATCCGAACATCTAGCCAGCCTCTTGTCGGTGCCTTGCCAAGTCTTGAACGCCAAACACGATGCCGACGAAGCCACCGTGATCGCCAACGCTGGAGCTCTCGGCGCGGTGACCATCTCCACCAACATGGCCGGGCGGGGCACCGACATTCGTCTCGGTGGCGAAGACGAAGCGGATCGTGACCAGGTGGTCGCTCTCGGCGGGCTCTATGTGATCGGCACCAACCGCCACGAGAGCCTACGCATCGACCTGCAACTCCGTGGGCGGGCCGGACGCCAAGGCGATCCCGGCGCCTCGTGCTTCTTCGTATGCCTCGAAGATCCATTGCTAGCCCGATACGGCATCCGCGACCTGATTCCGCCCAAGTTGATGCCAAAGGAACAGCTGGCGGCGATCGAAAATCCGATCGTGCGCCGAGAGGTGGCACGAGCACAACGCATCATCGAAGGTCAGAACCGCGAGATCAGGCGCACCTTGTGGCGTTATGCGACGCCGATCGAGGATCAGCGACGTAAGGTACATGGAAAGCGCCAAGACCTGTTGCTCGGTTCCCGCCCGACCGGGTGGCGTCGACAGCCCCAACGTTACGCCGAATTGATCAACGCCGTCGGCGAGGCTGAAGTGGTTCGCGCCGAAACCGCAATCACCTTGTTTCATATCGATCGCACCTGGACAGAGCACTTGGCCCTCGTCGCGAGTCTGCGCGAGGGTATCCATTTAGTCAGTCTCAGTGGCGAAGATCCGCTCACCGTCTTCCAGCTGAAGACCGCCGAGTCTTTCCACAACATCCAACCGCAAGTCGACGCAGCGGTGCTCGCGGCGTTGGACCGGGTCGTCGCCCAAGGTCGTCGGCTCGAGCTCAACGAGTTGGGCCTCGAAGGCCCAGCGTCAACCTGGACCTACATCATCAGCGACGACCCCTTCCGCAATCAGCTCGGACGGATGCTGACCGGACCCGGGAACAGCACTATGGCAATGGCGGCAGCCGTGATGGTCGGTCCGCTGCTAATTCTGTGGGGTCTCGTCGACCGGCATTACCGCAAACGAGCACGTCGCAACCGGGACTAGACTGATTGCAGCCAGAACCCGTTTCTCATCTCCCAACCAATGCCACGGTGCCGGCCGTGTCGGTCACGTGTCGGTCACGGTGCAATGCCACCAATGCCACGGTGCCGGCCGTGTCGGTCACGGTTTCAATGCCACCAATGCCACGGTGCCGGCCGTTTCGGTTGCGGTGTCAATGCCACCGCGGAACAGGAGCTTGGGTGCCAGCCGTGTCGGTTACGCAGGGGCTTGGGTGCCAGCCGTGTCGGTTACGAGGTCACGAGGCCGAGAACAGAGCGCCAGCCTTTTCCAATCGGCGATAACGATTTTCGCCTAGCCCAAAAGATCGGAGAGCTCTTTTGCGTCTTTATAGGGGTGTAGGCACCGAGTGCGCTTGCGACCAACCGTCGCCAGCCTCCGATGTCTCGAGAAACCAGCTCCGAAAGATGAGAGGGGCCCGCGGCGCGTGGCCGCGGAGGCTCCCTCGAACTCCAAGGCGCTGACTTTCGGGAGAACACCCTATGTCACGAGGACCGAGATACATCCCACCTGGATGGAGCGTCGAAGTCTCCACATCCACAATCTGTGGCTTCTACATGCTGCCCGTTACCAGTCAGTTCCGACGCATCTTCGTCGGTATCCTTGGCCGAGCCCAAGAAAAGCATCCCGTCAAGATTCATGCGGTCGTTGCGACTTCCTCGCATTACCACATGATTCTGACCCCCGAAGACGCTGAACAGCTTGCCAAGTTCATGTCCTTCGTCAACAGCAACTTGGCGCGGGAAGCCGGTCGCATCATCGGCTGGCGTGGATCCTTCTGGCGCGAGCGGTATCACCTCATCCCGATCAGTCCCGAAAACGAGGCCCTGATCGGCCGCCTGCGCTACGTCCTCAGCAACACCGTCAAAGAATTCCTGGTCGCCAGCGTTCGCGACTGGGAAGGCCTTCACTGTGCAGAGGCCTTGATGGATGGCAAGCCGATGCAAGGCGTCTGGTACGCACGTTCCAAAGCGTACGAAGCGCAACGTCAAGCTCAACGTCGAGCGGCCCGCCGCGGCACCACCGTCGAAGCCATAGATCGCGGTGCCTTCATGCAACACTATGCCGTCCAGCTCGCACCGCTGCCTTGTTGGAAAGACCTACCCCTCGCCAGGCGTCGCAAACTCGTGACCGAGATGGTCGTCGAGATCGAGACTGAAGCTGCGGCGCAGCGCGCCGAGCTCGGCATCGAGGCTCTAGGTATGGACGCCATCCGCAACCAGGACCCCTTCGCTCGTTCCGTCCACAACAAGCGCTCACCCAAACCGTTATGCCACGCCGCCAGTAGGGAAATGCGTGACCGCATGAAAGGCGCCTACCGGGCCTTCGTCGGAATGTTTCGCGAGGCATCACTCAAAGTGAAACTCGGACGGGTTACCGAAGCAATCTTCCCTAAATACAGCTTCCCACCTTGCCTTCCCTTCGTCCGTATTGGCGACGCTATCGATCCGCTTGCCGACGCCGGCGGCGCCGCACGTTGGGTGGCGTGGGCACCAGCGACTAACTGAGCCTGCTGACGGGTCGATTTTCGACCCCGATAGGGTAGACAACCG
>JAJCXO010000243.1 GCA_029263395.1 Acidobacteriota bacterium | reverse complement strand
TCGACTACCCGAGGTAGTTCTTCAGGGTGATCCGAGAAATCGCCATCTATAAACACTACGATATCGGGAGGGTCGTTATCTCGTAGATACGCCAAACCGGCAAGGCACGCGCTGCCGTAGCCCGCCTTGCGCTCCATAATCACTTCCGCACCGCCTTCCATCGCCACCTTGGCGGTATCGTCGGTGGAGTTGTTGTTCGCTACAACCACTCTTCGTACCGGCGGGCGAGGTAAATGGGCGAGCACTAGCGGCAGTGACTCTTCTTCATTGAAAGCCGGAATGACCACATCGACCGTTGGAGAGACGAGGAGTGGGGGGGCCTCGCTGGCCTGAAGATGTTGACTCATAGTCATGACTCGATTGCGTGTCGGGAGCATTGTAGGGGAGACTTGCAGGACGCTGCGAGTCAAGAGCGAAATCAGTCGTTTTAGGCGGGTATGACTCCTCTTGTACATCGCTCCAGATAGAGTGCCCGAAGCGTAGTTGACTGCCCAGAAACTACTCGGCCTGCTAGACTTCTCAGCTGGCTCCAACGAAAGTTAGTCCAATTGCCTATTCATCCTTTTTCAGGAAAAGAGCCCAAGCTCGGGCAACGAGTTTTCCTCGCTCCATCTGCTGTCATCACAGGAGATATCGATGTCGGCGATGATGTCTCATTCTGGTTTCACACGGCTGCCCGCGGGGATGTACACTGGATTCGCATCGGCGCCGAGACAAATATTCAAGATGGCACCATTCTTCATGTAACTCACCGTAAACACCCGTTGTCTATAGGAGCTGGTGTTGTCGTCGGGCATAGTGCGATGGTACATGGTTGTACTATCGAAGATGGGGCCCTAATCGGCATTGGAGCAAGGGTCCTCGACGGTGCGGTGATTGAGCATGGCGCTCAAGTCGGAGCTGGAGCTGTGGTCACCCCGGGCACTAGAGTTCCTGCAGGGCACCTTGCTCTTGGTATTCCGGCACGCGTCGTTCGACCTTTGGACGTTCGCGAGGCTAAAGAGATTGGCCTGATTCGCGATCGCTACTTGAATCTCAAGAACGAATACTGTGAGCAGCTGGGGCGCGGCTATTAAGCAGCCTCGAGGCTTGGCTGCGATTTCGCTATAAGAGGTAGATTTCATGAAGAGACAGCATGTTGGAACGCTTACGCCAGAAGACTTGGGGCAACGAGTCCTACTGAAGGCTTGGGTTCATCGTCGTCGCGACCTTGGGGGGATGATGTTCCTTGACCTGCGCGACCGCAGCGGATTAGTCCAGGCGGTCGTCTACCCCGAGACCGCCTCTGAAGCACATTCAGTTCTTGAGCCGGTCCGGTCTGAATGGATAGTCGAAATCGAGGGCGAGGTTGTGGCGCGCGATGACGCCAACATCAATCTCGAGAAAGCAACTGGGGCGATCGAGATTCGGGTCGACAGAGCGGCGGTGATTTCGAGAGCGGAGACTCCGCCGTTTGTCCTCGAATCCTATGCCGAGGCCTCCGAGGAATTGCGCTTGCGATACCGTTACCTCGATCTCAGGCGCCCTGAGTTGGCCCGCAACTTTCTGCTCCGCCATCAGATTGTGAGTGCCACGCGCCGGTTTCTCGAGACTCATGGTTTTCTAGAGCTAGAGACCCCAATCTTGACTCGCTCAACGCCCGAGGGGGCTCGCGACTACCTGGTGCCGAGTCGAGAAGCTCCTTGTCAGTTTTATGCCCTGCCGCAATCGCCACAACTCTTCAAACAACTCTTGATGGTGAGTGGTTTCGAACGGTATTACCAAGTCGCACGATGCTTCCGAGATGAAGACTTACGAGCCGATCGACAGCCTGAATTCACTCAGGTAGATCTCGAAATTTCGTTCACTGACGAGGACGAGGTCATCACTCTCATCGAGGGGCTGTTCTCCGAGATTTTCCCATTGGCGGGAATCGAGATTGAAACACCGTTTCCGCGGCTGTCCTATCAAGAGGCGATGGCCCGCTACGGTTCCGATCGACCGGATGTGCGATTCGACCTGGAGATCGCGGACTTGTCCGACCTGCTCGGAGAGAGTGGCTTTCGGGGTTTCAGCGCGGCTATCGAGAGTGGTGGCGTGATCCGGGGTTTTGCCGTTCCAGGGGCAAGCAATGCTAGCCGGAAACAAGTGGATGGCTGGGTTTCGATCGCTCGCCGAGCCGGGGCCCAAGGGGCACTGACCCTTCGGCATCGCGATGGCGAGCTGCAGTTTCAGGTCAAACAGGCCCTTAGCCAATCGGAGCTGGAGAGCGTCAGCGAAAGGCTTGGCTTGGCTGAAGGTGGCTTGGCTCTGTTGATTGCAGGCCCGGAGGCGACCGTCGCTCGAGCGCTCGGGGCTCTGCGGCTGGAACTGGCGAAGGCCTATGACCTCATCCCACCGAATAGGCATGCTTTCTTGTGGGTACAGGAGTTTCCCCTTGTCGATGGCGACGCCGAGAACGGTTGGAATGCCCTGCATCATCCTTTTACCAGCCCTGATCCACGAGATTTGGAGCTTATTGCGACCGATCCTGGCCGCGTTCGCTCTCGCGCATACGATGTAGTGATGAATGGCATCGAGCTCGGAGGAGGGTCGATCCGAATCCATGACGGTGACTTGCAGCGCCGGGTGTTCGATTTACTTGGAATCAGTGCAGCAGAAGCCGAGGCTCGATTCGGTTTTCTACTGGAGGCGTTGAAGTACGGTCCACCTCCGCATGGCGGTATTGCTCTTGGACTAGACCGCCTGATCATGCTCATGTCAGGTGCACCGTCGATCCGTGATGTTATTTTGTTTCCAAAGACGACATCAGCTTCTTGCCTGATGACAGAGGCGCCCTCAGTGGTTGATGACAGCCAACTCGAAGAGCTAGGCATTGAGTGCCGGCCTCAGGTTGGGACCGATGACTGACGCTGAGGTTGACTATCGACAGAGGCTTCAACACCCTGGAGGCCAGACGGTGGTCGATATTGGTGTTGATGCCTTGACGAGAAGCGCTCCCGCGCTAGGTGAGTGGCTAGCCGACCGTACGGTGTTTGTCTTGACCTCGCCACGATTGCTCGAGTTGCACAACTCTTATTTCGAGGTTCTGGGCAAGGGGGCAGTGCGATACGTTCGGTTAGAGGTTCCTGATGGTGAAGAGGCAAAGAGCCTCGCACATGCCGGTAGTCTGTGGGAGACAATGCTCGCTGCGGGCGGCAAACGGGATAGCCGCCTCATCACTTTTGGGGGAGGTACGGTCGGCGATCTTGGGGGTTTTGTCGCTGGCTGTTTCTTGCGTGGTATCGAATATGTCCAAGTTCCGACGACGCTACTCGCCCAGGTTGACGCAGCTGTTGGTGGCAAGACAGCGATCGACCTGAAGGGTGGCAAGAACACTGTCGGCTTATTCCATCATCCTCGGCGAGTGATCTCAGATACTCGGTTGCTTAGAACCTTGCCACGGGCTGAACTGCGATCGGGATTGGTGGAAGTCGTCAAGATGGCGGCACTTTTGGCTCCGGAGTTACTCGAACTCGTTGAATCGAGGCTCGACGATTTACTCGCGGGGGATCCCCACGCCCTGGCGCCAGTCGTAGCCGGAGCAGTTGCGGCTAAGCGCGGCGTTGTCGAGGCTGATCCCGAAGAAGGTGATTGGCGGAGGATTCTCAACTACGGGCATACCCTGGGCCACGCGATCGAAGGTGTACTGTCCTACCAAGGCTTAAGGCACGGCGAAGCGGTTGCGTATGGCATTCTGTTTGCCAATCGTTTGGCTCGCCGCCGCGGTCTCGACTCAGAGTTTCACGAACGCTTACGACGACTTTTTTTGCGTTTCGAGCTTCCTCTGCTGCCGCGTCTTGATCCCAACGTGTTGTGGGATTTCATGAGTCGCGACAAGAAGGCCAGCGAGAGTGGGCTGACCTGGGTCTTGCCGCGAGCGCTCGGCTGCGGAGAGATGGTGGCGGGAATCGATCGTCAGGAAGTTCTCACTGAGTTGGCCAGTTTCCTGCACGAGCCTCTGGCCCAGCTGCTAAGCGCCTGAGATACAAGCGTTTGGTCTATACTAGGTGTGAAGACCCTCGGTGGTTTGACCGGGGTTTGTGGGATGTCACCGCCATCCCACAGTTTGCTTTCGTCAAAGTGCCTAATAGAGACTTCCGTTTCGCCTCACGACTTCTTACGAGCCTGTTGCATTGAGTCAAGCCGATCCGCGACTCCCAGTGAATCCAGTAGCCGCAAGGCGGGTCAAGCTTCAGCATTTGCTGTTTCTCATGCTGTTACTGACTGGGATTGTTCCTTTGCTGCTGAGCAGTTTTTACCTGCTTGGAGCGAATAGGGACGCCCTGAAAGTCAAAGAGAAGGAACTGCTGACGCTTTCCGCCCAGGGTTTTGCTCAACTGTTGAGCGATGGGTTGGAACAGAAGGCCCTGCAACTCGAACAGATTGGGCGCGGATTGATCGCTGCTCCTGGTTTCGGAGATCTTGGGCAACGGCTGAGTCAGGACTGGGCCGGTTCCTATCTGCAGCGTTTCGCCCGCGAGCAAGCGCATGACATGAAGGCTTTCATGGTCATTCCGCCAACAGGCAAGGGATTTACTTCCAGGCAGAGTGGCGACGAAGCCGTTATCGAGCTGATGCAACAGACGTTTCAAGAAGCTCGAGCTTCCGGGGAAGTCGACTACCGATTTGTTGACTGGGCCGAGATGCCTGCGGCGGTCATCACTGTTCCCATACCTGTCCCTGGCCAAGATGAAACTCTGGTTATACAGGCTTTTGTGCCGTTGGTCCTGCGCTCCGCAGCGGCCGCTCAAGCTGGGCTGAACATAGAAGAGCTCTTGTTGATCGATGCTGGCGGTAAGCGCCTATGGTCAGCTTCGCTGAAGCCGGATATCGAACAGGCACTCCTAGAATCAGAATTGGTGAACCAATTCGCCGCCCAGCCGGTCAATGTCACTCGCGAACTGTCACTTCGGGTTGGGGGTAAGGACGAACCCACGCTGGCGCAAGTCGTGCCCGTGCACGCTACCGGCTGGGGGGTCGTCGCTCATCGAACTTCTCGAGTCGCGTTTCAACAGGTACGGTTGCTCGTGGTTAGAATCCTGCTGTTCTCTGCGTTGGCTGTTCTCTTAGCTCTTGTTCTAGCGCTGTTTGCTGCCCGAGGCTTCAGCCTGCCGATTCAGCGTCTGGCCGAAGCAACTCACGAGATTGCGGCTGGACACTTTGATCGAAGGGTCTCCACCGAAGGGCTGAGTTTCGAGGTTGCAGAATTGGCTGCCGACTTCAATCGTATGTCGGATACTGTCCAGAGCTACATTGCTCGGCTGCAGCGAGCCGCAGAAGTCAATCGCCAGCTCTTTATTAGCTCTATCCGGGCTTTTGCCGCCGCTATCGATGCCAAGGACCCTTATACTCGTGGTCATTCAGAGCGAGTAGCCTCTTACAGTCGAGCGATCGCACGATATCTTGGCTTGCCGAAGGACATGCAAGAAAAGGTCTGGATCAGTGCAGTGCTTCACGATATCGGCAAAATCGGCGTCGAGGATCAGGTCTTGAAGAAGCATGGTGTGCTGACGCCTGAAGAGTTTGATCAGATGAAACTACATCCGGTCATTGGTGCTGATATCGTCGAGCCAATCTCTGCCTTGCGGGATCATCTTCCCGGGATTCGCTGGCACCATGAAGCGTGGAACGGTTCGGGTTACCCTGACGGTTTGAAAGGCGAACAGATACCGCTGATGGCGAGGATCATCGGAGTCGCGGATACCTTCGACGCGATTACCACCAATCGTCCTTACCAGACCGCTTCCTCTCCGGAATTCGCTTTGCAGACCATCAAGAAGTTGACGGGAAAGCGCTTTGACGCCAAGATCGTGACAGCATTTCTTCTTGCGTGGGATGCTGGTCAGATCAAGATGGATCTCTCGAAGCCACAGTCAGGAGGTTCGTCATCGACAATTCCGAGGCCGGATGTCTTGCGGGCCCCCGAGATGCGGTCAGCGAAAACGCAGACCGCAGGGCCGCAGGAGTCTAGAGCGTCGACCGCACCTCGTCCTGCTGCAATTGAATCGACTTCCGCTGTCCGATCGGCATCTTTGCCACGTCCGCCCGCATCACGGCTGTCTGCTCCGCGACCATCAGCACCGTGGCCTTCTCCCGCGGGCCAGACAAGACCCACTCCATCAGCAGAATCTGAGAGTCCGAGAGCCGACGTCCTTAGGCTTCCAAAACTGTGACGAGTTGAGCCCATGCCATTTCAATACACACTCGCCAACCTCCTGGCTCATAATGAAGGTGCAATTGCCGTTCTGTTTCTCGACGAGACCGGCGAAACTGTCGATCTGACAAATACCGAGTTCCAGCCTTTTCAAATGAAGATTGCTGGTGCCTATGTCGGTATCTACCTGCGCCAATTGGCTGGGATACTCAGTCGTGCCGATCTTGGGACGACCGAAGTCCTACATATAGAAAAATCTGATATCCACCTCTATGCTACACCGTTACCGGACGGTTACTATCTCGTGCTTGTCCAGCGACGGCCAGCTCTGGTAGCTCGGGCGCGGAGCACACTCTTGACTGCTCGAGACGAGATCGCCCGCGAGATCTTTAGCTAACCGAGATCTCTCAGCTAACACAGAAGGTGGTCGCTACGACCAAGTAAAGCTTCACTCCGCATGAGATGAGGCGAGGTCGTTTTGCCTCTTGGAGCCCCCGCAAGAATGAAGTCTCAAGGTACAGACGGTTTAGAACGCCTCGAACTTGCTTCCGAGGCGACGCTTCCCTCCACTGAGGAGAAGCGAGGGCTCTGGAAGAAGCTCAAACGCGGTCTTTTTATGACCCATACTGAGCTCCTGGGTCGAATGGATGCGGCGCTCAAGGGCCGGGTCGTACTCGATGATGAGACGCTAGAGTACCTTGAAGAAAGCCTGATTTCGGCGGATCTAGGAGTTGAAACTTCGCTTGAACTCGTGGAGCGACTGAAGGAGCGATCTCGCGATACTGATATTGCGAATCCTGCCGAGTTGCGCCGTATTCTGGCGGTTGAGATTTCCGATCTACTGGACAAGACACCGAAGCCTGGTGATTTGACGACGGGTCCGATGATTACGTTGGTGGTAGGCGTCAATGGAGTGGGGAAGACGACGACCATCGCCAAACTCGCCCGTTGGCTGCTCGATCGCAAGCAGGCCGTTTTGCTTGCTGCCGGCGATACTTTTCGTGCTGCTGCAATCGAGCAGATCGCATTATGGGGAGAACGGCTCGGGGTAGGGGTCATTCGCCAGAAGGCCGGAGGCGATCCGGCTGCGGTAGTCTTCGATGCGGTTCAGGCGGCGAAGGCTCGAAGGATAGACCATTTGATTGTGGACACGGCTGGGCGGTTGCATACCAAGAGTCACCTGATGGAGGAGCTAGCCAAAATCGGTCGCGTTATCGATCGTGAGGCAGAAGGCTGGCGCCGTCGTACTCTTTTAGTTCTTGATGCGACAACTGGTCACAATGCCCTGGCACAAGCTAAAGAGTTCGCCAAGACTGTCGAGCTTGATGGAGTTGTGCTGACCAAACTCGATGGCACTGCAAAGGGCGGGATGGCAGTCGCCGTAGCCCGTGACCTGGGCCTGCCAGTACTGTTTCTGGGGGTAGGCGAATTACCCGAAGACCTAGTGGAATTCGATTCTCGTGAATTTGCGGCGGCGCTGTTCGACTGAACGAGTGTAGACATGTCGACGACGGAAAGTTTTGCACCCTACCTCCGCCAAGCACTGCGGCTAGCTAAGAAGGGGCGGTACCGCACTTCTCCGAATCCGATGGTTGGTGCAGTTGTAGTGCGAGGTCGGGAAGTCATCGGTACTGGCTATCACCGTCAAGTAGGCGGAGCCCATGCCGAAGCAGAAGCTCTGTTAGAGGCAGGGGAGAAGGCACGGGGTGCGACACTTTTTGTCACGCTTGAACCCTGTAATCATCATGGACGGACACCTCCTTGCTCCGAAGCTATTCTTGAGGCAGGTGTGAAACAGGTGGTCGCCTGCCATCGAGACCCTAACTCGGGAGTCAACGGTTGTGGCTTCGAGCGCCTGCGCACCGCCGGAATCGAAGTGACTTCGGGTATGTTTTCGGACGAAGCAGTTCGGCTCAATTGGCGGTATCTGATCTCCAAGACCGAACATCGGCCTGCGGTCACGGTGAAATGGGCGATGAGTCTCGACGGCAAGATCGCTACCGCGAAACGAGATAGCCAGTGGATTTCGTCGCCTGCGGGTCGGCATTGGGGCCTCGATCAGAGAGAACGAAACGATGCAATTCTCGTTGGCATCGGAACTGTCTTGGACGATGACCCGAGCCTCGATCGCCGCCTGAGTCGGGCCAAGCGCCCCAATCTTCGGGTAGTGCTCGATCGTCGATTGAGAACTCCCATAGACTCCAAGATGTTCGATATCCCTGGCGAAGTCTTAATCTACACCGAAGAGCTTGCGGGCTCGGCTCAGCGCCTCCAAGACCGCGGAGCCATAGTTGTTCACCTAGACCAAGTCACACCATCGGACGTGCTTATTGATTTGCATCGGAGGGGGGTTCAGAGTCTGTTGATAGAAGGTGGTAGCACGGTAGCAGCAGCTTTTATTCAAGCAGGCTTATACGATCGAGTGGCGGTTGATTGTGCTCCACTTCTGATCGGCGGCTCGGGCGCTCTCGGCCCGCTGGGCGGGGCCGGCTTCGATCCGTTGTCAGCTGCGCCACGACTCGACAGACTACGCTGCGAGCGCCGTGGTGACGATGTCATCCTCAGCGGATTTAGAAAGCGATGTTTACAGGACTTGTCAGCGAAATTGGCAGGCTGATCGAAGAGCCGCGGCCCTCGTCGGATGGCGGCCGAAGGTTCGTAGTCGGTCTTAGTCCAGCATTAACCGAGCGGCTGAAAATCGGTGATAGTTTGGCGATTGCTGGAGTGTGTCTGACTCTCACGGAGAGTGGGTCTGAGCATTGTGTGGTCGAGGCCGGCCCCGAGACTCTAAGGCGCACGACCCTGGGCAAACTTTTGTTGGGCTCTCCCGTTAATCTTGAACCAGCCCTGAGGATGGGAGATCCACTTGGAGGGCACTGGGTCCAAGGACATGTCGATGGTGTTCTAGAAGTCGTTCATCGCCGAGACCAGTTGGGGCATCGAGAACTCGGGTTCTCTCTACCTGATGAGTATCAGAGTTTTGTGGTGGAGAAGGGATCGGTCACTATCGACGGGACAAGCCTCACGGTTTCGAAGTTAGACGCGAGCCACTTCGAGGTGGCGCTGATTCCCCATACCCTTGCCGCGACTACTTTAGGGGATCTGGTCGATGGCGATCAGGTCAATTACGAAGCTGACGTCTTGGCCAAGTACGTCCAGAGAGCGCTGCTGACTACAGGGTCTGCTCCATCGTGAACCCCCGCGGTCAACGGCGAACGGGATTGTCTCAGTACTTGCCAGAGCCAGCCCGGTTCTGGATTTCCCATGCTCCACGAAAGTGGCTCCAAGCGGGAGGCTCGTGGACAGATCTTGGGGCGAGCAAGTTGCGAAACCTCGATGGTCAACACGACACCAGGACCGGTTTTCCGAGCCGCGATACCTCCACGCTCGACGGATTGTTCTATTTGCCGCCGATCGCGCTTGATGGAGATGAAGACTCAACACGTGATGACTGGTTGTCAGAATTGGAGGGGGGAACCTCAGTCTTGGTTCAGCTGCAGCCTGGCGAAACTCTCAGCGCTCCCGCCGACGTTGTGGTCTATGATCTGCTGCGCCCATTGCTTTCTGGCAATCTCGAGGAATTGGCTTTTTTACCTACTAGCTCGCTGGCGGTTTGGCCACTCATACCTGGACTAACCGACTCGGTCGATCTGTGGGAACGAGGCTGCAAAAGCCTTGCCGACGCAGGGGCTGCATGCGTGCAACCGCTGACGGTTGAACTCGAGGCCTCGGACCGGAGAGTGCTCGCCGAGTTGGGTGGTGAGGGGGTATTCGACGCATTGTTTCACGGCGCCCAACCGTCCGAGAGAAAATTCAGTCAATACGCCGTCAAGCATGGCCTTGCAGCGTTCACGCCGCGGCCGGCCAGCGGTCGCTCACCACGAGAACTTCGCAACCGGCGCTTCGCCAGCGACCTTGCGCTAGCGGGTGAGCTTTGGCTTCGCCTCGAGCGTTCAGTGAGCGTCGGACAGGGTCTACTTCAGGCTGCCCGACAGGCCGAAAACACTACCCATGACCTCAGAGGGTTGGCTTTTGATGGCAACCTCGGAGTGTTGAGTTGGCTTAATGCTGAAAGTGTCAGCCTGATCGCTGAAGCCGCCGTCGACGAGGAATCCTCACTGCTAGAAGTACTCCTCAACGAGTACTTGTTCGGCTGACTGTACCCGACGATACGCGGTTACACGCGACACGCAGTTACTCGGCACGATACGCGGTTACTCCGCGATACGCGCTACCAGATCGATCTCGACGAGAGCTCCCTTGGGCAACGCTGCGACTTCGACTGTAGAGCGTGCGGGCCGATGATCTCCCAAGGCATCTCCGTAAATCTTGTTCAGCACCGGGAAATTAGCGAGATCTGCTACGAAGATGTTCGCCTTGATGACGTTCTGAAAGGTACAGCCTGTACTTGCCAGCACGGCCCTTAGATTATCCATCACGCGATGGGCCTGCGCTTCGAATCCTCCCTCGACCAGCTCACCCGTTGCAGGATCGAGTGCAATTTGACCGGAGGTGTAGACCCAGCGGCCGGTGACGACTGCTTGTGAGTAGGGACCGATGGCTTCAGGAGCATCGTTGGTATGGCAGGTCTTCATGTATCACCTTCGTAGATTCCGATGTAGGGCAAATTCCTGTAGTAGTCGGCTAGATCGAGACCGTAGCCGATAACGAAGTGGTCATCTATCTCGAATCCGCGATAGTCGATGGGCACTTCGACTTGACGGCGGCTAACCTTGTCGAGCAAGGCGCAGAGCTTCACGCTGCGGGCGCCCCTAAACCGAAGCAGATCAAGTATCGTGCGGAGAGTGAAACCGGTATCTACGATATCTTCGATCAAAAGGACATCAGCACCGCGTATCGAAAGGTCGATGTCTTTGCGGATGCGGACCTCTCCTGGAGAAGTCCCTTCACCATACGAAGAGGTCTGGAAGAAATCGACCTGCACAGGTACATGCACTTGCTTCAACAGATCGACCATGAAGAACACTGAGCCCTTCAAGACACCGATCGCGACCAACCGGGTAGTGTCGGCATAGTCGCTGTCGATCTCCTTCGCCAGCTCTGTGACTCTACGTTGAAGATCTTGCTCGCTGATCAGCACTCGTGGTTTTGAGACTCGCTTTGTTATATTCATAGCTTAGAATAGCTCTCCATGGCTTCTTCAGATGCGCTTCCAACTTCAGTGGGTCTAGTGACCCCAGACTCGAGGTCAGGATGTCTGCTCAGGATCTGAATCGCGTCCATCGACGCTACATCACTGTTTCCAACACGTTCAAATCTGCTTGGACCTTCCATCAGTTTATCCAAGGATTGCGAAAAGTCTTTGCCGAAATCCCACCGATAGACCACCCAGCGGACTTTCAAACGGTCTACGGAGACTTGAAACAGGTCTCGGAGAATCTATCCGAGACATCGGCCGAAGCTGCAAGCGTGCAACTGGACCGAGTTGCCAGCCAACTCCAACCTCTAATTCAAGATCTGCTTGCAGTCGATCAGCAGGTATCGCCGGGACAACTGCGACAATTCTTCCAGAGGGTCAAGAATTTTGATGACAATATTCTAACCCAGCTCGTCAAGTTCTACATCTACTCTCGAGCGGATGGTTGGAGTACCGACCATCTAGATAAAGCAGATTTTTTGTCGACAAAAGTTGCAGAGGAGTACAACGATAGTCGCGTTGCCTTCATGCTCAGAGATCGAACGCAGCTTCGCGAGATGGCTCAGGGCTTCTGGGCAGCACTCAAAGTTGGTTCTCTGGATGAGCAAGATGTCGATGCGTGGTGCCGGGAAATCAAGTCGCTAGAGCTCGAGATCCGTTCGATCGATTCGATTGATGAACTCCATCAACACAGTTTGATCCAGCGTTACCGTGAACTCAAGCACAGTCTTGGTGATCTGTTTTTTCAACCTCGGATCTGGTATTCGGTCCTAGAGACCAATCTAGTGATGAAGAACCACATCCAGCAGCTCTACAGACGAGATGAACAGAGAATCATCGCTGAGTACCAGCAAGTCTTCGAACTCGAGAGGGAAGTGCCAGTAGATATTCAGCTCGGTGAAGAGCTTTCTGAGTTCCGTATTGCTGTCGAGCGCTTTGAAGACCAGCTGCAGGGAGAGAATATTCGAGTGGCGGAGCTGGCAGAGTTACGGGAGAGGGTTCGAGAGCTAGTCCCTAAACTCAAACAGGATTCCTCTACAACGGCGGATACCTTGGTGCCGCCACCCGAAATCCGGGATCCAGAGACCGGCGCGGTACCCATATTCGACTCCAGCATTGAAGAGGAGTACGTCGAGGAGAATTTTCAAGCGATTGTGTCTGCTCTCGATGACACGAATCCTACAATCGATCCTAAAAAAGTTGCTCTGCAACCGGAGATCTTTGCGCTCGGTTTGGGCCCCCGCGAAGTGGTTGCTTACCGTCGATTGTACGGCGGAGGGACGTGCGATCGTAGCCTTGAACAGTTTGTACTCCGTGCAGCAGCTTTGCGAGCACTGATCGAGCAACAAGTAGAAGAGATCAAGAGCATTCTGGACGACACTGCCGCAACCCGCGAGGCGCCGGTGTACGCCAAGTCCCGACAGACGGTTAGATTTGGAGACCTATTCTTGCGTCGTTTCGAGCATCGAATCGAGCAAGCCGTTCTGAGTAGCGACGGTCTTGAAGCCCGCGCCTTACAGATTCTCAAGATGCGAATGATGCGCGGCTATTCAGGGCTTTGGCTGATGGTGCACCGCAACTGAGGACGGTTAGTCTTTCCGCAAACTCGGGCTTCGAGCAACTGTTTGGACCGGAGACACCGCTGGTAGCGTCAGAATGAACCGAGAGCCGACTCCGACCTGACTTTCCACTGCCAGCGAGCCTCCGTGGAGTTCGACTAGGCGACGAGCAATCATCAAGCCAAGGCCACTACCGCCGGCCTCCTGTCCCGCTTTGCCTTGCTCGAAAGTACCGAAGATACCGACCAGTTCTTCTTCTGGTATTCCGATCCCCTGGTCTTCTACCTCGATACGTGTCTCAGTTTCGGAGTGGACAAGACCTCGCAGCACAATGCGAGTTCCCTTGTCAGAAAATTTGACAGCGTTCAGCACCAGATTTGTAAGGGCCTGTCCAAGGCGTTGCGGGTCTGCTTCGAGTTCTAGTGTCTCCGGAACCTCGACATCAAGAGATATTCGCTTGTCTTCCGCTGCGAGGCGGGCTACTGGCAGCGCTTCCTCCAAGAGACTTTTGACCTTGGTACGCATCTTTCGAAGGGTGATCCGTCCGGTTTCAATGGCTTTGGCATCGAGCAGCTCGCTGAGGAGTTGGCCTAGACCGCGGCAGGCGTCATACATCAGATCGAGACTTCGAGTCAGCGTTTCAGGGTCGATGTTGCCGGACCGCAATCTGAGAAGTTCGCTTGTACCTTGAATGACGGTAAGGGGGCCTCTGATGTCATGTGCTGCAATTCCGAGCAGCTCGTCTTTGGCTTCTGCCAAGTTACCGATCTGTTCGGCTTGGCGCCGAATCTCGGCAGTTCGATCTTGCACCAGCTGCTCGAGGTTCCGATTGAGTTCGGCAAGCCCTTCTCGCGCCTCTAGAAGCTCTCTGTTCGTTCTCCTGAGGGCGTCAAACCGCGAGACGTTTTCGAGCACAGCGGAGATGTGATTGGCGGCGATGCCTAGAATGTTGAGGTCTCTGCGAGTGAATGGCGGTAAGCCTAGACGATCAACGTACAACACGGCGACGGGCGCGCCTTCACAACTAACTGGCGCAGCGATAGCAGTTTCGATACCTGAGATTCGTGCACTTACAGAACTCGAGAAACGCTGGTCTTCCGACAATGAGCTGGCAAGAATTGCGCTGTTGCTGTGGGCGGCCTCGGCCGCAAAGGTCAAACTCGGTAGGGGAGTCGAGATCGCATCGGCATCCTGCCAACCGTCAGCCGTCTGGCGAAGAATAAAGATGCGAGCGCGCTGAAAAGCGCGATTCAAGACATCGCGAACCTTGAGCAGGACTTGATCTCGATCCGAGGCTTGTTGCAGTGCTTCGAAGAGATTACGAAGAAGTAAGATGTAATGATCTTCAGCGAGCTGCAGGCCAGGGTCCTGCCGAAGCTCGTCGAGGTTGATGGTGAGGGTTTGTGCACTCTGCAGAGAATTGTCCTGAGCGATGTTTACAACCGAGCTCACATCGTGCGGCGCCGCGACCTCCTGAGTCGAATCGTCTCCGAATCCGGCAGCGGCAGGCCCTGACACCAAGATTGTCGCACGGCCAATTTTTACCCGGTCGCCATCTCGCAGGAGTGACTCGATAATCCGCGTTCCGTTGACTTGTGTACCATTCAAACTGTTCAGGTCTCGGATCCTGATACCGTCTGTGCCTGCAAAAATTTTTGCATGAATCCCCGACATGGTGGGCTCGTTGAGCTGGATGTCGGCATCTTCGCGGCGGCCGATGATCAACTGCTTGCCAGCCCAGGAGACGCGAGAACACTCGCGTGACTTCTCGTATGCGATGAATTTCATCTCGAGGATGTACTCATAGGCCAGTCTTCGACAGGTGTTGGATCTCCTGCCCTTGCCAGCAAACCCGGTTACGCCCCAGTTTCTTAGACCGGTAGAGCTCTTGATCAGCGCGCTCGAACAACTCGGAGGCATTCTCCCTCGGGCGTAACATAGCTCCTCCAATACTGGTACAGACTTCGATCTTGACGTGGTCCGGTACGAGGCGTGCCGCCTGCGCATTTCGACGGATGCTCTCGGCCCGAGCGACTGCGCGATCGGGCTCTATCTCTGTTAGGACAATTGCGAACTCGTCACCACCGAAACGACACGGAAGATCGCTGGTCCGGACACATTCGGTAATGATCGCAGCGAGTCCCTGCAACACCTCGTCACCGGCAGCGTGCCCAAACGTATCGTTGACGTCTTTGAACTTGTCTACATCTACCAGGATGAGAGCCAAACCAGTGCCGGTTGCGTGAGCTCGATCGATGAACTTGTCCAGCTGTTGATTGAGGCACCGACGATTGTAGAGGCCAGTCAGCTCGTCCGTGTTTGCCAGCAGTTCCTGGTAGTCAACCTCCTCGCGAGTTCTTCTAAGGTAGTCCAAGGTGCTTTGGAGCTCACGATTCTTTCGCCTCAAACTGCCGATCAACCGATGCTCAGAGGCCAGAAGATAACCGCACGTATGGCGAAGAAGGCGAACCAATAGACGAGGTTGAGATTGGTACAGCCGCTCGAACGCCGTTTCGTCGATCACTCGCAAAGTGCAGTGTGTTTTGGCGCGGGCAGTTGCTGTTCTGAGATGCCGGCCAGTAACAAATGCGAGCTCGCCGAACACTGCATTCGAGCACAGCGATTTGCTGGAGACCTCGTTGGCGAAGTTCAACTCAACCTCACCTTCCTCCAAGACGAACATGCTGTCGCCATACTCATCGCGACGGAAGAGCACATCACCGGCTTCGCACTGTCGAAGTTTGCCGGCTGTACAAATCGCCGCCACTTCCTCAGCTGTAAAGCCGTTGAAAGGGATCGCTTCGTAAGAAGACTCGCTTGAACTCATGGATCAGGTCTCTGAGATCAACGGATGGTAGCAGATGCTTGGACCATCTCTCCTTTGGAGGGAGACTTTCGGCTATGGAATCTGAATTGTTCGAAAGGTAGAATAGTGATGCCTTTCGAACAATGCGAGGGCCTGGGCGCCAGATTCCAGGCAATGAGGACACTGGATGGCTGTCAAGCTTAAAGACGTCATAGAGGAGATGAAAGCAGTTGTTGCTGCTGGTGAGCGCTACCCTGCACACGAGAAGTCGCGGCGTGTGTTGCGGTTGGCAGGAGAATTTCTCTCAGCCGCTCTTGGAGGGGTGGACCGGAATGGTCAAACAGCAATCCTGATGGTCGATGGAGACCTCGGACAGTTGATCTTCGCTTACCCGGAACATCTTGCACTGGGTAACGTCCTGCCGGTCGACGGAAAAAGTTTTGCCGGCCAAGTTGTCACGAAGAAGCAAGCACTGCTCGAAAACAGCGTACCTCAGGAGCCTCATAAGGACTTTTTTGAGCGTATTCCGGATCCGTCCGGCACCGTGCGGTCGATCGAGAAGATGATCGCCTCGCCCCTGATGGGTGCAACCGGTGAAGTGATCGGAGTCATTGAGGTCAGTCGTGCTGGCCAGGAGAGCCAGGGGCCGTCTGCTAACTTTCAGGCTAGAGATGTCGCGAATCTCGAGAAGTGCTGTCGCGTGTTCGCACCGTTTATCGAACGAACGTGGATCCGCGAACGAGGGCATTGAGGTTGGTAGAATCGGCTGAGCAGAAGGGCAGAAGCCAAGCTATCGAAACATCCGGATTCCGAAACCGGCTACAATAGTCAGAAATCAAGAGTCTTGAACCCAGGTCGGGTCGTGAGCCAGCGATCAACCGAACAACCTAGGGAGAACGTCGAGCATGAAGATCACCACCCATCGTGACTCCGAAGAGGGAGTCACCACCGTCGAACTCGTAGGAAAGCTGACGATCGGCGAAGGAGATGTCCAGCTAAGAGAAGAGATCAGCGATCTCCTGGAAGGTGGAGACAAGAAGATCTTGATCAACCTACAGGGGGTCAAGATGATGGATTCATCTGGCCTTGGTGAGTTGGTTCGAGTGCGGGCTAGTGCGTTGAGCGCGGGAGCCACGGTCAAGCTACTGCACGTGGAGGACAAGGTTCAAGAAGTTCTTGAGATGACACGTCTCATCGGCGTCTTCGAGACCTTCGATGACCCGATCGACGCGGTGGCGAGCTTCCGAGGCTGAGCCTTCGCTGCAACCTCGACTCGATCACATCAATAAGCCGTCCAGTCTATAAGCCGTCCAGCGTCGAACCTAAGGCTCATACCCCAAGTTGGGCTTGAGCCAGCGTTCGGCCTCTTGGAGGCTCATGCCAGTGCGCTCGGCGTAGGATACAACTTGATCCCGCCCCAAGCGCCCAACGGCGAAGTAGCGAGCCTGGGGGTGTGCCAGGTAAATCCCGCTGGCGGCAGCAGTTGGCACTGCGGCGTAGGTTTCGGTCAAGCGCAGCCCGGCTTGGGTTTCAGCCTGGAGCAGGTCCCATTGAACACCTCTGAGGGTGTGATCAGGACATGCTGGATAGCCGAAGGCAGGTCGGATTCCGCGATACCGTTCTGCAACCAAATCGTCTTTGGTGAGCCGCTCGTCATGACCAAATCCCCAGATACGACGGACTCTTTCGTGTAGCAGCTCGGCATAAGCCTCAGCTAGGCGATCCGCCAAGGCTTTGGTCATGATGGCATTGTAGTCATCATGGTCAGCTTCATAACGCGCTACCATCGCATCAACCCCAATGCCGGCGTTGACCGCAAAGGCACCGACGAAGTCGGTCTGCCCTGACTCGGCCGGAGCCACAAAGTCGGCCAGGGAGCGGTGCGGCATCGAATCGTCTGGTTTCGCTTCCTGTTGCCTGAGCATTGGGAACCGGACGAGCTCGTCCTGCCGAGCTTCGTCGTTGAACAGCACAATATCGTCGTCCTCTGAATGGGCCGGCCACAAGCCCCAAGCCGCCTTGGCGCTGAGCAGCCCATCCTTGACGATGCGTTCCAGCAGGGCCTGAGCATTGGCGTAGAGCTCCCGCGCAGCCTGCCCGTACCGCGGATGATCTAGCACCTTCGGAAAACGGCCCTTGAGCTCCCAGGCAGTAAAGAAGAAGGTCCAATCGATGTAGGGCACTAGCTCTTCCAGCGACTGATCTGTATCCACCTGGCGGCCGAGGATAGAAGGACGAGGTAAAGTCTCAGCATCCCAATCGATCTTCAGGCGATTGGAACGAGCCTCCTCATAGGACACCAGTGGCTTGCGAGTTCGGCGTCCGTAGACCTCTCTCAGTTCTGCCTGCAACTCTCGGTTCTCGGTGTCAAAGTCTGATTTTTGATCCGAGTCCAGCAGCTTGGCCACAACGCCGACCGCCCGCGACGCATCCAACACATGGACCGTGGTTTGGCTGTAATGCGGAGCAATTTTGATCGCTGTGTGTTGGCGTGAGGTTGTCGCTCCACCGATCAGTAGGGGTAGGTCTAGCTTCAATCGCTCCATTTCTTTGGCCACGTGTTCCATCTCTTCGAGCGACGGAGTAATGAGGCCAGATAGACCGATAGCATCCACCCGTTGCTCGACGGCAGTTTGCAGAATTTTCGCCGCGGGTACCATCACTCCAAGGTCAACGATCTCGTAGTTGTTGCAGCCTAGAACCACCCCAACGATGTTCTTGCCGATATCGGGCACGTCACCCTAGACAGTTGCGAGTAACACCTTCGGACGGCCAGAGTCTTCAAGCCCCTCCTTTTCGTCCTCCATGAAGGGTTCGAGGTAAGCCACCGCACGTTTCATGACGCGTGCGCTCTTGACGACTTGAGGCAGAAACATTTTGCCGGAACCGAAAAGATCGCCGACGATGTTCATGCCGTCCATCAGCGGCCCCTCGATAATCCGGATCGGACGCGAATACTTGAGGCGTGCTTCTTCGACATCACTCTCAATGTGATCGACGATGCCTTTGATCAGAGCATGAGAGAGTCGGGATTCGACGGATGCGTCCCGCCAGGCTAGATCTTCTTGGCGGTTCTTGCTTTTACTCGTGACCGTCGCAGCAAAGTCGACTAGCCGTTCGGTTGCATCGGCCCGCCGATCGAAGAGTACGTCCTCGGTCAGCTCGAGCAGATCCTTGGGAATCTCCGCATAAACCTCGAGCTGCCCAGCATTGACGATCCCCATGTCCATCCCTGCGTTGATCGCATGGTAGAGGAAGGCAGCGTTCATGGCCTCTCGCACGGTATTGTTGCCCCGGAACGAGAAGGAGAGATTCGAAACTCCGCCCGAGACTTGGGCGCCAGGGCAGACCTCCTTGATGCGCCGGGTCGCTTCGAAGAAAGCCTTGGCATAGGAGTTGTGCTCTTCCATGCCAGTTGCAATCGCCAGAATATTGGGATCGAAGATGATCTCTTCGGGGGCAAATCCGATCTCCTGAGTGAGAATGCGATAAGCACGCTCACAAATCGCGACTTTCTCGTCGGCATCTACTGCCTGACCAGATTCATCAAAAGCCATGACGACAACGCCAGCGCCATAACGCTGAAGGATCCGAGCCTTGTCCCGAAACGCGTCCTCGCCTTCTTTGAGGCTGATCGAGTTGGCAATCGCTTTGCCCTGGATCCACTTGAGCCCATTTTCGATGACCGAAAACTTTGAACTGTCCACCATGATCGGTAGGCGAGAGATCTCAGGTTCTGAAGCAATGAGCTTCAGGAATTTGGCCATCACCTCTTCGGAATCCAGCAGCCCTTCGTCCATGTTGACGTCGAGGATGTTGGCGCCGCCTCGGACTTGGTCGAGAGCCACCTCGAGGGCAGTCTCGTACTTTTCCCGTTTGATCAACCGCGCGAAACGTTTGGAGCCGGTCACGTTGGTGCGTTCGCCAATCATGATGAAGTTGGACTCGGGACGCAGCACAAGGGGCTCTAGGCCACTGTACCGAGGGTATGGGCGTGGCGCGGGAACTTGACGGGGAGACCGCTTGGCCATGGCTTCAGCTATCGCCTGCACATGCTCCGGTCGCGTACCGCAACAACCGCCAGCAATATTCAACCAACCTTCGGCTGCAAACTCGTCCAAGATACGAGCGGTGTCTTGCGGCAATTCGTCGTATTCGCCAAAGGCATTCGGCAATCCGGCATTGGGATAACAGCTGACGAACACGGGCGCGATCTGCGACAACTCTTCAACGTAGGGGCGCATCTCATTGGCCCCAAGGGCACAGTTGAGCCCCACCGAGATCGGCCGAGCGTGAGCGATCGAAATCCAGGCGGCGTCAAGAGTTTGACCCGACAGCGTGCGGCCACTCTTGTCCGTGATGGTCAGTGACAACATCACCGGTAGTCTCTGGCCTCGCTCAGCGAAAAGCTCTTCGATCGCAACGATGGCAGCCTTCAAATTGAGGGTATCGAAGGTCGTCTCCGGCAGTAGGGCATCCACGCCGCCATCCACCAAACCGCGCGCCTGTTCCTTGTAGGCATCCTTGACCTCATCGAAGGTCACGGCTCTGAAGGCCGGGTTGTTGACGTCCGGTGACAGGGAGAGGGTGCGATTCATCGGGCCGATCGAGCCCAGAACAAAACGCGGCTTGTTCGGGTTGAGAGAGGTTGCTTCTGCGGCAGCCTGTCGCGCAATTTTTGCCGATTCGACGTTCAACTCGTAGACCAGAGAACCGGTGGCATAGTCAGCCTGCGAAATCGCCTGGGCGTTGAACGTATTGGTTTCGATCAAGTCTGCACCTGCCGCCAGGAACTCACGGTGAATCTCCTCGATCACATCCGGGCGGGTGAGCGACAATAGATCGTTGTTGCCTTTCAGGTCTTGCGGGTGATCCTGGAATCGACGGCCTCGATAGTCATCTTCGGTGAGTTTGTAGCCTTGGATCATCGTGCCCATGGCACCATCCATGATCAGGATACGGTCCTTCAGTAGGCTGGTTAGGATCTCTTGAGTCGATTTGGCCATGGCTGTTGCCCTCAATCAAGCTCCGATGATGGAGCGCGGAATATCTGAATCTTGTGTCTCGAGCGAAGCAGCTGCTGGTTCAGGGCTTCGATGGTGTCCCGGAGGTTGGGGGCACGCGGTTGTCGAGGGGAACTGGAGGCGGCCCTTAGAGCAGGGCCAAGGGCATTCGCATGACTGCAAAGCTTGGAGGTAAGGGGCAGGCCTTCATTTCAGGATCTCAACAAGTCAGATCTCACCGATTCAGTGTCATCACAATTCGCCAGCAGGCTATACCGCAGATTGTGGGATTGCAAGCCTCTAGCCGCTACATCTAGCCCTCTCAAGACAATTGGATGATCATTTTCGGCGCCTGTTCCCGCCCATTTAGATAGGGCCTTCGATGGCGGGGGATGGGGTATCAACGTTTTGGTCTCAACGATGGGGCAGCAGAGCTTGGAACATCACGGCGCGACCCATCCGTATCTCATCGCCAGAAGGCAGCCTCTCAATTCAATGGCATGGCAGCAGGGAGATACGCGAATGTTGGAAGAATATCTCGAAGAATCATCATCGGCCCCACGCCCTGGGGAAGTCTGGGTTTGGGCCAAGCACGGCGACATCAGCAGGTTCGAGGGCCGCACCATCCCGGTCGACGGACGCCGCTACCGTTGTGATGGCCGGATCTTGATTGGCGATGTCACACAATTGCGGGCTCGCTTCACCCTGGACACTCGAACCCTACGGCTTATCGACCGCGAGTCGGTGCTGTTCTTCTTCGAAAATCGCTGGCATCGACTGGATTCGAGACAGCTCATAGCCACTCTTGGAGTGGAAGAGGAGGAGTTCCCGATCTCTTGGCTTCCCGACCGGGAATTGGACTGCGCTAGCCCTGGCCCCTACCGGTTGTCAGCTACTTGACGCCTCAGGGTCGCAATTCAGCCCTTACGTAGGCACTGAAGAATAACCAAGTGCCGAGACGTGTCGGCGGTTAGATAGCGCGATACAGCATGCAAAATCCGGCCACTATCTTGTTTGCTATTCCACAACACTGTCGCTTGGTGCCGCTGACGGTAACAAGCGTGAATGTGATTCCCCTTGGGATCGTAGTACAGAAAGGCGCCACCTTTTTCAGGGCTATCGTCCCCCAGGCCATACAGGACGGCAAAAACGTCTTGGCCAACCCATTCTCGGGGCCAATAGAGGTCCCGATGCCAACCGATGCCAGTGGGGTCGAGATCTTGCAGTGAGAGCGTGAGGGAGTACTCATCCTGTTCGAACGCAAAGCCGGTCAGGTCCCGAAACCGATCACTCGCCAGGCCGGCGTCGAAGACGTCGAACAAGTCTGCTGCGTCTTTGCGCTCGAGCTGCCCCCACTGTCCCGAGCGTTCCACTGCGAGTTGCTCGATCAGCGCGTCGAGAACCGGCCGTTGACTCGGCTCGAGCAGGAAGTCGATGGTGACGCAATGAGACTCCTGCAACTCTTCGGTCGCCAAAGGGAGCTCGGTGAGAGGCCGACAAGACGCAACCTGATGGTGTTGAGGAATCCAGGGGTTGTCGATCATCCGCTGTAAGGAGCAGATATCCGCCGCAACCTCGGTCAGCCGGGGCCAGGCTCCGGTCGGCAGACCTTCGAGAGATCGATGATCTGCCAGCCTGGGTAGATCGGCAGCGACCGCCAACAAGGCAAAAAGATGGGGCCAGTCTTGGCGGTCGAAAGCTTCCCAGGCTTCGCCTGGAGTGGTCGGCAGTTGGGCGAGCCGCGCGAGAACGGTATTGCTCAAAGGCACGGTATTGCTCGAAGGCACGGTATCGCTCAAAGGTACCGGCGCCGTTGGCTCAAGCCGCGACAGCAACTAAGAAGTCAATCGCGAACGCTTCTCCGATCAGCTCGAGGTAACCGTCAGCGAAGGTTGCCAAATCTGGGTTGGAAAGAAGCTCGGCCAAACGTTGCTGGCTCTCTGCAAGTTCGCCATCGAGCATGCCTGCTTGTAGAAGCTCGAGTTGCAAGCGCGCCGCGGCGTAGAGTTCCTGGTGAAGGATTCCGACGTAACGATCGAAACGCAGCCCAGAGGCCTCGTCCATCGCTTCGAGCTCTGACTGGGCACGCTGCCAGGTGACGGGGTGCACCAACTCCTTGGCGAGACGTCGTTCCCGCGGAGTCTGGAAGCTACCGTGATCCAGGCTGTTGTTGGCCCTCATCAGGCGGCGGAGGAGCTCAACTTTGCATCGCAAAGTGGTGGGGAAATCGGCCTTCGGAGCGGGCCGCCGTTCATCGATGGCGTCATCGGGGAGCGCGTAGAAGACTCCGCCGTTGGTAATCTGAATGGCGTCCTCGTCGATCTCGTAGAGACGCGCATCGCCGGTGACACAGCTCTCCCGTTCGTAGCAGCCGTAGAGGTGAAGTGTCAGGTAGGGGGCTTGACCGACGTTACCCATTTGGTGGATCAGATCATGACTGACCGAAACGACACTGTCCGGCGCGAACTTGCGGCGCTCGGCGGTGGTCAGATGGCCATTCTCGAGCTTGAAGATCGCGTGCTCGGTTGGTCCCAAGACCTTGACCGCACCCCACTGGGTATAACCGTGGTCATGGATCGCAGCCGTATCGCCGTCAACCCAAGACATCACCATGAGTTCGAAGTAGCCGCCGTCAAAAACCATCTCGCGACCATAAGAATCTTCTTTAGGGTGATCAAATCGCGCCCATTGGGCAAGATCTTCTGAAGTCACACCGGAATCGACCAGCAGCTTCTTGCATGACGCCGGGGTCAGCCGCTCTTGCGCCTGAACCGATTCCACCAAGCGCCTTACCCGAACCGGCCAGCTGCTACATCTGGGTTGTCCTCCTGCGCGCATTTGACGACCTCCTACCCTTGTTATGACTTCGTTGCGTGGTCAGCGGATGTGCTCTCGCTTGGTCTGAACGAACCGATCTGATCAAGACCAAGAGGCTGCGCAGTGAGTGCAAATGCACACTCCGCGAGTCGACCGCTGATTTGCGAACGAGATATTGTGTAAAGGATGACCCGTAAGGCCGGCGATCACCTACAAGGGGATCTGCCAGCGGCTTACCGACCAAGTTGGTGGGACCTCAGTAGACTCCAGAGAAACGAGAGCGTCCTCAGTGAGCCGAGAAGTCAGCAGTGTCAGCTGCCTGTCGATTGTACATCTTCCGGTGCTGCCTTTCAAGCGAGGGATGGCTTACGACGGACAGCCGGCGGCAGGGTCGAAGTGACCTCGAGGCAAAATATTTCTCGAGAATTTTTCCTCATCCGGAGCTTTGACAAAGGGAGACTCGGAGGTGAGGTGATACAACGTATTCAGTGGTGACTATCTTGGATCAAGAATTAATCAATACGCATCGGATAATCCGCAGCATTGCGGCCCCCTCGATTGCTTGGGTACAGATGGGATCGTCGGTATACTGTTGGCATTCATCCTGGTGATAGGACGGAGGTCGGCAGAGCCGGTCGAGGCAAGTCGCGTTTCGGTACGCCGTGTTACCCCTGGGAGGAACTGCCACTACGTGTCGAACGGTAAGGGCGTCGGACGCAAAGCGCGATGGGCGATAGAGCACAGCGCCAGCGGTTCCTGGCTTTGGGAGCGTTGACGCGAGGAGTCGACACGAAATTGATCAGATAAATCAGGAGAAATAATTTATGTCTGACTCCATCCTTGATCTCGTGACGCAAGCTCTTGGTAACCAAGGCACCCGTCAGATCGGACAACAGCTCGGTGTGGACGAAAACTCGGCAGCCAAGGCCGTGTCCGGTGCGTTGCCGGTCATTCTCGGTGCCCTGGCCCGTAACTCTGCGTCATCCAATGGCGCGGGTGCCCTCGCCGGTGCCCTCGATCGCGACCACGACGGTTCGATTCTCGATGATATTGGCGGCTTCCTTGGCGGTGGCGGAGCCTCCAGCGCTGGCGAAGGCATCTTGAAACATGTCCTTGGCGGTCGCCAAAGCCAGGTGCAGAACGGCCTCGGCCAAGCGAGTGGCTTGAACTCGGGTCAAGCTGGCCAATTGATGGCGATGTTGGCTCCGATTGTGATGGGTGCCCTAGCCAAAGCGCAACGCGGCCGGGGTTTGGATGCCGGCGGATTGGGCGCCATGCTCGGCCAGGAACAGCAGAAGATCGAAAGCCGCGAGCCAGCCCTCGGTGGAATGCTGGGACGGCTGTTGGATGCCGATGGTGACGGCTCCGTCGTCGACGACATCACCAAAATTGGTGGTAGCCTGCTCGGCGGGCTCCTGGGTGGCCGACGCTAGCTGCTAGACCTGAAGCGCAGTGGGCTCCAATTGGTGCTTCCTCGCGAAGCAACAGCCGGACCAGCAAGATTCTGTTTAGGGGCGCACGGCTGTGCGCCCTGTTGCCGAAGCCGAACCCACCACGAGAGTCATGATGTACCTCCGGCTGCGCCTGCGCCTGGAGGGACGAAGACAACAGCGGTTGGTCGCAATATTGTCTCTTGAAAACAACGTGGGTTGTCCGGTTATCCCGCTGTAGGCTGCGCGGCTTGGGGGCCACCTGGCTGCGTAACTCGCCTCGGCAAGACCGGAGGGTTCTTTCGAACCCCTCGGGTATCCACGAGGGTAGTGGCCCTGTGCTAGTGTCCGGGCTCGATGTCATTGCTGGACCAGCCGCCGTCTCGCGGCTTAGACGAGACGCCCCATACCGAGGCGACAGCCGACTTTGCCACCGTTGATGAGGTTGCTTGGCGTCAGCGTGTTACCCGTGAGCTCGGCGACACCGTCGAGCCGGCCGCTTTAACTCATCGCACCCGCGATGGCCTAAACGTCGAGCCGCTGTATACCGCCGCTTCGGGCCCGTCTACGAATGGCCTTGCGGGTGGTCAGGGAGCCGCTGCAAGTCCCGATAATCTCGGTTGGCGAGTTGCTCAGAAGATCTCGCAGCCGGAGGTTGAGGACGCGGCAACGCAGGCCGAGGAAGCCCAAGCTCACGGCGCCACGCTACTTTGGATGGATGTCGCAAAACCGGCGTCCGCGGCGACGGCAAGTCTCGCGAGCGAGCCGCAAGCCATCCAAATTACCGGCGGTACCGACCTGGAGCCTCTTTTGGAGGTTATCGACCCGGGGAACGAAGTGGTGGTGGATGTTGGCGAAGGTGCCTTGACCTTTGCTGCTTTACAAGCATCACGCCTAGGCGACGAAAAAGCCGGGGTATGGCACTTCGCCTGCGACCCGCTGGCTCAACTTGCGTCTCAGGGCCAGTTGAGTGAATCGACGGAGAGTGTCTTCCGGCAGATGGCTGATCTTACGGCGTGGGGCTTACTCAACGCTCCGGAGATGCATACGGTTTTCGTCTCGGCACAGCCTTACCATGAGGCTGGAGGCTCTACCGTTCAGGAACTGGCGTTTGCGCTGGCGACCGGCGTCGAATACCTTCGACACTTGAGCCAAGCTGGCCTGGAGGTCGAGGCGGTTAGCCGGCGGGTCGATTTCAGCTTCAGCATCGGCCGTGATCTTTTTACTGAAGTTGCCAAACTACGGGCAGCTAAAATGCTGTGGAGCAAAGCTCTCGCCACCTGGGGTGGCAGTCCCGTTGGACACCGGGTCCGGATCCATGCCCACACCTCCCACCGGGAGATGTCGCTGACCGCACCGCGGGTGAACCTCCTGCGGCAAGGAGCTCAGGCTTTTGCGGCTGGTCTTGGCGGCGCCTACAGCCTCGTGATCGCGCCCTACGACGCCGTTTCTGGACCCGCTTCCACCGACAGCCGGCGTTCCGCGTTGAACATCCAGCACATCCTAGAACAAGAGACGAGACTTGGCCGTGTCTCGGATCCGGCGGCGGGCAGCTGGTATGTCGAACACCTAACCGACGCTTTGGCGCGAGCCGCCTGGGAGCTTTTTCGCGAGGTGGAACATCGTGGCGGCATGACGGCGTGTCTGCTCGACGGTTATGTTGCCGAGTTGGTGACGGACTCAGCAGCGGCGCTCCGGGAAGACGTTGCAACACGCCGGCAGCCGCTGATTGGCAGTAGTCTGTTTGTTGAGCTATCAGAACCTTCGAAGGTTGAGACCAACGACGTCGGCAGCAAGGCCGCCATCGAAGATCCATTAGCGGCCTCTATCCTCGACAGCGTTGCCGAGGCCTTGGATGACTCGGACTTCGAACTCGACGAATTCGAATTTGCAGCGGCATCGTTGACAGTCCTCGAGCTTTCGGTGGCGGCACCGGGCGAGTTGGGGGAGCTGATGGAGCTGTCGATTGCCGCCGCCGACGCCGGGGCTCAACCGCACGAACTTGCCAAACGACTGGCCGGCGAAAGCACCGCTGCGAGTTGCCCACCGTTGACCAGGCTCCGACTCAGCCAAGCCTTCGAGGACTTGAGGCAAGCCAGTGATCGTTGGCTGGCCGAGCTCGATACACGCCCGCGGGCTGCACTAGTCGACCTCGGCGTAGATCACCACACTGGCTTTGTTCGCCGCCTGCTAGCCGTCGCCGGGATCGAAGGCATCGAGATGCCCGGGTTGGAGCACGCGCTGCAAGATTCGACTTGGAACCTTGCTGTCCTCTGCGGTCACGGGGCCAGAGATCTGACTCAGATTCGCGATGCGGTGGAGCAGTTTCGCCGCCAAGGGACTCGCTGGGTGTTGGTGGATCATTCCGGAGGTGATCAGAAAGCAGCGCTGGAAGCGGCTGGCGTGGATGGTTTCATTTTTGAAGGGTGTGACGTTCTGGCCTTGCTGCGGACGATCCTCGAAGGGCTGGGGGCATTTGCATGAGCACCATTCCGGATTTTGCAAACCTCAACTTCGACGACGCTGGGAGCTTTGAGGCACCCACGGCCGACGTGCCCCCCAAAGATCCCTCCACGGTGTTGACGACCACGGTGGGGACAACGTCGACTCCCGAAGGGATTGACGTCCAGTCGCATTACACCGCGGGTGACTTGGCGGGCTTGAAGTACTTGGATTCCAAGCCCGGGTTTGCGCCTTTCATCCGTGGGCCTTACACCACCATGTACGTGCGTCGACCGTGGACCATACGGCAATATGCCGGCTTTTCGACCGCCGAGGCTTCGAACGCGTTTTATCGCAAGAATCTCGCCGCCGGCCAGCGCGGGCTGTCGATCGCCTTCGATCTGCCAACCCATCGCGGTTACGATTCGGACCATCCCAGAGTCACTGGTGACGTTGGCATGGCCGGGGTGGCCATCGACTCCTTGCTCGACATGCGACTCTTGTTCGACGGCATTCCCCTCGACCGGATGAGTGTCTCGATGACCATGAACGGCGCCGTGTTGCCGATCATGGCGCTGTATATCGTGGCTGCTGAAGAACAGGGGGTTACGACCAACCAACTCACCGGCACGATTCAGAACGACGTGCTCAAAGAGTTCATGGTCCGCAACACCTACATTTACCCACCCCAGCCTTCGATGCGCATTATCGCCGACATCTTCAAGTACACGTCGAGCCACATGCCGCGTTTCAATTCGATCTCGATTTCTGGGTACCACATGCAAGAGGCGGGAGCCACCGCCGATCTAGAGCTCGGTTACACCTTGGCGGATGGTCTCGAGTATGTGCGCACCGGTCTGGCTAGCGGCCTCGACATCGACAGTTTTGCACCGCGCCTGTCGTTCTTCTGGGCCGTCGGCATGGACTACTTCATGGAAGTTGCCAAACTGCGCGCCGCCCGCCTGTTGTGGGCGGAAATGATGGTTCGTTTTGGGCCGAAGAATCCCAAGTCCATGATGCTGCGCACCCACTGCCAGACCTCGGGGTGGAGTTTGACGGCGCAAGATGTGATGAACAACGTCACCCGCACTTCCATTGAAGCGATGGCGGCGGTCCACGGCCATACCCAATCCCTGCACACAAATTCTTATGATGAGGCCTTGGCCTTGCCGTCCCAGGAGAGTGCGCGGCTGGCCCGCAATACTCAGCTGTTCATCCAGCACGAAACCGGCAGCTGCCGGGTGATCGATCCCTGGGGTGGGAGCTACTTCGTCGAGCGTCTGACGCATCAGCTAGCGGATCGGGCTCGGCAGCATATTCAGGAAATAGAAGACCTTGGTGGCATGGCCAAAGCGCTCGAGTCCGGCCTACCGAAACTGCGCATCGAAGAGGCCGCCGCCCGCACCCAGGCGTTAATCGACTCTGGCACACGCGGCATTGTTGGCGTCAACAAATATCGTTCTGAGATCGACGAGCAGATCGACGTCCTCAAAGTGGACAACACCGCGGTGCGAGAAGCCCAAGTTGCCCGGCTAGCAGAGCTGCGGCGGTTGCGTGACGATAAAGCGGTATCGGAAACCCTGAACGCCCTCAGGTCGAGTGCCGAACAGGGGGACGGCAACCTATTGGAGCTAGCGGTGGATGCGGCCCGCGCCCGCGCCACAGTGGGTGAAATTTCCGAGGCACTCACCGATGTCTGGGGACGCCACCAGGCCACTGTCCAGACAATTTCTGGGGTCTACAGCGCGGAGATGGGCAGTGCCATGGATAAAGTTGAGGGTATTCGAAGGCGGGTGGATCAATTTGCCGAGTTGGAGGGCCGGCGCCCCCGCATCCTGGTCGCCAAGATGGGGCAGGATGGTCACGACCGTGGTCAAAAAGTGATCGCTACCGCCTTTGTCGATCTAGGGTTCGACGTCGATGTTGGACCGTTGTTCCAAACCCCTGAAGAAACCGCTCTGCAAGCGGTCGAGAACGACGTGCACATCGTCGGCGCCAGTTCACTAGCGGCAGGTCACCTCACGCTGGTGCCACAACTGCGCAAAGCGTTGGATCATCACGGCCGCAACGACATCATGATCGTGGTCGGTGGCGTCGTGCCGCCAGGGGATTACCAGGCGCTTTATGGCGCCGGGGCGGCGGCAATTTTTGGCCCCGGCACGGTGATCACCGAAGCGGCGGCTAAACTGCTGGATCAGCTGGCCCAGGGACTGGGGCACGCTCAATAGTCCGGGCCGGCCGTTTATGCTCGACATCGACGCCTACACCGAAGGCATCATCGCCGGTGATCGTGCGATCTTGGGTCGCGCCATCACCCTGGTCGAAAGCAATCGTCGGGATCACCAGCAACTCGCTCAGGAGTTGTTGAGTCGGCTTCTGCCGCGCACTGGACGGGCCGCCCGAGTGGGCGTCACCGGCGTGCCCGGCGTCGGCAAGAGCACGTTTCTCGATGCCATGGGGACGTTTCTGACCGCCCGCGAGCACCGCTTGGCGGTGCTCGCGATCGACCCTTCGAGCTCGGTGTCCGGCGGCAGCATTCTCGGCGACAAAACCCGCATGGAACGGTTGGCGAAGGATCCTCGCGCCTTCATCCGGCCGTCGCCGAGCGGCGGCTCGCTCGGTGGAGTAGCGCGCAAAACTCGCGAGACGATCTTGTTGTGTGAGGCTGCCGGTTACGATGTGGTTTTTGTCGAAACGGTTGGAGTCGGGCAGTCCGAGATCATGGTTGCTGGCATGGTCGACAGCGTGTTGCTGTTGCTGTTGCCCAATGCCGGCGACGAGTTGCAGGGCATCAAACGAGGCATTCTCGAGCTTGTCGACCTGGTCACGGTCAACAAGGCGGATGGGGATCGAGTGGCGGCGGCACGGCAAGCCTGCCAGCAATATCTCGCGGCCCTGAAGTTTGTCCGACCATCGAGTCCCAATTGGAAGCCGCCAGTACTCACCGTCAGCTCGCTCGAAGAGACCGGACTCGAGGCGTTGTGGGAGAAGCTCCAGGAGCACCGTCAAACTCTGCTGGAACACGACGAGCTGGCAGCGAAACGTCGCCAGCAGCAGTTGCAATGGATGTGGTCGTTGGTGGAGGAGTCGGTGTTGGGGAGTTTTCGCAGCCATCCCAGGATTGTTGCCGCGCTGCCTGAGATCGAACAACAAGTCGCTTCGGGGCAGATCACGCCAACTCTTGCCGCAACCCGGTTGCTCGAGTTGACGCGCTCTGTCACGCGGGAATGAATCCCGCCGTGACCCGCAACGCTCCGGATATTGGATCACCCGGAGGAAAATCGCCGTTCCAACAGCCGATGATCGGCAATTTGGTCGACGACAAGACGCTGGATCATCGCTTGATTCGCGAGATGTCGACCGACATTGGCCGGATCATCGCTTGATTCGCGAAATGTCGACCGACATTGGCCGGATCATCGGCTGATTCACGAAATGTCGACCGACATTTGCTGGATCATCGCTTGATCCACCGTCGTGGAACGGATCCGACGCCCGATCGTCGGTTGATCCTGCGGCTTGTTGCGGTGGAGGCGCCGGATCCGCTGGTGATCGGGCGCCTCATCTTGGACACGGTGGTTGATCAACGGATGATCGGGCTCCTCGGTCGGATCCAATGGCTCGATCGTCGGTTGTTGTAGCGGGGTCACGACCGTACTCCCCTTAGTTGGAGGCCGTCGTCGCCCTCACTGGTGCAGATGCCGCAAGACCTTGCGGTCCCTCGTGCGGCCCGAGTCGGGAGTCCACGGCGTGGAGGGAGCAGGGTAGGGGGTGTTCAGGATGCCGATCTGGTTGCCCATGCGGGTCTGTACCGCCGGAGTGAGCATCTGTACGTCGTGGCATTCGGCCGGATGGCCTTCGCACTCGATCGGAGAGAAGAGCAGGATGTTCAACGAGCCGCCGAAGAAGAAATTGCCGAACTCGGTGATGCCTTTCACCACCCGCGCCCCCTCCTCGACGCCGTCGGCAAAGACCACTGAGCCGACCGTGTCGAGCCCCACCGGGATGGAGGCCACGAGTCCCTTGAGCATTTCCGGCTTCTTGTTCGGCAGGTTCTCGTAGCTGACCTCGATGATGACGACGCCGCGTTGGAAGCCCTCGAACTGACTGAAGTCAGTGCCTGGGCGGCCCACGTTGCCGTCGAGTGGCACCCAGTTGGGCCAATCGCTGTAGCCGAAGGTGCCCCAGGCATCCTTGTTTTCAACGCCGGCCTCGACGATCTCGGCATACCTGATGATGCCGTCCACCGGACTGTGGAAGTGGTGATAGGTGTTGGGCATCAAGACGCAGGACAGGCCGGTCCCGCCATCAAATCTCCTCTTGACGTCCTCCGGGGCGTTGGCCAGAAGGCTCGAGACCGAAATCGGGATGCCTTTGACATCGAGCACCGTGTCATGCTGCAGGGGGTTTTCGAGCAGCCTGCGGTGTACGTCCCCGGTGTCCAACTCGAGCACCTGCACCAAGGGGTTCATGATGCAGTCGGTGGGGGAGACGACCACGTAGTCGCGGTCTGGCATGGTGACGGGGCGGGTCGAGATCTTGATGTCGCGGGCGAAAAACGCATTCCAGCTGGGATAGTCGGAGGCCTCGGTGAGGATGTAGTCGTCGATCTCGAGACGCGGGTCGTCGACCCATTCCTGCACGGCAAACTGGGAGGAACTGCTGTCCATGTAGGTTTTGTATTCGTTGTTGAACCGGATCAAGAACTCCTGAACGGTGGGGAGCGGCTTGCTGGAATCTGCGGGATCGATTCCTTCCACCATCATGCGTCCCGGGTTGTTGTGGTAGTAGAGCCAGGCGAAGTATTGAATCGAATCGAGGGCGTTGTCGTTGGTGCCGATGATCTCGGGCACCAGGGTGCAGACCTGCTGGTAGAACTCTACGACGGCGTGCATGAGATCTTCACCGCCCGAGTTGCCTGTCTTCCACGGGTTCTCTTGCGATTCGTTGTAGTAATAGCCCTTGGGCAAGGGCTTCAGATGTTCGAAGGTGAGCTTGAATGCGTTCTGGGTCGCCTTGTCCTTGGCATAGGCCTCCTGCAGGAAGTCGAGCGAGCCCTGGCAGGGCGATTCGGCCGGCTCGGCCCAAGATGGGGTTGCGATCAAGGAAAGTAGCAGGACGACGATCGTGAACTGGCTGCTTGATGTTTTCGTCAGGGCCTTGGAACTCGTCATCAGACTGGCTGGGTGGGGCATCTCGAACCTCCTTAGTTGTGGGGATGTCTTCGGGGCGCGCTAAGTTTATGGCTGTTCTAGGGTGACGACCTGTCACCAAGAAATCGCAAGAGCCGTGCCAGCCTTGGGCAGCGGGTCGGATTCACGGCCGAGGGCGAGTCGCACGTCGGTTAGTGCGGTGAGGGTCGATCGAGTTTTAAGTTCAGGTGCACCGATCGGTTCAAGTTCTTCGAGATTCGGGTGAACCATTCGGTTCACACGCGTTCACAGCAGGCTGAAGTGGGGTAGGGCCCACGGTAGAAAACAGGACTGTTGGACAGCCCAAATCATCTGGGCGGATGCCGGCCACGGCTACTTCTGCCGAGCGGTGCTGCCGAGCGGTGCCAGGCACTACTTCAGCGGTGCGAGGCACCACTTCTGCCGCGTCGGACCCCTAGAAGAGATCTTGTAGCCAACCCGGCGCATCTCCGAAAGTGTCATGGAGCAAGCCGGCCGCGCCGCCGGAGAGGTCACCATCGGGGTCCGCCACGTTCTCGCCAATCCAATATCCGGCTGCAAATGCGAGCGTTGCTGCGATGTTTACGGCCTTCCCTTTGATCCAGGCGGCCGCCGCTCCGCCACATTAGGACAAGCTCGACTCAACTAGCTGCTAGGCGACTCCGCCGATTCGCTGTCACTCGCTGTCTCGTCGTTCGACGAAGCCTCAGCCGCCTTTGCTTGCTCAGCGGCTGCCGCTACACCGTATCGTGGGTAGCGGCCGTGATGGGGGTAAGGTAAGTCCTGGCGGGCCGCTCAGCAGGCGCTGGTATCTCTAACGAGAGCACAATCAGGCAAGCACCTGATCGACCGGGCGGCGCAGCGATTTGGGCAGCTCGGGACCGTAGCGAAGCGAACGAGCAGGTCTGGTCGTCGGTGTCCGATACCCAGGTAGTCCGAGAGCTGCGCTCGTACCTCTGGCACCTCAACAGCCTGGTTGATGTGGGCATGGCACAGCCCAAATGCAGTGGCCTGCAAGGCAAAGCGCTGATAGCACCGCCCGACTTCGACCCACCTCTCTCTATCGTCTCGCTCGGAGACGAATGCGATCACGCCTGCGGAGCTCCGAATTTGACGTCCGTACTTGTCGTTCTCAGCGTCTTCCGTAAACGCGAAGTCGAATAAGAACTTGCCGAGCCAGTTCGGTAGTGTGGGGTTGCCTGATGAGGCAGAGAAGAGCCCATCACGATGCCGGACGACAGTCGACTCACTGAAGCGTACCCAGTCCTTGAGCTCGGTGATGAAGGCCTCATCGTTCATCTGCGCGCTGTTGCCTGCCACAACGTACTCGAGGATCCTATCCAGGTCGCGTTTGTCAGTGAACACCTGGACAGCCACACTCTCGCTCTGTCCTGTCGCTTCAAGCAAGGCTAGCTGCTCGGACGGCACGGCTCTGCCGTCATACTCGGCTCGTGTGCACTGGCGTCGAGGTATGGCTCGGAACAGCGGCGATTCTGAAGGCGAGACCGGCTCGAAATCGATCTGGATCTCACCCTCCTCCTTCATACCTTCCATCGATACATGCGCCCGTAGTCCATGCGCCTTGGCCGCGCGTATCAGGTTCTCGGACGCGCAGCCGAGGCTGACGAAGAGGTGATGGTCGTCGGGATCGACGGCCGGACAACGTCTACTGAAATCCGGCATCACCGTGATCCGGTTGGGCTCGATCCGGAAGCGCCACGGCTGGGTGTTGTGGCTGTTGGGGGCCAGCGTCGCATACCGGACGAACTCCCGGAGTAAAGTCGGTCCTGAATCAATCGAGCCCGTAGAATGTCGCCATGTCTTTGCGACGAGCCCCTCGTACGTGCCCTCCGTGTCCGGGCCCGAGCACGCCAACGGTAGGGCGCCTCCAGTACCGCGGCCGCCGCGGTTCGGCTGAATGCCCGACGAGTCATTGCTTGGTGGATGGCCATCAAACTCAGCCCTTCAGCCACGGGGCTCCGGGTTCGTTTCGAGTGCGACCTCGAGCTCCTTGGCCCACTGCCGGAAGCTGGCCCG
>JAJCXO010000242.1 GCA_029263395.1 Acidobacteriota bacterium | reverse complement strand
GTGCTGAAATCAGACTGTGCTGAAATCAGACTGTGCTGAAATCAGACTGTGCTGAAATCAGACTGTGCTGAAATCAGACTGTGCTGAAATCAGACTGTGCTGAAATCAGACTGTGCTGAAATCAGGCTGTGCTGGTATAAGACTAGGTTTGTATAGAACTGAGTTTGTATAAGACTGAGCAGCAGCATTTTGTGATGAGCCGATGGGGTTGTTCAACCACCTTTCGGGCAACCATCGATTTGACCGGTCGGCTGGAACTGAGATCGAGCAGCAGCCGCAGCTAGCTCGACGCCTGGAGTCACCAACTTCGTGAAAAGGGCTTCATGACAAGGGTTCAAACAACCCTGCAATGTAACCGTTGGACGTCTTCGCGACGATCCATCGGTAGATGGCTCTTGGTGGCTTTGGTCTCCTGGCCGGGCACCGTCTCCTGGCCAGGCACCGTCTCCTGGCCAGGCACCGTCGAAGCTCAAGAAGCCGGCCCACCAAACGCCGGCATGCCGGACGTCGACACAATCACCATCCCGGACAATTGGCGGAACAGCCAGCCATTCTCAGCACGATTCCCATCCCTCGGCACGGATCCAGAATCTCCGATGATCGTGCTTGCGGCCATACGATTTGCAACCTCGGAACTAGTCGATGGAGACAGCTCCGAGTCTCGCCAATTCCTTACGCCAGAGCTCGAATCGTTCCCACCCGACCTGGTCCGCGAAGCGTTTGCTGACCGCAACAGTGACCTGTTCATCGTTCAAGCGCAGTCGCCCAAGGAACAGCTCACGTTAAGGTCGCAGCTCGAGCAACTCGACATTCCGGTCTTGGGCTACATCCCGCGGTTCGCCTACTTGGTCCGGTTGTCGCGTGCCGAGTATCAACTCCTGGGGCAGCGACCCGAAGTCTTCTGGCTGGGCCTCTATCAACCAGCCTGGCGGATCTCCCCCAAGCTCGACTTCATCATCGAAACCAACCCCAATCATGCGCTACGGCTGACAGCCCTCTTCGAAGCACAAGACGGCGAGACCAACAGCGTCGAAACCCTCGCGAGACTCCGAGCAGAGCTGGCCGAGACCGGGCTCGATGTTCACAACATCTTCGAACGGCGGCGCGGCTTCAAAGCTCGGTTGGCGGGATCGGCCGCCGAAGCCCGCAAGCTGTTGACGATGCCTGGTTGTCTGTGGGTCGAACGTTTTGCCGGCTACGAGCTGCACAACAACGTCGCACGATCTTCCGACAATCTGGCGACCGGTCGTAACGGCGCTGCGGGCCCTTTGATGGATGTGGAGGATGTCTGGGATCGCGGCATCCGTGGTGAAGGCCAGATCGCAGCGGTCTCCGACACGGGGCTCTCGACCGGTGATCTGGCGACGCTCCACCATGACTTCGGCGAACAGGGCTCGGCGACCAATCCGCTGCGAGTCATCGAGACCTACGCTCTCGGACGCGCCACCTGGGACGACAATCAAACGTTGGCTGGTGGTCACGGTACTCACGTCGCGGGCTCTCTAGTCGGCAACGGCATACGCTCCGGTTCGGATCCGTCGATCGACGACTACCCGGCGTCGAGTTATGCCGGCACCGCTCCCAAGGCCAACTTGGTCTTTCAGTCGATTCTGGACGGCAACGGCGCCCTTGGTGGTATTCCAGGCGACCTCAACACGCTTTTCCAACCTCCCTACGACGACGGCGCTAGAGTGCACTGCAACTCCTGGGGAACCCCCCTGTTCGGCGCCTACAACGCCGACTCCCAGGAAGTGGACGAGTTCACGTGGGGTCATCCAGACATGGTGATCACCTACACCGCGGGCAACCGATCACGAGATCTCAGCCCGGTTGATGGGATCGTCGATGCCGACGCCATCGGCGCCCCCGGCACGTCCAAGAACGCAATTGTAGTCGGGGCCTCGGAGAACTATCGACCGGACTTTGTTTACGAAGTCCCGGAAGGGGATTGCACCTCGTCGAACGGCATCGAACAGAAGACTTGGGGCTGGTTCAGTTCGAGTAACTTCTCGGCAGCACCCTTGTTCCCGGACCTGATGGCAGACAACGCCTCTGGCGTCGGCGCCTTCTCTTCCCGCGGCCCGACCGATGACGGCCGGATCAAACCTGACCTGGTGGCCCCGGGCATCGCAATCGTCTCGACCCGCACCAACCGATTTCAGTCGTATCAACAGTGGGGCACCTGTCAGGTTCCGCCAGCCCTTCGGCCTTATTACGTCGTGCTCGGTGGCACCTCGATGGCCAACCCGTTGGCTGCTGGCGCCAGCGTCTTGACCCGCCAATATTACGCCGATGGTTGGCACGCGGAAGGTAGCCGCATCACCCAAGACATCCCAGTACCGAGCAATGGCTTCAACCCGTCGGCTGCCCTGGTCAAAGCAACGTTGCTCAACGGTGCATGGGATATGACGCCCGGGCAGTACGGTGTCGGCCCAACCCAGGAGCTCCCGCCGGCATGGGACACTGGGAGCACGCTACCGAATAACGCCGAAGGGTATGGCCGCCTCGATCTCGAGTCCGCCTTATTCCCCGGCTCGGGCTACGGTCACGATCCAGCGAGAGAGATGGAGATTCACGACGCCACGGTAGGGCTTACCACGGGTCTATTCGTCGACCTGGTCGTGCCTGTGGCCTCGTCCGCAGATCCGTTGATCGCCACCTTGGTGTGGACCGACCCCTACCCAACTCTCGGCGCGGGTACCCAACTGATCAATGATCTCGACTTGACGGTCATCTCGCCCAGTAGCACCACCTACTTCCCGAACGGCATTGATCGCCTGATCGGATCCGCAGATCGGACGAACAACGTTGAACAGACCACCGTCAGCACCCCCCAAGTCGGCAACTGGACGGTTCGCGTTTCGGGCTGGAGTGTCCCAGGAAATGGCCAGCCCGGTACTACCGTCCAACCCTACGCGCTGGTGGTCTCTGGGGTGCTGGCCCCACCCTGCGCAACTCCCGCCGCACCAACCGGGCTCACCGCCACCCCCAACGGTTCCAATCGGATCGATCTTTCGTGGAACTCAGTGGCTGCCGATACCTACAGTCTCTATCGAGCGACGACGACGAGCGGCCCCTACCAACGAATCGCGTCTGGATTGGCTTCGACTACGTTCACCGATACCGGCGTCTCCGGCGATACCACCTACTACTACGTCGTCACCGCAGTGAACAATCCGGGCTGCGAGTCGGCAAACTCCAGCGAGGCAACCACCACTGCTCAGGGAGACTGCACGTTGGCGCCGTCTTTCAACGGGGTGACGTCGGTTGCACCGACCACCTCAGGTGGCGGCTGTAGCTTGAGAGTCTCGTGGTCGAATGGCAATGCCAACTGCCCGGGTGGACCGATGGTCTACAACGTCTACCGTTCCACCAGCCCAGACTTCACGCCCGGACCGGCCAACCTACTGGCAGCCTGTGTCACCGGAACGTCCTTCGATGACACTTCGGTTACTAGCGGCATCACCTACCACTACTCAGTGCGCGCTGAAGACGCCGCCCTCGGCAGTGACGGTCCGTGCCGCAACGGCAATACCGACGGCAACACGCTCGAGCTCGCAGGCACCGCTGGCGGAGATGCCAATGTCTTGCTGTTCGCCGATGATTTCGATGGCAACCAGTCCCCCGGGGACTTGTGGCAACTCGGGGTCACGCCTCTCAACACTTACGTGTCCGGCTCCTGCGCGCCACCACCTAGCGGCACCGGCCCCGTCAACTACAGCAACGATTGGTACCGACCGGAGACCGGTTTCTGCGGCGGCAACGCCCTGGCTTCGAACGATGCTAGCGCCAGCCCGATCTACAGCGACTTCAACGATGGCTTGGCGGTTTTGGGGCTGCAGCCCTCCGCTGGACCTCCTTTTTCGGACGGTGGCATTGTCTTGCCGGCAGGGGCGACGTCGATCACCTTGAGTTTCGACCATGACTACGACTTCGAATCGTCGAGCCAGGATTGGGACGGTGGCCGGCTGCTGATCAGTGTGGGCAACTGGCCCAACTTCACCCCCTTGACGCCAATCGGCGGTTATCCCGGCACTGTCTTCAACAGCACTTTCTTTTGCCACCCTTGGCCCGGTGTGCCGGCCTATGTTGCCGACTCGATTGGATGCATTCCAGAGACCGTTGATCTGACCGCTTACGCCGGTCAGCGAGTGTGGCTGGCATGGAACCACGGTGGCGATCGTTTCTCGAGCCTTGACGACGGCTGGATCGTCGACAACGTGCGGCTCGAAGCGACCGTTCCAGCGTCGTGTACCGTGGCGCCGCCAGCAGTTCAATTCTTGACTGCCACCGCCACCGACGGACAGGTCGAGATCGAATGGCTCAACCCGACCGGCCCGGCTTATGACTCGACGCTGATCCGCTATCGCACCGACACCTTCCCCGCCGACCCCACCGACGGTGTAATTGTCACCAACCAAGCGGGGACGACAGGCGGGGCCGACAACGTGATGCACACAACCCTCACTAACGGCACCACCTACTACTACACTGCCTTCGTCGACAATGGTTCAGGCGTCATGTCTGCCGCCCGGCACGTATCAGCACGGCCCTTCGACACGTCCGGTGCGGTGCAATGGGCATACTCGACCGGTGCGTCGGCGATGACTCCCCCGGGTATCGGTTCGGTTTATGGGGTCTCCAACGATCGTGTTGTCCATTCGATGGAGACGGTTGGTGACGCAGGAACCTGGCCCGACACTTGGACGCCCATGGCGATGAACGGTCCGGCACAAGAACGACCCGCGGTTGTCCCGATCTCTCTTGGTGCAGCATCCAAGGTGACCTTCCTGGGCTCCCAAGACCATCGCGTGTACGCCGTCGACGCCACATCGGGTGCTCTGCTCTGGCAGAGTCCAGACCTCGGCGGCCAAATCCAAGCGGCGCCGGCCGGCATCTTCACGGTGTTCGGGGGCGCCCAGGATCTAATCCTGGCCGGCATGCGCAACGCGCTGGGCGACAGCGCCTTTTACGGTCTGAATCTGGCGGACGGCAGCCTCGCCTGGACATTCGACAACGGCGGCGGGGCCAGTGGCATCGGCATCATCTCCGCCAGCGCCTCGGTGGATATCTTCAACAACCGCGTCTACTTCGCCAGCCGTGCCAATCCGGGGGGTAGCGCAGCCACTGTCTGGTGCCTCGGCTTCGGAGCCGGAAGCGCCAGTCTGCTATGGTCCCGCGCCCTCGGCGATATCGACGGCAGCCCGATTCTGCATGGCGAGAAAGTCTATGTTGGCACCAACTCCGGACAGGTCCACGCCCTCGACGCGGTGACCGGCAACAACCTCTGGAGCATTCCCTTCACCACCGGCGACGGCCCGGTCAAAGGGTATGTCCTGCCGCGGTTCGGCTCTTCGGAATTGATCTTCAGTACCACCAACACGGTCTGGTCGATCCTCGACGGCGGGACCAGTGCCAGTCTGGACTGGTCGGTGGTCTCGATTCCTGCCCCTTCTGTCCCGCTGGTGTCGATCAGCTCACCGCTGGCCTGGATTGGCGCCAGTGACGGCCGATTGTACGAACTCGATGTCTCGGGTGCCAGCCCGACGTTCACTTCAGTAACCTTGGGGAATGGCAGCGCGGCGATCGGCAGTCCTGCACTCGACGTATCGAGCGGAGTGCTTTATGTCGGCTCTGAAGATGGCCGAGTTTACGCCGCCGAAGTTCCGCTGCCGGGTGGATCCCGACGCGGCTCGCAAGCCAGATCACAGACGCCACGGATCGAAACCACGCCTGAAGCGCTGGCAGTCCCTAGGGCCGCCAAGTCCACCAACATCTCGACTGCCTGCGAAGTCCGAGTGGGCTCACCACAGGCAATATTCTCAGACGATTTCGAGTCCGGAGATCTCTCTGCCTGGACCTCCAACGCCCCGAGCTTCTCTGGGTTCCCAGTCACCAGCATCCTCGATCTGGATCTGCACGTTCGATTCGCGGAGGCGATGGATTCTCATCATCTCCTGCGGCTCGAACTGTCGACGCCCCAAGGCCATCTGTATCAAGTCCTGACGCAACCCTTCAGCGGCGACTCCTCACTCCGCGAAGCACTCCGCCGCATCGAAGGTTTCCCACATCCCCTCCCCGTGGACACACTACAGCCTTTGTCTTTGGAAACCTCGACGTCATCGCTGACAGTCGCGTGGCCTGTCGCAGGTACATCGATCGTACGTAGCTCCCTTTACGGAGTATGGAGTGTCGCCGCTTACGTCGACGATGCGACAGTGCCTTGCGGCCCCCCCACCTCCTTCCTCCTCGAGGAGTAGGAGAAAGGCGACTGGAAGCGACAAGAGAAAGTGTCGTTTTTTGACACCTTCCTCGGCAGAGATTTGCCATTCGAGCAATCAGGCTAAAGACAACCCCTCCTCTGAAGGTCTTCCAATGACCGTAAGATTTAACCTACGGAATACCGATCTGTCCTACAAATCATCTTTATCCAACTGAATAATTTGCATTCCAAGATAACCATAAGGATGCCTAGAGGCAGGAATAAGCTCCTGGTATTTTTTCCTAGGGCTCCATTATCTTCTGCCTGTAATTTCCCCCAGATCGTCCTGAGGCGGTACTTCAAGCGCCGAAATAATCTATCAAGAGCGACAAAAACCAACTGGCATGATACTTGCTCAAGAGCTGTATAGGGCATTGCCTTACAAACAACAGTTTTTGAGGAGTTAGCATGTCGATAATCCGATCTGCCGCAATTTTCGCCGGACTCTTCCTTCTAGTTTTATTCGCCGTATCCTCGATCGCTCTCTCGGAACATTCGGCCGAGCAGACCGCACAGTCTTTCATCGTTCAGGCTCACGATAGCACCGAAGCTGCCGACATCGTTCAGGGCGTAGGCGGAGAAATCACACATGAGCTCGACATCATCCACGGTGTCGCAGCCTTGCTCACTGACGAACAGCTGACCGAGTTGCGTCAACTCGACGTGCTGCGCATTTCCAAGAACTTGACGGTCCGCACCAGCGCCCATGACAGAGGTGGTGACTCGGATTCAGACTCGGACTCAGACTCGGACTCGGACTCGGACTCGGACTCAGACTCGGACTCAGATTCGGATTCGGATTCGGATTCGGACTTAGTGCCCGATCTATGCTCTGCCAGAATTCGTGTTCCGATCAAAGTCCAGAATCAAGTTGTGAAATGGAAGATCAAGAACCGAGCTACAACACCGATCACCATTGACAGTATCTCTCTCGAGTGGCCAGCAGCCAACGGACAACTGAAGTGGGTCAAGTTAGGTGCCAACAAGATCTTCACTTCGAATCAGCCTGCCCCAGCTACCGTGATCAATTCAGACTGGCAGGGTGAGCCGGGAGATCGCATCATCGCAGCAGATGCGAAGGGCAAACTCAAGTTCAAATTTGAGAACGACGCCAGTGTCAACCCGAACGACTACTCGCTGACCGTCACGTTTACTGAAGGCTGCTCGGCAACCTTCAATCCTAATCCACTAGACGACGGCTTCCCGGTACTGGAAACAGACTACCCAACCCGCACCAATGCAGACGCGCTTCACACGGATGGCATCACCGGCGCAGGGGTGACCATTGCCTTTGTCGACACCGGCAACTCAATGGTTTCCAACACCATCGACTACAACGTCAACAAGCAATGGCGATACCTTGCCCAGTATGACGCCGTCTCCAACGTGTTACTCGACACCAATGATTTTGGGCCCGAGAACCCTCCCGCCGAGCAAGACTTGAACGGCCACGGTGGCCATGTGACCAGTGTTGCATTGAGCGCCAAGCAGACAGATTCGGGCAACTACAACGGCATCGCTCCCGGCGCCGACCTCGTGACCATCCGCGCATTCGACGACAAGGGTGACGGCACCTATGCCGATGTCATCCGCGGCATCGAGTTTGCGGTCGACTTCAAAGACGCGTATGGCATCCAGGTACTCAACCTCGCCTTTAGCGGTCCAGCGGTGTCCTTCTACTGGGAGGATCCCCTCAATCAGGCCGTGATGGCAGCTTGGCAGGCTGGCATTGTCGTCGTCACCGCCGCCGGCAACGGTGGCCCCGACCCGTTGTCGGTCGGGGTACCCGGGAACAATCCTTATGCCATCACTGTCGGAGCGATGTCGGACAGCTTCACACCGGACGACGGCACCGACGATATTCTGGCTTCCTTCTCGGCCGCTGGCCCGACCATCGACCGCTTTGTCAAACCGGAAATCGTGGCTCCAGGTGGTCACATTCTAGGCATGATTCCGTGGGATAGCTTCCGCGGCCTGGTTTACGCTGACTCGCGTTCTGACTTCCCCTATTTCGAGATGTCGGGGACCTCACCCGCCACCGCCATCGTCAGCGGTGTCGTGGCACTGATGCTCGAAGCCGATCCGAGCTTGTCTCCCGAAGACGTCAAGTGTCGTCTGGTCGCTAGTGCACGTGCTGCCGAAGCTGGCGACGGCTCCCCGGCTTACAGCCCCTTTCAACAGGGCGCCGGCTTGGTGGATGCTGCCGGTGCCGTCAGCAGCAGCGAAGCAGGCTGCGCCAACCCGGGCCTCAATGTAGATGCCGACCTCGCCGGTAGCGAGCATTTCATCGGCCAAGCAGCCTACGATCCGGTGACCGAGACGGTTTACATTGAGGGCTTCGGACAGCCTTGGGATGGTTCCTACAGTGGTAATGCCAACCCATGGACCGACGCCAACCCGTGGACCGACCTCATTACTGACGCCAATCCGTGGACTGACTTCACCGTCGATGCCAACCCATGGACCGACGCCAATCCATGGACCGATGCCAATCCGTGGACCGATGCCAACCCATGGACTGACGCTAATCCATGGACCGACGCCAACCCTTGGACCGACAGCGACATGAGCGAGGGGATGGCGATCAACATCTGGGTCGATCAGGAATAGGCGCTCCATATTGGCGGGATGGCTGGCCACCAGCGCACCTCCGGTGTGTTGGTGGCTTCACGTCGCCTGCCAAGTTAGTTGGCGATTCTCGAACTGAACTGCCAATTTTGTTGGCTACCTTGTATCCATACCAAGTACGTCAGCGAGATTGTTCCACCAGATCGCAGGCCGGCAGGGTACTTCTTAATACTCGAAGAAATAAACCGAGCCCACAATCTCGCCTTCCTGCCCAGCACCGATCTCGGAGATTCCGAGCCGCACCAGGCTGAATCGCTCGTCCCGCTTATCGGCTGCCCTCTCGCCTTCACAGCTTTGTAGACCAACTCGCTCGACTTGTGGCTGGCCCAAGTCTGGCACCTGGCTTGCTTACCTTCCTTACGGTCTTCATTGAGATTCACGCAGAAGGAGTTCGCTTTCATGGCTTGGATAGCACCCGCCAACAGTACCAACCGCATCTTGTGGTCCGGTTGTCTCGTTTTGATCTCGCTTGTCGGCCGGGCTGCACTAGCCCAAGGACCGACGAACACCACAAGAGAAACTCGTTCATTCATTGTTCAAGGTGAGGATGCCACCCAGGCTTATCAGCTGGTAGAAGCGGTTGGAGGTGACGTGACGCATCGTCTCGGCATCATCAACGGGGTCGGAGCACAACTCGATCAGGACCAGGTGGCGGCACTCTCACGCCGTAACGAGCTTAAAATCCATCTCAACCGCCAACTCAGAACGAGCAGCGCGGGTGGAGCGTATGGTGTGACGATCGATGGTGAGCCCACCTTCGGTAACAAGAAGGTGACTTGGGCCATTACCAACACCGGCCCCTCAATGCTCACTCTCGACAGTCTTTCGATTACCTGGCCATCAGCAGCCGATGAGCTCAAAGAGGTCAAGCTTGGCGGTGAGAAGATCTCGCAGGACTGGCGCCAGCCAACTTCTACGGTCATCGACTCCAACTGGCGAGGCGCCACCAGAGACCGCCAACTAGCAGCTGGTGAAAGCGTGACGCTGGAGTTCAAATTCCAAAGCAGTGTCAGCCGAGACCCGGACGCCTACACCTTGCTTCTGGAGTTCGCCGAGGGTTGTACCGTCGAGTACCCAGAGGCCGGGGTACTGGATGACGGCCACCCGGTACTCGAGACTCACTACGGCAACCGCATCAATACTGATGTGCTGCACGCTCGAGGCATCACTGGCGCCGGCGTCACCATCGCTATCGTCGACACTGGCAACTCGACGATCTCCGACACCATGCACTACAACGCCAACGGCCAGTGGCGTTATCTTGCCCAATACGACGCCATCGCCGACGTCCTACTCGACACCGATGATTTCGGACCCGACAATCCCCCGCTCGAACAAGATTTGAACGGCCACGGCGGGCATGTCGCAAGTGTCGCTGTGAGCGCCAAGCAAACACCTTCTGGCAGTTACAACGGTATCGCCCCCGGCGCCGACCTGGTGACCATCCGTGCGTTCGACGACAAGGGCGACGCCACCTATGCAGACGTCATTCGCGGAATCGAGTTCGCCGTCGAGTACCAGCAAGACTATGGTATCCGCGTCCTCAACCTTGCTTTCAGTGGTCCAGCGACCTCATTTTATTGGCAAGATCCGCTGAATCAAGCCGTGATGGCGGCGTGGCAATCCGGACTTGTGGTGGTCGCTGCGGCAGGTAACGCCGGCCCCGATCCACTGACGGTCGGCGTACCCGGCAACAACCCTTACATCATCACGGTCGGCGCATTGTCGGACGGCTTCACCCCTGGCAATGCCAGTGATGACTTTCTGGCGTCGTTCTCGGCCTCCGGTCCCACTCTCGATCGCTTCATCAAGCCCGAAATCGTCGCTCCGGGTGGTCACATCCTCGGGATGACTTCCTGGGACAGCTTTCGTGGCTTGGTCTACTCCGGATCACGTTCCGACTTCCCCTACTTCGAGATGTCGGGGACGTCGCCAGCAACAGCGATCACCAGCGGCGTCGCAGCGTTGTTGTTGGAAGCGAATCCGGCGCTGTCACCAGAGGACGTCAAATGCCGCCTGATTGCCAGCGCACGGGCTGCGGAAGCCGCTGATGGCACACCGGCCTATAGCCCGTTCCAGCAGGGTGCTGGACTAGTCGACGCCTTGGCGGCCGCTGACAGCCTGGCCTCCGGCTGCGCCAACCCTGGTCTCGACGTTGCGGCCGAGTTCACGAATCAAGAACACTATACCGGCCAAGCGGCGTGGGATCCGGTCACCGAGACCTTCTACGTTGCCGGCTTCGGGCAACCCTGGGACGGCTCTTATAAGCTCGCCGCCAACCCATGGACCGACGCCAATCCATGGACTGATTTGGTGACTGATGCCAATCCATGGACCGATTTCACCGTCGATGCCAACCCATGGACCGACGCCAATCCGTGGACTGACGCCAATCCGTGGACCGATGCCAATCCTTGGACCGACGCCAACCCATGGACGGACGCCAACCCGTGGACCGATAGCGATCTCAGCGACCGTATGTCGGTCAATGTCTGGGTCAATCAGGAATAGCGTTTACACAGAAGTCCGTATTTGTCGTGGCGCTCGGTGACTCCGAGCGCCATTTTTGTCTGTTATGCAGACCGTAAGGTCAAATCGTTAGGATGGGTGCCCAAAGTGTCGAGTCACGCTGTTGGGCCATTCCGTGTAGTCTCTCTGTCGGAAGTTGGGGCTACCTTGAACCACGACCTCGATGAACCTTTTTTCACGACGCAATCAGCCGATCGCACACCCCAAGGGTGTCGCACGCAGGCTCTCGCGTTGCCTCATCGTTAGTGGACTCTGCCTACACCTTGGCTTACCAGCAAGTCTTGAGGCAAACAGTCGGAGTATCCGCTTCAACCGGATCTCGATCAAAGAAGGGTTATCCCAAAGCACCGTCACCGCCATCGTCCAGGATCGACGTGGTTTTGTCTGGCTCGGCACCCAGGACGGCCTGAATCGATTCGACGGCTATGACTTCGTAGTTTACGAGCACGACCCCAACGATCCGGCTACGCTGTCCGACAGCTCGATCCGGGCGCTGCTCGAGGATCGCTCCGGGGATTTGTGGGTAGGCACTGAGCGCGGACTGAGCTATCTAAATCAACAGACCGGCAGGTTCACCCGCCACCACTTTTCTGCCGACGACCCGATGGAAGGTACTTTCGGAGAACGGGTCGAAACGCTTCTTCAAGACGCTGACGACAGCTTGTGGATCGCCACCTTCGATAGTGGCCTCTATCGCCTCGACCCAACGGATAGCTCGATCGAAAGCTTCCAGTATCTTGCGTCAGATCCGACGAGCCTCAGTGATAATCAGGTCCGCGCCTTGGCCTTGGACCGACTCGGTAACCTCTGGGTTGGCACCCAAGGCGGCCTCAATCTCTATGACCGCGACAGCAAGACCTTCATACGTTACCGTCACGATCCGAATAATCCCGCTAGCCTGAGCGACGACCACGTCCTCTCCATTCTCGAAGACCGCACCGGCAATCTGTGGATTGGCACCGTCTCAGGTCTCAACCGGTTCGATCGTCCGACCACCGGTTTTCACCGGTTGCTACACGACCCGACCGACCGCCTTAGCTTGAGTCAAGATCGAGTTCGAATTCTCTTTGAAGACCAGGACGGGCGGTTGTGGATCGGTACCGACGGTGGCATGAATCTCTTCGATCGTGACCGGCAACAATTCCATCGATATCAACACTCGCCGACCGACCCATCTAGCCTCAGTCAAGACCGGGTCATGTCGATCTATCAAGACCGCGGCCAAGTGATGTGGATCGGCACCTGGGGTGGTGGCGTCAACCAGTGGAATCCCGCTATCTGGTCGTTTCCTCATTACCGACACAACCCAGATGACGAACATGGCTTGAGTACCAATCCAGTGCTCGCCTTCGCGCAGGATGCCGAAAATCATCTGTGGATCGGCACCCACGGCGGTGGCCTCAACCGACGCGACCCCGTGACCGGCTTTCACGAGGTTTTTCGACACGATCCAGAGGATCCCGCGAGCCTGGGTAGCGATCTTGTGACCGCGCTGCTTCACGATCGCTCCGGGGTCCTGTGGATTGGCCTGAGGGGTGGTGGGCTCAACCGCTTCAACGCCAACTCCAAGAATTTCACCCATTTCATCAACGACCCTGAGCGCCCAGAGAGTCTCGGCAACAACGGAGTGATGTCTTTGTTCGAGGATCGGCGCGGCGATCTGTGGGTTGGTACGTACGGTGCCGGCCTCAGCCGGCTCGAGCCAACTGATCGCGAGTCCGGCTCGTTCAATCACTACCGCGCTCGGAATGATGATCCGACTACACTCGGCAACGACCGAGTCAGTGCCATCACCGAAGACTCCAACGGCGCCTTGTGGGTCGGCACGTTTGGCGCTGGGCTCCACCGCCTCGATACCGATCGCCAGGTATTCACCCAGTTCAGCCACAATAGTCGCCAGAACGGAAGCTTGAGGGTGGACACCATCACCGCCCTCCAAGTCGACGAATCAGGCGTGTTGTGGATCGGCACCCAGGGTGGCGGCTTATGCCGTCTGGAGCAACTCGATGCCAGTTCCAGCAGCGCTGTCTTCGAATGCTTTTCCGAGTCCGATGGGCTGCCTAGTCGCGTCGTCTCTGGAATCCAACCCGAGCTCGACAGTAACGCTTTGTGGCTGAGCACAAATTACGGCCTCTCACGCTTCGAGCCGGCAACCGGAACTATCAGGAACTACGAGGCAAGCCACGGCTTGCAGTCCAATGAGTTCAACTTCGGAGCGCATTTCCGCAGCGATGACGGCACGATGTACTTCGGCGGTGTCGAAGGCTACAACGGTTTCCAACCCGACAGCATCATCAGACAGACAGCTGGACCGCCGGTAGTCCTCACTTCGTTTCTGAAGTACGGGCAACCCGTCGATCTCGATCGACCGCTGCAGGATCTGAGCAGCGTCGCGCTAGATTACAGAGATCATGTCTTCTCGTTCGAGTTCGCTGCACTCGACTTTACGGCCTCCGATCGCAACCGTTATGCCTACCGTCTCGAAGGCCTGACCGAAGGTTGGATTGATTGGATCGACCTCGGAACCCACCGCCGGGTGACGTTCACGGATCTCGACCCGGGTTCCTATACGCTGCAGATCAAAGCGGCAAACCACGACGGCATCTGGAACGAAGAAGCCGTCAGTCTAGACCTTGTGATCGCACCACCCGTTTGGCGAACCTGGTGGGCATATTCTCTTTATGCCCTGGCCCTAGTTGCTGCAGGCATCTGGCTCCTCGCCTCAACACGCCGAAAACAACAACGGCAGATCGCCCTTCGGGAAGCCCGAGAGGCGGCTCAGGCAGCCGAAGCTGCGAGTCGGGTCAAGGGCGACTTCCTCGCCCACATGAGCCATGAGATCCGCACTCCCATGAGCGGCATCATCGGTATGACCGAACTGCTCTTACTTTCAGATCTCGGAGTCAGGCAGCGAGAACAATTGGAAACCATTCGTGCCAGTGGCGATGCTCTGCTCGAGATCCTCAACGACATCTTGGACTTCTCGAAGATCGAGTCGTTGAAGCTGGAACTGGAGCAGGCTCCTTTCGACCTCCGCGGCTTGATCGAAGAAGCTCTGAGCTTGGTGGCGCCAATCGCAGCCGACAAGGAGCTGGCTCTCGGTTATTGGATGGAAGACAACACGCCAGAAACCGTGATCGGGGACAGCGTTCGCACTCGCCAGGTTTTGATGAACTTGCTCTCGAACGGCGTGAAGTTCACCGAGCATGGAGGCGTCTTCATCGAGGTGTCGGCCCAGGTGACCGCACCGGATCGCCACGAGATTCAATTTTCAATCAGAGATAGCGGGATCGGTATCCCACCAGATCGCTTGCGGGCAATCTTTCAACCCTTCAGCCAGGTTGATGCTTCAACCACGCGGCGCTACGGCGGCACGGGCTTGGGGCTGGCCATCTGCAACCGCCTCAGCGAACTGATGGGCGGCAGCATCTGGGCTGACAGCACTCCAGACTATGGCTCGACATTCCATTTCACGATTGTCGCCAAGACCGAGACGGAACCTGATCGCTCTTTCCTTTATCGCAGCGACCCACGCTTGGCCGGCTTGCGAGTCCTCATCATTGATGAAAACGCCGACATGCGGCTTTTGCTGAGCCGGCAAGCCGACGCCTGGGGCATGCTGCCCATTGCGGCCAGCTCGGCGGCGACAGCGATCGAACGACTGAGCTCGGGTGAACGGATCGACATGGCAATCATGGATCGCGAAATCGCCCACCGTGATGAGGTCAACTGGGCCAAAGCCTGGGGCAGGGAGGGTTTGTACCGCGATCTCCCGCTGGTCCTCTTGACGCCGTTGGCCCGCAACGAGAACAGAAACGTAGCGCCTGGCGCTGAGGGTTACACGGAATTGAGCCGACCCATCAAGCCAGCTCAGTTGCACGAGGTCTTGACCGAACTTGCGGTCGTCGTTGCCGAAAAGCCGACGGTAGTTGTCGAATCACAGCGAGCGAACGACGATACGGAGTCTCTATCTTTACTCCGAGTTTTGCTCGCCGAAGACAACCTGGTCAATCAAAAGGTTACCTCTCTGTTGCTCCAGAACCTTGGTTATCGATGCGATGTCGTCGGCACAGGCACCGAGGTTCTCGCAGCCATGGAGCGACAGACCTACGATCTGGTCTTGATGGATGTACAGATGCCTGAGATGGACGGATTCGAAGCGACGCGGAGAATTCACCAGAGGTTCCCGGGGGAGCGCCCGACGGTCGTTGCGATGACCGCACATGCCGTGCGGGGTTATCGAGACAAATGCTTGGAGGCGGGCATGGACGACTACATCAGCAAGCCGATCAAGCTGCAGGCACTAGCGGCTCTGTTTGAACGCCTCGAATGTTGTCAGCGACCCGTGGCGAAGGCGGCCGAGGATAGCTAGTCCAAGCTGCTCATCACTTCGACTGGCCGAGCGGTCCACCCCACAACATCAAGAGCGCGGGTAGAACCAGTATGGCTGAGAGCATGGCGGCACCGATGGTGGTGGTTGTCAAGACAGCGACCCGGAAGATCGGTTCGAAAGTGCTCGCAAACAACACCCCGAAGCCGCCGATCAACAACAGATTCGACGCTACTACTGCCGCCCCGGTCTGACCAAACGTTTCCCTGACGGCCTCTTCGAGACCTAGGCCACCGCTGCGAGCGCCGCGAAACCGGGTCAACAAGTGGATCGTGTTGTCGACCGCCATGCCGATCGAGATAGTGAAGACAACCACCGTCGAGGTATTGAGCTGATAGCCATAGAACGGAATCAGGCCGAGTGTCAGTGCTAGAGGCAGCACTGTCGGCAGAATACTGAGCAGCCCCATACGCAGAGAACGAAATGCGACCACTAGCACCACGAAGATCACGCCGCCGGCGGTCACCGAGCTGAGGATCAGATCTCGAATAAAAAAGTCGAGCCCCCGAGACGCCAGAAACGCCTCACCGGTCAAACGCAACGAGACCTCGTCGTCAAAAGGCTCCAACCACTCCGCATCGACTTCTTCGATCCACTCGAGCAGCGTCAGCGAAGCTCGAATACCGCCATCCGACAATCGGGCCGCAATCCGGATCTCCGAAGCCTCTTCGTTCACAAATTGGACCAGTCCTTCCGGCTGATATTTACGCAGCGCTTCGAGAGCGAAGGGCACTCCCCGAGGACTTAGAGCCTCCATGACACGGTCATCCGGTCGAGCACCATGGACCTCCGCAATCAGGTCGACAACCGACTTCACGTCAAGCACCTCAGGCCGTTCGGCCAAGGCTTTTTGTAGTGCGAACACGTGATGAAGCCGGTCTGAGCGGGTGAAGTAACCAGCCTCGGAAGCTTTCAGGTGAATCTCCAGAGGTAAGATACCCCCGAGTTCATCCTCTACTAACTTGTTGCTCTCGTAGATTGGATGCCCGGGTGGAAACGTATCGTTGACCCTGGCGTCGATGGGAACACGGAAACCGCTGGCAATCGCCAGAACAAGCACCACAAGGGCGACCGCCAGCACCGATCGCGGCCAACGAGTCACGCCGCTGACCAGCACCTCCATTGGCCGAAAGCCGAGCCGTTGACGCCGCCTCACCGACGACACAGCATAGGCTGCTCGACGCCCGAACCGTCCGACCAGCACCGGTAGCAGAGTGACTAGGGCGAGATAGGACATCATAATCCCGGCACTCGCCTGCCAACCGAGATCCTGTAGGGTCCCGTTGCGAGCGACCAGCAGGGACGCAAACCCAATAGCCGTTGTGACGCTGGTGAGCAGAACAGGCAGTCCAAGCTCTGCCATCATCTGCTGGACAGCCTCTTCTCCGGAAGCTCCGCCGCGACGCGCCTCGACATAGGCATGGAGCATGTGAATGGCGTTGCACACTCCGATCACCAGAATCAAACTCGGCACGATGTTGTTGATGACATTCACTTCCGAGCCAACCAGCGGCAAGAGTGCGATGCCCCAAAGGCTCGCCAGCCCGACCGCCAACAACGGGGTCACGGCAAGGCCCAAATCTCGGTAGAGAACCCATAAGAAGAACAAATACAATGCTGCGGTCAGCGGCCAGAAGCTTCGCTGTTCACTCTTGAGTTTGCGTACCGTCTCGAGACGAATAAACGGTAGGCCGCCAAGATGGATTTCGTAGGTCCGATCCGCATTTGTGGCTGCATCCGCCGCATCCGCAGACAGCAGACCCTCCAGCTCGACTTGCAAATCACCTAGAGGTTGGTCGAGCAAAGTGAGGTCTTCGAACTCCCGCTTGATTACCATGACGATGGCAGCGGTCGAGCCGTCTTCGGAGATCAGCTGTCGCGGCAGCATCCTCGATGTTGCGACCTGGGCATTGACCCTCGCGACATCTTGAGCAGCGATCGGCAGTCCCGCAATCAGTGGTGGTAACTTGCCGAGAGCAAGGGCGGCCAAGCCGCCGGCAAGATCGCGACGCGGAACCTTCGTCAAGCTGTACGCACCGTCGGCCGCCGGATTTGCTGCCACCGACTCCGTCAGGCGGAAGAGTAGAGAGAGCCCCCGGGCGTCGAGCACCGAGCCCGAGTCCGACCCACGCAGCGCAACCAACAACAGGTCATCGCGAACTTGAAACTGCTCGCGAAAACTGCGGGCAAACTCTTTCTCTTCCGCACTAAATTCGAGCAAGGCTTCCGGTCGAAAATCGAACCGCAAGCGAGGCAGCTGGGCGAGAGCAAATAGCGACCCTGCGACGATCCCGAAGACTACCCATCCGCGATGCCGGAGTTCCCAATCAGCGAGTCGCCGAAACCGATTGGAATTCATGGATCAGTTGACATCTTCATGGATCGAGGGGCTTGCTGCGATAACACACAAGTCTCTTGGGACGTCCGCCCATCTCAAGGCAGCTTGGAGCGTGTGATGATACCCCGTTGTCGCGCTGCGGTCGTGCTTTTGTCACGGTGTGTCAGGTTTCGGTCAAGGCGATCTCAGACCGATCAGTGACCCCCTAGACTCAAGATTCACCGACCCAAGGACGGCGAAGGTTCGAGTCCCTGCCAGGGCCAACAATGCTTTCGCCGGCTCAGGACTCCAAGGAGATCCGATATGACCGCCCATGCCGCAACCTCCCCCTCGATCGGCCTCGCCTCTATAGGCCTGAGCCTGCCACCCCTGGCCCTGCCCGTCGAAGAACTCGCTAAGCTGCGAGGTCAAGATCCCCAGAAGTACACGCTCGGGCTGGGATGCCAGGAAATGGCCTTGTGTCCGCCAGACTTCGGAGCCGTGGAAATGGCCGTCGAAGCCGCCAAACGAGCCCTCGGCAGATGGGATGGTGACCTCGGCCGAATCGGCATGATCGTTGTTGGCACTGAATCGGCGGTCGACATGAGTCGCCCTTTGAGTGCGTGGGTGGCAGAAGAACTCGGTTTGCGAGGTGCGGTTCGCTCCTACGAAGTCAAACATGCTTGCTACGGCGGTACTGTCGCTTTGCGGCAAGCATTGGAGTGGAAATTGTCGGGCGCGGCGGGAGACAAAGCTGCTTTGGTGATTGCAACCGACGTTGCGCTTTATGCACTCAGCGACCCCGGCGAGCCCACCCAGGGTGCGGGTGCTGTCGCCATGATCGTCGACCAGCCAGACATCGCAGTGATCGACCCGATGTCCTACCCGTGGAGTGAACCAGCCTTCGATTTCTGGCGTCCTGTGGGCGAGAGTTTTCCACGGGTCGATGGCAAGTTCAGCCTCGATTGTTACAAAAAGGCGGCTGAAAACTGCTTCCGAGCCTTCGTCGGTGACGACGATGCGCAACAGAAGCTTTCGGCGCTCGCAGCCATCTGTTTTCACGTGCCCTTCCCCAAGATGGTCAAGAAGGCTTTTCTTCATGTCGGTGAATCTTTCGGCTGGGACTACGAGCTCTCCAACCAGATCTTCTCGCAGAAGATCGACCCCAACATGGGCTGGAACCGACAGTGTGGCAACGCGTACACGGCAAGCCTTTGGATGTCGGTTGCCGAGGCACTGGCAGGCCTGGACGAAGGCCAGCAAATCACTGCCTTCTCCTATGGCTCCGGCTTTGGTGCCGAGTTGCTCACCCTCACCGCTGGCCCCGAAGCCGCCACCGGAGCCTGGACTGCCGACATCGAACACGACCTCGCCAACCGAGAGCACATCGACGCGGCAGGTTATGAAAGTCTCAGAGACGCCAGGCTGGCAGCCTCCGCTTAACCGATAGACCGAGGTCTCGAACGCGAGCTCTTGAGATTTTAGCTCTCAGGGAAGGCGGCACTCTCACGAACTTGGTGTGCTTGCCACAAATGGCGTCGTTCATGGCTGGCGAGAAATGCGAAGGCAGCGCCCAGGCGCAGTCGCATCAGCTTGGACACCGGCGAGGTAACCTTGATCTTGCCGACGTTCAGGCCGTTCGCCTCGCCTAGGAGGTCGGCAAAACGCTGCTTGAGGCCGACGAATTCATCCAACACGTCGGCCAAGGAATGTTGGTTGTGTTTCGCCGTCGGACGAAAGATGCTCGGCGCTGGCAGCCGCCGCTTGGGGGGCGGCTCGAGAGAACGAATCATCCACCGCTCGAGCCAACTGTACTGCACTGGACCGCCGGCTACGACCGCCCGCTCTCGGCCGGTCTCGATGGCCTTCGCGATGGCCTCGCAATAGGGCTCTGCAACTGCGTTGAGGTGAACCAAACACTCCGCAATCGACCATCGACCAGCCTCTGGAGACCAATTGAACTGGCGAGGACTCAAGCCACGGGTCAACTGCCTGGCGTCGTTCTCGAGATCGCGAACTTGCCGTAAGTACTCGTCGAGAGGTGTGAGAAGCTGTTGGCTAATTGGCTCATCGGTCATGATCCAAGCATTGTAGCTGGACACACCTTTACCCGGGAAACATCCGATACCATCTTCCTCGAACCATCCGAGTTCTCACGGAGACTTGCTGATGCACCTGCCTAACACCAAGCAACTCGCCCAACCAACGCTTGTCATGCTTTTGGTCTTCTGTGGCTGCCAAGGTGCGACGGCGCCACCCAAGGAAGACACGACCTTGAACGCTGACGCGACAATCAACCTCGATACGGTAGCCGAGTCTTACGTCAAACTCGTCCTCGCTGTAGGCCAGCATGACGCAGACTACGTTGACGCCTACTACGGACCCAAAGCGTGGCAAGACGAAGCGACCGCCGAATCACAAACTCTCGCATCCATCCAGAGTCGAGCCGACATCCTGCTTGGTCAGTTTGAACCCGAACCGCTAGCCGGAGACGATACGCTCGAATCCTTGCGACGGAAGTATCTTCACCGCCAGTTAGGGGCGCTCAACGCACGGGTCGAGCTCTTGAGCGGAACGCCCCTGACCTTCGAGGCCGAAGCTCGTGCCCTCTATGACGCTACACCGCCACGCCTCGAAGAAGCCCATTTCCAAGCCACCCTCGACGAACTTGATCGCCTGCTCGCCAGTGAAGGCTTTGACAGTGGCTCGCTCATCGAACGATTAGAGACCTTTCGACGAGATTTTGTCATTCCAACCGACAAGCTCGACGTCGTCTTCCGGGAAGCGGTCGACGCCTGCCGTGAGCGTACCGAACGTCATATTGAGCTGCCTGCTGGTGAAAACTTCAAGATCGAGTATGTGACCGGTAAATCTTGGAGCGGCTACAACTGGTACCAGGGAGAGCTCCAAAGCCTGATCCAGGTCAACACCGATCTACCTATCTTCATCGACCGGGCTGTCGACCTCGCCTGCCACGAGGGTTACCCAGGACACCATCTTTACAATGCACTGCTCGAGCAACACTTGGTGCGCAACCGCGGCTGGATCGAGTATTCGGTCTACCCCCTGTTCAGCCCACAGTCGTTGATCGCCGAGGGCAGCGCTAACTTTGGAATCGAGATGGCTTTCCCCGGCGACGAGCGGCTCACTTACGAACGGGATGTGCTATTCCCGTTGGCTGGTCTCGATGCCAAGCGGGCCAGCGCCTACCATCAGGTTCTGGCGCTCTCCGAACGGCTGAGTTACGCCGGTAATGAGGCAGCGCGCCGGTATCTGGACGGTGAGATCGACGCCCAAGCGGCGACAGAGTGGCTCACCCACTACGCCGCCACATCACCGGAGCGTGCAGCACAACGGATCACGTTCTTCGACCAATATCGCAGCTATGTCATCAACTACAACCTAGGCCAAGATTTGGTGCGGAGCTATATCGAGGCCCAAGCAGGTGAAGACCCGCAGCAACGCTGGCAGGTCTTCGAACAGCTTTTGTCGTCGCCCCGACTCCCCTCGGGTTTACGATGACGATGAACCAGCACGCTCTCAACGTCTGGCTGGAGATCTCCAAACAAGCCTACATCCACAACTTGAACTTCTTTCGCCAGCTGATCGGCCCTGACGTCGAGTTGGCAGCAGTGGTGAAGTCGAATGCATATGGGCATGGTTTGGAGCAAATCGCCGCGATGGCCAGCGGTGCGGACTCATTCTGTGTTCACGCGCTGACGGAAGCTCAGCAGCTGAGGCAAGCTGGCTTCTCACGCGACATTCTGATTCTTGGCCCAATCCCGATCGAAGATCTCGAACAGGTGATCGCAGGAGATTTTCGCATGGCGCTTTTCACCCGTGAAAGCGCCATCCGTCTTGCAGAGCTTGCGCATGCACAACAGCGAACGGTGCGGATCCACCTCAAGCTGGAGACAGGTACCCATCGCCAGGGTGTCGACGCTGACGGGCTCGACTGGTTTCTTGACTTCTTGACACAGCACCCGCTGGTCGTCGCGGAGGGTGTTTACACGCACTTCGCAAATATCGAGGACACCACGGACCACGACTACGCCGAGGTCCAACTCACCAACTTCAAACATGCAGTCGAGCGCTTACGGGCTGCAGGCATCAATCCATCAAAATGCCACGCCGCTTGCTCGGCGGCAACGCTGGTCTTTCCCGAGACCCATTTCAATATGGTGCGTCTCGGTATCAGCCAATACGGTCTCTGGTCTTCGAAGGAAACCTACCTCTCTTACCGACTCGAACACCCGGACGCCAGCGCCAACCTGCAGCCCGCTCTCAGTTGGAAAACCAGAGTGAGCCAACTCAAGCAAGTTCCGGCAGGGAGCTACGTCGGTTACGGCTGCACCTACCAAACAACTCGTTCGACCCGAATCGCTGTTCTGCCAGTTGGGTACGCTGATGGCTATGATCGACGGTTCTCGAATCAGGCTCACGTGCTGATCGGCGGCAATAGGGCGCCGGTTCGCGGCCGGATATGCATGAATCTCACGATGGTCGACGTCACTGACATCCCGACCGTGGCGCTGGGAGACGAAGTTGTTTTATTGGGTCGACAAGGAGACCAGACGGTGACTGCAGAACACCTCGCGAACCTCGCCGGCACGATTCACTACGAAATCCTGACTCGTATCAACTGGGATCTACCACGGTTGGTAGTCGACTGACAGACCGAAACCGTCGCGAGCAAGGTTGACGATGGCAAAGACGCGGCTGTAAAGTCCTAATTCTGCGGGGCTGGTTCATCCGTAAGCTGGCCCGCCAAGAACCAACCGTACAATCTATTGGACCGAAGTCCAGTTACAGGCTTACGTCCATTCACGGACCCGCCAAATCAGCGGACGGGATCTCTCCCTCCCAGACCAGGCAGGCTCACCGAACAAGGAGGTTCCCGATGGCGTTTTCAGTTCCGGATCTCGGCTACGCGTTTGATGCTCTCGAGCCCCACATCGATGCCAAGACGATGGAAATCCATCACGACAAGCATCACGCGGCTTACGTCACCAACCTAAACAAAGCTCTCGACGGCATCGACACAGGTAATCAGACGATCGAGGCCATCTTGAGCGACATCGAATCGATTCCTCAAGCCAAGCGCCCGGCGGTGATCAATCACGGCGGCGGTCATGCCAATCACAGCTTGTTCTGGCAAATCCTCACCCCCGGTGGCGCTACGGCTCCGACCGGCCAACTGGCGCAGGATATCGACCGCGACTTCGGAAGCTTCGATGAATTCAAGAAGCAATTCACCCAAGCCGCCACGACCCAATTCGGCAGCGGATGGGGTTGGCTGGTGCGTAATGCCGATGGCAAGCTCGCCGTGACGGCGACCCCCAACCAAGATTCGCCGTTAATGGCGGGTAGGACCCCGATAATCGGTATCGACGTCTGGGAGCACGCCTACTACCTCAACTACCAGAATCGACGCCCAGACTACATCGCAGCGTTCTGGAATGTAATCAACTGGGACGTGGCCGGCTCACGCTAGGACATCCTCTGCGTGATCGAATCGAAGGCTCCGGTTTTTCCGGAGCCTTTCGTTTTTCTGGCCTGGCGCCACTTCACCAGCCTGCCGCAATTTTTCTAATGGCTTCCCCGACCGCACAACGCTGCAATGCCGAACGTTCTCGCAAACGAAGCTTGTAACGTAGTCCGCGGATTGGGTCCAGGATAGCGGCGTCGGTCAGGCACACCTCATCTTGCCACAAAAGGATGGGGCCTTCTCTATCCCCCGAAGTGCTTGGTCAATGTGTGCTTCGAACCGGAGACCTGGGTCAACGCGATGTAGAATCTACGGCTGGTCCTACACCGAGCTCGTCTAGATGAACTGCACCTCCTGCGCCTTCGAAAACCCTCCTGGCATGCGCTTCTGCGGCCAGTGCGGTGCTGGTTTGAGCTTTGCCTGCCAAGAATGCGGCAGCGACAATCCGGTGGAGTTCAAGTTCTGTGGGCGCTGCGGCTCCGCGCTCTCTGGTCGAGGTGTCCCCGGCGGCAACACGCCGCGACCGACGCAACCAAACCAAGCAGAGGAATCACCAGGCACCGACCTATCGCTCTCCCCGATCTCCGACACGGCGGAAAACCGTCAACTGACTGTGATGTTCTGCGACCTCGTTGGATCGACGGCACTCGCTGAGCGGCTCGATCCTGAGACCCTTCGCCAAGTCGTGATGTCTTACCAGGAAGTTGCGAGTGAAGTGATCGATCGTTTCGAAGGCCACGTGGCACAGCTCCTCGGCGACGGTTTGCTGATCTATTTCGGCTATCCACAAGCCCACGAGGACGATCCACGACGCGCTGTCCATGCGGCGCTCGGCATCGTCGAGGCGATCGCCAAACTCAACGAACGACGGCAATTCACCGACGATCTCGAGTTGGCAGTCCGCGTCGGTATTCACACCGGCCCGGTCGTGACCGGCGACGTGGGCGCTGGTGGGCGCTGGGAACGCCTCGCTGTCGGCCAGACCCCAAATGTCGCAGCTCGTTTACAAGGTCTAGCCGAGGCCAACGGAATCGTGATGAGCGCGACTACCCACACCAACGTTGAAGGGTTGTTCGCCACTGAGTTGCTGGGCCCCCAACATCTCAAGGGGGTCTCTAAGCCGATCGACGTCTATCGAGTTCTCGCTGAGAGCGGCATCCCCGAGCGTTTCCAGGCAGCCGCTAGAACCGGCCTACCGCCCCTAGTCGGTCGACAAAGTGAGCTCGCAGTTCTACAGCAAACTTATGAGACCGCGAGCCGTGGGCAACAGCAAGTTGTGCTGTTGAGCGGCGAAGCCGGTTTGGGTAAGTCTCGCTTGGTACACGAACTGAAGCTGCGTTTGGGCGACAATCTTCACCGCTGGTGGACCTGTTACTGCTCGCCGTATCATCAGAACAGCCCTCTGTACCCAGTGATAGAACAGGCGACGCGGCTTTTCATGATCCCTCCGGAGGCGTCTCCGGAAGAGAAGTCTGCTCAACTCGAGATTGCCCTAGGCAAACGAGGACTCGACCTCGGCGAAGTTTTTCCGCTGATCTCCAGTCTGCTGTCACTGCCTCTGCTACCAGCTTACCAACCGAGCTCAGACAGCCCGCACCGTCAAAAAGAGAAGACCCTCGAAATCCTTCGCGCCATCCTATTGCAGCAGGCGGAAATCGAACCGCTGGTCCTAGTTGTCGAAAATCTTCAATGGGCTGATCCATCGACCCTGCAATATCTCGATCTGCTCCTACAGACTAGCGCATCCAAACTACTCCTCGTGGTCACGTGTCGCCCGGCCTTCCAGCCTGAGTGGACGGCAGAATGCGAGTCCGTCGAGTTGGTGATCGATCGCCTCGCTGAAGAACAGATCCTCGAGGTCATCCATCACTGGACACACGGCAAGACGCTACCGCGTCTTGTGCTTCGGCAAGTGATGGAAAAGACCGACGGTGTGCCACTTTTCGTCGAAGAGCTCACCAAAACGATCCTCGAATCAGGCATCCTGGTCGAACAAGCAGAGGCCTACACCCTACCCGGACCACTGCCCACGTTCGCTATCCCATCAACGCTGCAAGATTCGCTTCGCGCTCGACTCGATCGTTTACCACCTGCGATTAAGGAGGTGGCACAGATCGGCTCGGTCATCGGGCGCCGGTTCAACTTTGAACTACTCGACCTGATCTCGCCGCAGCGTTCTCACAACCTCGAGATTGCCCTCGCTCACTTGGTAGAAGCGGAGTTGCTTCTACAGGGTGGAGCGTTACCGGTAGCCACCTACCGCTTCAAGCACGTGATGATTCAGGAAGCCACCTACAGCTCGTTGCTCAAACGACAACGACGGCTCTACCATCGAAGGATCGCGGACACGCTAGAAGACCGGTTCGTCGATCTCTGCGAAACCCAGCCGGAGGTTGTGGCATACCATCTCACCGAAGCCGGTCAACACCACCGCGGGATCGACTACTGGCAACAAGCCAGTCAACGCTCGTTCATGCAAGGCGCTGTTCTCGAGGCACGCGCCCAAATCGATAGCGGCCTCGAGTTGCTCGATAGCCTGCCGGAGGGTGCCGACCGCGATCAACGCGAGTTGGCTCTGCAGGCTGCCATGGGTGCGGCGCTCAGCACACTCGAAGGTTTTGCAGCTCCGAAGGTCATCCGAGCCTACGGCCGGGCTCTGGAGATCTGCCAGCGCAGCGGAGATAGCCCTGAACAATTTTGGATCCTGTGGGGCCTGTGGCGTTTCCACTTTGTCCAGGCCAACCTCGACAAGGCGCTGGAGCTTGGCCACACCCTGTTGCGACTGGCGACCCCTAGGCGCGGCCCAGCAACTCAGATCGCGGCCTACTTCACCGTCGGAGCGACACTCTATTGCCGCGGCGAGTTTGCTGTTGCACACGACTATTTAGGGCAAGCCATCCACCTGGACTCGCTAGATCGGACGCAACACTATGCTGCGCAAACGGGCGAAGACTCCGGCGTCGCCAGCCTGATCTGGGATGGCTGGTGTCTGTGGTTCATGGGTCACCCTGACCAAGCCAAGAAGCGGCGGACCCAAGCCCAAGACCTGGCTCGTCAAATCGCCCACCCGTTCAGTATCACCTACTCCTTGATCCCCTTCCTCGCCTACTATGATCGCGATGTCACCGGCTTCCTGAAGGATACTGAAATAACCATCGCTCAGAGTCTCGAGCAAGGATTCTGGTTCGCGATCCCAGGCCAACTGTGCTTAGGCTGGGCACGTGCGACAGCGGCGGCCAACGGTGGTTCGAGCTCAGAAGTGGACTCAGACATCGGATCTCAAGGCTTAGAGGAGTTGCGCCAGGGTCTCGGTGCGACCCTCGCTACCGGCGCTCGCCTGCACCGCACCCAATATCTGCTAATGCTCGCCGAAGCAGCAGCCGGCCTGGGTCACCTCGAAGAAGCTGATCGTAATCTGGAAGAAACCTTCACGGCGATCCGTGAGACCGGCGAGCGCTTCTTCGAAGCCGAAGCCCACCGCTTGCGAGGCGAGACGGTACTATTGGCAGGGCAAACGGCCCCAGAGCCATCGGAGCAGCTAGCCGAAGGCTCATTTCGCCAAGCTCTGGACATTGCCCGAGATCAGGGCGCCCGAGCGCTACAACTGCGGGCTGCTGTCAGCCTGGGCCGACTCTTACAGCGCCAAGGGCGCGGCGATGAGGCTCGTGGCCTATTGGCTCCTCTGCTCGCTGAGCACCCTGAAGGCTCGGCCTCAGCAGATCTCCGAGACGCTCGGACGTTGCTCGACGATTTCTCTTGAGCCTTCGGGTCGTCTTGAACAGGTGTTCGACCTGGGAGTACCATGGCGGTCGACAACGCTCATAATTCCAAAGATATCGCTAATCTGCACATGATCGAGCAGGCTCAGGAGCCAGCGATGGGCCAAGGTTTAGATTCACATCCGCATCCAGGACCCGAGCTCACAGCCGAGGATTGGAAAACCCTCAAGCGAGTGGACTACTACCTCCAAACCGGCAGAGAACTCTTTCATTGGTGGAAAAACACCAATATCAACAACACCTATGCGGATCGCTTTCGTCTACTGCAACAGTACGATCCACAGGATACTAACTTCGGTTTCATCGATTGCGCTCCGGTCTGCGGAGAATCCAATCTGCCAGTCGTCGGCACGGTCCAGCAGATGCTGTATTACCGACCAAAGAAAACCGATAAAACCGACGTCACCTGGATCAAGGCGCAAGTCAGAGAATTTATGTTGCGCTACTTTATGCGCATTGCCTCTTTCTCTGATCCCAGGTTCATTCCCTCGACTCCTGAGACAGAACCCCCGTTTTATCTCCGACCTCTGAGTTTTGGAACCTCAAGCCCGCCAGAGAAGCGCGGCTGGGGCTACAAACAAAAATACTTTAAACTGAGTGAAAACGGATATATCGGAAGGTTCCCAGCCAACAAAGAATGCAAGATCGTCGATGCCCGACAAGTTGGTGGCGACCCTCAACACGATCATCACAAAGAATCATCGGGTCGCATCTACGATTGGGTCATCTTGGACGTCAACATCTTTGACTTCACACTGAACTTCCCACCGTTTACGTCCGGCGCCCAATTGGGGCTTCCTTTTCGCGCGGTTGCCAAAGTGATCATGAGCCCTGATTTCATTGTCGACGAAGATGCTCCTCCGGAGCCAAACCCCAACAGCCCAAGGCCAGACGACAAAGTGGTCGGCCGCTACGGCTGGGGCTACAGTTTCATTAAACCTGAAGATCCCGAAAGCTTCCTGGCTTATGGCCCCGAAGGGCTCGGTCCAGCCTTCATGTCCTTCCACTTTGATGTCCACGAGAGTGGCGATGTCAGGTTGTACAACTACTTCGCCGCCAATCAACCGACGTCGTTCGTCCGCATTCCCTTGAATCCAGTCGAATGGGGCTTCGAAATCGCCGAGCGGGCCTCTTTTGGATTGACCGGTCGACTGTTTGGCCCGCTGCGCCAAGTCCTGCGAGACCTACCGCTCGGCTCGGCGCAACTCGACCCGGTCTTCACCTTCGTCAAGCTCGCCAACTTCTTGTCCAATGGACGAGCGGCCAAAGAGCTCTTGATCTCTCGGCGCGAGGTTCTGAGAACAGTGATGGCGATCCACTTCATGGATACCTATGACTTCCAGCTCGGTACACTGGCCAACTGGCGAAGATTTCCAGATTGGACGCGTCCCGAGGCCTTACCCTACTGGATCAAAACGGGCGACCAAGAGGACTACCCGTGATCAGGCTGGCCTTGTTCTGCCTCGTGTTGGTATCGCTCGCCATCTCACCAACTTGGGCCGACGAGCCACAATTAGACGAACAGCAGGCCAACAAACAGCAGCAGCCAGAACAGCCACAGCCCGAACAACAGCCGGGCTTCATGGATGAAATCACCGTCAACTCAGTGACCCGCAGAGCACAACGGATCGTCGATGCTCCCGCAGCCATCACCCTCGTGCAGGAGGATGAGATCGAACGCCATAGCGCGAGCGGGCAGCTGCCGAAGCTGCTCGAATTCACCCCTGGCGCCGAGCTCGCCCAGAGTGGGCTGTACGATTTCAAGCTCAATGTCCGCGGCTTCAACACCTCTCTCGGACGCCGGGTACTGACTCTGATCGATGGCCGGGATATCGCCTTACCATCGCTCGGAGTTCAGGAATGGGGCGCGACCTCGTTTCCTCTCGACGACCTGGCTAGCATCGAATTGGTGCGCGGACCAGGGTCAGCGCTCTACGGTGCCGACGCCTTCAACGGCGTTCTGAACATGACCACCAAAGCCCCACGAGACAGTCAGGGAGGTAACCTGCGGCTAGCAGCTGGCGAATTGGACAGTTTCAAACTCGACCTACGGTATGCCGCCGACCTGGGAAAGAACACGTTTTTCAAAACACTCGCCAGTGTCGGCGAAAGTGACGACTTTTCCCGTTCTCGCAATACGTCGGTCGAATACTCCAGCCCTTGCGCTTTCCCAGGGCAGGCCAACTGCGTTCTGCCCGAGGCCACCCCCCTGGCCCTCGATCGTAACCAACTGTGGAGCGCATCTGTTCGAGTCGACAAATACCTCGGAGACCACAGCGTCATGACGATCGAGGCGGGTACCAGCAAGCTCGAAGGCCCGGTCATCGCCGCCGGAATAGGGCGCACGCAAATGACCGATGTCGAGCGCCCCTGGGTCCGCTGGAATTTCAGCTCTCGCCACTGGAACGCCCTCGCCTACTTGACCGCCAGAGACGCTGCCGACCAGCTATTGCTGAGCACTGCCACGACAACCTTTCTCGACGAAGACAAACTCAGTTTAGAAATTCAGGGTAACGCCGGCTTTGCAGCCGGCAAGGGTTTCTTCGTTGCCGGGGCGTCAGCCATCGATGAAACTGTCGACACCGCGGACCCTCAGGGTGCACAGACGCTCTCATTCGAAGCGCTGGGTGGCGATTTCCAGGCGGTTTTTGGGCAACTCGAATATGACCTGAGCAGCAAGCTCAAGGGACTCCTCGCCGGACGCTGGGACGACAGCTCTTTGCACGCGTCTCGAGTGTCACCCCGCGCCTCCTTGGTCTACGCTCTGACGTCCCACAGCACACTCCGGTTGGCTTATAGCGAAGCCTTCCAAACCCCGAACTACGGTGAGCTCTTCCAAGCCGTACCGGTTGCGCCCTCGGTTTCGCTGGCACCCTTCGAGACCCTCTGTGCGTTGGGCGGAACCGTCTGTGGCTTCAATCTGGTTCCGGTTCTGGCGGTCGGTAACGAAGATCTCGAAGTCGAGGAGATTCGCAGCTTCGAGTTCGGCTACTCCGGCGTCTTGGCGGACAAGGCATTCCTCACCGTTGACCTCTATGACAATCGCATCGACAACTTCATCACCGATCTGATCGGCTTTGACAATGCGACTCTGGGCGGAGCCATTCACGACAACTTCCCCGCCTACCGGCCCCCCGCCAGCCTGCCGCAACCCCTGGCCTCGATGCTGCTGCAGGCCCTGGCTGGAGCGTTGCCACCGGATCTTTTCCGTATTTTGTCGAATGCACCCAACGGCGATCCGATTTTCACCGCGTTGTCCCACACCAATTTCGCCCGCGTGCAAGCGCGTGGGCTTGAGATTGGCCTCGATGTCACGTTGAGCCCGCTGTGGCGACTCGACGCCGGTTATGCCTATTTCGAATTCGACATCGAGCGCCAACTGCCGGACGACCCAGTTTTACCCAACAATCCCAGGAACAAGCTCAACCTTGGCCTCACCTACACCACCGAGCACTTGGCTGCGAGTCTCGCCTATCGATACTCCGAAAGCTTCGACTGGAGTTCCGGGTTATACCAAGGTACGGTCCCGTCGTACGACGTTGTTGATCTCACCGCGGCCTACCAGCTCAATGACCGCTGGCGATTCGGAATCGACATCAGCAACATCTTGGATAACGGGCATTTCGAGATCTTCGGCGGCGACATCGTGGAGCGTCGAGCTTTGGGCCACGTTTCCCTAGCCTGGTGAGTCTTGGCGACGGACAGCACAAAGGAGCACCCCATGGGCGACGGTACGGTTCACGCATTGGTTTTGACAGGCTCCGGTTTTGGTGCCTCCTCTTGTTATGGCATCGGTGTCATGAAGAGGCTGATCCAGAATCCCAGTCCGCATGCCGGGAATCAGGTCGTCGATCCGGAGATTTATTCTGGCACCGTTTTCAGCGCCTTCAACATTGCCATCATGGCGTCTCAGATGGCCGGCAGTAACGCTGACACCCTCGACGCTCTGGAACGTATCTGGCTCGAGGAGATCACCAGCCAGGAAGATCTACTGACCCGCCTGGGATTGCCGCGTCAAAACGGTGTGTATCGGCTTCGCCTGGATCCGCGCAGTTTCTTCGACCCACGGACACTGTTGCGCGATCCGACGAAGCCGTTTCGCAACCTGCTGAACGATGTGAGCTTCCTCTCCCGCAGCTTCTCCTCGCGCCTGTCACAGTTTCTGACATCGAAGAAGCCGCTCTCCAAACGCTTGCTGGACTTCCCGGACATCGCGGACTTTTTCGATACCAGCCCTTTGGCCAAGCTGCTTGAAAAGCACATTGATCTCAATCGCCTACGCAACTCCGACCGACAGCTCCGGATCGTGGCGACCGACTGGGTCACGGGCACTCCCGCGGTGTATGGCCAGGAGGATCTCACCTACCAACAGATCCTCGCCTCCCTCGCCGTCTTCGCACTCTTTCCGCGCCCCATCATCAACGGCCATCCCATCGCTGGCGGTGGTATCGCCTCGCCGACGCCCATTCGTCCAGCGGTAGATGCCGCAGTCCAGCTCGGTGCTAAGAAGCTGATTCTGCACGTCGTTTACCTCCGCCCCAAGCTGCAGAACATCGATCCACCAAAAATGCCGAACACTTTCGACACCTTCAACCGCCTGACCTACCTGCAAATGAAGGGGCTCGAGCTGAGAACGCTGCAGCAAGGCATTCGCACGGACGATCGACGCAAGAGACCTTCTTCTCCCCTGGAGATCACGGCGCACTGTTACCGCCCCAAGAAACCGCTGTGGGATGTGCTCGAAGTCCTGGATTATGACCGTGACAAGGCCCAGAAATTCATTGAGTACGGATTCAACGATGCCATGACCCACGACTGCGAGGCGGAAGACTGCGCCAACGTCTAACTGGCCGACTCGCTAACTTATGACTTCGGCATCCCGACGGTCACCTTGAGCTCGTTGGGCCGTATCCAGCGTCGTGCCGCGGCTTCGACGTCCGCCAAAGACATGGCCTCGAGGGTTTCGACAACCCATTCTGGGCGATCCAAAGGTAAACCGTAGAGCTCGGACTCGGCGAGCAGATTTGCCCACTGTCGCGCTGTCTCACGGCGGAAGGGATCGCGGCCAATGAGATAAGCTCGAGCGTCTTCGAGCTCCTCCGGCGCAATCCCATCGTCAACCAAGCGAGTCAGCTCCTCCCGGATCGCACGTTCGGCCTGCGCCAAAGTCGACGGTGAGGTGCCGACATAAGCTACCAGGCGTCCCGCGTCGAGACCCGAGCCCGATGCGATGTTGATGTCACTCGAATAAGCGAGTCCTTCTTGTTCCCGAATGCGCTCGGGTAAGCGCCCGCTCATACCGGCCCCTGCCCCCAGG
>JAJCXO010000241.1 GCA_029263395.1 Acidobacteriota bacterium | reverse complement strand
CGTTGATCTTTCGTCGACATCAAGGCGCTTCCCGGATTTACATCGATGACGCACTCATCGCCGAGATCGGCACACTGATAGAGGATCCTCACGAGACCGTGGCATCGTGGCACGTCCACCCGACATTTTTCACCGTTACCGAGCCTGGAAGGCATCGGATGTCCTTGCGTTTCTCCAGCACCGAGTGGGCCAGCTATCACCGAGTTGGCTACCCGGCCGGATTTTCCGCACGCTTGGCGACCGCTGACTCGGCGGCGGCCCGGGTCAGTGATCTGAGAACCTATGCGGCCGGGCGTCGCGGCCTCTTCACTGGCATTTTCCTGTCGTTTGCTCTGCTCCATGCCCTGCTGTATTTCTTTCACCGTGAGAGTCGCGAGAACCTGTACTTCGCAGGGTTTTGCACCACACTTGCGATCCTGGTGTTCTTGATGGTTCAACGACGCCTGTCGTCAGATCCTCGGCTCGTGCTGTGGGCGGAGTCGACCATGAATGTCTCCGGAGTCCTGTTTGCAGTCTTCGGTGTGCTGTTTGTGCATCGGGTCTTCAGCGGCCAACTACCGCGCCTCTTGCGATGGACTCTTCCCCTGCTCGCCGGGTTGGTCGTGTGGTCGATCTTGCGTCCGGGAGACTCCATGAGCAGTGTCTTCTTGGTGATGCTGGTGGGCTTGCTCGAGATGGCACGCGCAGTGGTACTCGCCGTGAGGCGACACCAGCCGGGAGCAAGAATTGTCGGATGGGGCATCCTGGCCGTCGCCCTCGGCTTTGGAGCTGGCCTACTCGCCAACCTGGGTGTCCTACCTCAGACCACCGCACTCACGTTCAACGCTCCGTTCTTCTCGGTGTTGGTGTTGATCGTAACGATGTCGATTTACCTTTCACACCGCATTGCACTCACGCATCGTGACCTGGCGCAGCAACTGCAGCGGGTGAAGGAACTGTCGGCGGAGAAACTAGAACAGGAGCGCAAGACCCACGCCGAGCAGGTCCGCCGCAAACTCGCCGAGGCAGAGGTCGAGCGTAAGGCCCATGAGTTGGAAGAGGCCCGCCGTCTTCAGCTTTCGATGTTGCCACAGAGCCTGCCCCAGCTACCCGGAGTTGAGCTTGCAGTCTACATGTCGACCGCCACCGAGGTTGGTGGCGATTATTATGATTTCGATGTCGCTGACGATGGCACGTTGACACTGGCGATCGGCGACGCGACCGGCCACGGTATGCGGGCTGGAACCATGGTGACTGCCACCAAAAGCCTATTCAACGCGTTGAGCGGTGACGCTGATCTGGTCGGTACCGTCAAGCGATCCAACCTGGCGCTCAAGAAGATGAACTTTCGGGCCCTCAACATGGCTTTGCTGATCGCCAAGATCAAAAACGGACACATGCAGATCTCGGCCGCTGGCATGCCATTCCCATTGATCTACCGAGCGACCAGAAAAGAGCTCGAGGCCATCGAAATCGGCGGCATGCCTCTCGGCAGTGTTCGGACATTTCCCTATCGGCAGGTCGAGGTCGATCTAGCGATCGGCGACACCATCCTATTCATGAGCGACGGCTTCCCGGAACGCCAGAATCCAGAAGGCGAGCTGCTGGGCTACGATCGCGCCGGTGAAACTTTCATCGACATTGCCAGGGAGTCGGCCGAGAAGATCGTCAATCATCTAGTGTCGACCGGCGAGGACTGGGCGGCCGGCACCGAAGCCGATGACGACATTACCTTCGTCGTGCTGAAGATGTGTGATGGACGTGAGACGAATTAGACTCACATTGTCGGGTCCCCTGAATCGTCGCCTTGTCCAGCACCGGTACCACAGTAGACTTTCTTTTCGCCCTGAAGGGTCGGGGTCGTTCTTGCGAGGCAACGCATCCACAGTCCGCTCAGTTGGAGCGCCACTGATCACCTTTAGCTGCGCCCTCTATCTCCCCAGATAGCAAGACTACTGACGACGTCAGTGTCTACTGTCACGGATAGAGGAGGTAAGCCTTCGCTCTAGGTTGCAGATCAAATGACGTTCAATGAGTCCTCCGCCGAGCGTCGCTATGGCTCCGTACAGCCAGCTGACGAAAGGAACCATAGCAGTCCCAAATAGCAGCAATAAATATTGGATACCAAATGCACTTAAACCACCGAGAATTGATTGCAACCCAGTTTCCAGCCACGCGGCAGCAACTACCGAAACGAGACCGGCAACCGAACCGAACGCAATTCCAGTTGCGATTTCCTTGACCCAGGTGCCTTTTGATTTTTTAAAATGGAAGTAACTCGTCAGAATCAGAATAAGAACACTCAGCAAGATCGGTTCATACAGAGGAACTCTCCAGCGTTTGACTAAATGCTCAATAAGGTCGCTCGGGCCCACAATTTCGATAACGCCCCAAGACAAAAATACACCCATTGAAGCAATTGCGATCGATCGAAGAATCCGATAGGCCATGCCTAGCCTCCTGGGCACCGAACTGCACTCCGTGTGCCGCGGTCGCTACTTCTGAGTACTCGATTCAAAGCTCGGCGAATCAACGCTCGGGTAAGCCCAGAGCCTAAGTTATCGCGGCGGTCTGGCGCCAAAGTTTCGGACGCGGGCCAGCCGAACGACTAAGTCTCCTGCCGTTCTGGCTTCACCCGGTGGCTCGAGAGACAACTCTTCATGTGGTTCCTCAATCTCAGACAGAAGATCATTGAGAGCTACTGAAAAACTACCTACAAAGTCGAGGGCTCGAGACAGCTCTTCAAAGCTCTGGTTTGGATCTAGCTTGCCAGTTGGAATACTTAAAGTTCGTTCTACGTACTTCCTTTCCACAAGAAGCAGTTCGTCCGACAGATTGGTGAGTGGGCGGAGGTTTCGCAGAAATTCTTCGTCAGGAAGATCTACCAGTAAATGCCGAGCACATCGATGCAACAGATAGTGAACACCGACGCTGCTGACGCCAAGTAACAAGAGTACAACCACGCTACCGAAGCGCCCGAAGCCACTCGACGCAAGCACTAGCGTCAGCACGCCAGCTCCTACAAAAAACCACGACGCCTTGTTCATCTAAATTGATATGGTTCTTGATTACATTCCTGGACTACCGTCATCGCGGAGACTCTTGTCTTCCGTCACGCCAAGTCTCCTCGAAGGGTTCTCAATCATCGTGGGTGACTCTTACGTCTTCGGAGACTTCACGGCTCTCGTCGGCCAGCAAGAGGATCGAGGTGACTTCAAAGCCATCAATGACAACCCTTGTTGTGGAATAGGCGTTCTCAATCACAAGAGAATATGAGCCAGTAGCCCCTAAGGTCGAAATAGCATCCAGGACTTCAGCAGCGAGATGTGTTTCCAGCCGACGATCAGTCGGCCGTGCACGCAGAAACCACCGGTAGCCTGCGTCGTCGCCTTCGCTGTCATACACATGCTGGCGCACTACATCCAGGTAGCCGCCCTCACGGGGAAATGAAGACACGTCATCTCGGCCAGATCGTTCTTTGGACGACTGTTGTCTCGGACCAAGGATCTCTGCTACTTCCGGGCTTGTCATCCCAGTTCTTAGGCCTGCGAAAAGTTCCAAATTACAAACATCTCCTAGCTCGGCATCATCCATAATAGTCAAAAAAACTTCACTAATCCCATGGAACCTGATCTTGTGCAGGGGTGACTGCAACGCGATCGGTTCAGGACTTGGACTTTCAGGGCATGCAAACTGCAGAGCCGCGAACAAAGTAAGACCTGTCATAAAGATGAAGCTGAGTGAGTACCGCTTTCTCATAGCTTATTCAATTTCGGTTAAAGCGTCCAAAAAACCCTGCTGGAGGCTCGTCGAATTTAGACAGGCTACGGCATTGCTGAGTGCAAGGAATATCTTCTGGGCATTCTCGGCCAGTTCGATTGTCGTCGAAATCAGCCTGTTGAAACGCACTGTCGCAGTTTCCGCCCCGCCCTTGAACTAGACAACGGTAGATGTCGGAGAATTCCTTGAAAAGGCTGGCTAGAGCAGCTCCGGTATTGCCGCTCGGGCAATTTTTCTTAATCAGACAGTTCCCAAGACAGTGCTTGTATCTGTTCTTGCCTTCACCCAGCCCACGGACTTGATCACGAATTGACTGAATACACGCCAGATCACGGTGGATTTCTCTACTGAGGGCCTCTGCTGCATCAGCGGTACGATCCTCGGCAAATAGCCCAAGGGGATCAATCAAGGTGATCGGTCTTGCCAATACATACGTATAGTCAGTGCCTGAGAGCTTCCATTGGATTGGATCTACTCGTCCGTACCTTCCGGTCTCCGAGGCATACCACCGATAAACGTTGTAGACGACCTCTCCGCCCTCACTAGACTCCGCCCAAGTGGCATCGTCCCACTGCCCCGGGAACCGTAGGAAGACCCCGACTACTGAAGCGCCAGCAAAGTCCGCGCCAAACGGCTCGAAGCCACCTTCCCAGGCGACACTACCCGCCACATCCGTAGCCAAAATCGGCGTGCCGAGATGATCGGTCGTTAGGTAGAGGAAGCTGCCATCGGTATCGAATTGGGCAACCGGACGGCCGGCAAAGTACAACACGTAATTCGCCCTGCCGGGGTGGAAGATGCGATGCAGTAGGCCGTCCGAGTTGTAGGTTGGTTCGCTGAAGTCTAGACTGGTGGTGGCCGGGCACGGGCCAGTGCTGCCCCAAACGCTGATGTCGCCGCTCTCGAAGCCATCGCAGAAGATGCCGCTTGCACTATCGGGAGCAACGCCGGTGGAACGACGAAGGAAGCCGCGACCATCGTAGAGCATATCGGTGCTGACGCTGGCGATGGTGCGCTCTTGGCGTTCCATCCGGCTAGTAGCGTCATAGGCTCGATCGATGACGTTACCCGCCGCGTCGAGTTGGGTCTGGTTGCCGGCGGCATCGTAGCTGAAGGTGTGGGTACCGCCGGCACCCAAAGCGATCTCGTCGAGCCGAGCGGAATTGCCCATCGCGGCGTTGGCGACGTAGGTGTAGGTATCGACTAGGGTTCCGCGAGATACGGTACCGCGAGTTTCCGTGAGACGGTTGCCGAGCCGGTCGTAGGTCCAGGCTAGATCGCCCCACGGCCCATCCCCCTGGGTGAGGTAATACTGGACGTCCTGGTAGCCATAGGTGCGATCGTTTGCCATATTGAGGGCGTCGGTGATGTCGGTGATGTTGCCGACGGCGTCGGTTCCGTATTGCCACTCGAGCACGGCTCCGGCTTGGATTGCAGTCGGGACGTAGCGAGTGTCATAACCTCTGGTTTCGACGAGCCCATTGCCGAGGGTCAACGAGGCCAACGGCCCAGCCGGCTCGTAACTCGACGTGGTGACGACCTCGAGATCTGGCTCCCCTGGACGTTGCAACGTCATGTTGGCCTGGCGATCGGCAGCGTCATAGATGTAGTTCACGCTCACGGACCCAGGATACCCGATGGTGGTCTGGTTGCCGTTGGCATCGTAGCCGTAGGTCAGCCCGCCATCTTGAAGCATGCGGCCGAAACGATCGTAGGTGTAGTCCACACCATGGCCACCACGCTCGATTCGGGTCACTCGACCTTGAGAGAATGGGACGGCGGGGTCGTCATAGGTGGTGGTCACGTCGAGGGTGGTGCCGGGGTAGTCTTGCAGGGTGACTCGGTCGAGCGCGTCGATGGTGCGGATCAAGGTGACGTTTCTGGCATCCGTGCGGGTAACCGCCTCGCCGTGTTCGTTATATGAATGAATCGTGATTCCAGAGACTTCGGAGGTCTCCATCGTCATGAGATCCCGGTCGCTGGTGACGTAGGTGGTGACGCCTCCCTCGCCATCCGTGACTTGCGCGAGGTGGTCTTGGGTGTCATAGGCGTAACTCACGACAACCTCGCCACCACCGTCACCGCCCCATGGTTGGCGCACCTCAGTGAGACGATCGAGCTCATCGTAGACATAAACGGTGGATGCGGGATCGGTCTGGCCACTGCTGGGGTGGTTGGCGTCCCATACCCGCTCGAGGTTGCCCTCGCAGTCGTGGGCGTACTCGGTCGTGACTTCGTCGCCAGCAAAGCCCTGCGTGAGCTGGGCAAGTTGGCAACGGTTGTTGTATTGAAAGGCGGTTTGAGAGCGTTTTTCCCACTTCGTACCCGTCCAGCGTTCTTGCGCCTCGAGCACCCGATTGCCAGCCCCGTCCAAGGTGTAGACGACTCGTTCGGTGTGGCTCGACGCCTGGTCGTCGGCTTTGCGTTCAATTGACACCAGACGACCCGCACCGTCGTAGCCGTATTCGATGACGTTGTCTCGTGGCATGACGGTCTGAAAGAGATCACCAAAAACGTTGTAACGCCGTTCGGTGACGAGGTCGTCGGCCGGAGTCGCACCACGCTGGATGATGAAACGAACGCGATCGAGTGCGTCGAATTGTGTTTCGGTGATGACGCCGTTGGGATCGGTCACCGAGGTGCGGCGGTTGAAGGGGTCGTTGCCGAAGAGGGTGGCACCTATCAGGGGATCGGTGCGGGAGGTCAGCACCAGGAAGCCGTTGCCACGGGTGCCGTCGTAGGCAAATGTCGTCTGGTCATCCATGCCGTAACCGGGGGGATCAACTGAGGTGATTTGGCCACCGGCGTTGTAGACGGAGACCGTCTCATAGGTGAATGCGGCTCCGGCTTCGAAGCCATCGAGACTCTGGCTGGTCCGATTGCCGTTCCCATCGTAGCCATGGGTGGTGGTCTTGACGTTGGGGAAGCCGGCGGTTGACGGCTGCTCAACGGTGGCGACGAAGGCCGGGAAGGTGGTGTTGTAGGTCCAAGTGGTTTCGCGTTCGAGGGGTGACGCGAAGGCTTCGATACGACTGGTCAGCCGACCATTGCCGTCATAGGCAAACCTGGTGACGTGGCCGCGACCGTCCGTCTCTTCAGTCACCCGATATGGATTGGCACCGTCGTCATAAGCCAGCTGACTGTTGGGACCAACGCCGCACGCCGGGCAGTCGCCGTTGACCTGCACCACCCTCGGCTTACGCTCCACCGCATCACGCCCTTCCCACTGCGTGGTAGAGACCGTGCCGAGCGGATCGGTGATGGTGGTGAGGGTGGGCAGCGTCGGGTTGTCGAAGGCGAAGGACCACTGATCGACCCCGTCGTCAAAGGCTGCCGCGCCGCGCCATAACTTGATCGCGTTGCCTTCCGCGTCATACTCCCAGGCAGCAGAGATGCGTTCGCTGGTGGTGTCGTTACCCACCAGGGTGGCACGGGTCATGTAGCCGGCATGCGCCGGGTCGTCGTAGAGATACTCGATCGCGGTGCCATCGGGACGGTCGATGCGGGTCAGATTGCTGCCAGTCCAGGTGTAGGTCCAAGTCCGGGTGGTGGTGTCATCCACGCCGACCTCGGTGATTGACTCCAACATACCGCCGACGGTGTAGGTGAAGTCCTCACGTCGTCCGTCCGGGAAGGTGACCGAAGTCAGCAGCTGGCCGGTATAGCTGGCGAGGGTGGTGTTGCCGTTACGGTCGCTCCGTTGCTGCCAGAACCCGTCGACGTCAAACGTATCGATCGTGCCATCGAGATTGGTCAACGTCCAGCCACCCGCTGTTGGCGTGAGGCTGCGATATTCATCACCGGGAAATACCAACTCATAGATGTCGTCACCATCGTCGTCGATGAAGGTACGGTAGACGGCGGTCTCGGTCACCAAGTGGACACGGCTCGCATGGGGCGTCGGATCGGCGTCCTCGAACAGGCGCATGGCGTAACTATGGGACCAGAAGCGTCCCAGGCCCGGGCTGGGACTGCCCGGCAGATCGTCGCGCCCAACGCTGCCGGCTTTGTAGCGTAGGAACGCGCCAGGGCCTGTGCCATTGCCGCCACTGTGTCCACCACCGCCAGCAGCAGAAGCACCACCACCCCCGGCACCACTGCCGGTGGTGCGACAGGCGAGGCAATTCTCGTCACAGTCGTCTTCCGGCGGGCGTGGGCACACCGCCGGATCGAGGGCCTCATCGGTGAGGTCAACAAACACCGAACGATTTTGTTCACAGCCGGAGACCTCGTCACAGACGGTAATCTGGAGCTCGTAGACTTGACCGCCACCGCTGTCACCACACGTGAACGCGCGCTCGATCCAGGTTTCTCCGTCGTCTACCTGGATGCGAGCACCGGCGTTGCCGCAGGCACCGACGAAGTTATTGTCGGCGTCTTCCCACAATAGTTTGACCGGGCTGTCGAAGAAGCCGGCGCCAAGGGTATTGCCGTGGTTGCCGGGAAACTCCATCGGGACCACCGCCCGGATCGTGCAGGATTCCTCGGTCGGCTCGCAGCCTGGCGGCATGACTCGGTAGTCGACGGCGGACACCATCGGCGGGTGACACCAGAAGAGGCCGACGCAGTTCTGTGGCGCGTTGATGGTTGCACCACCGGCCGCGAAACCGATGGCTGAACTACCGACACAGACCTGAGCTTGCAGGCCAGGAACAGTGAACATCCACACTCCTAGCAGGATCCAACGCACTCTTGAAAAACATCGCATAGCAACCTCCGAATATAAACTAGCACCTATACATCCGACCTCGCAAGGCTTCGGTACGGGCTACAGCTACGCCCGGTAAATCCGTCGGTTACAAACGTCCGCTGGCGTTTCTTGACGGTTTTGGACGCTGCAGAATCGTCGAGGATCGTCGATCCTCAGCGTATGGACACTCCAGGGTCGAGTGCCGGAGGCTATTTTGCAGTCTTGGATGTCTGTCCGCGGCACCCCTATTGCCTTTAGCGACAGTTTGGACAGATGTCCAACCGCCTGCGGAGGTGTGGCTCAGAGCTTGGATACTTGGCACGTTCTCACGCGAGGCGAATCGAGCGAGTTCAGAGCCGTCAAATATGTCTCCAGAGGCTCTCGACGTTGATTCGATATGTCAACACTGCCCAGAAAGCCTCTTTGCTACGACTGTACTGTTCGCCAAGCCTAATCATTTGCCGAATATACCGACTTGGACAAGTGTCCAAACGCTATCGGCATCGGCGTTCGAGGACCTGACGGTTAGCCGCTCGAGAGTGCACTCGGGCGTTGATCCAGGTCTCAAGGTGCCACGCGTCGCGTGGTTTTGGGCCAATTCAGACTCGCAAAGCGTGCACGTCGCGTTGTTGACGGGCCACAGCGCCTCACGGACTGTCCAAACCGTGTCGATGGCGAGAAATCCCGCCTCTGACGTGGGCTAGGACGCGTCCTCGAGCAACCCATGGACCTTCAGGGTCTATCGGGACGCGTTGTTTCGTGATGCGTCGAGCGTTTTGGCGTCCAAACTGGCCGACGCATCCGATGTTTCGAGGATTCTGGCGTCCAAACTCGCCAACGCATCTGATGTTTCGGGAGTTTCGACGTCCACACTGACGGACGCATCCGATGTTTCGAGCGTTCTGGTGTCCAAACTCGCCAACACATCAGGTGACTCAGAAGGCGGTCTGCACGTCGGCATCGCTTCCCAGAAAACAACGCCTCGTAGCTACCATCTCCTTTAGTCTACCGCAGCTAGCTCTTCCCATTCATCGTCGAAGTCAGCAGGTTGCGTTTCAAGATCACCGAAGCGGTGAGATACCCCGCCGCCATCGCTCCTGCAACGCCGCAGGAGATGATGTCTTGGCCGGTGAGATAGAGGTTCTCGATTGGGGTTTTGGGTTTGAGGAACCGTTCTGCAAACCGTTTGGGGGTGTGCTCGAGACCGTAGATCTCGCCCCGCTCGTAGTTGGCGAAGTGGCGGGTGGACAGCGGAGTCGAGAGCTCGAAGTAGTCGATTTTGCCGCGGACGTGAGGTAGCTGGCCATATAGAGCTTCCAGCAGGCGCTCGGACAGGCGAGTCTTGTAGGCCTCGTAAGCCTCACCTCGTTTTCCCCACTCGCTCTCGTACCACTTCATGTAACGCTCGAAGGGCGCCAGGGTGATGAGCTCGATGGTGGAGCGACCAGGGAATCGATTCTGATAATCCGGATCTTTGGCCGAGGGAAACGATGCGTAAACCAGCGGTAGCGGGGCCTCGGGATCCTGCAGGTACGCTTGCAGCGCGGCATCGTGATCCGCCCCCGGGTAAATCCACAGATTGTGCTTGGGGAGACCAAGCTCTTCGGCGGTACCACGCAAACCCGCATACAGACAGACGTGGGCAAAGGACGCCTTCAGACGCCGTAACTTCGGCACCAACCCATGACGCTCGGCAACCGTCCTCGGCAGCAATCGTAGATAGGTGTTGGCGGCACCAGCACTACTGATGATGCGGCGGGCGTTCAGCTCGGTGCCATCCGCCATCCGCACCCCTACCGCCAGGTCACCCATTACCAAGATCTCTTTGACGTCGGCGTAATAGAGAATTTTACCGCCTGCCGCTTCGATGACGGGTGCAATCTCAGCGGCGATCCTGGCGCTGCCACCGATCGGGTAACTGCCACCATAAAGATAGTGCCTGGCCAGCATCGCATGCATTGCGAAGCTGCCTTGGCTGGGCGGCTCGCCGTAGTCACCGAATTGACCGGCTAGGACTGCCCTGAGCTCCGGGTTGTCGGTGAGCCCTTCCAACACTTCCGCCGTGGTTCGACGCGCCCAGCGCATGAAGGGTGCCCGCAACAGGGGGCCAACAACCTTCGCGAGCATGTCCGGCATGGCTTTTTCGGCAAAGTACAACCCACTCCACTTGGGTACTTTCCGAATCAGTGCCACATAACGGTCGATCGCCGTAGCCTCGTCCGGAAAGTACTCTTTCATGCGGGCAGTAAAGGCTTCAGCACCGGCGACATAGTCATACGCTCGATCGCCGAGGATGATGCGATCGTAGACCTCACCCATCGACGCCCATTGCAATCGCCCCTCGGTCAGATGGTCGAACAGACGCCGCGTGCCGGATCCCGGCGTCTGGACGCGCCCGATGTAGTGCAGGCCAACATCCCACTCGTAACCCCGGCGCTTGAAGACGTGGGTGAAGCCCCCGACAGCGTAATGCTGTTCAAGAACCAACACCCGCTGGCCGCCGTCTTTGGCGAGCACCGCGGCGGCGGCCAACCCGCCAATCCCCGAACCGATCACGATGGTGTCGAATACCTCAGACGGATCATGTTTTCGATACGGCTGCCCAACAACCTTACTCATGGGCAGAGCATAATCGATCCAGCTCTATTCCATCCAGAAACCCGTTCGTCGCCTCCTAAGGAGCCCCCTGTGGAGCGAGCACGCAGCGAGTATGTATGAGCAAGAAAATAGACCCTAGGTCTCCAAACTATTGTAACCAATAGGTTTGGCAGACATCAGGGCGCCGAGGCGAGTTACGCAGCTGCGCGCGCAGTCCACAGGGGGCGAGACCGGACAACCGGCGTCACCGGACGGGCTCTAGCTCAAAGGTGACGATGACCGCGTTGAGGTCCGAGGAAAGAGTACAACGCCATACCACCTTGCCGTGCCAGAGACACCGCCAGACTTGATGCCGCACCAACCGAGCCCAAAACAGGCGCCCCGGCCATCATCGCCTTCTGAACGATCTCGAAACCGGCTCGTGCGCTGACGATCAGGATCCGGTTGCGCAGGGGTACTTCGCCTTCGAGCAGGAAACGACCGATCAATTTGTCGACAGCGTTGTGCCGTCCGATATCTTCTTCCAGCCCCAGCATCTCTCCGTCTCTATCGAATAGGGCGGCGGCGTGAATGCCGCCGGTGCGAGCGAATAGCTCCTGCGATACTCGCATGCGCTCGGGCAACTGCCTCAGGAGATCGAGGGAACAATCCATAGGAACAATCTCAGGCAGTCGCTGGTAAATATCTTCGAGGCGGGCTTTACCGCATAAGCCACACGCCGCGACGGCGGTAAAATCGCGCTTTGCCTGCGAGATCTGCGCACGGTTCTGCTGCGCCTCCGCCGTCAGCCGCACGAACAGGACATTGTCCGGGTCGTAAGCCATCGGATCGACACAAGGCTCAAGCGCCTCGATGTGATGGCGGCCGGTGACGATGCCTTCGGAGAACAAGAAACCCGCTGCCAATTCCCGATCGCGACCAGGGGTTCGCATGGTGACGACCAGTGGTTCCTCGCCAACTCGGATCTCCAGCGGCTCTTCCACGGCGACCCAATCAGCCTCGGCCCCGGTGTCGGGACGCTCGACCTGCACCTGCTCGAGACCGGCTTCGAGATACGTCGTCATGGATCAGCATCTTATCCCGAAGCAACCTCCCGTCCCGATGGTCAGGCTCCGTTCAGCACCCGGACGCCTGCTAAGTTAAGCTACCCGTCTCGTGATGACGACTTCCTCGCCAACACCCTCCGTGGCCCCGGTGGCCGCCTCCCGATGGATCCAGCGCAGCTTCTGGCTGTTGTTGGTCGCGATGCTGCTGTCGGTGTGGGCGGTGATCTTTCGAGTGGATCTCAACCCGAAAGTCGAAAGCGATTTCTTCTTCTCATCTGAGGATCCCGCGTTTCGGGCTTCGCTACAGATTGCGGAGCGTTTCCCTTCGAAGCCTCAGTTGATCATCAATGCTCAGGGACCGGATATCACCAGCGACGAATACGTCGAACGTATCGCTCAGCTGACCGAAGCTTTGTTGGCGGATCCTGACATCGACAGCGTCCAGAGCCTGACCCGAGGTCCGGCCAATCCGGCGTCGGTACTACAAAGCCCGGTATGGAGTCGGTTGTTGCTGTCGGACAATCCTCGAGCGACCCAGCTTGTCGCTCTGGTGAACGGAGCCGGCGGCGCTGAGCTGATCACTCGTGTGGAAGAGCTTCTCGCCGACCGCAGCCGCCCCAGCTTTGTCCTCGAAGTGTCAGGGGTGCCTTATGTCGTTGAGCTCATTCGTCGACACTTGCTGAGGGACCTCAGGACTTTTTCACTCGCAGCCCTGTTGGTCTTCGGGCTGGTGATTTCGATCCTCTATCGCTCTCTCGCCCCGGTGGCCGGCACGCTTTTGTCCTGTGTTGGTGCTTGCCTGCTGACTCTCACGGTGCTCCATCTCATCGGCACACCGATCGGTCTGCTGACCGCAAATATCGCCACTATCGTTTTTGTCCTGACGTTGTCTCACACGGTGTTCTTGACCGCCAACTGGCAACGCCTGCGCTCGGAGCTCGATCCTCCCCAAGCTCTCGCCGAAGCGATCCGCATCACCTTCACCGCTTCGTTCTGGTGCATGGTGGCGGCCCTTTCAGGCTTCGGCAGCTTACTGCTGGCCAACGCCAAACCTTTACGTGAGCTCGGGGTTTCCGGGGTCATCGGCACCGCGGTTGCTATCACCGTCGCCTATGGCTTTTATCCTGCATTCTTGAAATCGGCACGCAAGGCTCCTTCGCATCACGTTGCGCAGGCTACGCCCATTGCCCTCACCCGGGCGCTCGGCCCCGCGATAGTTGTTCTCGCGGCCACGATCGCAGCTTTCGGATTGGCCAAAATCAACACCGACCCGAGCGTTTTTGCCTACTTCGCCCGCGACGGCGAGATTCGCGCCGGTCTGGAACGTCTCGACCGCGGTGGTGGCTCGAGTCCGTTGCTGTTAGTGGTCAAAGACCCCGCGGGTGGTCGACTCGATTCGCGACCGACCAGCGCAGCGTTGTCACGGCTCCAGCAGCAGTTGGAGAAGGATCCTGCCGTCGGCGTTTCGCTCTCGTTACCGCTGTTGTTGGATGAAGCGCGCCGCATACCGCTGGCCGCGTTGCTGTCGACGGAACAGCTGGTGAACATCCTCGACAGCCCACGCTATGACCACATCGCCCGCAGTTTTGTCGACGACGAACGCCGCCAGGGGTTGTTTTTCCTCAGAATGCGGGAGACCGATCGCACCGAGCCGCGGCAGGCGATCATCGACCGTTTGATGGTCCGGGTGACCGATGCTGGACTCGCCACCGAGTTGGTCGGCGGGCTCTACGACTTGCAGGGCAAGCTCGGCGAGCTAGTGGCCACCAGCCTGGTGCGTGAGCTAGCTGGCCTGCTGGCATTTTTCGTCTTGGTGGCCGCTGCCGTCTCGCGTTCGCCCCGCACCACCGCTGCCATGGTGATCTGTCTCGCCGCAGTTCCGGTGCTGCTGCTCGGTGCTATGGGGCACCTTGGCCAGCCGGTTGATGTCATCTCGGCACCAGGGGCCAATGTCGCCATCGCCCTCGGTATCGACGCCATGATCCATTTGATCATGGCGGTGCGGCGGCAGCGACACACAGGAGTTGGTCTGCGTGATGCCTGGGAGCGGGCGTGCCTTCAGATGCGACAACCGATCGTCGGTGCCATGTTGATCTTGGCTGCGGGCTTCGGCATCTTTCTGCTTTCGAGCTTTCCACCGACCCAACGGTTCGGCATGTTGGTTGCTGCCGGGACCTTGATTTCGGCCGTCATGGCGCTGGTTGTCTTGCCGTTCTTGGTGTTGGTTGGCCGCAAATAGGTGGCCACCGGGGAAAAAGGCGGACACCAGGTCCGCCCTAGTGGATCGGTCCGACGCCGATGGATTGGGCCGACCTTCTGTCGGCCCAATCGACCGTGTTCAATCGACCAATGATCTAGAATATCGACATGAGCCATCAACCTGAGACCATCTTCGACAAGATCCTGGCCGGCGAGATCCCGTCGCATCGGGTCTATGAGGACGAACACGTCCTGGCCTTTCTGGATATTGGCCCGCTGTCCCGCGGCCATACCCTGGTGATCCCCAAGGAGCGGAAAGCTCAGCTCGACGAGCTCAGCGATGACGCCGCCGCAGCAATTGGTCGAGTGCTGCCACGCTTGTGTCGAGCGGTGATGCAGGCCACCGGTGCAACCGCCTACAACGTGCTCCAGAACAATGGTGCAACGGCCCATCAGGCGGTGATGCACGTGCACTTCCACATCATTCCAAAGCTCGGCCCTCGAGGCCTGGGCATCGACTGGCGCCCTTCGAGTTTGGCCAGCGACGACGCGGCACAGCTCGTGCGGGCGATGACTGAAGCGCTCGATAACAACAGCTGAGTCGATCGCCGGAAGCGGAACGTCAATGCCATCGGAACCTCTCAGTCTGCAAGAGCTTTATGCTCCCGAAAGCGCATGCTTCGGCTGCGGACCAGCCAATCCCCAGGGGCTCAGAATTCGCAGTTTCCCAAAGTACAACGAGCCCAGGGATGGCGAACCCAAGGATGGCGAATCAGACGTCTTGATCTGCTCCTGGCTGCCCAGCAGCCATCACGCGGCCTATTCGACCTTCGTCAATGGCGGTGTGATCGGATCAGTTTTCGATTGCCACAGCAATTGGGCCGCTTGCTGGCATCTGATGCGTCGTGACCAGCTCGAGATACCACCATGTACCGTCACCGGTGACTTTCAGGTCCGGTTCAAGCGCCCCACCACAATGGGCGAGCCACTGTTGCTCGAAGCCAAGGCTGTGATCTCTAAGGGATCGAAGGTCGAGGTCGAGGCGACCCTGACAGTGGACGATAAGGTCACGGCGACTTGTCACGGCACATTCATTGCCGTGAAGCCAGGACATCCGGCTTATCACCGATGGTGACGTCACCGTCTCGGCACGTCTTTCGTGCCCTCTGTGGAATCGTTCTGCTGTCGTGCTGCTTCGGTTGCCAACCACCGCCGCCACCCACGGGTGAGTCGTGGCTGCCTCAACTGGCGGACGGTGAATTCCTGCAACCCGGGACCAGGATCGACTTTCGGCAACGATTCGCCGAAGCGGAGACCCTCCCGGTCATCTTGCCGCCTCTTTACTTGGCAAGGGTCGAGAGCAGCTGGGGAGGAACGGAAAGTTGGGGAGCTTGGGGAGTCGGCAGGAGCACTACGTTCAGCTTCTTCTTGCGCTGGCAACCGTTCGACCGGCTGTACTTGGTGAGCCGCGCAGCGGCGGACCCTCGAGGGCGCAAGCAAAACGTCAAGGTGGTCGTCAACGGCCAAGGGATCGGGCGCCTCGACATAGGCCTCGACTGGGAGGAGCATCTGCTCGATCTCCCGGCGGGCCTGCTACAACCAGGGGCCAATCGCGTCGAACTGGTGTACGGCTTCCATCTCGAAGGTGAGCCGGGCGTCGATCCACGCCAACTGGCATTGGCGATCGAGACGATTGGGCTGCTGGCTCCTGGGCAAGATCCGCAGCAGTTCACCAGCACCGCTCCCAAGGCCTCAGTGGAGATCGACACCGACAACGACGCCCTCCGGTTCTCGGGTTCCGGCACCTACCTGGCGCCGATTCGAATACCGAATGACGCCGAGGCATTGGAACTCTCGATCGACCTCGACGGCCGCGGAACACGCTTCCGGGCGGCAGTTATGGCAACCGACGGGTCCGAAAAGGGGCTGCTCGACGACATCCAGGGCGGTCGACGACATCGCCTGCCCCTGCAAGGCTACCGTGGTCGCGAGGTGTTTTTGATCTTCGATGCGGATCTGGCTGACGGCGGAAGCGTGAGCCTCAACCATCCCCGCCTGGTCCAGGCATCGGCAACGCCGTTGGTTGCTTCGCCAGGCGACCGTTCCTCGGTCAGACCCAACATTGTGATGGTTGTACTCGACGCGGCGCGGGCTGACCGCTTCGGCAGTTATGGCTATGCGCGAGATACAACCCCCTTGATCGACAGCATCGCGGCGGAATCCCTTGTTTTCGAAACCGCAATTGCTGAATGCCCCTACACGGTCTGCTCGATGCCACAATTACTCGCCGGTCTGTCGTTCTTGCAACACGGCTTGGTAGCGCGGACCCACAAGCTGGCTGACGAGACTCAGACCCTGGCCGAGGTTCTGTCGCAGCTCGGTTATCAAACCCTCGCCTTCACCGGCAATCCGAACAGCTCGCGGGCAACGGGATCAGACCAGGGTTTCGACGAATTCCACGAAATCTGGCGGCGCGCCACGGGCCGCGATCGCACCCATCCTGGTTTCCTGACTGATCTCGTGATCGAACGACTAGGGCAAGTTGACGACCGACCCCTATTCTTGATGCTGCACTACGTGCCACCGCACGAGCCCTATGATCCAGACCCCGAGTTCGATCTGTTCGGCGATCCCACTTACAACGGTCAGGTCACCGGTGACCAGGCATTCGTGCAAGCTGCCTTTACCCAGCAGGTTGATCTGGTCGGCGCGGACCTCGCCGAGCTATCAGCGCTCTACGACGGGAACTTGCGCATGGCTGACCACCACGTCGGACGAGTGGTTACCGCGTTACAAGCGGCGGGACGCTGGGATGACACGCTGTTTATCCTGACTTCAGACCACGGCGAGGCGTTTGCCGAACATGGCGTCCTCGGCCACAATCAAACCCTTTACGAAGAGATGCTGCGGGTGCCGCTGATCCTGCGCTTTCCTCAGGGGCAACACCCAGCAACCGTCGAGCCGACCCGACTCGCCAGTCTCGGCGACGTGATGCCGACGATCCTCGGCTATCTCGACCACCCGACTCCGGTTGGCGCTTCTGGAAGTAACCTCTTGGCCTCTCGGCAGGACAAGGACCGACGCATCCACCTCCGCACCTCACATCAAGACAACACCATCTTCGGCCTCCGCACGCAACGTTGGAAACTGATGTCCCGAGGCCCCAAGAGCTGGGACCCGGGATGGTTTCGCTTGTTCGACCTCGAGGCGGATCCGGCGGAGACCGTCAACCTCGCCGCCAAGCGGCGTCTACTACAAACCACCTTGGCGATCCGATTGGTTCGGGCCTTGCGGACTCAGCAGCCGACCCAAACCGAGTCGGGTGAAATCTCGGGAGCTGATGAGGAGATGCTAAAATCTCTGGGTTATCTCTGATTTGCCAAATGCGCACGGCCGTCTTAATCTCTGCCTTAATATGATCGCATCAGACTGTGCTGAAATCAGACTGTGCTGAAATCAGACTGTGCTGAAATCAGACTGTGCTGAAATCAGACTGTGCTGAAATCAGACTGTGCTGAAATCAGACTGTGCTGAAATCAGACTGTGCTGAAATCAGACTGTGCTGAAATCAG
>JAJCXO010000240.1 GCA_029263395.1 Acidobacteriota bacterium | reverse complement strand
GATGTGCGACGGCATGTGCATCATGTGTCCGATGCCGGGTACTAGACCCTTGAGGGCATCCGCAGCCTTTTCGCCGCGTTCGGCGTCGACCGCTTCGACGGCGTGGATGTAGTAATGCAGTGCACCTTCATGCTGTGGATCACGCTCCATCACCGATTCCAGAATGCTGACGATCTCCTCGGTGGCACCGGTGGGTTGGCCGTCTTTCGACCAGTAGCTCCATGGCGACAGATTCATCAACGACGCAGCATACAAGGTGGCTGCGTCGAGATCTTCCGAGTGGACGGTGTGGATCTCACGCATGGCTTGAGCGTAGGCACGATCGAGCGCCGCACGATCGGCGTCGGGATCGTTGCTGTACCGTTCGGCGAGCGCTTCGATCAAGTGCCGCTCCTTGGCCGAAACTTTATCCTTGCGGGCGACCGCCATCTGGACCGCCTCGTACGCCTGCTCAGCGACATCCGCTTGCATCGGCAAGTTCAGGTTTGGACCGAGGACCAGCGCCCAGCCCCAGTAGGCCATCGCGCAATCGGGATCGAGACGGGCGGCTTCTTTGAAACTGCGCAACGCTTCTTGATGATTGAAACCATAAGTGAGCTTGAGGCCTTGGTCGAAGAACATCTGAGCCCGCTCAGAGTTCGTGGTGACCTCAAAATGGTTTTCACCGAGGCCTTCCAAGACCGGCGCCAGCTGCCCTTCGGCCAGGCGAGGATCTTCCGCTAGTGCCCGCTCGTCGTGCTGATTATGGTGTTGGGCGACAACAGTGGTTGCTGCCCCTAGGGTTGTAACGAGCAGGCCAACCGAGGCCATGCGCAGGGGGAATCGGAATGGACGATGGGTGCTTGGTCTCATGATCAGGTCTCCAAAAGCGCAGCCCGTCTCCGAAGGTGAGTGCCTTCTTCGAAAGCGAGAAGCTTGTCTTATACGGTTAGGATGAGGGTAGCTTCGCGATACGTGCCAGCCACGTCGGACGACGGTTCATACGGCCGGAAGCGTACTGTCAGCAGCTCGACTGGGCCACCTAAGGGCAGAACCAGACAGAGCCACCTCGAGATCGAGGGCTACACCCTCCTCTACGCAGTTTGACATCGAACCCCGCCACGTTACCACCAACCCACACGTTCGGTGAGCACGGGTTGCTCTGCCGAGCCTGGGCTCGGGACGGGTAACGACCAGATTCCGAGTCCAACCTAAGATCGGCTCGTCGTCGACGAGACGCATCGAGAGTTCGGTCGGCCTTGTGGGCTGCGCCGCAGCTCCGGCAACTCGCCGGATCTCTTGTAAGATGCCCAAGCTCTTTCGGTGCCACCGAATACGAGATGCGAGCAGGTGCGCAGCTCAAACACGCTCGCTGCTTGCTCGCTCCACAAGGCCTCCCTCACTGAGCCGAAATGGCAAAGCGGGACGAGATCTAACCAGCCGGCGGCATCGGGGGCGGCGGGGTGTTGGCCAACATGGTCAACAACCCGGCGTGATCGCGAGCAAAGTCTTCGAAGGTACGCGGCTTACAACCGGTCAAACTCTCGAACTCGTCGGTGATCTGAGTGAGGTAGCCGTCCCTGGTCTTGGCGATCAATGCCAGGGTTGCGTGGGCTTCGATTTCAGGACGCCCCATCGCCAGCATCGCTTGGACCCACTGCTCGTCAGTCAGATGTTGGAAACGGATGTCGCGACCGGTGACCTGCGTCAGAATCGCCGCAACGTCGGTCAAGGAAATCGCTGCTGGACCGGTGAGGGTGTAGGTTTTGCCCTCGTGGCCGGCTTCGGTCAGTGCCATGGCGGCAACTGCTGCGATGTCGCGGGTGTCGATCCAACCGGTGAGCCCTTCGCCAAAGGGAAGCGCCAACACGTTCTGCATCACCATCGGCGCGAAGTAGCCCCGGGTGAAGTTCTGATTGAACCAAGGCGGGCGCAGGAAGGTGCAGGGGATACCGGTATCTCGGACCATCGCTTCTGCTTCGAGAGCCCAGAGATCGGTCGGCGCTTGCGGCTGACCGTGGGGATCGATCGAGCTGAGCTTGACCACCGACGCGACCGAGTGCCGTTTTGCAGCATCCATAATCACCTGGGTGGCGGGCGGTCCCGGCGGTCCCCCCGGAGTCAGCAGGAACAGCTTGTCGATACCCACAAAGGCCGCATCAACAGACGCCGAATCCTCGGTATCAAAAGGAACGATTGCCACGGTGTCAGGCAAGAACTGTCGTTTCTCCGGCGAGTGTAACGTTGCCCGCACCTCTACCGAAGGCATCGTCGCCAACTGTGCGCACACCTCTGCCCCGGCGATGCCGGTCGCACCTGTCACCAAGATTACGGTCTTCGACCCCATGGGAATCTCCTGAAAATAAGCTAGAGGCATGAAGGTGCTCGGAACGAGCGGATCCTTCAAGTCTAGGCCATCGTTTACCGACTGGCAAGAAACGCCAGAAAGCTGCAAAGCCTGGTAAAGGGGTTAAGATCACCGCGAGAAAGAGTCTTTCTTCGCGGGGAACCCCAGCATGCACAAACCATACTCGGTGCCTATTACGATGAATATGACGATCCACCTAACGAGAGCCATCATTCTGGTAACTTCTGCGGGATGGCTCACCCTCGCGGTTGGGGCAGACTCGGTCGACTCTCGAACCGGTGCAACGACCGCCAGCCGGCCCGACGGGTCCGAGGCCAGTACTTCCGAGACAGCCGGCACCGAAAGACTACCCGCCGCTGTCGGCAGCGATTGGCCTCGCTTTCTGGGCCCTACGGGTGACGGTAAGTCGACCGAGTCGATCCGCACCAAATGGCCACTGTCGATTCAGTGGCACCGCAAGATCGGTGACGGCTTCAGCATGCCGTCGGTAGCTGGTGACAACCTCTACTTATTCGACCGCCACGGCGACCAGGCGCGGCTGAGCAGTTCGGATAGGACCACCGGTGAAGAGCGCTGGCGTGCCGAGTACCCGACAGCCTATGAGGACTACTACGGCTACAGTGAAGGACCGCGGGCTTCACCGGTAATCGACGATGGCCGCGTCTACACCTTCGGCGTCGAAGGCATGTTGCGCTGCCACCAGGCTAGCGACGGCAAACTTCTGTGGCAGGTTGATACTGCCGCCAAATTTGGAGTCGTCCAGAACTTCTTCGGTGCCGGCGCCACCCCGGTCATCGAAGGTGACCTGCTGATCGCACAGATTGGCGGCAGCCCGGCGGACAGCCCCAAAGTCCACACCGGTGACGTCCAGGGAAACGGCAGCGGCATCGTCGCCTTCGACAAACGCACCGGTAAAGTTCGGTATTCGGTCACCGATCTCCTGGCGAGTTACGCTACTCCGACCCTCACCACGGCCCTCGATCGGCGTTGGGGTTTCGTTTTCACCCGAGGTGGCCTGGTCGGCTTCGAACCCACCACCGGCAACGTTGATTTCTTCTTCCCATGGCGAGCCAAGATGCTGGAAAGCGTCAACGCCGCCACGCCGGTGGTAGTCGACGACACGGTTTTCATCACCGAGTCTTACGGGCCGGGCAGTGCCTTGCTGAAGTTTGCTCCCGGCGCCCACGAGGTCGTTTGGCAAGACCCACCCCGGGGCAAAAGCATGGAGAGTCACTGGAACACGCCGATCTACCATCAAGGCACGCTCTACGGCTCCAGCGGCCAGTCTGGTGGCAACGCCGAGCTGCGCGCCATTGAACACGCCACTGGTAAAGTGTTGTGGAGCGAGCCTGGTCTCCAACGTTCAACCCTGCTCTACGTCGACGGCCACTTCGTTGTCCTCACCGAGCGCGGTCGCCTGTTGTTGATCAAGGCCACCCCTGAGCAATTCGACTTGGTCGCCGAGATGGACCTGGGTGACGCCAAAGCCGACGCTGCGCAAAGCGCCGCCAGCACTCAGGCCGCGGCCAAAACTGGGATCGACACCAGCGCCAGCGATCGGCCGGTGCTGCGTTTCCCAGCTTGGAACGCCCCCATCCTGTCCCGCGGCCTGCTTTACGTCCGCGGCAAGGACCAGCTGATCTGCCTCGACGCCCGACCCTAACTAGATTTCATCCAGAAACCCGTTTATCGCATCCTAGGGAGACTCTTGTGGAGCGAGCACGCGGCGAGTATGTATGAGCAAGAGAGCAGACCCTAGCTCTCCAAACTGTTGTAACCAATAGAGTTTGCAGACACTAAGACGCCGAGGCGAGTTACGCAGCTGCGCGCGCAGTCCACAGGAGGCTCCCTGAGAGGCGAGCAACCGGTTCTGGATACGATCCAACTAACGCTCAACTGATCTATCCGGCCCGACGTCAGTCAAGATCAGTTGCATGATCACGACGTCGCACCACCGGCCATCTTTGAAGCCGATCTCTTTCTGCCGACCGACCACTTCATAACCGAGCCGCTTGTTGTACTCGATCGAGGCGACGTTGCTGGCAAAAATTTTGGCCACCATGTGATGGTAGCCAAGCTCCTTGCAACGGGTGATCAATGCCTTCTTGAGGCGCGAGCCGACACCTTGGCCAAGGCGCTGACGATCGACGTAGACCGCGGTTTCGCAGGCGAAGCGGTATCCGGTACGCGGGCTATACCGCTTGATCAGCCCCCAACCGACAACCTCCTCGTCCTCGACCAGCACCCAGAATCCCTCCCGGGGACCCAAACTCGCCAGCCGACGCTCGACCTCTTCGACAGTCTTCGGTTCGTCCTCCATCGTCGAGCCGCCAGCGATGATCGACTGATTGTGGATCTCGGCAATCGCGGCGGCATCAGCCAACCGAGCCAGGCGAATCCCTTGCGTCTCAGGGAGTTTGGCGTTCCTGGTCATGACGATGCACCATCTCATGGCGTTTCAGGATGTGACCCGGCATCCGTCGAATCACGGCGCCGTCCTCGAGCATCAGGGTACCGTTGACCCACACGCGGTCGGTACCCTCGCTCATCTGGCGTGGGTCGGTGAATGTGGCCTTGTCTCGCACCCGCGAAAGATCGAGCAAAACGAGGTCGGCGAAGTGGCCCTCGGCGATCCGTCCGCGGCCCGCCAGCCGTAGCCAATGCGCCGGAAACGACGTGATCTTGCGCACCGCGTGGCCGAAGGGGATGCGCTCCTCGGACAACGCATATCGCTCGAGAAAACGAGTGAAGGCGCCGAAGGTGCGGGGATGGGGATCTCCAAATTGGTTTGGAGCGTTGATCGGGTGGCTCCAGGAATCACTACAGATGATCGAGTCGTGCCACAAGATGGCGGCATCCATGTCGTCCTCGTTGATGCAGTGATAAACGATCCAGGCGTCAGGATCGGCGAGCAACAGGTCGACCACGGTCTGAGCCGGTAAGCTGCCGTGATCGGCAGCGATCTCGGTGACACTACAACCGCGAGCGCCAGGCAGGCTCTCAGTGATCAAGGTCATCGCCGCAAAGTCGGTACCGCGTTCGACCAACCAATCGGCACTGCGTTGACGCCAAGTTTCGGACTTCAACTTCTCGACCATCCCTGCCACGCCATCGGCCATCGTCGATTTGGGAATGAAGGTGCGCAGCTTGGTTGAAACCGCGGCGTAGGGATAGACCTCGAAGTTGATCTCGAGACCAGTGGCGCGGGCCGCCTCGATCCGTTTGATGACCTTCGGGATCTTGCCCCAATTCGGCTTCTCGGCGGACTTGAGGTGGCTCACCAGAATCGGCAACTCAGCCTCGCGACCGATCCGTACGGTCTCGTCGATCGAGTCTTCGAGTCCCTGCCGCTCATCGCGGATGTGGCTGACGTAAATGCCGCCGGCGCGAGCCGCAACTTTGGCCAACTCGATAATCTCTTCGGTTTCGGCAAAGCTGCCTGGAGCGTAAACCAGGCCGGTGGACAACCCGAGACCGCCGGCGGCAATCCCCTCGTCCAACAACGCCACCATCTCACCAACCTCGGTAGGCGTCACTTGCTGAGCATCGGCGCACAAGCCGGCCCGCAACGTGCTGTGGCCAACGAAGGTGCCGATGTTGAAAGGCAGACCATAGTCTTGGACTTGGTCGAACCAATCGCCTAGACCACGCCAGGTGAACGCGAAGCCTATCTCCTGCGCCAGCTGCTCCATCGTCCCGACCAGTCGTGGGCCAACCGGCCCGGACGAGGTACCGCAATTGCCGATGATCTCGGTGGTGACGCCTTGAAACAGCTTGTTGTCAGCGGCTCGAGGCAGCATGTAGCCGAGTCCAGTAGAGGCATGGGTGTCGATGAAACCCGGACATAACACGAGGCCGCGGGCGTCGATCACCCGGTGAGCAGCACCGCTGCCGAGCTCGTCGCCGACGTGGGCGATCTTCTCTCCACGGATCCCAACATCGAGCTGACGGGGTTCGATGTCGACGCCATCGTAGACGGTGGCTCCAGTAATCAGCGTATCGAGCACAGATTTTCCTCACGAGACTGCCGTTGATTCAAACGTCTGGGTTGCACAGGAATCCCCTTGGGTCAGGTCTTGGTGAGCACCAATCGATCCGCCAGCAGATGTTCGAGGCTAACCTCATCGATATCGACGGGTCGATCGTTCGACAAGTCGATACAGCCGTCGGCGGCCATATCAATGGGCTCGGCCACAACATCGGCGGCAAAGTATCGGCGGGATGGGCTGAGGTCGTGGGCGGTGGCGGTTGGCAAACACGCAGCCACTCGCAGGTTGGCAACCCGACCCACCCCGGACTCGAACATCCCCCCCACCCAGGCTGGTAAGTCGTGATCTCGGCAGTAGTCGAGGATCCGCACCGTCTCCAACACGCCACCGACCCGACCGGGTTTGATGTTGACCTCGTCGAGCACTCCCAGGCGATGCGCCGTCTTGACCAACCCGAAGCAAGTCAGCGACTCGTCGAGACACAGACCAAGGTCAGGCTGGCGCTGCTTCAAGTCTTGGCATAAATCCAAGCGTCCCGGAGCAAAAGGCTGCTCGATCATCTTGGGGGCAAGCTCCATCAGTGAGGCCACAAGATCAAGATCCGCTTCGCTGAAGGTACCGTTGGCGTCGAAGCCGAGATAAAGGTCTGGGAAGGCAGCGCGCACGGCTTCCAAGGTCCGGCGATCCATGGTCGGGCCAATTTTGAGCTTGACCCGACGGTAACCCTCCGCAACCGCCGCCGCCACCCGATCGACCGCCGCCGCTGGCTCGTCGAACAGACCGAGCGAGATACCCACCGGTATGTGCTTTAGCTTAGGGTTTGGCCAGACGTCGAGGGGATCCACCCCACCACGACGCCGCAGCAGATCGAACATGGCATCGAGTACCGCCGAGGTCGTGAAGTTCCAACCTCGGATCCGCGACAGAGTCCGCTCTATGTCGGCAACGGTGCCACGTGCCGGCAATGCCGGGAACACAAAGTCACGCAGCACCAACCGGGCGCCGGTAACAAATTCACCGCTGAAATAGGGATCTGGACGGCAGGAACATTCGCCGAGACCCCAGGCACCGTCGGTGTCGAACCAACGGACATAAAGCGCCCGCCGTTCGTTGCGGACGCCGACCGCCGAGCGAAAACTTTCGACCTGAGGCAAAACAACCTCAAGCACCTCGAGGCGCTGGAGACTAACCGGCTGTGCCAACACATCGACGACGCTGTCGGTTGTTGCTGCTGGGCTCGCTACTGTTGGCTGCACGGTGCCTCCGAGTACTTCGTTCCTGGGTACGCCTGAACGTTCGGTGAAGTGGGCTGATCATACTGGACACACCTCGAGACATCGATCGTAACTACAACGGCGGAGATCATTCCGAGCGCCGGTTAAGGAGCGCCAGTTAAACTGTGCGGACTCAATCGTCCAAGGAGGGTGCCCATGTCTCGATATCAGCTCACCCAACGGCTGCTCGCTCTGCTTCTCGTCGGTCTGGTCGTGGCCCCAGAGGCGCTCTCGGCCGAGGCTCCCAACGTAGCCGCCATCGACGTTTACGGCAGCTCACAGATCACGATCGAACAGATCGAGGCCAAGGTCGGCAGACGGCTGCGCGAGATGGAGAACCTGAGATCCGCAAGTGAACGGGAAGCGGCAAGTGAGCTACGGGCCAAGATTGAAGCCGAGATCGAAGGGATGGGAGAGTTCGCCTACGTGCGGATCTCACGGATTCAATACTTCAAAGAAGGACGGCCGATCTACCTCACGATTGACCTGGTTGACACCGCTGACGCCGACACCCGATTGGCTTTTGCATCCGCCCCAACCGGCAAGCCGCTAGCCGATCCCGATGGACTGTTGGCCGCCTGGCAAGGCTACGAGAAAACCGCGATGAGCCTGATGTCTCAGGGCAAGCTTGGCCAGGCGGAACGCGCCTGCCCGGCATTTCACTGCATCGTGGGCTTCGCACATCCCGAGTTAGAATCCTACGGCACCTTGTTCGAGACCAAGGTACCCGAGCACCGAGAGACACTCGCCAAGATCTTGATGGAGTCGTCCGATGAGGTACAGCGCGGCAGTGCGGCCTATCTGTTGGCACACATCAACGATGGACAGGAACTGGTCACAGCGCTGCTGCCTGCCACTCGCGACCCATCCTATCTAGTGCGCAACAACGTGCTCCGGGTCTTGCAGCAGGTGGCGCGTGAACAAAAAGACCTTGACATCCCGCTCGAGCCGATCGTCCAGGCGCTGAATTTTCCGGCCACGACGGATCGCAACAAGTCCCTCGCCCTCCTCGACGGCCTCGCCAACCGCCCCGCACTCCGCGGGGCGATCGCCCGCCAGGCCGGCACCACCTTGATCGAGATCCTCAAGCTGGTGCAGCCCAACAATCACGACTACGCCTACAGCATCCTGAAGAAAATCTCCGGCCAGGATTTCGGCGAACACAACGTTGATGCCTGGCGAGCTTGGCTCGATCAATACCTCGTACCACCGACTGAAAGCATCAAGGAATAGGTTCGCTGCACGAGGCCTCCCTCATCGAGCCGAAAATGGCAAGTAGTCGGCTTCAGAGAAGCCCGGCCTCGGTCTGCGGAACCGACTGCTGGACGTAAGTATGGCGACGACGGCACATCAGCGATAGGATCAGCCTCCACCCGCGCATCCCGCGCCGTCTCTTTCCGCTGAGCCCTTCCGCAGCGCCGTCTTCCCTGGCGACCCTTTATCCCGCGACGAGGTTACGAGTTTGGACACTATCCGAAATTTTTGCATCATCGCTCACATCGATCACGGTAAGTCGACTCTGGCTGATCGGCTGATCCAACGCTGTGGCGGGGTGCACGATCGGGATTTCCGCGATCAGATCCTCGACTCGATGGACATCGAGCGCGAGCGTGGCATCACGATCAAGTCGAATACCATCACCTTGCCGTACGAGGCGCAGGACGGCAAAACCTACTCCCTCAACCTGATCGACACCCCCGGGCACGTCGATTTTTCCCATGAAGTCCGGCGCTCGCTGATGTCCTGTGAAGGAGCGCTGTTGCTGATCGACGCTTCCCAGGGGGTCGAGGCACAAACCATGGCCAACCTCTACTTGGCCCTGGAATACGACCTCGAGATCATCCCGGTGATCAACAAGATCGATCTGCCGTCCGCCGACGTCGAGCGGGTGCGGGAAGAGATCGACTCCGAACTTGGGCTCGATCCGTTCGAAGTAGTGTTGTGCTCGGCTAAAACCGGCGTTGGCATCGATGATGTGCTCGAAGCTGTCGTGCAAAAACTACCGGCACCGGTGGGTGATCCCAATGCACCCACCAAAGCGCTGTTGTTCGACGCTCAATACGATATCTACCGTGGCGTGGTGATGCTGGTGCGGGTGCGCGAGGGCAGCTTGCGTAAGGGCCAAGAGCTCTTCATGATGCACTCCAAGAAGCGCTACACGGTGGAAGAGCTAGGTCATCTCCTGCTCGAACGAGTGGCCGGCAAGGAACTCGGCACCGGTACGGTCGGTTACATCATCGCCGGTGTGAAGTCGGTGCAGGACATTGCGATCGGCGACACCATCACCGACTTCGACCAGCCCGCCTCAGAACCCCTGCCAGGCTACAAAGAAGCCAAACCCGTGGTGTTCTCGTCGATGTACCCAGTGTCCTCGGACGACTACGAAGACTTGGTGAAAGGCCTCGACAAGCTGCACTTGAACGACGCCTCCTTGACCTATGAGAAAGACTCCTCCGCGGCGCTCGGTTTCGGCTTCCGCTGTGGCTTTCTCGGCCTGCTGCATCTCGAGGTAGTCCAGGAACGTCTGGAGCGCGAGCACGGCCTTTCACTGTTGCTCTCCGCGCCGTCGGTGCGTTACGAGATCGTGCTCAAGACCGGCGAAGAAGTAGCGATCGACAATCCCAGCTTGCTGCCAGATCCTACTGAGATCGAAACCTCCGCTGAGCCCTACATCAAAGCCGCGGTGATGATGCCGGAACGCTACATCGGCACGGTGATGGAACTGTGCCGGGAACGGCGAGGCGAGAATACGGCCTTCACTTACCTCACCCCGGGGCGAGTGGAGTTGACCTCTGAGATGCCTCTGGCCGAGGTCCTGTTCGACTTCTACGACCGCCTGAAAACCGTGACTCAAGGTTATGGCTCGTTTGACTACGACATGCTCGACTACCGCATCACCGACCTCGTCAAGGTCGACATCCTGGTCAATCAAGAACGTGTCGACGCCCTCTCCCAGCTGGTGCACCGTGACAAGGCACGCGCCCGAGCACTGCACTACTGCGAACGACTCGAGGAAACCATTCCCCGCCAACAGTTCAAGATCCCGATTCAAGGCGTCATTGGCGGAACGGTCATCGCCCGCACCACGATCAACGCCTTCCGCAAAGATGTCACCGCCAAATGTTACGGTGGCGACATCAGCCGCAAGCGCAAGCTGATCGAGAAGCAGAAGGAAGGTAAGAAGCGGATGAAGATGGTCGGCTCGGTGGAGATCCCGCAAGAAGCTTTCCTGGCGGTGCTGAAGTCGGATGCCGGAAAGTGAATGCCGAGCTTGAGTACGGAGGCCAACAGGCAGTCTGACGTCCCGCTGGCTGGTCTCTACATACACGTTCCGTTCTGCTCCGCGATCTGCCCGTATTGCGACTTTGCAGTCCTGGTCGGCGGTCACGAGCAGCGGCGACACTTCGTCGACAGCCTTCTGCTGGAGATCGCCCTCTATGCCGACTTGGAGCTGTCTGGTCTCGGTCCGGTCTGCTTCGATACAATCTACCTCGGTGGCGGCACACCGTCGATGCTCACCCCGGACGATCTCGGCCGCATCTTCGACGCACTCCGCCGGACGGTCGACCTGACTGCCGACGCCAAGATCAGTCTCGAAGCCAATCCCGAGGATGTCACCTCCGCCAGCTTGCAAGCCTGGCGTCGATTGGGAGTGGCAACCCTGAGCCTGGGAGTGCAGTCGTTCGACGGTGACGAGCTACGTGTCCTCGGACGTCGCCATAGTCCCGAGGACGCCATCCGCAGCATCAAACAAGCGGTCGCAGCAGGCTTCGACTCGGTCTCGGTCGACTTGATTTTCGGTCTCCCAGATCAGGACACCAGTACCTTACGGCGCAACCTCGAACAGGCGGTGGCCCTCGCTCCGGATCACATCTCCAGCTATGAACTCGAGATCCATCCCCGCACGACCTTCGGAAAACAACACGCTCGCGGCGAGCTGCACGAACTCCCAGAAGGCCAGCAAGCCGAACTCTTTCTCCTCACCCATCGTGTCTTGGCCGAGGCCGGCTATCCAGCCTACGAGGTCTCTAACTTCGCTCGTCATCCACGCTACCGCTCACAGCACAATCAGAAATATTGGCGCCATGTGCCTTACGTCGGCCTTGGCCCTTCCGCGCACTCGTTTGATGGTCAACAGCGCTGGTGGAACGAGCGCCACTTGGCTAAATGGCAGCGCCAGATTGAGGCCGGACACCGCCCGGTCGCCGGGCGAGAACGGTTGAGTACTCAAGACCTTGCACTCGAGACCTTGATGCTGAGTCTGAGAACGGTCGCCGGTCTCGATCTTTCGAGCTTTGAAGCGCGCTTCGATTTTGATCTCGTGGCTCACAACCGAGCCCTCGTCGAACAGCTCGATCGTGAAGGCTTGCTCCGGCTACACGACAACCTTCTCGCCCCGACTCTGGAAGGTTTCGCCGTCGCCGATGGTCTCGCCGCAGGCTTTTCACTCCAAGGTCTTGGCCGGCAAGCCGTTCGATCGACAAGCCGTTCGATCGACAAGCGGTTGGATCGGCAAGTCTGACGCCCGCAGTTCTCAGGTTACTCATACCCCCTTCTACCGCCCGGCGAAAAACCCACTCCGCCTTGCTCGCGCTGGACACCATCCGAGATAAGCTCGCGCCGGAGGTCGAGATGACAGAACTACTCAACGAAACTGCTGGCCGCTTCGAGAAGATCCTGCGTCGGGTTGCGCTGTTCAGAGACCTCGACGATCACGAACTCGAGCGCCTGAACCAGCATTTTGTCGAGCTGTCCTTCCGCCGTGACGCCATCATCGTACGCGAGGGGGACCCGACCTCTGGACTCTACGTTGTCCGAGAAGGTTCAGTGGCGGTGTTCCGCGAAGCTGTCGGGAAGCCGGTGCAGCTGATAGCTCGCCTGGGACCCGGCGAGTTTTTCGGCGAGCTCGACATCTTCGGCGAAGGACAACACATGGCATCGGTACGAGCCTCGGACGCCAGTCGTATTCTGCGGATCGAACGCCAAGACCTCCTCGACTTTTTTGGCGATCATCCGGAAATCGAGCAGAAGCTGCAGTTGGCAGCTGCTCGGCGCCACCTGGCCAACGTCACAGCTCACCTCGATCTCGGTCGTCGACGCGAGGTGCGGATTCACCTGCGGCTCCCGGTCCGTCTGGAGTCTACGCCAGGTTCTGCTCGTGCTGTGGTGCTCGAGAATCTATCGCTCGACGGCCTGTCTCTGAGCGACGCCCCCGAGGATTGGGACGTCGGCCAGACAGTCTCGTTCGGCCTCGGCCTACGTGAGGGCCAGCTACACTTGGAAGGCCGTGTCGCCTGGCGGCGCGAGCAGACCGTGGGGTTGGCTTTCCAAAAGCACAACCCCAATCACGACACATTGATTCAGATGGCGATCCGAGTCGCCCTCGAGCTGAAGAAAAACAGCCCGGAACGACCGAACAGCGTCAATTAGACGACTAGAACGTCTCCAGGACCATGGCGGCATCCTTGCCGATCGCCCTCAAGTTCCGGTTCATCAGCTTGACGTAGTTGCCGCCAGCCATGCCGACACCAGAGCGACGCTCCTGGCGCATCTTCAGCAGCGTCTTGCCGGAACCGCCGTCTTTGACCTCGATCCATAACTTGGTTCGGGCTGCACCTGCCCCGAAACCACCCCAATAACGCGCCGCCCGCGAGCCCGGATCCATCTCTTCCACTGCACCACTGATCACCAGATCGCCAGCGCCACCCTCGCCGGTCGCCACGGTCATGCTGCCTTCGTTGCGCATGCCTTCGACGAAAGAACTGACGGCATCCGCCAGCACTTCTTTGGCTGGGCCATAGGAGTTGTCGTCGGGTTCGGGCAGCGGGGTCTTCGATGTGTCGAAGCCACTCACAACCACACGTTTGAAGTCTGCACTCTTGAACGTCTCCACGATCTCGAGCTCGTCGATCTCGTCCTGCCAATCTACATATTTGCCCGGTTCCGTCTGGTTTCCCCCCTTGTTTTTCTTCTTCTTGGCCAGGGTCGGAGTGGCAGATGCGAACAATAGGGCAACAAGCACAAACAAGCTGATGGAACGGGTACGGGAAGTCATAGGATCTCCTCCATTGGGGTTCTAAACAAAGATGTCTCCTTCGAGAAGGAGACATCTTATCGCGTCGTAACCCGCAGAGCCCTCCTAATAGACTTGTCCCGCCCAAGAGACCGGTCTCGTCGATGAGACGACGGGGCCGCCTCAGCCATAACAGCAGAGGCGACGTTAGATCAGACGCCGAGACCCACGGTCAGAAGTAAGGTCTGCGGATCAAGGACGATGTGGAGATCCTTATTGAGCACCTGCTTGTGGTCCTTGAGGACGTGCAAACGGACCTTAGCGTCGTGAGAGTCGAGACGGAAGGCCAGATCGGTCAGGTCTTCGATGCTGCTAGCTGGCGGCGGCAGGTGGCCAGGCTCACCCTTGGGTCCTTCGCGGTGGGTCTGACAGGTCAGCCACAGCTCAGCACCGGCTTCGGCCGCCAACGCTTTGATCGCCCCAATCTTCTCGGCATCGAGATTCTCACCCTCGCGGTCGACATCGTCGAGCAAGATCACTTGCGGCTCGAATTTCATCACATCCTTGAGTAGATCCAGGCCTTCGCGCAGCCGCTCGACCGAGAACGATGCATCGACGTAAGTGTGGATGTGCCGACGCCGTTCGACATCGAGCTGGATCGCCGCCAAGTGGTCGAGCTGCTTCTCGCGTCGCAGCATCTCCATCAAGACATCGTCGTAAAACACCCGCACCTTGTCGACGGTGCCTTCCAGCGAGACGTGCAGTACTTTCTGGCCGGCCAACAAAGCGTCGAGACCAATGCCGACCAAAAACGCGGTTTTGCCGACACCGGCACGCGCCATGACCACGGCGAGGTTGCCGGGGCCGGGGCCAGGATGGCCATCGCGCTCGAGCAGCTTACGGGGGGAACGACGCAGATTGATCATCAGGTCACTCATCATTCGTCCTCCTCGGCCACTTGGCCGCCATATTTTTTGAGCAGCTCCTCTTTGACCTCACGGGGCGCCGGCCCGTAACGTGAGAACTCCATAGTGAATTCGGCCTTACCCTGCGTCTCGGAACGTAGGTTGGTCGAATAACCGAACATCTCGGCCAAGGGTACCTCAGCTTCGACGCGAGCAAATCCACCATCTTCGGTCGAGCCGAGGACATTACCTCGACGCTGCATGAGCGTGCGGTAGACCGCACCCTGAAATTCGGAGGGCCCCTCGACGGAAACCTTCATCACCGGTTCTAGCACCTGCGGCTTGGCCCGCGAGTAAGCCTGACGGAAGGCGGAACGAGCCGCCACCATGAAGGCCATGTCGGAGGAGTCGACGGCATGCGAGTTGCCGTCTTCCAGCACCGCGCGAACTCCGACCACCGGAAAACCGATGAGACGGCCTTTTTCGATGGCACTACGGAAGCCCTTGTCGCACGCTGGAATGTATTCCGTCGGGATACGACCACCGTAGATCTTGTCGACAAATTCGTACTCGCCATCCTCGGTCGGTTCGATGTAGCCGACAACTCTAGCGTACTGACCGGAACCGCCAGTCTGCTTCTTGTGGATGTAGTCGAATTCGGCTCGCCGAGAAATCGCCTCACGATAGGCCACCTGCGGTGCCCCGGTCTCAACCTCGGCTTTGTACTCGCGCAACATGCGCTCGACATAAACCTCGAGGTGCAACTCACCCATGCCGGAAATCACCGTTTCACCGCTCTCAGGGTCGAGATGGACCCGGAAGGTCGGATCTTCTTTGGTGAACCGCTGCAATGCTTTGGACATGTTGTCCTGAGCCTTGGAGTCCACCGGCGACACCGACAGCGAGATCACCGGATCAGGCACGTGCATCGACGTCATCGCCAACCGCGGGCCGTCGCCCAGAAAGGTCTCACCGGAGTGGCAGTCGATGCCAAACAAACCAGCGATATCCCCCGCCTCGGCTTTGGTCATATCTTCCATCTTGTCGGCGTGAATACGTACCAGACGGCCGATCTTGACCTTCTTGCCCGTACTCGCACGATAGACGGTATCGCCTTTGCTCAAGGTGCCCTGATAGACCCGCATGAAGGTCAACTGACCGTAACGCCCTTCATCGAGCTTGAAGGCATAAGCCACGGTCTGCTTCGTGGGGTCTGTCACCAACTCGACCGGCGCGTTGTCGTTGTCGATGTCGACCGCTTCGATCGGCACATCGGCCGGGCTCGGCAAGTAGCGGTTGACCGCATCGAGTAGCGGCTGGACACCCTTGTTTTTATAAGCCGAGCCCATCAGCACCGGGGTCATCTCGAGCGACAACGTGCCCTTGCGGATCGCGTCGTAGATCATCTCTGGGGTGGCGGCGTCTTCGAGCGCGGCTTCCAACAGATCGTCGGAAAACATGCTGGCGGCATCGAGCATCTCAGTCCGCAACTCTTCGGCGCGTTCCTGGAGGTTGGCCGGGATCTCGCCAATCTCGATCTCCTCGCCGTGCTCACCACGGAAGTAGATTGCTCTCATCTCGACCAGGTCGACAACACCCTCGTGTTCGACCTCGAGACCAATCGGCATCTGCAACAGCACCGCGTTATGGCCGAGCTTGTCGCGTAAGGCGGCCGCCACACGTTCGGGATTAGCTCCCGTGCGATCACATTTGTTGACAAAAGCGATGCGGGGCACGTTGTAGCGCTTCATTTGGCGGTCGACAGTAATCGACTGCGACTGGACACCGGCAACGGCGCACAGTACCAAGACGGCACCATCGAGCACCCGCAAGGACCGTTCCACCTCAATAGTGAAGTCGACGTGGCCCGGGGTGTCAATGACATTGAAGTGATAGCCGTCCCACTCCACATAAGTGGAGGCGGACGTAATCGTGATCCCTCGCTCTCGCTCCAGTTCCATGTGATCCATGGTTGCGCCCACGCCGTCTTTACCCTTGACGTCGTGAATGGCGTGACTTTTCTGGGCGTAGAACAGGATCCTCTCCGTCAAGGTCGTCTTGCCGGAGTCGATGTGTGCGGAGATACCGATGTTGCGGATCCGCTGGATCTCGTGACTCATGTTGTTCTCGTTCGGGATGGCCGCTCCCCGTGCACGGAGAGATGCTGAGTGTGGCTGGTAGCGCGGTGTGGCCCTTGTCTCAGCGACGTCTAGGTTTCGCGAGCCGGCTTCATTGCGAACCGGTAACGGGCCGCACTACGGTGGAGGCGTCGAGGCTACTGCGCCAGGCATGCAAATGTCAACGTCCTTAGCGGCCCACAGGCGAGTCGACATCGGAGCGATTCGCAGTCCACGAGCTGCAAGGACCGAACTCCAATGCTGCTCGGTGAGCGGATCCCTATTGGCCTGCAAGCCGAGCGACCACCTTGGCCCGATACTCTTCGAACACATCCTTGCTGAAATGGGCGTAGACATAACCCATCAACCACGCTTCCATGGTCTGCTCTGTCGGTTTCTTCGCAACCGCTGAGAAGACATGCTCCGTGCCCTCCCGGATGACGGAGAGTTCGATTTTCTGACCAACCTTGACATTTCTCAGAAATGGCTCAGGAACGCCAACTGGCAACCCCCTGCCGTTCCAGCCCGTGATGATGTCGTCCTGTCGCAGACCAGCATCGAAGGCCGCGCCATCTGCCATGACACGTGCCACGACCCACCGCGGCTTTCCCTGGTCTTCTGTGTTTGCCTCTGGCTCGACAATCTGAAAACCCAGAGTCCCCCGATCGGAAAAGGCCTTGCGCATTTGGGCGACACAAGTCTCGACATCTTCTTGGCAAGCTTCTTGTGGCTCTTCACCGTAACTGCTCCCCGGTAGCCAACCGAGTCCAACGGTTGTCACCAGGATCAACATCACAAGCAAAGTGGAGCGTAGTTTCGACATTCACGTCTCGCTTCTTAGTCTACTGAGGGAAAATTAACGCATTGCGGTCCCGCAAGGGTGTTGATCTCACTCCAGAAAGATCAGGCCCTGGAAGGATCAGGACTCTCGAAGGATCAAGCACCGAAAGAATCAAGGCGCCTCGAAGTTCACGACACTGTGCGGCGCGAGGTAGGCGCCTTGACAGTCTTGCGGCCCCGGCACGCCTTGACGAGCCGCCAACTCCTGGCGATCGGAAACACAGAAAGCATAGTCACCACTCTCCATACCGATGAGCTCGAGAGTCCCCACAAAGTCATCTGCAACTTGGCTCTGGCCGGTAAACCGGGCAAGCGAGAAGAGCGGGACAACCATGCCATCATGAGACAAAACAGGCACGGTAGCTTTAGCTCTTTGCTCAGGCACGGCATCCTGGCCAGACACGGTCTCCTGACCAGATACGGTCTCC
>JAJCXO010000239.1 GCA_029263395.1 Acidobacteriota bacterium | reverse complement strand
CCGCACCCCCCGCAAGATCGCGATCCGGAGGATCTCCGGGGTGGCGACCACCACGGCGTGGCGACGAGCGCGGGTAATACCGGTGTAGAGCAGCTCGCGACTCATGACTTGGGAGTCGGTGTCACCGAACACCAGGAGGACTTGCTCGAATTCGGAGCCTTGACTCTTGTGGACGGTCATCGCCCAGGCGGTTTCATGCGGTGGCAACTTGGCGAGGGGTAGCCGCCGGAGATCGCTGCCGCTGGCAAACCAGGCCCACAGCCTTCCCTCGGCCGGCCAGCAGACGCCGAGGTCGCCGTTGAACAGGCGGACCTGATAGTCGTTGGCAGTGACCATGATAGGGCGCCCCGGATACCAGCGGTCGCCGATCGGATGGTCGTGGCGCAGCAGGTAACGTTCGACGACGGCGTTCATGCGCTCGACGCCCCAATCACCCTGGCGCCTGGCACAGAGGATTCGAAAGTTTGCAAGACGATCAAGGGCTTCGCTGGGAGAGTCCGCAGCCAGATAGTGTTCGATCGACGCCAGTAACGGTTGCAGGGTGGCATCCTGGACCGCGGGTGGGGGATAAAGCTCGACGTCGTCGAAGGTGGCATCTGCCAGTACCGCCAGGGCGCGGTCGGCTTGGCGTTGGCGGACTGCGGTTGCCAGCTCACCGATGCCTGGCTGGTCGCGAAAGCGATAGCTGATCCGCAGCTCCACGACGGCATCTTGCAAGGCGCTGCCCGTCGCGCTCGACTCCTCGGCGACATTCGGCTCGCCAGGCTCCAGAGTACGGCCACTGAGGCGTTGGTAGAAGTCGACGAAGGCTGGCGAATAGGAGCCATCGGGCTGCGCCGCGGCGCACAGATCTCCGAAGACGAAACCGGTTTCGACACTGGCGAGCTGGTCGCGGTCACCGAGCAGGATGAGTTGGGCGTCGTGCGGCAGGGCGTCGAGGGCGGCATCCATCATCAGCAGGTCGACCATCGAGGCTTCGTCGATCACCAGGGTGTCGACGGCCAGCGGGCGTCCGGCGTGGTGTCGAAAGCGGTCGCGGCGCGGATCGAAGCCGAGCAGGCGGTGCAGGGTTGACGCTTGGCGCGGGATGAGGTCCCGTTGCGCGTCGCCGATCGGCAGGTTGTCGAGCTGATTCGAGATCGACTCGCCGAGGCGTGCCGCCGCTTTGCCGGTCGGCGCCGCCAGGGCGATGCGGGTGTCGGGAGCGAGCGCGGTCAATAGGGCGAGAATGCGGGCGACGGTGGTCGTTTTGCCGGTGCCTGGGCCACCGGTGATCAGGGTCACGGCATGGGCGAGGGCAGCGGCGGTGGCCACGGCTTGCCAGTCCACGGTTGGCTCGGCTAGGGTTTGCTGATCGCCGGTTTGCCCGGTCTGACGGTCTGGGTTCTGCCCGAACAACTCGTGAAAGAGTGGTGCCAAGGCTTCGAGGTCCATGGGTGCCGACGGTTGGGAAAGGCGTTCGTTCAAACGCTGGGCGAGGCGCTGCTCGGCACGCCAATAACGATACAGATACACCCGGCCTGCCGGGTCGCGCACCAGCGGCGTCGCTCGGCTGCCGTCGCCGATCAATACACTGTTGGCCAACACCTGAGTCCAGGCAGCGGGATCGGGGAGTGGTGGTAAGGTTGAGATGCCATCGGTGGGGAAGGGGCGGCCGGCCCAATCGCGGGGATCGATGCAAGAGTGCCCACGGCCCCGTTCGCGACTGACCAGGGCGGCGGTGAGGGCCAGGACATCTGCCTGCGGCTGGGTGGCCTCGTTGCTCCCGGAGAGGGCATCGGCCTGGCGCCGAATCAAACGGCCGAGGTGGAGGTCGATTGGTGCCAGGGCGCTGCTAGCGGCGACGGTATCGAAGGCGCTCATGCTGCTTCCTGACCGCGGATCAACGCGTCAAGGGCCTCGATCAGGGCCAACGGCGGCTGATCGACATACCAACCGGCCGCCGAGTCGTTGCCGCCCACGGCGCGTAGAAAAACGTAGCCGGCGCCGACGATATGGCGTTGGTAGTCATAGTCCGGCAGGCGTTGGCGGAGATATCGATGGAGGGCAAAAACATAGAGGTGGTATTGCAGCACATAGTGATGGTGGCACATCGCCTCCCACATACTGGCGTCGTTGTAGGACGCGGCGGTGGGGCCGAGGTAGTTGGACTTCCAATCGAGAACCGTCCAGCGAGTGTCGTAGGTGAAGATCAGATCGACAAAACCCGTTAGGTAGCCGCGGACTACGTCGGCACTCAGTTGGGCGAGTCGTGGGGCATAGTCGTCTCGGACCCGGCCCCGAGCATGGGTTTGGAAAACCTCGCTCAGCTGACGAGGAGAGAGCCTCGCCAGCGGGGTGGTGAATTTCCACTCCACCAGATAGCTCGCTTTGTCCACCTCGCCGAGGCGGACGTCGGCGACCGGAATACGAGTGGCCGAGAGGTCGTGCAGCATTTGACGGACGGTGGCCACCGGGTCGAAGGGGTCGCGGTGCCCCGGTCCGTCGGCTTGGCGACCCGATCCGTCGGTGTGCCGCCCCGATCCGTCGGTGTGCGGATGGGAGGTTGGCTCGTCGAGTCCGTAGCGGCGCAGGCTCTCGGCGATCCGCTGGTCGGTTGCTTCCGGCGGCAGATTGGTGAAGTCGGTGCGCTCCAAAACATGGTGCAGGCAGGAGCCGGCGCGGCGTCCGCGGGCAAAGTCGAGCAGGCTGCTGCGGGGCGAGTCTTGGTCGGTTGTCGCGGTTGCCGAGTCGGGTGGCACCTGTAAAGCCTCGGGGGTTTCGGGATCACGGTGATCCGGGGCTTCCGCTTCGCCGCTGCGACTCAAGCTGCTGAAGCTTTCCAGCGCCCAGCGGCGCGGAATCACCCCCTGGAAGATTCGTGGTTGCAGCTCACGACGGGGGGGCTCAATTAGCTTTGTGGGTTCGGGGGCCGGTCCGAGGGTGTTCAACGCCATGGTGGCGTGATGGTCGGTGACCAGGCCCTCGAGCTGCCGGCGCCAACCCTGGCGCCGTGCCTGAACCTCACCCAACATACGGGCGGTCCATTCGCCGTCAGACGCCTCGGGATCAAACGCCCGGGTGGCAGCGTCGAGCTGGGCCTGATGATCCGCAGGGCGCAGCAGATAACCCAAGGCCGAGGCCATCGAGCCGTCCTTACCGCCGACGTCCCCCCACACCACATAACAACGGTGACGGGCGCGGGTGAGAGCAACGTAGGTCAGCCTGAGATCCTCAGCTAGCCGTTCCGCTTCGGCTTGCAACAGGTGGTCTGCCAGTTGATCGGAGCCGCAGTCGATCACCACTTTTTCGGCGTTGAGGTGGGTTTGTACCGGTGGTTTGTCCACCGTGCGCGCCTCCCACAGGAAAGGGCAGAAGACGATCTCGTACTCCAGACCTTTGCTGCGATGCACTGTCGACAGTTGCACCGCGGGCGCATCACTTTCCAACCGGAGCTCGGTTTGGTCGGTTTCGACCCGCTCGCGAGCGCGTTCGGCGGTCAGCCAACCGATTAAGGCGGCGGGGGATAGATGGCGCTCCTTCTCCTCGTGATGTAACACTTCGACGGCATGGAGGAGATTGGTCAGCCGACGCTCTCCAGCTGCCATTGCCAATAATCGCGGTCGTACCTTGCGGGCAGCGAACAGCCGTTGGATCATCGGCATGAAACCGCGGCGGCGCCAGTCTTCGCGGTAGCTGTCGAAGTTCTCCAGGCGTCGGGCAAACGCGTCATCGTCGTCGTTGAGCTGGCGGATAGCGCGAGCGTTGTCGCCCCACAAGCGGGTGCTCCAGGCGGCTCGGAGACGTGGCGCGTAACCCGGGTCGGCAATCGCTGCCAACAGGCGTTGCAGGTCGGCCATCTCCTCACTGAAGAAGATGTCGCCAGAGCGTCCCACCACCGACGGCACGCCAACTTCGCGCAAGGCATGTTGCAGCTCGATCGCTTGGGCGTTGGTACGCACCAAAATGGCGATGTCGTCGGGGGTGAGCTGACGGTCGCCGAGTTGGGTATCGCCCGCGAGGAGGCGGACCACCTCCGCGGTGATGGTCTGCCGAATCGTCGCCCTGGCTTCGTCGCGATTCTTGACGGTGGGCAGCCACAGCCATTGCAGGGGAGGGCGGCTGGTCTCGTTGGCATCGCCGGTGATGGTGGCCTCGTCGGTCAGCGCCGCCACCGCGGGTTCGAAGGTGATGCGTTCGAAAATGAACGGTCGCCGGATCCGATGGAAGATGGCGTTGACCGCTTCTACCAAAGGTTCGACGGTCCGCCAGTTGCGTTCCAAGGTGTAACACCGGTCGGCATCGTGTTTGGCCGCCAGGTAGGCGAAAACATCAGCACCCCGGAAACGGTAGATCGCCTGTTTGGGGTCGCCGATGAGGACCATCGGCCCCTGCCGGAAGAGTCGCCGGAAGATGTCGTATTGGATCAGGTCGGTGTCTTGGAATTCGTCGATCAGCGCCGCTCGATAGGTTTGTTGCACCACCTGGGTCAAGAGTCGACCGCGGCGCGGGTCGGCGAGGGCGTCGCGCAGGCGGCTGAGGAGATCGTCGTAGGTCAGGGTGTGGGATTCGCGTTTCTGACGGTCGAAGAGAGCGTCGACATCTTTGATGAAGCGACAGCGCAGGGCATGGCGCAAGTGTTCGATGGCTTCGACGAAGGTGGTGATCGCAGCAATCAAGGGGTGGTCGAGCACCCCGCGCTGATCTTTCTTGAATAACGTCGACGCCAAGCGTGGACGGGTGAGCTCTTTGACCGCTCGCAGTCCCGCGGCCAGTCCGTGGCGACAAAACGTCTCGGCATCGAGCAGGCCTTGGGAGAGCTCGAGACGATCGAAGAACGAGCCCCTGCGAAAGCGACGTCGGGTCAGCAGCTGGTGGGCGGCGTCGAGGTTCCACGTGGCGGCCAGGGATCGATGCGTCTCCTCGAGGCGTGCGGTAGCGGTGTCGAGATGTGCCGCCCGCGGCACGATTTCGGTGTTGGGGTGCCGGCGCCAGAGTTGATAGTCGCCCAGAAACGTCTCCGGCACCCAGCCTTCCTCTGACGCCACCGCAGCAACAATTTCTGGGGCTGGGTAGAGCAGGCGACGCCACACATCCCGCGCCGCCTGTTGCAACATCGGAGCGTCGTTTTCGAGCAACTCGGCTTCGAACGGCATACCGCTTTCGAAAGCGCTTTCGTCGAGCACTCGGCTGCAGAAGCCGTGGATGGTCGACACCGTGAGATCGTCGAAGCGCAGCAGTGCCTCGCGCAGCAGTCGGTGGTTCTCTGGGTCGTGACGGTAGCGGTCTGCAAGGTGTTGGAGGAACGCGTCTTCGGCGGACCCTTCGCCAGCCAAAAGCTGACAGGTGTCGCGTAATGCGGTGCGGATGCGTTCCACCAGTTCCTGGGTGGCGGCGTGGGTGAACGTCACCACCAGCAACTCACTGACATCGCTGACCCGGCGCTCAAGCAGCAGCCGCAGAACCAGACCGGTAAGGCAGTAGGTTTTGCCGGTGCCGGCACTGGCTTCGATCAGCGTCACGCCGTCTTCGATCGGCGTCGATTGGAGGTCGAAGACGCTGCTCATGGCGAAGCTTCGCCGGTTACGGTCACTGAGGGCTCAGTCGGCGCAGTCGGTCTGCGGTGGGCAATCGCGACATTTTTGCAAAAGGCTCGCTTCGAGATCGCGACACGGCGTGGGTGCCTCGCAGGAGCGACTCCGCACGGACTCTCCGATCGCGGCGATCTGTCGTTGATAACAGCGGCAATGTTTGCATACCAGGAGGTGGAGTTTGACCGTGAGCCGTTGGCGCCATCCGAGAGTGGATAGTTTGTCGCTGGCGATAGCGGTGGTCAACTGTTGGCAAGTCATCATGACACAGGGCCTCGGACGTCCTTGGACTCGAGGCATTCCCGGAGTCGGTTGCGGATGCGATAGAGCATCACCCCCAAGTTAGTGCTGGAGACCCCCAGGATATTACAGATCTCGGAAGTCGAAAGCCCCTCGACTTCACGCAGGGTGAACGCCAGGCGCTGTTGGAGCGGTGAAGCTTCGAGACAATCGTCGATCTGGCCGCGGGTCTCGCGGCTCTCAAACTCGGCGTCGGGTGGGCGTGGCGGCTCACTCCACCTGCCGGCGGCATTGAATCGACCTTCGACCACTTCGTCGATGTCGTCGTATTGACGATCGCGGCCGAGCTGGCGTCGACCTTCGGCGAGTTTGCGATACAAGATGCCGAACAGCCAAGTCCGAACATGCGAGCGACCCTCGAAGCGGGGGGCTGTATCGATGAAGGTGGTAAAGGTGGCCTGCGCGACGTCGTCAGCCTGCGTCTCGGTCAGGCCAGCGCCACGTGCCGCTCGGAGGACCTGTGGCAAGTAGGTCTGGACCACGGCGCTGAGCGCGTCGGGGTCGCGTTCCCGGATCCGGGCCGGCAGCTCAGGGTCCGTCAGGGGAAGATCGGGTTCGGCAGATGCTCTAGTCATAACGACTGGTAGTACGTGGGTTCGCCTGGGAGGGTTCTGTGATCGATTCGTGAGGTTTTCTGATCTTTTGCAAGATTGGCTGTAAGGGTTTCACTGTTTCTCGCACTAACTCCCCGGAGCCGGCCTCGGCAGTCGAGCCCGACTCCCAAAACTACTCAATGCGTCCGAGAAGTGGGAGACTTCTAATGTTCTGTTCCGATATGAAACGCCCGTCGAGCACAAGCTCTTCACGCGACCCTTTATCCGGCCGAGCGGCCGGTTCTAACCGGCGCCTGCGGCTGGCTAGTTCCTTCAAGGCGGTGTTTCTGGCCGCTCTGACGTTGATAACTCTCGTCCCATGGCAGGCAACGCCGGCCGTCGGTTCTGATCTTCGGCTGGTTTTTGGCAATGACTTTACGGCTTCCAATCGTGTCGAGGACGATCTCTACACCGGTGCCCTGGCGCTCGAGATCGATCGTGGGGCCTATCGATTCAGCTTCGGTGAGAATGTGTTCACCGACCGTGACAACGATTTACGTTTCGACGAAACTTACCTGAGCGTTGAACGTGAGCTGCCGTCACTCGGCGTCTGGCGGTCTCAGGTCCAAGTCGGAGTGGTCCATGTTGGTGAAGGGTTGCTCGGGCAAAGTGCCCAGAATGCGCTGCACGGCTTGATCGGTAGCGAAGAAGTCGACTTGCCTTATGTCGAGTCGAGTCGCTTCCATCCGACCCTGCGGTTGCGATTCCATCGCCCTCTACCGATCTTGCGCCAACTCTCGTTCACCACCTACGGTGAGCTCTACAGTGCCATCGATTTCAAACACCACGTTAGTAGTGGCGTACATCTGCGCTGGCCGGCACTGTCGTTTGCCACCCTCGAGTTTGGTGCTGGCGCGCGGTACACCGCGACAGACTTTGCACCCCTGGATCCCCATGTCGGAGGCCTGGCTGCAACGTGGGAGGTTGGCGTGATCGTGTTCGAGAATATCTTCCTGAACTGGAAGTACAACGAGTTTGGCACCGAAGCGCAGCACTTCACCTTGGGGTATGACTTGAATTGGAAGAACAAGAAGGTGGCGCGCTCGGTGAGCTGATCGCTCAGCGATCGAGCTCTTCGGCATGGGCCAGCAGCGGCTCCCAGAGCTGCTCGGCCCAGGTGACGAAGTCGTCTTCGGCCAGTGGCTCGAGATCGCGGAAGCAAAGGGCAACATAAGGGTCCCGTTGATCACCGCCGAAGCGTTCACCAATCCAGGCGCGACGGGCGGCTTCGAGAGCAGGGGTTCGGGACCTGCTCTTGGGGTCCTCCAACCGTCGTCGCTGCTCGATGTAGGCATGGGACGCATGTTCGAACACCGGCAACGGGCGCTCGCGGCCGCGGATGTAACCTGCAATCAGACGCTCGAGGAGTGACGAGGCCTCAGGCAAAGCGCGAAAATGGATGCTGCGATCGGTGCCGATCACTTGCGTGGTGGGTGTCAGACTACCGGGATGTTGGGCTTCCCAGGCACTCATGGCGACGTGGGCGATCCAAGCTCGGAGCAGGTCTTTGGGTTTGAGGTTGGCACAACGGAAACGCAAAACCCCGACGTCGGTGAGGTTTTCGAGTCGGCCGTGCAGTCGCCAGCCATTGCCTTGCAGCACGAGCAGGATGGGATCGCAGGGGTTGAAGGCGGGAAGGGTGGTGACGAAGCCTTCGACCTGGTGTTCGAGTTGCCCGTAGTGTGCTTTGCCGAGGTGGGCGAGGGGCAGGTCACCGCGGCCGCGCAACAACGCCAACTCCTCGTCGCCACCGGCGGCTGAGGCCAGGCGGCGAGCGAGCAGCCACTGGTTGATTTGATAACGCTCGAGAAAGTCGACGGTGAACGGCTCGGCTTCGGCGAGGGGGCGCGAGCCGTAGTCGAAGGTGAGCTGGAGCTCTTTCCGGCAGTAGTGGCGGCAAGGGTTGAGCCAATGTTCGGTCAGCTCGTAGAGTTCGATCTCCAACCGCGCTGGCGCGTCGTCGGATACCCGGCGCGGAAAGGTGGCTGGCGCCTCGTCTTCCAAGAACGGGCTCAGATCGGCTGCGCCGGGGGCGTTCGGATCACTCTGGCTGGCGCGGTAACTCTGACTGGCGCGATAGTTGTCCCGGGCATAACTGAAGTGGCGAGGTGCACGGTCGGTGTCGTAGTAGTCCGGGCTGAAGGGGTGTAAGCGATGTTCGACGACCAAGGCATCGCGCACCGACGGGTAGTCGGTGGTGACGAAGGCGCGTTCGAGATAGTCGAGGAGCTCGCTCAGGATCACCGAGGGAGCCCGCGGTCGATTGTCTTTCTGGGATCTGCCTTCGTAGGTGAGAATCAGCCGTTGGCTGGCAGACAAGAGGGTCTCCAGGAAGAGGTAACGGTCGTCCTCGCGCAGGGAGCGGTCGCCGGGTCGAGGGTCGCGAGCCATGAGATCGAAGCTGTGTCGGGTGTCGCGACGTGGAAAAGCGCCCTCCTCCAAACCGGCAATCGCGATGACTTTGAAGGGGATGCTGCGCATCGGTTTGAGGGCGCAGAACGTGATGCGGCCGTTGATGAAGCCGGTGGCAAAACCGCTGGCTTCCAAGCAGCGGCCGAGATGAGCCCGTACCACTTCGAGGGTCAGCGGCGTGTCTAAACCCCCGAGCTCGTGGGCCTGGGAGAAGCCTTCGAGAGCGTCGCGGACCAGCTCGAGGGCACTCTCTTCGGTTTCGGTGTCGGGTTGGTAGAGATCGTCGAGGACGGCGCCGAGGGCACGGGTCCAAGCGTCGGGTGGTCGCGGCTCGCGCAGCAGGCGGAGGTGATGAAAGAGCGTGTCGATGAAGTTACTGAGTTGGCCGAGCAGCGCTGTGTTGCCGGCGGTTTCGCCAGCAAACGGTGCGATGCCTCCAACCAACTCCCCTGGATCGCCCGCGGCGTAACCCATGATCAATCGGTCAAGGCCGGCGCGCCACGAGTTGGCGTCGTTGGGTGGCAGAGCAAACTCAGCCTGGCGTTGCTCGCCGTCCATTCCCCAACGGATCTGCGCGTCCCCGATCCACTGCCGCAACACCGGAACATCACCGTGAGTGATGTCGAATTTGCGGCAGATGGCCGGTGTGTCCAGCAGATCGAGCACGTCGTTGGGCAGCAGACGGCTGGTCACCAGGTCGAGGATCCGCAACACGGTGTCGGCGGGTGGTCGTTCCTGAGAGGTATGACGATCGGCAATCGAGAACGGCAGCCTCGGTGTCGCTTCCCATTCGACACCGAAGATGGCTTCAATGTAGGGACTGTAGTCTTCGATGTTCGGCACCATGACCAGGATGTCGGCGGGGCGTAACGTTGGATCGTGCTCGAAGGCGTCGAGCAATTGGTCTCTGAGGACTTCCATCTCGCGCCGCGGTGAGTGGCAAGCATGGATCGTCAAGGAGTTGTCGTCGGCACGCAGTGGGCGCGGTGGCTGGCCGTCGATTCCAGGGTCGGCCAGGTGCAGTACATCGGACTGGACCGCATGCAGCAGACAGTCTTCTCCCGGGTCGACAAAGTCGAGTTCGTGCCAGGCGGCACCCTCGCTATCGGCCGCCTGCAAGAGATTGAAGAACTCCCGGCCCTGGCGTCCCAAGCCGGCGAGCAACGTATGGCCGTGTTCGAAGTGATCTTCCTTAACGGGTTGTCCGCTGGCCCTCATGCGGCGTCGGATCCGGGCGGTTTCACGTTCTGACCGTAAGTCGCCCCAATAATGGTAGGTCGGGCTGGTGAAGTAGATACGAACCGGCACGAAGCGGGCCATGGCGACGGCCACGTCGATGAAAATTGGCGGCAGGGTGCTGACCCCAAAAACACTCAGGCGTCGCGGCAGGCCCGATGGTTTCGTCTCAGCGTGGCGTAGGAGGTCGAGCAGCCGGGTGAATCGTCGAGCGAGGGGCTGCTCTTGGAGACCCTGATCGGCGCCACGTGGGCTGGTTGGATCTCGAGTCAGAGCTCGCCACAGGCTGGCTTGCCAAACCACTTCTGGCGAGATCTCACGTGGCTCATTGGCCAGAGTCCTGGAAGCTGTCGGTGGCTCTTGGGCCGCCTGCCAAGCCAGCATCATTTCGGGGCGGAAGAGCTGATAGTCCTCAAACAGGCTGGCGAGTCGTGAGGACAGCTGATACCGCTTGACCTGGTTGGGGTCGTCCTCGAGGTAGGGTGAGCTCTGGGTGCGTTCAGACCGCAGGTGGATGGCGTCCGGCAGGTGCTCGAAGATCCTCCACGTCAACAGGTCACGATCAAACAGCGAAGGGGGCGGATCGAGGACGCCGCGGCTCGACTCTGCCTCGTCACCAGCCAGCAGGCGGTCGGCCAGCTGATGGCAAAAGGGGCCGGGAAAAGGCATCTCCATGCTGGCGGCGATGTCCAGCCGATCGGCGAGTTGTAACGCAGTCCAACGGTGCATACCCTGGCTCTGCACAACGATGACATCCTTCTCCAGAGGTGGCAGAGGCTCGGCCGCCAAGGTGCCTGCAAGATGTTCAGCCAGAACGTCGAGCCGGTTGCTGGTGTGGATGTCGAGGGTTGGCCCGTCCATGGTGATGATGCTACCTGTTAAAATGCCACTGCGTCCCAGCTCCAACGTTTGATTGTGGATCTAGACTCGAACGGGAAGACTCTGCGTCTGAGGGTGCTCGAGATGACGATGTCCAAGAACCTACGGCGACCTCGGTTGCGGCGGATCACGAACTTGGTCTGCGTTTTGGGGGCTGTCATGCTCTCGACGCCGGTTGAGGCCTGGCACTCAGCTGGTCATATGATCACGGCCCAAATCGCTTATGACGAATTGACCGACTCGGCACGGCGCGAAGTTGATCGTTTGGTGGCGGTGCTGGTCGAAACGGGTCTTGATGAAGCGGGTCTTGTGGATGCAGGTCTCACTGGAATTGGACCCGCTAGCAAGACCCCGGTTCGCAAACATGCCGTGACCGCCTCGTTATGGGCGGATGATCTGAAACGCCAGGACGTCCGGGTGTTCGATCATTGGCATTACACCAACCTGGCGGTGAAGGCAGAGGGTGTAGGTGAGGTCCCAGCGCCCCGAGCAAGCAATGTCGTGTGGGCGATCGAGCAGGCCGTCACAACCCTGCGGGGTGCAGCGGGTGACCTATCGAAAGCGCTGATGCTGCATTTTTTGCTGCACTTTGTGGGAGATATTCACCAGCCGATGCACTGTGCCACACAATTCACGGCGGCTCGGCCTGAGGGGGACCGGGGCGGTAACGATTTTTCACTCGATCACGAGCGCAGCAATCTCCACGCCTTCTGGGACGATGTAGCGGGACTTTTCCCGGTCGTTGACGAAGGTGATTGGCAACCGTTGATTCGCCAGCTCACCGATGAGGTCAAAGAACAAGTACCGAAGGCTAGCCTTCCCCATTGGCACGAGAGCCAACCTTCTGCGTGGGCTCGAGAGAGTCTCCAACTCGCCATTGATGCGGCCTACTCGGACATCGTCGAAGGCGGGAAGCCAAGCCCAGAATATGTGGCCCGTGCGCAGCACATCGCACGCCGTCGTGTGGCGCTCGGCGGTTATCGCCTCGGTGCCTTGCTCAACGACATCTTCGAGAGCAGAGATCTTCAGAGGCAGGGTACCCCCGCAACCCGTTGAGGGTGAGAACGCTGCCAGCGTCAGTCTAGATCGAGATTGACCGGCGCGTGGTCTGAGGCTGTCAGTCCTTGTGTTTTCTTGCGCCAGTCACGACCGACAAAAGCCGCGGTGACCCGTGGCAAGAGTGGTTCGGTCACTAGGATGTGGTCGATACGCATGCCGATGTTGCGGTGGAAGGCGCCGCCACGGTAGTCCCAATAGGTGAAGGTGCCGGGGGCGATCCGCGGCGCCACCGGGTCGTGGAGGCCAAACTCCAGCAACCGAGCCCAGCGCTCGTGTTCGTCGGGATGGTAGGACGGGATGCCGGCAATTGCCTCGACCGACCAGACGTCCTCGGGCCGCGGTGCGACGTTGAGATCACCGAGCACAACCAGTGATTCCGTGGGGTTGGCCTCTTCGTCGAGCCAGGCGCGTAGGCTGTCGAAGAACGCCAGCTTGTAGGGGAACTTGGGTGAATCGACCGCTTGGCCTTGGGGGCAGTAGAGGTTGATCAGGCGGATACCGTCGACCGTGGCAGCAATTGCACGCGCCTGCCCTTCGTCGGCAGGGAGGCCTCGGTGAACGTCGGTGATCGGTGTCTTGGCCGCGATCAGCACACCGTTCCAG